>JANMAT010000107.1:0-8572 GCA_031359995.1 Actinomycetes bacterium
CGAAACCCACCGTTCCGCGCTCCCCGTGCTCGCCGCCCGGCGCAGCGAAGTCGACGACACCGTCGACACCATGTTCGGTCACACCATCGAGCACTCACCGCTCAACACCCGCTGGGACGGCTACGGCGCCATGCGCGGGAAACTCGCCGGCGACCACGCCCAACTCGCGTTCGCCGACCTCACCCAAGCCACCGCCAGCTGACCACCTCGACCTCGACCAGCCTCAGCGGCACGGCCCCGCCGACCCTAAGCTTGGTCCGGCTGCGGAGTTACATGGGTGTGAGTTGAGGGCAGCGGTGGGGGCGTCGCGCAGGGTGGACGTGTCGCCGACCCGGCTGGTCGAATCCTGCGGCTTTCGTGATCCGCTCACCGGGTCAGCGTCGAACTACTGCCCGAGGGGTGAGCCCGGCAGCACGAAGCAGGTGGTTTCGTTCGCGGTGGGTTAGGCAGTGAGCTTGCGCATGCGCGCTCACGCAATGGTGGTCTCGGCGACCCCTCGGTGAAACACGAGCCGGGCGCGCGTGCGCCCGGATGAGTTCCGAGGAGGAACCATGCTGTTCCAACGGAAAGTCAAGCGGGGTACCGCGATCGGCCTGTCGGCACTGGCGATCGTGGCGTTGGGTGCGCCGGCCGGCGTGTACGCGGCCGACCATCTCGACGCTCCCGGCAAGTTCCAGTCGCCACTGGGTCGTCACGACGCCGACATCAACGACGTGTACGTGTTCGCCGCCGACGCCATGCACACCGTGCTGGCAATGACGACACACCCCGGCCTTGGCGTAGTGACCACCCAGACCGCGTACGCCACCGACGTGGCGTACCGGATCAACGTGATGTCGGCGCCGTCCGCGGACGACGACAAGAGCGACGGCTGGCGTCACGGCCGTCACGGCGACGGGAACGACCATGGCTCGCTCGTGTCGTTCGTGGCGAAGTTCGGCGCGGTGCGCCGGGACGGCACCCAGCGCTACACGGTGAGCAAGGTCGACGGCGAGGACCGCGAGGTCATCGCCCGCGGCACCACCGGCGCGATCAACGAAGAGCGCTACGGCGTCAAGACGTTTGCTGGTCCGCGGTCGGATCCCTTCTTCTTCGACCTCGACGCGTTCAACAACACCGTGCAGGCGACGGGCGGCCGCAGCTTCTGTGGTGGTGGCGGCGTCGACTTCTTCAAGCCGCTCAACACGAACGCCATCGTGCTCTCGATCCCGAACTCCGAGCTCGGCTCGTCGAAGGTGAACGTGTGGGGCTCGACCACGAGCCGTGACGGTCGCGTGCAGTACGACCGAATGGGCCGACCGGCCATAAACACCGTGTTCAACGGGTTCAAGAAGGTGTTCAACTCGGGCGTCGACAACGACAAGAACGAGTTCAACGCCATCCGCAACCCGGCCGACGACGCGACGGCTGGCGGCGGCAAGTTCCGCTCGAACGTGATCACCGTGCTCGAGGAGTTCTCCTCCCTGAGCGGCAAGCCGTACACCAACGCCGAAGCCGGTGGACTCGCCGACGTGCTGCTGCCCGACACGTTGCCGTACGACACCACCAACGCGGCGACCAACGGCGTGTTCAACGGCCGCTCGCCCGCCGACGACGTGATCGACACCGAACTCAACGTCGTCACACGAGGTGCGGTGAGCACCGACTGCGTCGGACCGCACACCGACTACCTCAGCGCCTTCCCGTACCTGGGTATGCCCCACTGACGAGGCGGCTCGACGCCCGGTCCGGTCCCGCCCGCTCGTCGGTGCGGGGCCGGACCGTACGCCGCCCGCTCGTCAGACGACCACCGACCGAATCGAGGAGAGCCATGAGGCGTCGTGTGCCGGTCCTAGGCATCGCCACCCTGCTCGTCATCGGGGGCAGCTACCTCCGATGGTCATCGCACGGAGCGACCGCACCCGTCGGCGCCGTGGCACAGACCAACGCCGCGCTGTGGAACGCTGCCACCTCCGGCCGCGCCGAGACCACCCGTCTCGTGGCCGACTACGAGCGCGAGGTCGCCGACACGCCGACCGCAGCCGGGCTGCGGTTCCTCGCGCAGCTCTACCTGCAACGCGGCCGCCTCACCGGCGACGTCGCCACCTACACGCAGGCGCGCACCGCAGTCGAGCGGGCGATCGCACTGGCCCCGCAGGACAACGAAGGCCGTACCCTGCTCGCCAGCGTTCTCGCTACGACCCACGACTTCGAGCGGGCGATCGACGCGGCGCGTATCGTCCTCGCAGATCGCCCCGACGACATGGGCGCGGCAGCCGTGCTCGGCGACTCGCAGATCGAGCTCGGTGACTACGACGGCGCCCGAGCGACGTACGCGCGCCTCGCCGCGCTGCAGCCCGATGCCGCCGCCGTCATCGTCCGCCAGGCGCGCCTAGCGTTCCTCACCGGGCACGTCGACGACGCCCGCCAGCACGCACGGCAAGCCAAGGCCCAAGCCGTCGCCTCTGCGTTCGCTGATGCCGGCCTCGCGTTCTACACAACCTTCCAAGGTCAGATCGAACACGACACCGGCCAGTACGCGACCGCCGAGCGCTACTACCGGCAGGCGCTGCGCGAAGCACCGGGCTACTACATCGCCCGGGCTGGCCTCGCCCGCGAGCGCGCCGCGCAGGGGCACATCGACGACGCCATCGGGCAGTACCGCCAAGCGGTCGCGACCGTGCCGCAACCGGATGCGCTCGCCGCGCTCGGCGACCTCTACCGACTCCAGCACGACGACGCCCGCGCCCGCACCGCGTACGACACCGTCGCCGCTACGGCCACGCTGGCGACGCTCAACAAGCAGGTCTTCAACCGCGCCCTCGCGACGTACGAAGCCGACCATGACGTGGCAGTCGACGACGCCCTGCGGCTCGCCGATGCCGAGCTGGCCGTGCGCCACGACGTGTTCGGCTACGACCTCCAGGCGTGGGCGCTGTACAAGAACCATCGCTACGACGAGGCGAAGCAGGCCGCGGTGAAGGCGCTCGCGCTCGGCACGCCCGATGCACGACTGCTGTACCACGCCGGCATGATCGACGCCGCCCTCGGTAACGACACCACCTCCATCGCGGAGCTCCGGTCTGCGCTGCGGATCAGCCCGAACTTCGACCTGCTCCAGGCCCCGACGGCGCGAGCGATGCTCGCGACGCTCGAAGGAAAGGCGAACCGTTGAAACGTGCACTGCTGCTCCCGATCACCGCGCTCGCGTTGGCGTTGCTGCCCGCGGTGAGGGCGTCCGCTCATCCGCTCGGCAACTTCACGATCAACCAGTACAGCGGCCTCAGCATCTACGCCGATACGGTGGTTGTCGACCTCGTGACCGACGAAGCCGAGCTGCCGACCGTGCAGGCGCGCGGTGACATGGATACCGACCACGACGGCGCCATCGCGGACACCGAAGCGACAGCATGGGCGAGCAAGGCGTGCGCATCGGCCGCAGACCAGACGACGCTCACACTCGACGGCCGCCGGCTCGCCGTTCACGCCGACGCCAGGCACTCGCTCACGTTCCCGCCGGGGCAAGCGGGGCTGCCGACCCTACGGCTCGAGTGCACGTTGCGCGCCAGCGCGAGGATCGCGGCGGGCCGGCACGGCCTCGCCTATCGCAACCTTGCATTCGACGGTCGGATCGGCTGGCACGAGGTCGTGATCGCGACGTCCGGCGTGAACCTGGTCGCGTCCGATGTCGCCACGACGAGCGCAACGGACCGCCTCACCCATTACCCGGTCGACCAGTCCCGGTCATCGCCCGACCAGCGAGCTGCGACCGTCACGTTCGAACCGGCAAAGCTCGCAGCGCCCGCGCCCGCCGTCGCTGCGACGCCTGGCGCAGCGGCCACCGCCCTGCTGCCGCGCAGCGCCGACCGCGCCAGCCGCGCCTTCACCGACCTTGTGGCGCGACGGCATCTGACGCTGGCGTTCGGCATCCTCGCGACGCTGATCGCGATCGTCCTCGGCGCGTTCCACGCGCTCGCTCCCGGTCACGGCAAGACGGTCATCGCCGCCTACGTCGTCGGCCAGCGCGGCACCCTCCGCCAGGCCGGTTTCATCGGACTCACGGTGACCGCGACGCACACGGCCGGCGTCGCGGTCCTCGGGCTCGTGCTGACCACGTCGTCGGTGATCGCGCCCGAGCGCCTCTACCCGTGGCTCGGGCTCGTTAGCGGCCTGCTGCTCGCCGGCATCGGTGTCACGCTCGCCCGCCGCGCGCTGCAGCTGACCCGCATGCGACGCGCGCTGGCACCGCGGGTCGCTCCCGTGCGCGCGCCGGTGGCCGTCGGTGCACCGCACACCGAAGCGCACGACGATCACGTGCACCACGACCACGGCGATCACGACCACAGTGACGGTCATGATCACGACCATCACCAGCACGGCAGCGGCGAGCACTCGCATGGCGGATGGACGCACTCGCACGCGGCTATCGACCCGGCACTCGGATGGCGGAGCCTCGTCGCCGTCGGGTTCGCGGGCGGTCTCGTGCCGAGCCCGTCCGCGCTGCTGGTCCTGCTCGGTGCCATCGCCCTAGGACGGACGTGGTTCGGGCTCGTCCTCGTCGTCGCCTACGGCGCAGGCATGGCTGCGACGCTCGCCGCCGCCGGGTTACTGCTGGTGCGCGCGCGTGGCTGGTTCGAGCGACGCGCGCCCCAATCAGCGCGCTCTCGTCGCGCGCTGCAGCTCACTCGCGTGCTGCCGCTCGCCACCTCGTCGGTGATCATCGTCGTCGGCCTGTCGCTCGCCGTTCGCGCAGGGCTGAAGATCTGATGCCCACGCGCGCGGTCTACGCCTGTCTTGCCCGAACCCCACGCGCCAGTGAGCGTCACCAGCCGAAACCGCTCGACGAGCACCGACACCTCCCCCAGCTCCCGCCCGCGACCGATGAACGCTGACACGAACGACAACAGCACGCCCGCCGACCGCATCACCGCCACGACATCGTTTCGGGTCGCTTCGGCCACGCCATCCCCTCGCTCCACGCTCACAACACGGCGGTGGCTGACACCTCGACGAGTACCCCCGGCTTCCACAACGACGCTACGCCCACCAGCTCCGCCGGCGGAGCCGCCGCCACGAAACCCTCCGCGAAGAGGTCACCGAACGCCAGCTCGATCTCGGCCATGACCTCCGGCCCTGTAGTCCACGACATAGATCGTGACGCTCGTCAGATCCGCCGACGTCGCGCCGACCGCCAAACAAGCCCGGTCCAGGTTGCGGAACGCCTGGGCCGCCTGGAGCCGATACGTGCCTCCGACCAGCACCCCCATGGCGTCGATCCCGATCTGGCCGCCCACCGAGATGAACCGGTTCCTGTCGCCACCGCAACATGGGACGAATCCGGCAGCACCGCCAGACCCGACGGATTGATGAGTTCCACAGCTACGACGACCTCCACCGCCATCGCCGCCCCCACCACCATGCTCGCGTTCGCCCTGCAACGGTTCGAGCCGGTCGGGTGGGCCGAAGAGCTCCTGGTCGCCGCCACCGCTGCCGATGTGGTCCAGTTACCCCGCCTCTACACAGCGGCGGCCAACTGCCTGCTCGTCGGGCGACCCGACGACGCCGTCGGGTACGCGCAGAGGGCGCAGACCCTGGACGCTGATCCCCGCTACGACAGCTTCGACCCCGCGTGGGCCCGATTCTGCGAGGCCAACGCTCATCGCATCGCCGGTCGGATCGACCGCTGCTTGGAGATCGGCGCCGATCTCGCCGCCCACACAAACGGATTGGCCCTTGTTTCCGGTTTGGGCACGATGCTCTACCTGCTGCCGGCCGTCGGGCGAGCCGACGAGGCCATCGCCATCGCCGGCGAGGCCGTGGCCGCCGCCCGGGCCTACGCCAACCCGGTCTGGGTCGCCTACGCGCTCGCCGGGTACGGGCGGGCCGACTTCCAGGCCGACCCGACCCGGGCTCTCACCGCGTTGCGCGAGGGGCTCGGGTGCTCCCGCGAGCACCGAGTCCCGCTCATGGAGGCGGTCATCGCTCGGGATCTCGCCGTACTCGAAGCGGTCCACGGTGACCTCGGCGAGGCAGTCACGTTGTTCGAGGCCGCCGTTGACGCCTTCCAGCGGGCCAGCAACATCGCCAACGTGGCCGCGACCTTGGCCTGTGTCGCCGTGTGTATGGATCGCTTGGACCGACACGAGGTCGCTGCCACGATCTATGGCGCCACCTACTCGAGGTACGTCGCTTCGGTCGTCAACCTTCAAGGCGCCGTCGACCACCTGCGCGCCGAGCTCGGTGACACTGCGTTCGACCGGTGTGTCGCCACCGGGGCCGCCGTGGACCTCACCCACGCGGCCGCGTACGTCCGTGCACAACTCCGGCTGGCCCGCAACGAACTCGGCACACGATCGTAAGCCCGTCGCGGCCACGAGGACCGCGACCTTCCTGTCCACCGGCACCGACGGCTCGGTACGCCGCTGGGAAGCGATACCCGACGCGATGCACACGGAGTTGGCACCCGATGACACGCGAGCGCGACCGTCAGGTCCGCACCCCGACCACGTGGCCGAGGCGTTGGCTAGACAAGTCGCTGTTGGTTGACTAGTGACGTCGCCTCTCATAGACTACAACTCGGGTGAAACGGACCGATCTGATGAAACAGCTACGCGACATCGCCAACGATCAAGGCGTTACGTACGCGGGGACGGAGGGCGGCTCCCACACCAAGGTGTTCCTCGGCGATCGGTTCGTCACCGTGCCCCGCCACCGCGAGATCAACGAGCTCACCGCTAGGGGCATCCTGCGTGACGCGAGAGGAGACTGACATGATTCGACGCGTACCCACGTTTGACCCGAACCACGAGTACACCATTGAGGCGCGTCGCAGCGGCAGTTGGTGGGCGCTCACCGTGCCCGAGCTTCCCGGCGTGCATTCACAAGTCCGACGCCTCGAACAGGCCGCAGCAATGGTCACCGACGCCATCGCGCTCGCGTTCGACGTCGACCCCGCGACGGTGCGGGTGTACGGGCCGATCCCCATCGTGAACCCCGAGCTCGACGAGCTACTCCAATCGACACGGGAACGCCGCCAGCAACTCGCCCAACTCCGCGTCGACGTTGACGCGGAGTCTCGCAAGCTCGCGCACGACATGGCGAACCAGGGCATTCCGGTTCGCGACATCGCGACCGCCCTTGACGTCTCGTTCCAGCATGCTGCGAAGCTGGCCAAGCAAGCCTCGTAGACCCGCGATACCGAACCCCCTCAAGACGGCCCAGCGAGCCTCCCGAGACCGCACACTTTCCCGACCACCACCGAAGGGCGACCCGCACCGAACCGGCGACATTCGGCGGTCGTAGCACTCCACTTCGACGCGTCGACCGACCCAGCGAGGGTCAGTACACGATGTCGAGCGCGTAGCGTAGGGCGCGGTCGAGCTGGGCTCGCGCCAGCTCGTCGAGATGACCGACCGGCTCGGCGTCGAGGTCGCCGAGCGGGACCGTGATGATGTTGTCGCACGAGATCACGCATCGCTCGGGCAGTCCGTGCTCGGCGCCGAGTTCGGCCTCGGAGCGGATGCCTCGAATGGTGCGGGTGATCGGCGCGCAGGTCACTGCGGTGAGCACGCTGATGGCGACATCTCGGGTGAGCACGCACACCGGGCGACGCCCGGCCGGCGGACCGAGGTCGGCCCAGACGATGTCGTTGCGCGTCACCACGCCGGAGCGGTGCGGGCGGCCAGGCGACGAGCCGACTTGACCAGCGCCGGATCGGCCGGCTGACGTTGGTAGCCGCCTGGAGGTCGGGGTCGGCCTCGGCGAGGTCTTCGGCGGCAATCACCGCCTGGGCGCCGCGCCGGAGCAGCTCGGACCGGTTGGTACCCAGCCGGGCGGCGAACTCGTCGAGCGTTCGCACGAGGTCGTCGTCGAGCTGTACGAGCACTTCGCGTCGGGCCACGGCCATGTGGCAACACCAATGGTGAAGGGCCGCACCAGTGGCACGACTCGACATCTCAAGCGCCACCGAGAGTGCGAGCGCAGGTTCCTCGGAGGAGGAACCTGCAAAGGTGCATGCCCCGGAGAGCCCGATGGAACGACGCCCGGACGGCGTTTCAACGACGCGTTCAACGACGCGGCCGCCGGGTTTCAACCACGCGCCCCGGACCGCCCCAACCACGGCCTGCCACCCGACCGCAAGCCACGCCGGTCCCGCCATAGCGGCTCGGCCACCGACCGGCGGGCGCACGACCTCGACGCTGCACGACGGGCGACCACGATCGGATGCGAGCGACGCCACGGCCGGCGCCGTCGCTCGACACGGCCACTGCTGGATCATCGCCCCGAACCCGTACGCGGAACGGCCATGACCGCGGCCGTGCGCGCCGACCCGCTCGAGTGGCCCGACGCGGCGGCCACTCGCCCGCAACACCGAGGCGTTCCTCGCTCGACGGCCCGAGGCCGTGGCCCGGCAGACACACTATGGCGGTCGTCGGTGGCCAATAGGACCAGTCCGGCAGCCTACCGAAAGGTTCGGGTTAGCCTGAGAACGGTGAGGTCAGGTTTGCAGCGGTTGCGGAGCGCGGAGGGAGAGGGCTGCTTGGAGCAGTGCTGCGTGGGTGAGGGCTTGGGGGTAGTTGCCGAGGTGTCGGTG
>JANMAT010000116.1:0-128081 GCA_031359995.1 Actinomycetes bacterium
CTACGGCTGAGCGCGGCCGACGCGGAGGCGGTTGCGCACCACGTTGGGGTCGGTGACGGTCATCATCCGCTCGCCGGGCGGCGCGATGAACAGGTGGCGGTGGCGCACGGCGACGGAGCACGCCACCGAGGCGATCTCCTCCACGGCCCGCTCGTCGACCTCGTCGACCACGCTCAGGTCGAGGGTGACATCCACCGCGCCGTCGGCCAGCGCCAGACGCACGTCATCGTGCACCAGCGCGGCGGCGGGGCCGTCGAAGCGACCGCTCGCGCACATGAGGTACGCGGCGTCGAGGCGGAACGAGGAGTGCACCGATTCCAGATCGGCTCGATTCGTTCTGCGTTGACTCTGCGCAGTGTCAAGCGTCGGCCGGTGGCCGGTCGGGATCGATGCCACCGTTGTCGACCAGCCGGTTCAGGCGATCGCGGTCGAAGGCGGCTTCCAGCCGGGCGTGCTCGGCGCCGGCCTCGGCCTCCAGGTCGTCGCCGCACGGGCGCGACTCGCGCCGCCACTCGGCCACGTACTCCTGGGCCGTCTTCTTGCCGGCCACCATGGCGGCCCGGTCGATGGCCAGCTGGAAGCGGCGGTCGAGCAGGAGCTGGTGGCGTCGGCGCCCGGCCTGGGCGTTCACCTGAGCGGGGATGTCGCGCCAGAAGATCGTGACGAGCTGCGTGGCCATGGCCTCAGCCTGCCACCGGGGTCAGCCCGCCACCGAGTCGACCCATGACACGGCACCTCGCAGCTGGTTGAACGTGAACAGGTGCAGGCCGGCGACGCCCAGCGCGTCGAGGTCGCCGCCGAGCTCGCCCAGCAGGCGGCCCGGCTCGTACCCGGTGCCGGTGAGCAGCCGCTGGAGGCCCGAGCGGTTCTTCTGCAGGTAGCGCAGCGACTGGCCCACGCCGACGCGCATGCCCATGGACAGCAGCTTGGCCCGGTCGATGGGGCCGGGGATGCCGAGGCGCACCGGCAGAGCGAGCCCGGCGGCCCGTTCGGCTCGCAGCCAGGTGGCGATCACCTGCGGGTCGAAGCACATCTGGGTCGAAGCCCAGCCGTCGACACCCGCCTCGGCCAGCACGGCCTGCTTGGCGTGGAGTGCCTCGTGGAGCACGGCGTGGTCGAGGAACAGATGCCCGTCGGGATAGGCGGCCACGCCGATGCGGGCCAGCCCGTGGTCGGTGTCGAGCAGGTCGCGCAGCAGGTCGAGGGCGCCGGCGTAGCGGCCCGACGGGGCCTCCTCGTCACCGGCGATGAGGAAGATCTCGTCGAGGCCGAGCGCACGGAAGCGCCCGGCCAGGGCCTGCACCCCGGCTCGGTCGACCACGAGGCGGGCGGCGATGTGGGGCGTGACCCGCAGTCCCATGCCCTGCAGCCGCTCGGCGAGGTCGAGGGTGGCGCCGATGCCCTTGACCGGCGAGCACGTGACTGACACGCGAGCGCCCGACGGCAGGTGGGGCAACTGCGCGTCCAGGTTCTTGAGCGGCACCAGCTCGTAGTGCGTGGCGGCGACGACGCGCCGCACCGCCGGGCCGGGCAACCCGAAGAGGAGTCGCGGCGAGCGTCGTCCGAGGCTGCGCACCATGTTCCGCATCATAGAACCATTCCATCAGGAGGATTCAGGCTCGACCGGCGCGGCGTTGCGCTCAGGCGAACCTGCTCACGCGAACTCGTCGGGCAGGACGGCTTTTCGGGTCGTCACGTAGGCCTGCAGCTCCTCGTCCACGGCATCGTCGATGGGCGGTGCCACGTAGTTGGCGAGCTGCTCCTTCCAGATCTTGTTGGCCCGCTGGCTGGCGTCGAGCCCGCCCTCCTCGGACCACTGCTCGTAGCTCGACGAGTCGTTGGTGAACGAGCGGTAGAACGCCGTCTCGAAGTTGGCCAGCGTGTGGGCGGTGCCCAGGAAGTGGTGGCCGGGACCGTTGTCGCGGATGGCGTCGACGGCCTGCCCGTTCTCGGACATGTCGACGCCCTTCAGGAACACGGCGTGCATGCCGAGCTGGTCGGTGTCGAGGATGAACTTCTCGTAGCCGAGGGCCAGGCCGCCCTCGAGCCAACCGGCGGCGTGGAGCACGAAGTTCACGCCGGCCAGCAGCGTGGGGTACATCGTGCCGGCCGATTCGTAGGCGGCCTGGGCGTCGGGCAGCTTCGACGCGGTCAGGTTGCCGCCCGAGCGGAACGGCACACCGAGGCGGCGGGCCAGTTGCGCCACCACGTACATGAGCAGCGCCGCCTCGGGCGTGCCGAACGTGGGCGCCCCGGTCTGCATCGACATCGACGACGCGAAGCTGCCGAAGATCACCGGAGCGCCGGGGCGCACGAGCTGGGTGAAGGTCATGCCGGCCAGCGCCTCGGCCAGCACCTGGGCGGCCACGCCGGCGGTGGTCACCGGCGCCATGGCCCCGGCCAGGATGAACGGCGTGATGATGGTGGCCTGGTTGGCGGCCGCGTAGTTCTGGGCTGCGGCGAGCATGGTGCCGTCCCACACCAGGGGCGATGACGCGTTGATGAGGCTCGTCATCACGGTGCGGTCGGCCAGGTCGCCACCGAACGCGATGCGGGCCATCTCGATGGAGTCGGCGGCGCGCGAGCCGGCGGTCACCGAGCCCATGAAGGGCTTGTCGCTGTAGCGCAGGTGGGCGTACACCATGTCGAGGTGGCGCTTGGAGACGGGGATGTCGACCGGCTCGCACACCGTGCCACCCGAGTGGTGCAGGTGGGGCGACACGTAGGCGAGCTTCACGAAGTTCTGGAAGTCGGCCAGCGTGGCGTAGCGGCGGCCGTTGTCGAGGTCGTGCACGAACGGCGACCCGTAGTTCGGTGCGAACACCACGTGCTTGCCGCCGATCTCCACGTTGTGGGCCGGGTTGCGGGCGTGCTGGGTGTACTGGCGGGGGGCGGTAGCGGACACGATGCTGCGGCACATGCCGCGCGGGAAGCGCACGCGGGTGCCCTCGACCGACGCGCCGGCCTCGGCGAAGATGCGGATGCCCTCGGGGTAGTCGCGCACCTCGATGCCGACCTCCTCCAGGATCGTGTCGGCGTTGTGCTCCAGGATCTCCATGCCTTCGTCGCTCATGACCTCGAACGGCTTGAGCGTCGAGGTGAGGAACGGGTCGCGGGCGATCACGGCGTTGGCACGGGCGCTCTGGCGCGCGGCGCGCCCGCCCGAACGGCGGTTCTCACGGGTCTCGGTCACGGTGCCTCCTGGGTTCGGCGGCTCCGACGGCGCCCGGCGGTGGGCGCATCGGCAGAGGGCGCGGGTAGGTCGATCACGGCAGCCAACAGGGGTGTCGGTGCCGTCGAGTGCGGAAAGCCCATGGCGTCCACGAAGTGCTGCTGGAAGCCGGCCTCCAGGGCCGTCTCGATCTTCACCACGCCGGCCACGGCCGCTTCCATCTCGGCCCGTTCGGAGCGCGAGAGCAGAGCCCGCACCGCGCCGGAACCGGCGGCGTTGCCGGCCGAGCGCACCGACTCGAGCGGCGCGTCGGGCACCAGCCCGAGCACCAGCGCGTACAGCGGGTCGATGTGCGAGCCGAACGCGCCGGCCAGGCGGATGTCGTCGATGGTGGCGAACTTGGCGTGGTCGCGCAGCAGCTCGATGCCGGCGCGCAGCGCGGCCTTGGCCAGCTGGATGGCCCGCACGTCGTTCTGGGTGATGCGAAGGGCGCGATCGGAGCCGGGCTCGCCGTGGAACACGTACGACCACGTGCGCCCCTCGGGTACCAGCCGGCGGGTGCGCTCGGCCAACGACTGGTCGAACGTGCCGTCGGTGCGCAGGAGGCCCGACAGGTAGAGCTCGCCCATGATCTCGATGATGCCCGAGCCGCACAACCCGGTGATGGTGGCGTCGAAGCCGGGCTCGTCGCTCCACGCGTCGGTGCCGATCACCTTCAGGCGCGGCTCGAACGTGGTGCGGTCGATGCGCACCCGCTCCACTGCGCTCACGGTGGCCCGCTGCCCGCACGAGATCTGGGCGCCCTCGAACGCGGGCCCGGTGGGGCTGGACGCGGCGTATTGCCGCTCGTCGTTGCCCAGCACGATCTCGGCGTTGGTGCCCACGTCCACCAGCAGCTGCACGCGCCGCGAGGCGTGGGGCTTCTCGGACAGGATGACCGCCGCGGTGTCGGCGCCGACGTGGCCGGCGATGCACGGGCCCACGTACAGCTCGGCATTGGGCAGCTGCACCTCGACGTCGACGGCCCGGCCGTGCACGGCGTCGCTGATGGCCAGCTCGAACGGCGCACCGCCGAGCGGTGTGGGGTCGATGCCGAGCACCAGGTGGTGCATGATCGGGTTGCCCACCAGCACCAGGTCCAGCACGTGCTGGCGCTCGACGCCAGCGTCCGTGCACAGCGTGCCGGCCAGCTCGTCGAGCGCGCCCCGCACCGCGCTGGTGAGCGCCTGCTCGCCGCCCGGGTTCATCATCACGTACGACACCCTGCTCATCAGGTCTTCGCCGAAGCGGATCTGCGGGTTCATCAACCCGCCCGACGCGACCACCTCACCGGTGTGCAGGTCGCACAGGTGCCCGGCGATGGTGGTGGAGCCGATGTCGACGGCGATGCCGAACGAGCGATCGACGAAGCCGGGCCACGCCGCCAGCACGCGCTGTCCCTCGGCCACGGCCACCGTGGTGCCCTCGGTGCCGCCGACGGCGCGATGCAGCGAGGCGAGCACGCGGGTCGGGAACGTCAGGTGCTCGAGGCCGTGGTCGGCGCGCAGGGCCTCGGCCAGACGGCGGGCCGCGCTGCGGTCGTCACCCAGCTCGGCCCGCTCCACCACCACGTAGTGCAGGTGGATCACGGGGTCCACCACCAGGCCGGTCACGTCGACGTGCTTGCGCACGACCGGGCGGTGCACCTGGCTGGTGACGGGCACGTCGACCACCACGTCGTTGCGCACCTGCAGCTGGCAGCCGAGGCGCGCCCCGGGCGTCAGCGCGCCGCGACGCGACGCGTACGCCACCTCGCTGGAGGTGAGCGGGCCGAACGCGTCGGGCGCCATGGTGAGGGCCCACTTCGGGAAGCTGCCCTCGCCCGGCACCACCGCGCAGCGCCCGCAGATGCTGCGGCCGCCGCACACCGAGTCGAGGTCGACACCGGCCCGGCGGGCCGCGTCGAGCACGGTGGTGCCGTCGTCGGCGTGGGCCACGAGGCCCGACGGGGTGAACACGACGCGGGGCATGCCGTCGCCTCAGGCCGTCCGGTCGCGACGCCCGCCGCGGCGACGGCCACCCTCGCCGGTGTCGGCGTTCGGGTCGCGGTGGGCCTTGATCCACGTCGCGCAGTTCTCGTCGTTGCCGGCCAGCACGTCGGCGGCCATGATCGCCGTCTTCACCTCGGCGTGCAGCGGGTTCAGGATGGCCGAGGTCATGCCGGCACCGATGGCCATGGCCAGGAACGTGCCGGTGATGTGGGTGCGGGCGGGCAGGCCGAAGCTCACGTTCGACGCGCCGCACGTGGTGTTCACGCCGAGCTCGTTGCGCAGGCGACCGACCAGTGCGAACACCTGCTGGCCGGCGTAGCGCATGGCGCCGATGGGCATGACGAGCGGGTCGACCACGACGTCCTCGGGCTTGATGCCGTGGTCGGCGGCGCGGTTGACGATGCGCTTGGCCACCTCGAACCGCACGTTCGGATCCTCGGAGATGCCGGTCTCGTCGTTGGAGATGGCGACCACGGCGGCACCGTGGCGGGCCACCAGCGGCAGCACCCGCTCCATGACCTCGTCCTCACCGGTCACCGAGTTCACCAGGGCCTTGCCCTGGTACACGGCCAGGCCGGCCTCGAGCGCTTCGATGATCGACGAGTCGATCGACAGCGGCACGTCGACCACGCCCTGCACGAGCTGGATGGCCCGGGCCAGCAGCGCCGGCTCGTCGGCCAGCGGGATGCCGGCGTTCACGTCGAGCATCTGGGCCCCCGCGGCCACCTGGGCGAGGGCGTCGGCCTCGACCCGGCTGAAGTCGCCGTTCTTCATCTCCTCGGCCAGCAGCTTGCGTCCGGTCGGGTTGATGCGTTCACCGATGATGACGAAGGGGCGGTCGAAGCCGATGGCCACCTCACGGGTGGCCGAGCTGAGGACGGTGCGGGTCACGACGATCTCCTGAGGGCGGCGGCGAACGGGGCCAGCCCGGTGGGTTGGTGGATGAAGGCGAGCTCGAGGCGGTCGGCGGCGGCGCGGGCGGTGGCCAGCAGTTCGGGGTCGTCGGTCTGCGAGAGGAAGCAGAGCCGGCGGTAGTTGCCGAAGTAGGCGTCGCGTAGCTCGGGGTGGCGGTCGAGGCCGAGGGTGCCGATGACCAGCGCGTCGAAGTGACGGGCGAGGTAGTCGGTCAGGTAGAAGGTGCCGGGCTCGGCGTCGTGCAGCGCGGTGAACGCCTCGGTGCCGGCGAAGAACTCGTAGCAGTGGCTGCCGGGCAGGCGGGAGATGGAAACCGCGCCGAGCTCGTCGATGAGCGCGTCGAGCCGGCCGCCGGTGCCGCAGTCGGCGTAGCCCAGCAGCACGTGATCGACCCGGCCCGCGTGCGCGCCGATGACCGCGCGCACGGCATCGGGGATGCGCTCGGGCCGGTTGTGCAGGGGCGCCGGAAGGTACTCGACGCAGATGTCGACGTCATCGAGTTGATCGAGCGTCATGCGCAGCTCTCGCACGAGGGCGCCGCACGCGATCACGAGGATCGAGCGGCGGGAGCCCACGGGGGCTCAGGCGGCCCGACGGGCGTCGACGAGCTTGCGGGCCATCTCGGCGGCGACGGCGGCGTCCCGGCAGTAGGCGTCGGCGCCGATGGCGGCGCCGAACTCCTCGTTCAGGGGCGCCCCACCGACGAGCACGATGTACTGGTCGCGCAGGCCCTTTTCCTTCAGGGTCTCGATCACGACCTTCATGTAGGGCATGGTCGTGGTGAGCAGCGCCGACATGCCGAGGATGTCGGGCTGGTGCTCGTCGAGGGCGGCGATGAACGCGTCGGCGTCGGTGTTGATGCCGAGGTCGATGACCTCGAATCCGGCGCCCTCGAGCATCATGGCCACGAGGTTCTTGCCGATGTCGTGGATGTCGCCCTTCACGGTGCCGAGCACGACCTTGCCGACGGGCTTGGCGCCCGTTTCGGCCAGCAGCGGGCGCAGGATCTCCATGCCCGCCTTCATGGCGTTGGCCGACAGCAGCACCTCGGGAACGAAGAGGATGCCGTCGCGGAAGTCGATGCCGACGATGCGCATGCCCTCCACGAGGGCCTCGTCGAGCACGCGCTGGGCCGACCAGGCCCGGGCGATGAGCAGGTTCGTGCCCTCGGCGATCTCGCCGGCCATGCCGTCGTAGAGGTCGTCGTGCATCTGGGCCACGAGGTCGTCGTCGCTCAGGCTCGACAGGTCGATGTCGTCGTCGCTCATGGGCAACCCCTCACCGGAACGTGGTTCGTACTATGGAACACTACCAGGATGCGGAACAGGTGTCACGGGACGCACGCCGGCTGATCAGGCCTTGACCAGGTCGGTCAGCCGGGAGGCCGCCGCCACCACCTGCTCGGCGATGGCCTCGCGCTGGCCGGGGGGCGGGAAGCGGAAGCTGGGCCCGTGCACGTGGACGGCGGCCTGGACCCCGCCGGTGCGGTCGAACACCGGCGCCGCCACCGACGACAGCTCGGTCGAGTACTCGCCCACGACCCATTCGTGGGCGGTGAGACGGATGGTCTGGAGCCGGCGGCGGACCGCCTTCGGGTCGACGATGGTGACGGGCGTGAAGGCCGCCAGGTCGCCGGCCAGGTAGTCGTCGACGAACGCGTCGGGCTGATGGGCCAGCATCACCAGGCCCGAGGGACCGATGTGCAACGGGTTGCTGGCGCCCGTCCAGTCCTTCACCTGCACCTCGCGGTCGGGTCGGGTCTGCAGCACGAACCGCACCAGTCGACCGTCGCGCACCGACAGGCCGGCCGCCTCGCCCGTCGTGCGGGTGAGGTCGCTCAACACGGGCATGGCCAGGTCGTTGAGCGAGCGGCCCGGGGTGATCGACACGGCGATCTCGGCGATCAGCGGGCCCAGCCGGTACGGGCCGCCGCCCTCCAGCTGCTCGACCGCGCCGGCTGCCTCCAGGGTGGAGAGCATCCGCGACACCGTGCTCTTGGGCAGTTCGACCCGCTCGGCCAGCTCGGTCACGCCCGCCGGCCCGGTCCCCAGGGCGCGCAGGATGGCCAATGCCCGCTCCACCGACTGCACGCCACTCATGGCCGCACTGCCTATCACCCCGGCGCTTCGTGACGACCTGACGCACGATTCGGTGCCGCCGGGTCATCACGACGCGGGACCGGGTCAGAAGACGATGACGTTGCGAAGGGCGTCGCCGGCCTTCACGTCGGCGATGGCCTCGTTGATCTGGTCGAGCGGGTAGCGGCCGCTCACCAGTTCGTCCAGCTTCACCCGGCCCTGGCGGTACAAGGCCACCAGGTTGGGGATGTCGACCCCGATGCGGGCCGAGCCCATCTTGGAGCCCAGGATCCGCTGGCTGGAGGCGGCCATGGTGCCGGGGTCGATCTCGGACATCACGCCGGTGGCCGGCATGCCCACCAGCACGACCGCGCCACCCTTGGCCAGCAGCGCGTACGACGCGTCGAAGGCCGCTTTGGCGCCGACGGTCACGAACACGTGGTCGGCGCCGCGGCCGCCGGTGACCGCCCGCACCGCGGCGACCACGTCGTCGGTGCGCGGGTTGATCGTGTGCGTCGCGCCGAAACGGCGGGCGGCGTCGAGCTTCGAGTCGGCCAGGTCGATGGCGATCACCGTCTGCGCCCCTGACACGCGGGCACCCTGCACGCTGTTCAACCCGACGCCGCCGCACCCGAACACGACCACGTGGCTGCCCGCGCCGACCTGGGCGGTGTTGGTGACGGCACCGAACCCGGTGATGACGCCGCAGGCCAGCAGCGACGCCACCTCGAACGCGATGTCGTCGGCCACCTTCACCACCTGGGACGCCTCCACCAGCGCCTGTTCGGCGAACGCCGCCGTTCGCATCCCGTGCACCACCGGCGCGCCCGACGCGTCGGTGAGCGGGCTGCGCTCGTCGAGGGCGAAGGTGGTCTCGCACGTGACCGGCTGGCCGAGCAGGCAGCCGTGGCAGTGCCCGCACGATCGGATGAGCGTGACCACCACGTGGTCCCCGGGCGCCACCGCGGTGACCCCGGCGCCCACGGCCCGCACCACACCGGCGCCCTCGTGCCCGTACACCGCCGGCAGCGTGCCGCCCCAGCCGCCCTCGGCGTAGGTGATGTCGCTGTGGCAGATGGCGGTGGCCCGCATGTCGACGAGCACCTCGCCCGGCCCCGGATCGGCCAGCGTGACCTCCTCGATGACGAGCGGTGCGCCGAAGGCACGGCAGACGGCAGCCTTCATGGGTGATCCTCCGGAACGAGCGGCCGAGCGGGCCGGGACGAGACGTGACGGGGCGACATCATCGCCCGTCGCGGCCGGTCCGGCGACTCGTGCCCGTCAGCCGTTGGGATTGTTGTTGCCGCCGCCGCCGCCACCGCCGCCGTTGCCCGGCTTGACGGTGATGGTGATGGCCGGGGTGTTGCTGGGCATCGTGGCGGTGGCGATGCTGGTGTCGACCGGCTCGTCCGGGCCTTTGATGGTGGCCGGTGGCCCCTTGGGCCTGGGCACCGACGAGCTGGCGCCCGGCGTGGACGACCCGGTGGACGGCTCCGAGGTGGGCGCCAGCACGTCGGCACAGAACTCGAGCACGGTCATGCCCCTGGCCTCGGCGGCCATGCGCAGCGAGGCGAAGGCGACACCGTTGGGATCGGACCCGTTCTTCTGCAGCTGCGCGTAGGCGGTGCACAGGCCTCTCTTGGCCGGCCCTTCGATGCTCGGTCCGGCGGGCGTGGAGGCGTCGCTGCGCTCGGTGCCCTCGACCGACGACGGTGAGGTGGCCTGGTCAGCGTCGGTGGAGGGGGCGACCGAGGGCTCGGTCGACGAGCTCGAGGTGCTGGCTGCGGTGGTGGCCGTGGTGGGAGACGCCGCGGTCGCCTCTGAGGTGCTGGTGGCGACGGCGGACGACGACGTGCTGGCGGCGGTCGTCGTGGCCGAGGCGCCATCGGCCAGTTCGCCGACGGCGCCGTGGCCGACGTGGCGTGGATCGGGCAGCGAGAGGCCGACGTGCGAGGCGGCACCGGCGACGGTGCGCTGCAGGGGGTCGGGCAGGTGGCCGGTGGCGGCCGCGGCGGCGCCGGCCGAGCACAGCGTGGCGACGACGACGCCGGCGGCGATACGGCCGGGGACACCCAGGCGGCGACGCCGCGGGCGGGCCAGCGTGCTCACCGCCAGCACGGTCGTGGCCGGCGTGAGGACGACCGTGCGGGCCAACGACGTGGCCGCGGCGTCGGCGGCCGCCCGCTCGGCCCCGGTGGCCGGCCCGGCGGCGGCGCGGAGCACGGCGGCGGTGGCCACGACGGTGTCGTGGGCGTCGGCGGGTGGCGCGCCCCCGGCGAGGAGACGATCGGCCAACTCTTCGGGCACCAGGTGGTTCGGCACGTCGTCCAGATCGTCGGAGGCCGTCACGGTGTTACACCCAGTCGCGAGCCGAGCCGGTCGGCCAGCTTGCGCACGGCCCGGTGCTGGTTGACGCGTACCCAGGTGACCGGGCGGCCCATGACGGCGGCGACCTGCTCGGTGCTGAGGTCGCCGAGGATGCGCAGCAGCACCACCTCGGCCTGGTCCTCGGGTAGCAGCGCCACCACGAGCGCGGCGGCGTGCTCGGCCGACAGCTTGTCGAGGGCCTCGCCTTCGGGTGCCGCCGGGCCGGCCCGCTCGGCGAAGGCGGCGGCATCGGTCGGTTCCGTACGGCGGCGCCCGGCCCGGCGGCGGTGGTCGGCCAGCCGCCGGCGGGCGATCGAGAAGACCCACGCCCGGAGCTCGGGCTCGCCGCCCTGGAACCCGGCCAGGCCGCGGGCGACGGCCTCCCAGACCTCGGCGGCGAGGTCGTCGGCGGCCCGGGGCTCCTGGGCGTGCAGGAAGCGGCCGAGGCGGGGGTGGAGGTCGTGGAACAGCACGGCCACGGCCGCGGGCTCACCGCGGCGGGCGCCGTCGAGCGCGGCGGCCACGCCGTGCGCGCCCGTGTCGTCATCCACCCCGGCCATGGACCGACCGTACCCCCGTGGGCGGGTCGGGGAACGACGGGCTACGGGTGCCGCGGCGGCCGGAGCCGGTCCTCGAGCACCCGCCGAGTCTGGCTCTCGAAGCTGCGCACGTGGCCGTCGATGAGCTCGGCGGCGCCCTCGCCGTCGCCGGCGCGCAGCGCGGCGAGGATGCGGCGGTGCTCGGCCAGGGCGGCGCGCAGGTCGGCCACGTCGCGCACGTACCGGTGCCAGAGCCGTTCGCTCTGGGTGTAGAGCATCTCCAGCGTCTGGGTCAGGAAGCGGTTCTCCGACGCGGCCCACACCTGCTCGTGGCACACCCGGTCGGCCTGCAGGAGCTCGTCCCACGGGGCGTCGTCGCCCAGGGCGTCGGCCCGGTCGAGGGCGGTCTGCATGGTGGCCCAGTGCTGCTCCGTGCCGCGCTTGGCCGCCAGCCGGTGCACGTAGGGCTCCAGGATCGTGCGGGTCTCGTACAGCAGGGCGAGGTCGCCGACGTCGATGGGGGTGACCATCACACCGCGGCGGGGGATGACGGTCACCAGCTGGTCGCGCTCGAGCCGCTGGAGCGCCTCGCGAATGGGCGTGCGGCCGATGCCGGTGCGCGCCTGCAGGTCGTCTTCGCGCACGATGGCTCCGGGCGGCAGCTCCACCCGCACGATCATCTGCTTGATCTGCTCGTAGGCGGCCGCGCCCAGCGATTCCGTCGTGATGCGCCCAGCCTAGCGTGTGATATATCTTCCGTACACCAGCTATCGCACCACGCGCGCCGGAGGGTCCGGCCGTGCGCGAAGCCCGAGGGAGAGCGCCGTGAGCGAAGTGCCGAGCCGCGCCAAGGTCGTCGTCATCGGAGCCGGCATCGTCGGCAACTGCCTGGTCGGCCATCTGGCCGAACTCGGCTGGACCGACATGGTCCTCATCGACAAGGGGCCGCTGCCCAACCCCGGCGGCTCCACCGGCCACGCGTCGAACTTCATCTTCCCGACCGATCACAACAAGGAGATGGCGGCCCTCACGCTGGAGAGCCAGCGCCAGTACGTGGAGCTCGGCATGAACACCACGTGCGGCGGCATCGAGGTCGCCCGCGTCCCCGAGCGCCTGGAGGAGCTGAGGCGGCGCATGACCTCGGCCAAGAGCTGGGGCATCGACGCCCGCCTGCTCACCCCGGCCGAGGTGAAGGAGCTGGTGCCCTTCATCAACGAGGAGGTCATCCTGGGCGGCTTCTACACGCCGAGCGTGTCGGTGGTCGACTCGCTGCAGACCGGCACCATCATGCGCGAGCGCGCCGTGGCCCAGGGCCTGCAGGTGTTCGCCAACACCGAGGTGCTCGACCTGGAGGTGGAGAACGGCACCGTCACGGCCGTCGTCACCGACAAGGGCCGCATCGAGGCCGAGCACGTGGTCATCGCCTGCGGCGTGTGGAGCCCGCGCATCGCCCGCATGGCCGGCGCCACCATCCCGCTCACGCCGGCGGTGCACCAGATGGCCGACGTCGGCCCCATCGAGATCCTGCAGCGCTCGGGCAAGGAGGTCGCCTACCCGATCGTGCGCGACATGGACACGTTCTGCTACGAGCGCCAGACGTCGGGCTCGATGGAGGTTGGCTCCTACGCCCACCGCCCCATCTTCATGCGGCCCGACGACATCCCGTCGATCCAGGACTCGGCCCTGTCGCCCACCGAGCTGCCCTTCACCGCCGACGACTTCGACGAGCAGTTCGAGCAGGCGCTCGAGCTGATGGGCGAGATCCTGGAGACGGCCGAGATCCGCTACGCCATCAACGGCCTGCTCTCGCTCACGCCCGACGCCATGCCGGTGCTGGGCGAGACGGTGGAGGTGCGCAACCTGTGGTCGGCCGCCGCGGTGTGGATCAAGGAAGGTCCGGGCATCGCCAAGATGGTGGCCGAGTGGATGACGTACGGCTACCCGCACCTGTGTGACCCGCACAGCAGCGACATCAGCCGCCTGTACCCGCACGAGCGCACCGAGCACCACATCAACGCCCGCTGCGCCGAGCACTACAACAAGACCTACGGCATCGTGCACCCGCGTGAGCAGTGGGGGAGCGAGCGGGGCATGCGGCGCAGCCCCTTCTACGCCCGTGAGGAAGCGGCCGGCGCGGTGTTCTTCGACGCCCGCGGCTGGGAGCGCCCCCAGTGGTACGAGTCGAACGCGAAGCTCATGGCGAAGTACCCCGGCCAGTGCGAGCCGCGCCCGCACGAGTGGGATGCCCGCTGGTGGTCGCCCATCATCAACGCCGAGCACCTGGCCATGCGCGAGAGCGTCGGCATGGTCGACCTGACCGCGTTCAACGAGTTCGACTTCACCGGCCCGGGCACGCTGGCGTTCCTGCAGTACGTGTGCGTCAACAACGTCGACGTGCCGGTCGGCCGTTCGGTCTACACGCCGCTGCTCACGCCCCACGGCGGCTTCCGTGGCGACCTCACCATCCAGCGCCTCGGCACCGACCACTTCCGCGTCATCACCGGCGCGTTCGACGGTGGCCGCGACAACTACTGGTTCCGCCGCCACATGCCCACCGACGGCTCGGTGACCTTCACCGACATGTCGCAGAGCCTGTGCACCGTCGGCGTGTGGGGTCCCGATGCCGAGAAGGTCCTGGCCAAGACGGCCGAGGGCGACGTCTCGCAGGCTGGCTTCCCCTACGGCGCCGTGCGCGAGGTGCTGGTGGACGGCATCCCCACGGTGATGTTCCGCATCTCCTACGTCGGCGAGAACGGCTGGGAGATCTACACCCGCATGGAGCACGGCCTGCGCCTGTGGGACACCATCGCCGCCGCCGGCGAGGAGCTCGGCATCGTGCCCGTGGGCATCGGCGTGTACGCGGTGACCGGGCGCATCGAGAAGGGCTACCGCCTCATGGGCGCCGAGCTCGAGAGCGAGTACGACCCGGTGGAGGCCGGCCTGGCCCGGCCCCGCGTGAAGTCGGCCGACTTCATCGGCAAGGAGGCGTACCTGAAGGCGCGCGACGTCGAGCCCGCCGCCGTCATGTGCACGCTGAAGATGGAGAGCCACCGCTCGGCCGCGGGCATCGACCGGTTCCCGACCGGCGGCAGCGAGCCGATCCTGACCAAGGACGGCGAGCGCATCGTCGACGTCAAGGGCCGGGTCTCGCGGGTCACCACGGCCGGCGCCGGCCCCTCGGTGGGCGCGTACCTGCTGCTCGCCTACCTGCCGCCCGAGTGCGCGGTGGAGGGCAACGAGCTGAAGGTCATGTACATGAACGAGCTCTACCCCGTGACCGTCGCCCGTGTCGGCAGCAAGCCCCTGTTCGACCCCGACGACGCCCGGATGAAGTCGTGAACGTGCTGGTGTGCATCAAGCGGGTGCCGGCGCCGGGCGCCCGCATCAACATCACCGCCGACGGCCAGGAGGTCGACACCTCGTTCCTCGGGTTCACCATGAGCCCCCACGAGGAGTGCGCGGTCGAAGAGGCGGTGCGGCTCGTCGAGAAGCACGGTGGCACCGCCACGGTGCTCACCCTCGGCCCCGCCGTCGCCGAGGAGCAACTGCGCTACGCCGCCAGCCTCGGCATCAAGAAGGCCGTGCTGCTGCCCATCGACGGGGCGGACTGGGACCCGCAGCGCACGGCCCGCGCCATCGCCGCGGCCGTCGCCGGGATCGAAGCGGTCGCCGGCGCGTTCGACGTGATCCTGTTCGGCAACGAGTCGGCCGACTCGGGCGGCTTCCAGGTCGGCGTCCGCGTGGCCCACGCCCTTGGCCGCCCCATGGTGAACGGCATCAAGGGCATCGAGATCGAGGGCGAGGCGGTCACCGCCCGGCGCCCGATCGACGCCGGCTTCGAGGTGTACGAGCTCACGCTGCCCGTGGTGCTCGGTGTGAAGGAGGGCATCAACCTGCCCCGCTACCCCACGCTGAAGGGTCGGCTCGACTCGAAGAAGGTGGCGGTGGCCCTGGTGGCGCCCGACCAGCCCGCCGGGGGCCAGACGCTGGTCACGCTGCAGCGCCCGACCGAAGCCGCCTCGGAGACCATCGTCCTGGGCAACGGCCCCGACGCGGCGGCCGCCGTGGTCGACGTGCTCGTGGAACTCGGGGTGCTGTGATGCTGCTCGTGGTGCTCGAACACGACCGCGGCGAGATCGCCGAGGCGTCGTACGAGGCGCTCACCGCGGGGCGGGCGCTGGCCGCCGCGCTCGGCGTGGCGCTGCACGCGGCGTCGCTCGGTGCCGACCTGTCCGCCGCTTCGGCGAACTACGGCGCGGTCACCACCCACGTCGTCACCCACGACCTGCTGGCCGACTACGGGCCCGAGGCGTGGGGCGAAGCGCTGGCCCAACTGGTGGAGGCCACCGGCGCCACGGTGGTGCTGGCCACCGGCACCGACCGGGGCAACGAGGTGCTGGCCCAGCTGGCGGCGCGCCGCGACCTGCCCTTCGCCGCCAACTGCAGCGAGATGACGCCCGGCGACCCGTGGCGCGTGGTGCGCGCCCGCTGGGGAGGCTCGCTGCTGGAGGAGGCCACGGTCGCCGCGCCGGTGCACGTGCTCTCGGTGACCCACCACGCGACCGAGGCGGCGCCGTCGCCCGTCGACGGTGCGGTGGCCACGTTCGTGCCCGCGCTCGACGCGTCGCTCGGCCGCTCGGTGGTGCGCGACCGGGTGGTGCGCACCGCCGGGGTCACGCTGGGCACGGCCCGCGTGGTGGTGGGCGGTGGCCGCGGTGTGGGTTCGCCCGAGGGCTTCGGCGTGCTCGAGGAGCTGGCGGGGCTGCTCGGCGGCGTCGTCGGCTGCTCGCGCGCCGTCACCAACGCCGGCTGGCGCAACCACACCGATCAGGTCGGCCAGACGGGCACGCGCATCGCCCCTGACATCTACATTGCGTGTGGCATCTCCGGTGCGATCCAGCACTGGGTGGGAGCCATGGCGTCGAAGCGCATCCTCGCCATCAACACAGACAAGGACGCCAACATGGTCGCCAAAGCCGACTACGCCGTCATCGGCGACCTGCACCAGGTGGTGCCGGCCATCGCCGCCGAGATCGAGCGGCGGCGGGCATGACCGACGTGGCCGTCCCCGAAGCCGACATGCTCGCGCTGGTCGGCTACCGCTTCCCCGGCGGTCGCTACAAGATCGAGCACTGGGAGAACTGGCTGCTCACCGACTGCACCGGCGCCGAACCGCCCGCCGACGATCTGGTGCACCCGATCGCGCTGTTCCACGTGCCCATCCTGGGCAGCGGCATCACCATCACCAAGCTGTTCGAACTGGGCCGTGCCGCCGGTGCCGGCTCGGTCGGCCTGGAGAGCTACGACTGGGAGTACCTGGCGCCGCTGCGCGAGGACGTGGAGTACCGCATCGAGGGTGGCATCGTGTCCGTCGAACGACACACGACCGACACCGGCCAGGTCTACGACGCCCTGGCCTTCACCATCGAGCTGTTCGACGACGACGATGGCGTGGTCGCCCGCATCACCAACCGCTGGAGGTTCCGCCGATGAACACGCTCGATGCCCTCCAGGTGGGCGACGCCGTGCCGCCGTGGACGATGGCCGACGTGGACCCGGCCCGCATGCGAACGATGGCGGCGATCTTGCGCGACCCGTACCCGGTGCACTGGGACCGCAGCGCCAACACGGCCCGCGGCTACGCCGGCCGGGTCATCAACCAGGGGCCGTTGAACCTCGGCTACATCGTCAACATGCTGCAGGCGTGGGCCGGGCGGGGCTCGGTGCGACGGCTGCAGGTGAGCTTCGGTCGTCCGGTGCTCGACGGTGAGACGGTCACCGCCGAGGCCACGGTGACCGCCATCGACGTGGTCGACGGCGAGCGCCGCGCCACGTGCGAGGTGCGTCTCATGCGCGCCGACGAGGTCGTCGTGAACGGCACCGCCGAGGTCGCCCTGAGCTGACGGTGGCCCGGCCGACCGGGCCGCCGTCAGCTGCGGCAGACGGCGACGAGGTGGTCGACGACGTCGGCGACGGGCACGTCGGTGCGCTCGCCGGTGCGGCGGTCCTTCACCTCGATGGTGCCGTTGGCGAAGCTCTTGCCCACGACCACGATGGTGGGCACGCCCACCAGTTCGGCGTCGTTGAACTTCACGCCGGGCGACACGTTGGTGCGGTCGTCGAGCAGCACCCGCAGGCCCCGGGCTTCGAGCTGCCCGGTGAGCTTGTCGCCCTCGGCCAGCAGGGCGGCGTCCTTGCTCGCCACCACCACGTGCACGTCGGCCGGGGCGATCTCACGCGGCCAGATGATGCCTTTGTCGTCGTGGTTCGTCTCGGCCACGGCGGCCACGGCGCGCGACACGCCGATGCCGTAGGAGCCCATGGTGACCACCACCTGCTTGCCGTTCTGATCGAGCACCGTGAGGCCCAGGGCCTCGGCGTACTTGCGGCCGAGCTGGAAGATGTGCCCCATCTCGATGCCGCGGGCGATCTCGAGCGGCTGGCCGCAGTTGGGACACGGGTCACCGCTGCACACCTCGGCCGCGTCCACGAGCCCATCGGCAGTGAAGTCGCGCCCGTACACCAGGTCGATGACGTGGCGGCCGGGCTCGTCGGCGCCGGTGATCCAGCGGGAGCCGGCGACGATGCGCGGGTCGATCAGGAAGCGGATGCCCGACGCGCTCTCGGCGCCCAGCGAAGCGGGTCCGATGTAGCCCTTCACCAGCGCCGGGTTCCTGGCGAAGTCCTCCTCGGTGAACGCCTCGACCTCGGCCGGGCTCACCTGCGCTTCCAGGCGCTTCAGGTCGACCTCGCGGTCGCCGGGCACGCCGATGGCCAGCGGCTCGGTGGTGCCGTCGGGGTGGCGCAGCTTCACGATCACGTTCTTGAGCGTGTCGGACGCCAGCCAGTCGCGGTCCCCGCGCCGCAGGTCGGGGCGCGAGTTCACCAGGTCGACGAGCGTCTGGATGGTGGGCGTGTTCGGGGTGTCCTCGGCGTGGGCGGCGGGCAGGCCGTCGAAGGGCAGCGCCGCGGGCGGGCGCACCTGCACCGCTTCGGTGTTGGCGGCGTAGTCGCACGCGGTGCAGCGCACGAACGTGTCCTCGCCCACCTCGAGCGGCGTGAGGAACTCCTCCGACGCCGAGCCGCCCATGGCGCCCGACATGGCCGACACGATCACGAACGGCAGGCCGAGGCGGTTGAACGTCTTGATGTACGCGGCACGGTGCAGGTCGTAGCTGCGCTGCAGGCCGGCGTCGTCGATGTCGAAGCTGTACGAGTCCTTCATGGAGAACTCTCGGCCGCGCAGCAGGCCGGCGCGGGGGCGGGCCTCGTCGCGGTACTTCGTCTGGATCTGGTAGATCACGAGCGGCAGGTCCTTGTACGACGAGTACAGGTCCTTCACCAGGAGGGTGAACATCTCCTCGTGGGTGGGGGCGAGCAGGAAGTCGGCGCCCTTGCGGTCCTTCAGCCGGAACAGGTTGTCGCCGTAGTCCTTCCAGCGCCCGGTGGCCTCGTAGGGCTCGCGGGGGAGGAGCGCCGGGAAGTGGACCTCCTGGAACCCGGCCTGGTCCATCTCTTCCCGCACGATGCGCTCGATGTTGCGGTACACGATCCAGCCGAGCGGCAGCCACGTGAACCCGCCCGGCGCCGAACGGCGGATGTACCCGGCCCGCACGAGCAGCCGATGGCTCGCCACCTCGGCGTCCGCGGGATCTTCACGCAACGTGCGGAGGAAGAGCGTCGACATGCGTAGAGCCACGTTGGGGTCACCTCGAAACGGCCGGTGCGGGGGCGCCGGAACAACCGGCTGGTGAGCCTACCGAGCTGGGCGGTGACGCCGCCGGATCGGTTCGGTAGGGGGTGGAACAATGGCGTCCATGAACCGGAGCGTCATCATCACCTGCGCCGTCACCGGCGCCGGTGACACCGCAGGCAAGCACCCCGATCTACCCGTCACCCCCGAACAGATCGCCACGTCGGCGCTGCAGGCGGCCGAAGCGGGTGCCGCCATCGTGCACGTCCACGTGCGCGACCCCCAGACCGGCAAGGGCTCACGCGCGGTGGCGCTCTACCAGCGGGCCTTCGAGCTGATCCGGGGAGTCAACCGTGATGTGATCATCAACCTCACCGCGGGCATGGGCGGCGACCTCGTGCTGGGCGACCCCGACCCGTTCGACTTCCAGCCCGGCACCGACCTGGTGAACGGCCTCGACCGTTTGGCCCACGTGGAGGTGCTGAAGCCCGACATCTGCAGCCTCGACTGCGGCACCCTGAACTTCGGTGAGGGGCACAGCGTCTACATCAGCACCCCCGACATGCTGCGCGACATGGCCAAGCGGGTGCGCGAGCTGGGCGTGAAGCCCGAGCTGGAGGTGTTCGACACCGGCAACCTGTGGTTCGCCAACCAGCTCGTGAGCGAAGGCCTGATCGACGACCCCGCCTGGATCCAGCTGTGCACCGGCATCGCCTACGGCATGCCCACCGACGTGGGCCTGCTGGCCGCCGTGACCCGGCTGCTGCCGGCCAACGCCCTGTTCACCTCGTTCGCGCTCGGTGGCATGCAGATCCCCTGGGTCGCCCAGGCCGTGCTGCTGGGCGGGCACGTTCGCGTGGGCCTGGAGGACAACCTGTACCTGGACCGCGGGGTCTTCGCGTCGAACGCCGACCTCGTGGGTCGGGCCGCCGACCTCATCGGGCTCATGGGCGCCCGTGTGCAGACGCCTGACGAGGCCCGCGCCACCCTCGGCCTGGCCTGAGGCGCGGTCGTGAGCGGCGCGCCCACGGGCGACTTCGACACCTACGTCGGCGAGCACCCGCTGCGGCGCGCCGCCGTGGAACCGGGGTGGGTGCGCGTCGTCTGGACCGACGGCCACCACGGCCGCTTCCACCACGTGTGGCTGCGCGACAACTGCCCCTGCCCGGCGTGCGTGCACGAGGGCACCCGGGAGCAGATGTTCGAGCTGCCATCGGTGGCGACCGATCTGCGCGCCTCGGCGGCGGGCGTGTCCGACGACGTGCTCGTCGTCCACTGGGCCGACGACGGAGGCCACGTGAGCCGCTATGACGGCGCCTGGCTGCGGGCCCACTGCTACAGCGACGACGCCGACGCCGACGGCCGGGTCGCGACGGTGGTCACCACGTGGGACGGCACGACGCTGGCCGCGCCGCCCACGTTCGACGGGCCGGCGGTGCTGGCCGACGACGACGCGCTCTACGAGCTCCTCGTCGCCCTGCGCGACACGGGGTGCGCGCTGCTGCGGGGCCTGGCCACCGAGCCCCACACCGTGGGCGAGGTGGTCACGCGCATCGGACCGGTGCGGGAGACGAACTTCGGCGTCCTGTGGGACGTGATCGCCGAGCCCGACCCGATCTCCAACGCCAACACCGCGCTGCCCCTACCTCCCCACGTAGACCTGCCCACGCGCGAACGCCAACCGGGGCTGCAGTTCCTGCACTGCGTCGTGAACGAGGCCGAGGGCGGCGAGAGCATCCTGGTCGACGGCTTCCGTCTCGCCGAGGTGGCCCGCATCGAGCAGCCCGACCACTACGAGGTGCTCACCACGCTGCCGTGGAACTGGGCCAACCGCTCGACCACCAGCGACCACCGCTGGAGCGCGCCGCCCATCATCGTCGACCACACCGGCGCGGTCACCGAGGTGCGCGCCGGCAACTGGCTGCGCGCCCCGCTCACCGACGTACCGTTCGACCGCGTCGAGGCGGCCTACGCCGCCTACCGGTGGTTCCTCGAGCTCAGCTACGACCCCCGGTTCCAGGTTCGCTTTCGGCTCGACGCCGGCGACCTGATGGCCTTCGACAACCGCCGCGTCCTGCACGCCCGCGCCGCGTTCGACGGCGCCGGCCGCCGCCGTCTGCGCGGCTGCTACAGCGAGCGAGAGGAGCTGACCTCGCGGCTGCGCATGCTCGATCGGTCCCGGCGCGAGCAGGCGGCCGCCACCCGGAGGTGACGGCCGCCTTCCGACGCGTCGTCAGGGCAGTGAGATGACGGTGACCGTGCCGGCGTCGCCGTCGAGGGCGATGATGGCGCCGTCGGGGATGCGGCGGGTGGCGTCGACCACCGAGGCCACGCACGGGATGCCGAGCTCGCGGCTCACGATCACCGCGTGGCTGAGGGCGGCGCCGACGTCGACCACCACGCCGGCGGCGGGCACGAACAGCGGCGTCCACGACGGATCGGTGGCCGGGGCCACCAGGATGTCGCCCGGCTCCAGCGCCAGCGGATCGGTCGGGTCGAGGATGACGCGGGCCCGGCCTTGCGCGTTGCCCGGGCACCCCTGCACCCCGGTCATCACGTCGCCGACGTTCAGCGGCTCGACGGCGCGGGCACCCCGCACGTCCCAGTCGGCCACCGGCTTGGCGTGGCCCTTCAGGATGAACGGCGGCTCCAGTGAGGCCAGCCAGGCCCGGTGGGCCAGGCGCGCCGGGATCTCCTTGCCGATGTCCTGCACGTTGCCGGCCACCAGCTCGACGAGCTCGTCGGTGAACAGCATGTAGATGTCGGTGGGCTTGTCGAGCACGCCGCGCTCGGTGCAGCGGCGGCCCAGCTCGCGCGTGGCCATGCGCACCTCGTGCACCACGCGGATGATCGAGGTCTTCGAGCGCTCGCGGCCCGGCACGATGGCCTTGGACGAGTTGAGGCCCATCTCGAAGCCGGCGAGGGCCTCGTCGTTGTCTTCGAGCGCGGCGCACACCTTGGCTTCCAGGTCCTTGCGCTCGGCCTCGCGAGAGGCGTTCTCGGCCAGCGGCGAGGCGCTGTCGTCGGCCATGCGCATGCGGTCGATCGCCGAGATCGCGATGACCGGGTCGGTCTCCCACACGCCCGACGCGATGTCCCACTCGTTCGGACCGCGAGAGCCGAACTCCGTGATGAAGGCGGCGAACGACGTGGCGAAGGACTGCACACCGGCGTTGGTCGACGACGTGAGCGCCGGCACCACGTTCGCCGCGCCGCTGTCGAACAGCGCGGTGAGCGTGGGCGAGCTGCGGATCTGGCGCGACATCTCCCACATGGCGTAGCTGGGCGCGGCCGAGTCGACGCCGCCCAGGCCGCCGAGCAGGCGCATGGCCCAGCTGGGCTGGCCGATGGCGCCGCACACCTGGGCCAGGATGGAGGGACCGATGGAGGCCGACCCCGACTGGTTGATGTGCTGGTGGAACATGCGGCGGATGAGCGGCCGCATGGACATGGCGTAGCCGAGCAGGGCCTGGTCGGACAGGGCGGCGTAGTTCGGGCGCTCGGCCTGCACGCGCAGCGACTCGACCTTGTCGGCCTCGTTCTCGCTCTGGTCGAGGCCCACGGTGGCCCACGCCATCCACGCGCCCATCTTCTCGGTGGTGCGGGGGTTGTCGTGCCAGGGCTCGTGCACGTAGGGCGGCACGTCGGGGTGCTCGCCGAAGTAGGCCTGGTCGATGGTGGTGGGCTCCATGCCTGGCGAGCGACCACCCCACACCCGGAACAGGGCGGCGCCCAGGTAGGCGTAGCCACCGAAGATGCCGATGGCCTCGCACCGCCCCTTGTCGAGCTCGTCGTCGTCGAAGCCGAAGCGCTGCACGAACAGGTCACGCCACCCGTCGACGCAGGTGTGCTCCCACACCAGGTCCCAGCCCAGCGGCGTCGGCGGCTCGGGCAGCACCTCGCTCACGTTGGCGCGCGTCCAGAACTGGAAGCGCGGCTCGAACTCGTTGTCCTTGATCCACCGCACGGCGTCGCTCATGCCTTCATCCCCCCGGATCGCCTTGATCGGCACGGGGAGTGTAGGAGGTGAGCAGGTGGGTGTCAGCCCTTCAGGTGGTCGCGCAGCACGTTCTTCTGGACCTTGCCCATGGCGTTGCGGGGCAGCTCGTCGACGACGACGATGGTCTTGGGCACCTTGAACGAGGCCAGCTCGGCCTTCAGCTTGGCGATCACCGCGTCGGCGTCGAACGCGGCGCCGGGCTGCAGCGTGACGGCGGCGGTGACGGCCTCACCGAAGTCGGGGTGCGGCAGGCCCACCACGGCCGACTCGACCACGCCGGGCAGCGCGTCGAGCAGCAGCTCGACCTCCTTCGGATACACGTTGTAGCCGCCGGAGATGATGAGGTCCTTCGAGCGACCCACCAGCTCGAGGTAGCCGTCGGCGTCGAACTGGCCGACGTCGCCCGTGCGGAACCAGCCGTCGGCAGTGAACTCCTCGGCGTTCTTGTCGGGCCGGCGCCAGTAGCCGGCGAACACGTTCGGCCCCTTCACCTGTACGTCGCCGATGCTGCCCACCGCGACGGGCGCGTCGCCGTCGGCCACCACCCGCACCGACACGCCGGGCAGTGGCAGGCCGACGGTGCCGGCCCGGCGCTCGCCGGTGGCCGGGTTCGAGGTGTTCATGCCCGTCTCGGTCATGCCGTAGCGCTCCAGGATCACGTGCCCGGTGCGGGCCGAGAAGTCGTGGAACGTCTCGGGCAGCAGCGGCGCCGAACCCGATACGAACAGTCGCATGCCGGCGCACCGCTCCTTGGTGAGCGGGGCCTGGCCGAGCAGGCGCGTGTACATGGTGGGCACGCCCATGAACACCGTCGCGTTCGGCAGGTCGGCGGCCACCCCTGCCGCGTCGAACGCGGTGTGGAAGCGCATGGGGATGCCGGTGAGCATGGCGGTGTGGGTGGCCACGAACAGGCCGTGCACGTGGAAGATGGGCAGGGCGTGCAGGAGCACGTCGTCACGGCGGAACTCCCACAGCTGCTGCAGCGCACGGGCGTTCGACGTGAGGTTGCCGTGCCCGATCATGGCACCCTTCGAGCGACCCGTGGTTCCCGACGTGTAGACGATGACGGCCATGTCGTCGGCGTCCGGCCGGGGGCCGGTGGGGACCGCCGACGACGCCGTCGCGACCGCGTCCGCCCAGGTGCCGCGGCCCTCGCCGTCCAGGTGCAGCACCGTGCCCACACCGGCGGCGCGGGCTGCGTCGTCGAACCACGGCGTGTCGGGTCGGCCGATGGCCAGCACCGGTTCGGCGTCGCCCAGGAAGTAGCCCACCTCGTCGGCCTTGTAGGCCGGGTTCAACGGCAGGAACACCGCGCCGGCGCGCAACGTGCCCAGGTAGGCCAGCAACCCCTCGACCGACTTGTCGATCTGGGCGGCCACCCGGTCGCCCGCCTTCACGCCGAGCGAGGCCAGCCGGTCGGCCACCTGGGCGGTGCGGGCCTCGACGTCGCCGTAGGTGCAGGTGCAGCCGTCGGGTACCACGATGGCCGGCGCGTCCAGCCGGTCGGCAAAGCCGAGGGCGAGGGTGTCGTACAGGTTCGCCGGGGCGCTCATGGCGCCCATCGTCGCGCGCTGCGCCCGCGCCGACCGCTCCCATCATGAGCGCGACCGTGACCGGTCCGGCGACGGCGCCGATGCCGCACCCCTGCACGAAGGCACCGGTGGCGGCGCCGCGCAGCTCGTCGGACACGTGGTGGTTCACGTAGGCGTTCGTGAGCCCGGAGAGCGGGAACACGAGATCACCGATGGCCCCCATGAGCAGCACGCCGATCACGCCTGTCATCGGTGCCACCGCCCCCACGGCGGCCAGCGCGGCGATCGCCGCGCACACACCGCCCAGCACGCCCCGCCGCGACCGGTGGTCGTACAGCCAACCGAGCGGCACCTGGGACACGACGGCGCCGATGTAGGCGGCGAACAGGAACAGCGCGACATGGCCCCTGCTCGCTCACCCCGGTTCGATCGTGATGCGCAGGCGCTGGCCGTCGTGCTCGACGACCACCGCACCGTCGCGCTCGACCGCCGTGGCGCCCAGGCGCTGGGCCTCGCGCACGAGACCGTCGACCAGTGTTGGCGTCGCCGTGCCCGTGAGGGCGCGCTGGTGGCGCAGGGCGGTGCCGGCCGACAGCCCGCGCCGCTCCAGCGCCTCGAGCAGGTCCACGAGGTAGGCGTCGCGCAGGTCCTCGAGCTCGGCGATGGAGCGCCCGGCCGCCTGGGCCTGGGTGCCCTCGACCATGCGGTCGATGAGCGTGTCGTTCAGCTCGGGTGCCACCAACTTCGTCCACGGCAGCTGCAGCGCCGGGCCGAACTGCTCGAGCATGTGGCGCATGCCGGCCTCGCCCCCGGCCAGGTGGTACACGAGGTTCGTCCCCATGGCCGCCCATCGCAGGCCGGCGCCGTACACGATGGCCTGATCGAGCTCGTCGGTGGTGGCCACGCCGTCGTTGACGAGGTGCAGGATCTCGCGCCACAGCGCTTCGAGCAGGCGGTCGGCCAGGAAGCCCTCGATCTCGTTGCGCACGTGCAGCGGGTGCATGCCCAGCGACCGGTAGGTGGCGATGGCGCCCTCGATCGTTGCCGCGGCGGTGGCGCGGCCGCCCACCACCTCGACGAGGGGCAGCAGGTACACCGGGTTGAACGGGTGGCCCACCACCAGCCGTTCGGGATGGGCCATGCCCGACTGGATGTCGGTGGGCAGCAGCCCCGACGTGCTCGAGCCGATGATCACCCCGGCCGGCGTGACCGCGTCGAGGTCGTGGTGCAGCGCCCGCTTCAGCTCCAGCCGCTCCGGCGCGCTCTCCTGGACGAATGTGGCCACCGCGCCGACCTCGGCCAGTGTGGCCACCATGCGCAGTCGTCGGGGGTCGGCGGTCGGGGCCAGACCGGTGCGGCGCAGGGCCGGCCACGCCCGGGCCACCGCGGCGTGGAGCCGCGCCTCGGCCCCCGGCGCCGGGTCCCAGGCGACCACGTCCCATCCCATGGACAGCGCCCGAGCGCCCCATCCGGCCCCGATGACCCCGGTCCCGACCAGCCCCAACGTGCTCATCCGACCATCATGGCCGGGGGCCCGGCTCCGACCCGGCGTCCCGATGATCGGCGCGCCCGTTGCGCTATGGTCAACGCGGCACTTGACACGGTCGATCACCCCTGTCGGCCCGGCGTGACCAAGGACACCGACATGCGCACCTCTCTCGCTGATCTCCTGGCCACCGGCCGCGTCCTGCTGGCCGACGGTGCCACCGGCACGAACTACTTCGACCGTGGCCTCGAAGCGGGCATGGCCCCCGAGATCTGGAACCTCGAGCAGCCCGACGAAGTCGTGGCCCTGCACCGGGCCTTCGTCGCCGCCGGCGCCGACGTGATCCTCACGAACACCTTCGGCTGCAACCGCCAGCGCCTCCGCCTCCACGACCTCCACGAGCGCGCCTACGAGCTGGCCCGCCGGGCCGCCGAGCTGGCTCGCGCCGCGGCTGACGAGGTCGACCGCGCCGTGGTGGTGGCCGGCTCCGTCGGCCCCACCGGCGAGCTGTTCGAGCCCCTGGGCGCCCTGACCCACGAGGTCGCCGTGGCGGCGTTCCGGGAGCAGATCGAAGGCCTGCGCGACGGCGGCGCCGACGTGGCGTGGATCGAGACGATGTCGGCGGTGGAGGAACTGCGGGCCGCGGCCACCGCCGCCATCGAGGCGGGCATGCCCTACGTCGCCACCGCGTCGTTCGACACGGCCGGTCGCACCATGATGGGCATGATGCCGGGCGCCCTGGCTGATGTGTTCGACGGGCTGGCCGAGGCCCCGCTGGCCTTCGGGGCCAACTGCGGCGTCGGGGCCAGCGACCTGCTGGTGTCGGTGCTGGCCATGACCGATCGCACGCCAGAGGCGGCGGTGGCGGCCAAGGGCAACTGCGGCGTGCCCCACTTCGTGGGGTCGGAAGCGGTGTACTCGGGCACGCCCGAGCTCATGGGTTCGTACGCGGTGCTCGCCGCCGACGCCGGCGCCCGGATCGTGGGCGGCTGCTGCGGCACCGCGCCCGAGCACGTCGCCGCCATGCGCGCCGCGCTCGACGCCCGGGTGCCTGGCGACCGCCCGTCGGTCGACGCCATCGTCGAGCGCATCGGCCCGTTCGTGAACCCGCTCCCGTCGACCAACGAGGGCCGCGAGCGCGAACGCCGCCGCCCCGCCCGCCGCGCCGGCTGAGTCGAGCGGCCCGCTCACCGGCCGCCGGTCTCGCGCCCGACCCTTCCCCCTCGCCTTTGTTTGCGCGAACCAGCGCCCGGTGCGGTCTCGCGCAAACAGAGCACGTGACGGGGTCGAAACGCCGCACGGCGCCGGTGCGCCGTCGCCCGGGTGACGGGCCCCGACGCCCACTACCCTCGGCGCCGCCATGCACCGCTACATCCTCACCGTCCAGTGCCCCGACCAGCCCGGGATCGTGCACGCCTTCGCCCAGGGTCTGCTGAACGCCGAGGCCAACATCCTCGAGAACGCCCAGTTCCGCGACACGATCACCGAGTCGTTCTGCCTGCGCACCCGCTTCGAGACGGGGCTCGACGACGTGGCCGTCGTGCGCGGCCACCTGCAGCCGGCGGCCGACCGGTTCGGCGCCGTCGTGACGCTGCGGTCCGAGGACACCCGCAAGCGCGTGCTCATCATGGTCTCGAAGCTCGACCACTGTCTGGGCGACCTGCTCTACCGGTGGCGCAACGGCGAGCTCGCGGTCGACATCCCCCTGGTCGTGTCGAACCACTTCGACGGCCAGGAGCTCGTCGCCCGCCACGGCATTCCGTTCGTGCACCTGCCGGTCACCGCGGCCACGAAGGTGGCCCAGGAGGCGCGCCTCGTCGACCTGATCGACGAGCACCGCATCGACTTCGTGGTGCTGGCCCGCTACATGCAGATCCTGTCCACCGAGCTGTGCGAACAGCTCGCCGGGCGGGTCATCAACATCCACCACTCGTTCCTGCCCGGGTTCAAGGGCGCCCGCCCGTACCAGCAGGCGTTCGTGCGGGGCGTGAAGATCATCGGTGCGACGGCCCACTACGTGACGCCCGACCTGGACGAGGGACCGATCATCGAGCAGGACGTGATCCGGGTGTCGCACGCCTACGAGGCCGACGACCTGGAGATCACCGGGCGCGACGTGGAGCGCCAGGTGCTGGCCCGCGCCGTGCGCTACCAGGCCGAGGACCGCCTGCTGCTCATCGGCAACCGGGTGGTCGTGTTTCCTTAGGAGCGTCGGTCAGGCGCCGGGCCGGGGCGGCGGCAGCAGCTCGTCGGGCACCGGCGTGGGGTCGGTGTCCGAGGCCGGCTCGGGTTCGGCCGGCCGGTCGCCGAAGGCCTCGTGGATGCGCTCGACCGCGTTCGGTTCCAGGTTGGCGTACACCAGTCGGGCGCCGGCGAAGCGGCCGGCCTCTTCCACGAGGGCGTTGCGGTTCACGTCGGTGAGCAGCAGGGCCACGATCACCTTGCCCGGCTGCACCGCGTCGCGGAACCACTGAACCCACTCATCGGGGATGCCGAGGTCCACCACCTTGGCGGTGACGGCACCGGCGCCGGCACCGATGGCCGTGCCGGCCAGCCAGCCGACCGGGCCGCCGAGCAGCAGGCCGAAGAGGCCGGCCCACATCGCGCCGGACAGCGCGCTCCGGGCCGGTTGCGGGTCGGTTGTCTCGCGCACGGTCACGCGGCCGTTGGCGTCCTTGGCCACGATCACGGCGTCCTTCAGCTTCAGCTCGTCTCGCGCCATGAGCCGCGTGGCGGCCGAAAGGAACTCCTGGGCGCGGAACGTGTCGTCGAACGACACGCCCACGAGGGTCTGGGGACGTTCATCATCAGCCATCGCCAGGAACCTACCCCGATCAGGGCAGGGCTAGTCCGCCGTACCCCCGGCCGTGTCGTCAGTCACGCACGAGGTAGCGCTCGAGCGCCTCGAAGTCGGGTTCCACGCCGAGACCGGGACCGTCGGGCGGGGCGATGGTGCCGTCGGGTGCGATGGTGACCGGATGGGGGAGCAGCCAGTCGCGTCGCTCGGCGCCCCACACGGGCGGATCGAAGGGCACCTCGACGAACGGGCAGGTCGACCAGGCCAGCGCGGCGTGCAGGTTCACCACCAGGCCGTAACCGTTCGACCACGTGTGCGGGGTCCACACCCGACCCATCAGATCGGCGAAGCCGGCGATGCGCCGGCACCCGGTGATGCCACCGGTCAGCACCACGTCGGGTTGCACCACGTCCACGCCGCCCCGCAGGATCAGGTCGCGCGCCTCATGGAGCTGGCGGACCATCTCACCGGCCGCGAGGCGCAATGACGTGCGCGACCGCAGCGCGGCGTACCCGTCGACGTCGGCGGTGTTGAGCGGTTCTTCGAGCCAGTAGACGCCGAGCGGTTCGAGGGCCCGGGCCACCTGGGCCGCGGTGGCCACGTCCCAGCGGACGGTGCGGTCGCCCGCCATGCGCCACCCCTGGTTCGCGTCGACCATGAGCTCCACGTCGTGGCCGACGACATCGCGCACGTGCTCCACCACGGCGATGTCGCGCCGCCAGTCGGGGTCGTGGAAGCGGATCTTGAACGCCTTGACGCCCTGGCCGCGCAGCGCGGTGATGCGTTCGGCCCGCTCGGCGGCGGTGACGCGCTCGGCGTTCGACGCGTAGGCGAGGAGCCGTTCGTTGCGCCCGCCGAGCAGCTTCCAGCACGGCTGGCCGAGCGCCTTGCCGACCACGTCCCAAACGGCGGCGTCGAGCGTCCACGGCCGGCCGCCGTGGTAGTCGACCGTCTCCAGGACCTCGCGCACGACCTCGGTGCGCAACGGATCGAGCCCGACGAGGAAGCGGGCGGCCACCTCGGCGTCGGGCAGGTGGTCACCGGACGCGTGGCCCGAGATGCCCTCGTCGGTGTGGACGCTGACGACGCTCGCCCACTGCTCGGTGCGGGGCACCGGATCCCACGCGGCGTGCAGGGGTGGATCGAGTGGGAACCGGTAGCGGCGGACCTGGATGCCGGTGATGCGCACGGCTCATCGACCGCCGTGGGGCGCAGAGGGTTCCTGGTTCACTCGTTCCAACATAGCCCCGCCGCACGGACCCCACGGGGGCTCTCGATCCCCTCCACTTCCGGGAGATTTCGGGGAGGAGCGTTCAAGACTCACCCCGGCAACGCCGATAGCAGAGATGCGGCCGGCAGACCGACGGGGGCCGCAGCCCGAGCTGTGTGAAGGGTGATCGCAGTGGACCAGACCAGGTGGTGTGCATGAGGGTGCTCGTGGTGGAGGACTCCCCGGAGTACGCGCAGCTCGTGGGCGGCGCGTTGCGCACGGAAGGCTTCGCCGTCGACGTGGTCGACGACGGTGCCGCGGCCGTCGATCTGGCCCGTGCGACCGACCCCGAGATCGTGATCCTCGATCTCATGTTGCCCGGCATGAACGGGCTCGAGGTGTGCCGCGAGATCCGCACGTTCTCCCGCGCGCACCTGATCATGCTGACGTCCAAGAGCGAGGAGTTCGATCGTGTGGTCGGGCTCTCGGTCGGGGCCGACGATTACGTGACCAAGCCGTTCTCGGTGCGCGAGCTGGTGGCCCGCGTACGCTCGGCCTCACGCCGCATCAGCGACGGACCGGTCGCCAGCACCTCGGTGCGCCGCATCGGCGCCATCGAGCTCGACACCGACGCCCGCAGCGTAAGGGTGCGGGGCGAGACGATCGACCTGACCCGCATCGAGTTCGATCTGCTCGAGGCCCTGCTGAGCCGGCCCCGCATGGTGTGGTCGCGCGCCGCACTCATCGAGCGGGTGTGGGGCACCGAGGGACCGCAGTCCGAGCTGGTGGTCGACACCCACATCAAGAACCTGCGCCGCAAGATCGACGTCGCCCAGGAGCCGAGCCTCGTGCTCACCGTGCGCGGCGTCGGCTACCGCCTGGCGGCGTAGCCGGGCCCGCGGTCGATCAGGCCGCGGGCAGGTACAAGCTGAACTGCTCGCCGATCGGCTGCTCGTCGCGCACGAGTCGCCCTCCGAGCGATGCCGCGATCCGCGACGCCGCCGCGAGCCCGAGCCCGAGGCCGCCCCCGCCCCCGCCACCGACACGGCTGTCGCTGTCGCTGTCGAACGGCTCGAACAGGTGGCTCACCAGCGCGGCGGGCAGGCCCGGCCCCTCGTCGGCCACGGTGATGACGATCTCGTCATCGCACCGGTGGGCCCCCACGCGCACCACACCGCCGCGCGTGAAGCGCACGGCGTTGTGGAGCAGCTCGTCGAGCGCGTGGCGCAGGCGCAGATCGTCGGTGCTGACGACCAGATCGGCGGGCACGGTCACCTCGCTCACGAGCAGCGACCCCTGGGCCGTCGCCCGCGGGCGCCAGTGGTGCAGCGCGGTGTCGAGCAGCTGGGGCAGGACCGTGGCGGTCAGGTTCACCTGCAGCCCACGGGTATCGGCCTCCGCCACCACGAGCAGGTTCCGGAACAGGCGCTCGATGGCAGTGAGCGCCTCGCCGGCGCGGTGCAGCTGCTCACGAACCCAGTGGTCGTCGACCGCCGTCATCGCCAGCTCCAGCGACCCGCGGGCCTGGTGCACGGGCGTGAACACCTCGTGGGAGATCGAGCCCAGCAGGCGGGTCTTGGCCCGGTTCGCCTCCTGGGCGGCGCGCTCGCGTTCGAGCCGCCGCTCCAGCCGGCGCACCGTCGCCCGCAGCTCGGCCAGCTCGTCGGCGTCCGTCGCCGTCATGACGCGACCCACGCCGTCGTGACCAGCCGCAGGCGACAGACGGCGTCGCCCTGGTGCACGCACGAGAGGTGCTCGACGCCGACGACCGCCTCGACGACGTTGAAGAGCAGGCCCTTCACGCCGCCGTCTCCAGCTCGGTCAGCGCCCGGATCAGGGCGGTGCGCAGGCGGGCGTAGACGTCCTCCAGACGCGGGCGCAGGTGGGCCATGTCCGTGCCGGCCAGTCCGGCCCGCTCGGCGTCGACGCACAGCCGCGCCACGTCGGCGCCGCCCACGAGCCGGGCGGTCGAAGCGAGCGTGTGGGCCTGGCGCACGAACGTGGACGAGTCGCCCCGGTCGGCCGCCTCGTACAGCTCGGTGACGCGGCGTTCGCTCTCGCGCAGGAACGAGCGGGCCACGCCGATGGTGGCCTCGCGGCCGGCGTCACGCAGCAGTTCGTCGAGGACGCCGTCGCTCGATCGGGCCCGCGTCGGGGTGACGGCGACGGTCCGTGCGGTCCACTGGGCGATGGCGTCGGCCAGGCCGCTCAGCCCGATGGGCTTGGCGAGGAACCCGTCCATCCCGGCCAGCACGCAGGCGGATCGGTCGGCGGCCATGGCCGCGGCGGTCAGCGCGAGGACCGGCGTCCTCCACCCGGCGGCCCGGATCCACCGCGTCGTCTCCAGCCCGTCCACGTCGGGCATGTTCACGTCCATGAGCACCAGGTCGATGGTGTCGTCGAGCAGGGCCAGGGCCTCGCGGCCGCCGGGGGCCAGCACCGGCACCTGACCGAGGGCGATCAGCTGTTGCTGGATCAGCTCCAGGTTCGTGGCCGAGTCGTCCACCACGAGCACGCGGGCCTGGCGCCGGGCCGTTTCGGGCGCGGGCCCGGTCGGGTCGGCGGCCGTGGCGTCGTCGGCCACCCCGGCCGGCAGGGTGAACCAGAACGTGGACCCCACGTCGGGCTCGCTGTCGACGCCGACGGTGCCTCCCATCAGCTCCACCAGCTGCTTCACGATGGCCAGACCGAGGCCCGTGGTCTCGGCCGTGCGAGCCAGACGCGTGCCGGCCTTGCGGAACGGATCGAAGATGGTGGCGAGGTACGACGGCTCGATGCCGGGGCCGGTGTCGGACACCTCGAACCGGAGCAGGGCGCCGTCGCGGCTCACGATGACCTCGATCGTGCCGCGGGGCGTGTACTTCACCGCGTTGCCGACGAGGTTGGTGAGCACCTCGCGCACACGGCGCTCGTCGGCCACAATGGTGGTGGGCACGTCGTCGGCCACCGCGGCGCGCAGCTCGAGCCCCGACGTGTCGTGGGCCATCGTCACCGCGGCCAGCATGTCCTGCAGGAACGGCCGCACGGCGCAGGCGTCGAGGTGCAGATCGAGGCGACCCGACTCGATGGCTGACAGATCGAGCAGGTCGTCGATCAGGTGTTGCAGCGACTCGGCCTGCTTGTGGATGAGCTCGGCCAGTTGCTGGGCGGCCTGGCCGGCCACGAGCCGTTCCAGCAGCTCGGTGTAGCCGATGAGGGCGTGCAGGGGCGTGCGCAGGTCGTGGCTCACGCGGGCCACGAACGACGACTTGGCCGCCGAGGCCCGCTCGCTGCGCTCGACGGCGCCGCCCAGCCGGGCCGTGGCGGCGCGCGCCTCGGTCACGTCGAGGATGGCACCGGCCAGAGCCACCGGTTCGCCGTCGGCGCCCCGCAGGGACCGGACGCGCAGCTCGCCGATGAACTCCTCACCGGTGACGCGCACGTAGCGCTTGTCGAGCACGAGCTCGTCGGTCTCACCGCTGCGCAGGCGCAGCAGGTACGCCTGGGTACGGGCCCGGTCCTCGGGGTGCGTGATGTTCGTGGCCGTCAGCTGGTCGAGCGAGGTGTCGCCCAGGGCGAACTGATCGCGGTAGGCGCGGTTGGCGGCGAGCTGGTGCCCGTCGAGGTCGATGATCGACAGAGGCACCGGCACCTCGTCGAACAGCTCGGACCACGGCAACGGCAACTCCATCGGCACTGCTATCGGCCGGACCCGCCCGTTTGTGAACCCTTGGATCCGCGGGCCAGGCGGTCGCGCTCGAGCACGGCGGCCACCAGCCCGGTGGTGAGGCGCAGCGCGGTCACCTCGTCGCTGGTCCACGGCCGCATCCGGTCGATGGTCCCCACGCCCAACGCGCCGGCCAGCTGGCCGCCGACGACGAACGGGATGGTGATGAACGATCGGGCCACGCCGCCTGCGGGGTGGTTGCCCGGGTGCTCCCCGCCGTGCGATTCGTACTGGTCGTTCACCACCACCGGTTCGAGGGCCACGAGCATGCGGTGCCAGTCGTCGCCCGGCACCAGCGGTCGGCCCTCGTGGCGCACGAACGAGGGGTGGTCGGCGCCGCTCCAGCCGGCGAGGTTCTCGACCGTCGTCCCCTCGGGGCCCATCACGTCGACGAAGGCGTAGTCGGCGCCGGCCACCGTGGCCAGCTCCCCGAGCACGTCACCCAGCCCGACGATGAAATCGGCCGGTTCCAGACCCAGCGCCCGCCCCGACAGCTCCACGAGGAACCCGTCGATGGCCGGCCGGCGGTCGACGGTCGACTCGTCGGCGAACGGCGTCGCCGCGTCGGCCAGCGCCCGCAGGCGCGCCGCGGGCGAGACCGCTCGTTCGGGGCGCACCGCCCACCGATCGGGGCGCTCGGCCAGCACCACTGGCGGGCCGTGGTGCCGGGCCCGCCAACACGCCTCCAGCGCCGCCGGCAGCAGGGCGGTGCCGGCCACCGCCTGCCAGGCCAGCCCGCACACGGCCTGCACCGGGAGCCCGGGCGCAGTGGCGGCCAGGGCGTCGTCGACCACGGTCATCAGCTCGTGGGCGAGGGCCCGCGCGGCGGCCTCATCGGCGACCGCCGGGGCGACCACCACGAACACGTCGGTCTCCAACCGCAGCCACGGCGCCCGGCCCCGCAGGTGGGTGCCCACCCGTTCCAGCACGAGCTGCAGGGCCACCAACCCCCGGTCGTCGCCCGGTGTCACCAGATGCACGCGGTCCAGGTCGACCACGGCGACCAGCCCGGGCGTACCTGCATCGGCCAAGGCGCGCGTGGCGGCTTCGACCATGCCGGCGTCGACCGGGCGGACGGCAAACGGGGTGGTGGATCGGGGGTTCATCGGGACCGGTCGGGGCACCGCGCCGGCGGGAGCGACGACGTGGTGTCACGCGAACGGTATGGGCCGGCGGTCCTACCCGGGCGTGGGCGGCGCCACCGGCGCCAGCTCGTCGAAGGTGTCGACATCACGCAACGACGGGAACAGCACCCACCACAGGCCCACGATGGCCAGCGTGGCCAGCCCGCCCGACGCGATGGCGACGACGAGGCCGAACACGGCGGCGGCCACGCCCGACTCGAACGCGCCCAGCTCGTTCGACGCACCGATGAACACCGCTTCCACGGCCAGCACCCGGCCCCGCATGGCGTTGGGGGTCGCCAGCGGCACGAGGGTGCCGCGCACGAACACGCTCACCATGTCGGCCGACGTGAGCAGGAACATGGCCGCGAAGGCGACCGCGTAGCTGCGGGTGACGCCCAGCACCACGGTGGCGGCACCGAACACGGCCACCGCGATCAGCAGCCAGCGCCCCACCTTGTGGCGGAACGGGCGGGCGGCGAGCACCGCCGCGGTGAGCGACGCACCGATGCCGCCGGCGGCCCGCAACCAACCGAGGCCCACGGCCCCCACACCCAGCCGCTTCTCGGCGATGGCCGGCAGCAGCGCCACCGCACCACCGAAGAGCACGGCGAACAGGTCGAGCGAGATGGCGGCGAGCAACAGGGGGGTCCGGCGGATGAAGCGCAGCCCTTCCAGCGCGTGCGACACCGAGGGGCGGTCAGGCGACGGCTCGGGCTCGTGACGCAACCGCACCGACAGCACGGCCACGATGCCGACGCAGAACACGGCGGCGGCCACCGCGAAGGCCAGCCACGGTTCGGCCGCGTACAGGAAGCCGCCGAAGACCGGGCCGACGATGCTGGCCGCCTGCCACGAGGCCGAGTGGAACGCCACCACCTGCGACAGGGTGCCCTCGGGGGCGACCATGGCCGGGATCGACCGCAACGAGGGCGCCGCGAACCCGCGCGCCACGCCGAAGCCGGTCACGATGATGAACACGGGCCACAGCGCCGACGGGGAGCCGGCGGCGTAGATCGCCAGGGCCACGGCGCAGACCGCCTCGCCGGCCAGGGCCAGGGCGCCGATGCGGCGGCGGTCGTAGCGGTCGGCGACCGATCCGGTGACCAGGACCAGCAGGGCGCTCGGGAGGAACTCGGCCAGGCCCACGAGCCCCAGGTCGAGCTCGCGCCCGGTGAGGTCGAACACGAACTTGCCCAGGGCGATGGCCTGGATGAGCGCGGCCGTGGACGACAGTGCCGAGGTGCCCAGGATGGCGAGCACCGACCGGTCCCGCAGCACCTGACGGGCGCGGGAACGGTCACTGGAGGGCGATGGCGGCTCGCTCGGCACGGCGGGCACCGTAGCGGTGCGGGCGAGGTCGCGGCGGGGCCGCGCGCTTGCCGACCGCCGGGCTACGCGCTCAGATCGGGGCATGAACCGTGCCCTCACCCCCGCCGACCTCGCCCCGCCTGCCGCCGCCTACAGCCTGGCCATCCACACCGAGGGGTCCACCCGCTGGCTGCACACCTCGGGCATCGTGGCGACGCGTCCCGATGGCACCATCGCCGACGACATCGCCGGGCAGGCGGCCACGGTGTGGGGCTCGCTCGCCGCGCTCCTGCGGGAGGCCGACATGGTCGTGAGCGATGTGGTGTCGGTGACCACCTACGTGGTTGCGGGGCACGACCTCTCGGTCGTCATGGCGGCGCGCGACGTGGCGATGGCCGGCCACGAGCCCGCCTCCACCCTGGTGGTCGTGCCCGCTCTGGCCCAGGCCGCGTGGAAGATGGAGATCGCCATCGTCGCGGCGCGGTGACGACCCGCCTCAGGGATCGGTCAGGACGACGTCGAGGAGGCCCACGAACGCGCCGAGGTGACCGGCGAAGGCCGGGGTGGGCGAGGGCGGCGTGCCCAGGCCGATGGTGGCGCGGGGCAACTGGTGGCGCAGCCAGGCCACGGTGCGCGTCTGGTGGTACGCGTCCTCGGGTTCGGCGGGCACGAGGGTGGTGGGACAGGCCAGGGTGCGCAGGTCCGTCGGGTGCACACCGCGCACCACCTCGCCATCGAGCAGTTCGTCGAGCGACGCGTCAGGCACGCCCCTCGCGCCGAGCGACCGCCGCACCGCCGCATCCACCTCGGCGTCGTCGCCGGTGGCCGGCCAGCACAGCACCAGCCGGTCCACGAGCGCCGGTGCCGCCAGTGCCAGCTTCAGTGCCGCCGAGCACCCGTTCGACGCCGCCACCAGACCGACCGGTCGGCCCACCGCCGCCACCGCGGCGCCCAGCGCCTCGGTCTCGGTCGTCCACGACGCGCACCTCGACGGTCGCGGCGGCGTGTGCACCGCGTAGCCGAGCCGGGTGAGGGCGCCGGCCACCCCGGGGTCGTGCCAGAAGCGCTCCGGCCCGCGGCGCTCGAACAGGCCACCGGCCACGAGCACGAGGGGCAGGTGGCGGTTCATGCCAGCCGCTCGAAGAGGCGGGCCGCCTGCTCGGCCGCCTTGGCCCGGACCTCGTCGAGGTCGACGCGGGTGGGGAGCCCGTCACGCAGGAGCACCTCGCCGCCGGCCCGCACCACCTCGGTGGCCCGCACGCCGGGGGTGAACGCCAGCCGCCACGGATCGTCGACGTGGTCGTAGTTCCACGTGACCCGGTCGTCGGCGACCTCGGGGAACCAGGCGTGGCCGTTGGCCAGCCAGTTCCACGGCGTGTCCGGCGAGGCCAGCACGTCGTCCTCGCGCAGGCGTACGTAGGCGAGGCGGAACTCCTCGAGCATGTCCGCACCGATGCCGTCCGTGCCGAGCACCACACGGTTGGGTCGTTGCGCCGGTCGGGCGTAGCCGACGGCGTTGTTCATGTTCGAGCGGGGGTTGTGGGCGATGGTGCCGGGCAGGTCGCGGTCGAGGTGCACGCAATGCACGAGCAACCAGTCGTCGGCTGCGTACACGGCGAGCCGCCGGCCGGCGTCGGCGTCCACGTGACCTTCGGCCACGTGCACGTGCACACCGACGCCCAGATCGCGCGCCAGCCCGGCGGCTGCTTCGATGGTCTCGTCGCTGCACGTGAAGCTGGCGTGCAGGCCGACCATGCCGTTGCCGCCCTCGCGCACGAAGCGCGCCCCTTCGGCCAGACCCCGCCGGGCGGCGTTGGTCATGCGGGCCGGCGGGGCGTCGGCCCCGGTGTGGAACGTGCCGTCATCGGCCCATCGGTCGGTCACGCCGTAGGCCACGTTCAGCCGCACGCCCACGATGGCGCAGGCGTCGGCCACCACGCTGAGGCTGCCCTCGATGGCGTTGGGGCTCTCGTGGTGGTCGATGATCGCCGTGGTGCCGCACAGCAGCGCCTCGGTCGCGCCGAGCATGGCCGACCAGTGGAGCATGTCGGCGTCGAGGGCGACGTCGAGGCGCCACCACACCTGCTCGAGGATCGACAGGAAGCCGGTCGGCTGCAGGGGAGGGGCGGGCATGCCGCGCGCCAGCGTCGAGTACAGGTGGTGATGGCCGCACACCATGCCCGTGGTCGTCGCTCCCATTCCCCCTCAGTATGGCTTGCCTCAAGAGACCGTACGTGATCGGCGGCCCCGCTCAAGCGCCCCTGGGCTGGGCCGATCACTAGAGCGATGAACACGGTCATCGAAGAGCTCCGAGCCGAACTGCACCTGCTGGTGCCGCTCGTCGACCCGTACGGGCTCGCGCGGACCGTACGTCAGGACTTCCAACGCCGCATCACCGAAGCGGTCGAGGCCGATCAGCTCTCGCTCATCGCCTCGGAGCTGATGGAACTGGCCGACTCGATCGCCTTCGACGCGCTCGAGAACGGCGAGCCGGTGCGCTTCGAGCGGGCCTGCCTGGCCGCCAAGGAACTGCGCATCCTGCTCATCGCCCTCGCCTTCACGGGCTGAGCGCCGCTTCGCACGGTCGTCGCGGCTTCGCTGCGCTCAGCCGCGGCCCCAGATGTCGTCGTTCAGGACGACGGGCGGGGGGAGCGGCATCGGCGCGCCGGTGGTGTCGGCCCCGGCGGGGGTCATCGGCCGCTCCGACCAGGCCCGCACCATGTCCTGCAGCTGCAGGCTGATCGTGGCCTGATGGGCATAGGGCGACTGCAGCTGGGGGAACGGGTTGTGGGCGAACGTCGCCCGGGTGACGATCGCCTGACGCACGCGGTCGCTGTCCTTGCGGCGCCGCATGCGGTCACGGACCAGCAGGCCGCCCACCGACACGGCGAGCACGGCGATGCTCATGCCGAGCGGTCCGTTGATTGCGTTCATGAAGTCCTCCAGCGGGGTGGTCGGGTAGGTCTGCGGGAGCTGGGCCTGGATGCCGTCGGCGGTGGTCGCGGTGGACTCGCCGGTGGCGTGGGCCGGAGAAGCGATGGCCAGACCAGCAGCGAGAGCGACGATGGCGAGGGAGCGCTTCTTCATGGGACCAGCGTGCGTCCAACCGCCACGCTGAGCGCGAGCGAGCGGAGTCGTTCCGGAGCGGTTCTTGACCACGGAGAGAGCAACCACGCGCCCCAGGTCGACGAGCCACCACCGTGCGCGGTGGATCGCGGCGCGGAGGGCGAGGTGGTCAGCCGGCGGTGGTGCGGCGCATCGGCAGCACGGTGCGCCACACGCCGTCGGCGGCGTGGAGGGCGGCGGCCACGGCGCCGGCGGTGGGCACCAGCCCGATCTCACCCACGCCCTTGATGCCGTAGGGGCTGTTCGGCTGGGGTGACTCGACCAGCTCGACCTCGATGGGCGGCACGTCCTTGGCCCGCAGGATGCCGAGCGAGCGCAGCGTCATGTTGGTGGGGAACGCCGTGTCGGGGTCGGACGGGAAGTCCTCGCTGAGCGCGTAGCCGAGGCCCATGTGCACGCTGCCCTCGATCTGGCCCTCGCACAGCGTGGGGTTCACGGCCCGGCCCACGTCGTGGATGGCGACGACGCGATCGATCGCCTGCGTGGTCGGGTCCATCACCACGAGCTGGGCGGCGTAGCCGAAGGTGGAGTGGATGATGGGGAACTCGACCCCGGGCTCGCCGAGGTGCTGGGTCCAGTCGACGCGGTACTCGCCCTCGTGGTCCACGTCGGGGGTGCAGCCGGCGGCCCGTGCCGCTTCGCACGCCGCCTTCACCGCGCCGGCGCCCATGAGGGTGCCGCGGCTGCCCGTGGTCTGGCCCAGCCCGAGCTCGCGTGTGGTGTCGACGATGACCTTGATGCGCTCGGGCTCGATGCCGAGCTCCTCCACCGCCACCTGCAGGGCCACCGAGTGCACGCCCTGACCCATCTCGGTCCAGCCGTGGCGGACCTCGACGGAGCCGTCGTGGCTGTTGAAGCGCACGACGGCGCGCGTGATCTCCTTGAAGCCATTGCCGAGGCCCGAGTTCTTCAACCCGAGGCCCACGCCCACGGCCCGCCCGGCGGCCACAGCCGCGTCGTAGTGCGGCTTGATGCGGTCGAGGCACGCCTCGGCGCCGAGGCAGCCGTCGTCCATGATCTGGCCCGGTCCCCACACCTCACCGGGGTGGATCACGTTGCGCTTGCGGATCTCCCACCCGCTGATGCCCACCTGGGCGGCCAGTCGGTCGAGCACGCCCTCCATGGCGAACTGGGCCTGGTTGGCGCCGAACCCGCGGAACGCGCCGCACACCGGGTTGTTCGTGCGGGCGGCGATCGCCTCCACATCGATGGTGGGCAGGCGGTACGGGCCCGACGCGTGGCCGGCCATGCGCTCGAGCACCTTCATGCCGACGCTGGCGTAGGCGCCCGAGTCGCCCACGGCGCGCACCTTGAGCGCGGTGAGCTTGCCGTCGGCGTCGCAGCCGGCCTGGTACTCCATGCGGATCGGGTGGCGCTTGGCGTGCATGCGCAGGCTCTCCTCGCGCGACACGGTGATCCTCACCGGGCGCTGCAGCAGCCAGGCGGCCAGGGCGGCGTGGCCCTGCGTCACCATGTCCTCCTTGCCGCCGAACGCGCCGCCGTTCGACACGAGCTCGACCGTGACCTGTGCGCGCTCGATGCCGAGCAGGTCGGCGATGTCGTTGCGGTCGTCCCACACACCCTGGCCGCCCGAGTACACGTGCAGCGTGCGCCGCTCGCTGTCGGGCACGGCGAGCGACGACTCGGGCTCCAGGAAGGCGTGCTCGATGCGCTGCGACTGGAACGTCTCGGTGACGGTGAACGCGCTGGCCGCCAGCGCGGCGTCCACGTCGCCGCGGGCGTACACCGAGCGCGAGAGCACGTTGGTGTCGGTGCCCCACACCGCGATCGGCGCGCCGGGCTGCACCGCGGCGACCGCGTCGGTCACGACCGGGAGCACGTCGTAGCCCACCTGCACGAGCTCGGCGGCGGCACGGGCCTGCTGGCGCGTCTCGGCCACCACGATGGCGAGCACGTCGCCGGCGTAGCTGGTGCGGCCACCCACGGGGATGGCGAGGGGCCAGTCCTTGTGGATGAGGCCGTGCTGCAGGCGGCCGGGCACGTCGGCCGCGGTGTAGACCGCGATCACACCGGCCGCCGCAGCGGCGGCACTGGTGTCGATGGTCGTGATGTCGGCGCGGGCGTGCTCGGTGAGGTGCACCGCGGCGTGGAGCATGCCGGGGATGCGGATGTCGTCCACGTAGCCGCGGTCGCCGAGGCACAGCTCTCGCGCCTCGTACTTCATGCCGCGGCTGCCCACGCCGCCGGGTCGCTCGGGCGTGAGCTCCTTGCCCTGGGCGACGGCCTCGATGGCGTCGAGCACCTTCACGTACCCGGTGCAGCGGCACAGGTGGGCGCCGAGGTGGCGGGCCATGTCGTCACGGGCGAGGCCGGCGCCCTTCTTGTCGATCTGGGCCTTGGCCCGCATGACGATGCCGGGGATGCAGAAGCCGCACTGCAGGCCGCCGCAGGCGGCGAAGGCGTCGGCGTAGCGCTGGCGTTCGGCTTCGTCGACGCCTTCCAGCGTGACCACCACCTTGCCCGCCACCTTGGCGAGGGGCTGCTGGCACGACACCACCGGCTTGCCGTCGATGAGCACCGTGCAGCACCCGCACTGCCCCGACGGCGAACAGCCGTCCTTGGGCGAGGTGATGTCGAGCTCGTCGCGCAGGGCGGCGAGCAGGTGCGGGTGATCGGCTCGGACCGCCACGGCCTGGCCGTTCACGGTGAGGGCGATGGGATCGGCCTGGATGGTCACCAACCACGCTCCTTCGACCAGGACACCCTTGATGGGGCGTTCGGGGGATTGAACGGATTGTAAACCGGGTGCGCGCCGCCGTGACGGGTGACCTGGTCAGGTGCCGTACAGCCCGCGGCCGGTACCGTGGGGGCGTTCAGTCGGGCCGCACCACGCCGCGCTGGCCGGTGATGCGCCCGTACACCTCGGGCCGGCGGTACCGGTCGAAGTCGAACAGCGTGCCCTTGTAGCGCTGACACCAGTCGAGGTCACAGCGGGCCACGATGAGCTCGTCGTCGGTGGTGAGGGCCTGGGCCACGATCTGGCCCGAGGGGGCGATGATGCAGCTCTGGCCGAGCGAGTCGACGCCCTCCTCCACACCACCCTTGGCCACGCCGACCACCCACGTACCGTTCTGGTACGCACCAGACTGCATGACCAGCGCGTTGTGGAAGCCCTGCAGGATGTCCTGGCTGGGGTCGGGCACGTAGTGGATGGGCGTGTTGTAGCCGCACAGCACCATCTCCACGCCCTGCAGCCCCATGACGCGGTACGTCTCGGGCCAGCGGCGGTCGTTGCAGATGGCCATGCCGACGATGCCGTCGAAGGCGCGCCACACGTCGAAGCCATCGGGGCTCGGCTCGAAGTAGTAGCGCTCGGCGTGCTGGAACGGGCGGTCGGGTTCGTGGTGCTCGTGCCCGGGGATGTGGACCTTCTTGAACGTGCCCACGATGCGGCCGTCCCGCTCCACCAGCGTCTGCACGTTCCAGCGGTGACCGTCGCCGTCGAGCAGCGCGTAGCCGAGGCAGAAGCCGATGCCGAGGCGCCTGGCCTCGTCGAACAGCGGTTGCGTGGCGGCGTTGGGCATGGACCGTTCGTAGTAGTGGTCGGCCTCGCTGATGTCGTCCACGAACCAGCGCGGGAAGAACGTGGTGAGCGCCAGCTCGGGGTACACCACCAGGTCGCACCCGTGCGCGTGGGCCTGGTGCAGCAGGGCGATCAGGCGCTCCACGACCTGCGCGCGGGTGTGCTCACGCTGGATGGGTCCCAGCTGGGCTGCCCCGACGGTGATGGTGCGGGTCACGGCTGCTCCTGATCGGCGAGGTCCACGAGGACGTGGGCGAGGACATCGGCGCCTGCGGCCAGGTCGGCCGCCTCGGTGTGCTCGGCGGGGTTGTGGCTGATTCCGCGCACGCGCGGCGTGAAGAAAATCGCCGTGGGGCACACGCGGGCGAGCATCTGGGCGTCGTGGCCGGCGCCCGACGGCATGCGCTGCACCGAGTGGCCGAGCGCGGTGGCGGTGGCCTCGATGCGGTCGATCATGGCGGCGTCGAACTCGACCGGCTCGAAGCGGGCCAGGCGGCGCGCCGTGATGGTGACGCCTTCGGCCTCGGCCAGCTCGGTGCAGCGGGTGGCCAGCCGGGCCTCGGCCGTGCGCAGGATGGTCTCGTCGGTGTTGCGCAGGTCGACGGTGACGGTGGCGGTGGCGCCCACCACGTTCACCAGGTTCGGGTGCACATCGACCTTGCCGACCGTGCCCACCTGGTGGCCACCGAGCTCGAGGGCGAGCCGGCGCACGAACACCGTGATCTCGGCGGCCACGTACACGGGGTCGTGGCGCAGTGCCATGGGCGTGGTGCCGGCGTGGTTCGACTGGCCGACGATGGTGAGCTCCTGCCACGAGATGCCCTGCACCCCGGTGACGGCACCCAAGGTCACCCCGTCGGCCTCGAGCACCGGTCCCTGCTCGATGTGCAGCTCGACGTAGGCGTGCGGCACTGCGCCCGGGCACGGCAGCGCGCCGGCGTAGCCGATGCGCTCGAGCTCGTCGCCCACGCGGGCGCCGTCGATGCCGACGATGTCGAGGGCGTCCTCGACCCCGAGCCCGCCGGCGTACACGAGCGAGCCGAGCATGTCGGGGGCGAAGCGGGCGCCCTCCTCGTCGGTGAAGAACGCCACGGCCAACGGCCGGCGGGTCGTGCGGTCGAGGCCGATGAGGGTCTCGATGACCTCGAGCCCGGCGAGCACGCCGTAGTTGCCGTCGTAGCGCCCACCCGTGCGCACGGTGTCGATGTGCGACCCGCACATCACCGGTGCGCCTTCGCCCCACGGCGTGATGGCGATCACGTTGCCGATGCCGTCGACGCCCACCGTGAGACCGAGGTCGCGCATCCAGGCGACGACGAGGTCGCGGCCGGCCTTGTCGGCGTCGGTGAGGGCCAAGCGGGCGCAGCCGCCGTCGCCGGTGTCGCCGATCTCGGCCAGTGCGGTGAGCCGCCGTAGGAGGCGGTCCGCGTCGATGCGCAGGTTGGTGGGGGGCACCGGCCCATGGAAGACCAGCGGCGCACGGTCCGTCAACTGGTGCCTAGTGTGACGCCTCGTGGCACGCACCCGGGTCGAGTTCACCGTCGAACCGTTCGAGGAGGGCCGTCCGGGTCCGCACGTGCAGGCCACCTTCGACGCCGTGTCGGGCGACGGTCTGGAGCTCGACGTGGGCCCGTTCGGCTCGGCGTTCGAGGCCGACGCCACCGTGGCCGCCCGGGTGCTGGCCCGCGTGGTCGACGCCGCCTTCGGCGCCGGGGCCACGCGGGTGTCGTGCCAGGTGTCGTTGGCCGACGCGCCCGAGCACCCCTTCGCCGCCGCCCTGCGCCCCCTCGTGGAGGCCATGGGCGTGGAGCTGCTCAGCCCCGATCAGGCCCGGGAGGGCGACGTGCCCCTGCGGTGGGAGGGCATGGTCGTGGCCGCCGCCCGGCTGCCGCGGCGCAAGGCCACCGTGCACGGCGCGCTGGCCGAGCTGATCGCCGAGGTCGAGCGCGAGCTCGGCGGCCCGTTGGCCGATCTGAGCCGGGCCCAGAAGCAGGTGGCGGCGCGGCTGCTCCACGAGCGGGGCGCCTTCGCTCTGCGCAACGCGGCCGACGATGTCGCCGACGCCATGGGCGTGTCGCGCGTGACGATCTACAACTACCTCAACGCCGTGCGCGATCGCGACTGACGGTTCCGGCCGCCGGTTCCCCAGCCGTCGACGTTCTGGGCGCGTGGAGTGCCACCGGTGACGCTGAACCGTCCCAGAGCAGCGGCGGCGTAGGGTCGGCGCCATGCTGCGCGTCCTCACGTGGAACCTGTGGTGGCGCCACGGCGAGTTCGAACGCCGCCACGCCGCCATCGAGGCGGTGCTGCGCGCCGAGGCCGCCGACGCGTGCTGCCTGCAGGAGGTGTGGGCCAACGAGGACGGGTCGCACCAGGGGCGCCAGCTCGCTGAGGCGTTGGGCATGCACCTCGCGTCCACCGAGGGCCCGTTCTTCCGCGGCTGGTCGGTGAACAACGTCGTGCTGTCGAAGCACCCGATCGTGGCGACCGAGGTCGTGGCCCTGCCCGCGGTCGACGGCACGCCCAGCCACCGTCGTGCCGTGCTGGCCGTGCTCGACACCCCGTGGGGCCACTGGCCGTTCGTGTCGACCCACACCGAGCACCGCTTCGACCGCTCGACCACGCGCCAGGCCCAGACGCGGGCGCTGGCCGAGGCGGCGGCCCGCTGGCGGGGCGACCCGGCCACCGACGCGCCGCTCGTGATCGGCGGCGACCTGAACGCGGTGCCCGACAGCAACGAGATCCGCATGCTCACCGGGCGGGCGCCGCCGCCGGTGCCCGGGCTGGTGTTCACCGACGCGTGGGAGGTGCGTGGCGACGGCCCCGGGCACACGTGGCACGCTGCCAACCCGTACCTGGCCGATGCGGCGTGGCCCAACCGCCGGCTCGACTACATGCTCGTGTCGTGGCCGCGCCCGAAACCCTTCGGCCATCCGGCACGCGTGTGGCTCGCGGGCACCGCGCCGGTCGACGGGGTGATGCCGTCGGACCACTACGCCGTGGTGGTCGACCTGCGCGTGCCCGACGACGACCCCGGACCGGGCTGAGCAGACATCTCCACGAGCGCGGCGCCGATGAGGATGGCGACGAGGGGCGCCATCACCGGCGGTGTTGTCGTCGACGTTCCGGACCGACCGACCGACGGGACTACGGGATGTCGGGGCCGAGGTCGATGGCGGGCCACGCCGGCGCCGCGGCCAGGGCCCGGGCCATGAGCGCCGACAGCTGGTCGGCGTGGTCGGGGAAGGTGCCGTTCACCAGGATCGCCCACGTGGTGCCGTCGGCCTGGTGCATCTCCATGCCGCGGGCGTTCTTCAGCGAGCCGGTGTGGCCGAAGCTGGCGCCGTTGTCGTGGGCCCGCAGCCCCAGCCCCCACCACCCCGTGCCGTCGTTGTAGGTGGGCGCCGCCTTCATCGTGGCCAGCGTGGCCGGTGTCACCAGCGTGCCGTCGGCCAACCGGTCGAGGAAGCGCACGAGATCGGCCGCGGTGCCCAACCACGCGCCCGCAGGCCCGAGGCCCTCCATGAACCAGCCACCGCCGAGCTCGTCGGCCGCCGGGGTGACGTGCACGGCTTCGTGGGGCAGGCGGTCGTTGCGGGTGCGGGCGACGCGCTCGTTGCGCATGCCGGCGGGGATGAGCACCTCGCCGGTCACCACCTCGGCCCACGGCCGACCGGTGACCTGTTCCAGCACCAGGCCGAGCAGGCAGTAGTCCATGTTCGTGTAGATCGAGTCGGTGCCGGGCGCGTAGGCCAGCGGCCACGTCAGGAACCACGCCGCGCCCTGCTCGCACGACGACGCGCCTTGGGGGCCGAAGGCGTCGACGACTTCCTTGGTGTCGTTGAAGAACGGGTCCATCCACCCGAGGAAGCCCGAGGAGTGCTCCAGCAGGTCGCGCACGGTGATCGCCGCGGCGCGGGGGTCGGCCCCGGCGGGCAGGGGCACCCGGGTGTCGATGAGGGGCCACACGCGGGTCGACAGCGAGAGCTGGCCCCGTTCGATCAGGCGCATGGCCGCGGTGGCGGCCAGCGGCTTCGACATGCTGGCGATGCGGAAGCGGCTGTCGATGCGGGCGGCTTCGCCGTTGGCCGCGTCGGCCAGCCCGTACGAGCGCACGTACACGAGCTTGCCGTTGCGGCTCACCGCGACCGACGCACCGCTGGCACCCTTGGCGTCCAGGAAGTCGGTGATCTCGCGGTCGAACGCCGCGATGGGTGCCGAGCCGCCCAGACCTGGCGCGCTCGACGCCACGGCGGCGTCGACCGCCAGCGGGCGCCCGGTGAACCAGCCGGCGGCGTCGACCACGAGGTCGGTGTCGTCGCTCGGGTACACGCTGGCCCGGTTGCCGGCGGTGAGCGGCAGCACGGCCAGGTTGGCCCGCGTGGCGCCGGCGCCGTCGGCGTTCACGTTCGAGGCGAGGGGTCGCGGCGTGGCCGCCGGGTAGGCGGTCAGGTAGAGCGGGGCGGCGGTGTCGGTGATGGTGAGGTTGGCGATCACGCCGGCGGCCTCGGTGCCCACGTCGAAGGTGAGGTCCCGGCGGAAGCGGGCCGACAGGCGAGCGCCGGTGACGCGGGTGTCGAACGTGCGCCGCGGTGCGATCGGCACGTACAGCCCGTCGGTGGAGGCGGCGGCGTCGTCGCCGGTGAACCAGCCGACCACATCGGCCACCAGATGGGTCGCCTTCTGCGCATAGAGCGCCACGGTGCCGTCGGCGCCCACGGGCACGATCACCGTGTTGGCCACCGTGGCGCCGGCGCCGGGCAGGTTCAGGTTCGACGCCAGCGGCCGCTCCCGCCCGCCGGGCCACGCCGTCACGTAGCCGGCGGTCGACGCCTCGGTCGCGGTCAGGGTCAGAGCCACGGCGGCAGCGCCCGTGGCGGGCACGCCGCCGCGACCGGCCACCGTGAGCACGGTGGTGGAGCCCGATGCCGGCCGAGTGGCCGGTGCACCGTCGCCCTCGCGCGTGTCGAGGATGCGGCGGGGTGCGAGGGGCACGAACCGCCCGGCCGCCACCGCCGCGGTGGTGGTCGTGAAGTAGCCGGCCACGTCGATCACCACGTGCGTGCTGCGATGGGCGAAGAGCTGCAGGCGCCCGGCCGCCGACAGTGTCACCACGGCCAGGTTGGCCACGGTCTGGTCGGCCCCGGTGGCGTTCACCGACGACACCGTGGGTCGGGTGCCGCCGTCGGGCCACAGCGTGAGGAAGCCGGGCCCGGCGGTCTCGGTCATGGTCACGTTGACCACCACGGCCGAGGCGCCGCTGGCCGCCACGCCGGCGTGGCCGGCGACGTCGACGGCGATGGTGGCGTCGGTGCCCACGGGACCGATGGCGGCCACGCCGAGGCCGGTGCGGGTGTCGACCAGGCGGGCGGGCGGCAGGGGCACGAGTCGGGACGCGCCGGTCGGCACGGCCGCCTCGGCCCGTTCGGCCGTCGCCACGAGCCCGAGCATCGCCACGACGGCAAGGGCGACCGCCAACACCTTGCGCATCGGGCGGTCACGCTACCGGGCGAGGCCCGCCGATCGGCGTCACGCCGGTGCTCGCCGTCGGCGCGAAGCTGACGGGATGTCGTTCGTGGACCTGGTGACGATCGTGGTCGACGACTACGACCCGGCCGTCGCCTTCTTCGTCGACCTCCTCGGCTTCGAGCTGGTCGACGATCGCCCGTCGACCACGACCGATGGCCGCCCGAAGCGATGGGTCGTGGTGCGACCGCCCGGTGCGCAGACCAGCCTGTTGCTGGCCCGGGCCGACGGGCCCGACCAGGCCGCCGTCGTGGGCCGCCAGGCCGCCGGTCGGGTCGCCTTCTTCCTGCGCGTCGACGACTTCGACGCGACGTTCGACCGCCTCGTGGTCGCCGGTGTCACCTTCGCGCGCCCGCCCAAGGACGAGGACTACGGGCGGGTGGCGGTGTTCCTCGACATCGCCGGCAACCGCTGGGACCTGCTCGGGCCGCCGGCGGGTTGATCGGGCCCGCGGTCAACGGGCGCCGGCGGCGGTGAGCAGATCGTCCATCTCCTGGTAGCCCTTGTCCCGGGCATGGGCCAGCGGCGTCACGCCGGAGCCGTCGGCCCGGTTCACGTCGACCCCGGCGGCCACCAGCCGGCGCACGACCTCAACGTGCTTCGTATCGCCGTTGCCGAGGATGATCGCCTCGAGCAGCGCGGTCCAGCCGAGCCGGTTCACGTGGTCCTTGTCGATCGGCGTCTGCAGCAGGCGGGCCACGATGTCGGCGAAACCGCGGTCGGCGGCCCGGATCAACCCGGTGCCGTGGTAGCTGTCGAGCGTGGTCACGTCGGCGCCGTGCCCGAGGGTGAGCTCGAGCAGTTCCAGCCCTTTCGCCTCCCCGATCTCCGACGTGGCGATGAGGTAGGCGCTCTGCTTGGTGGAGTCCTGCACGTTCACGTCGGCGCCGGCGGCCACCAGGGCGCGGGCCACGTCGAGGTGGCCGCCGTACGCGGCGGCGATGAGCGCGGTGCGGCCCTCGTCGTCCACCGCGTGCACCTCGGCGCCCTTCTTCAGCAGTTGCTGCACCTCGGTGAGCCGGCCGTCGCCGGCTGCTTCGATCATGCGCAGGCCATCGCTCACGGCGCGGCTCGCGCCGGCCGTGGTACTGCTCGTAGCGTCGACGCGACCGGTCGTGCTCGACGCGCAGCCGCCCAGCAGCGCGAGCGCGGCGAGCGCACCGGGGATGCGGCGTCGTGTCGGCATGGCCCTCGCATCATGGCCCACGAGCCGAAGCGGTTCAGGCCGCGGGCGCGGGCGCAGCCGTCGGTGGGCGGGTGAACGCCCAGACGGTCGCGCCGATGGCGCCGACGGCGGTGCCGAGGGCGAGCGCCACCGACAGGCGGTCGACCCACGTGGGCACGCTGGTCACCAGGATGCCGTGACCGAACACGTCGGTGCGACGCAAGCCCCACAGGCCCAGGGCCACGCCAGCACCGGCGGCCAGAGCCGCACCGGTCGGGCCGCGAACAGCCAGCGCGGCGATGGCGGCCACCGCGGCGGCGACGATCAACGCGCCGAGCAGCCAGCTCGACTGGGGCAGGCGCACCAGGCTCACCACCACGGGCACGGCCACCACCGCGCCCACCAGCACGGCCGCCGCGCCGACGGCGTGGCGACGGCGGGCGAACCAGCCCACCGCGCCGGCCACCACCAGGACGACGAGCCACCACGGCAGCGCACTCGGCGCGTCCACCGGCCCGTAGCGTCCGGCCATCTTCATCGGCTGACCGTCGACAGTGAGGTCGACCTCCCACGCCTGCTCGGGGGCGCGCGTGGGCGACATCCAGTGGATGCGGTGGTCGTGCCACGCGTACACGCCGCCGGTGGCCACCTGCTTCCACTCGGGTGGACCGCCCGGGTTCAAGGCCTGCGGGCCTTCGGACGAGGCCGCCCGCGTCTTGTTCTGGTAGGAGGCCTTCGACTGCTGGTTCTCCGACACCACGCCGTCGGCGGCGTAGCGCACGTAGGGGAAGCCTTCGTAGTCGGTCACGATCACCTCGTGGCCGCGGTCGACCTGCAGCTCCAGGAAGGAGTCGCCGCCGCGCACGCGGGCGTGGAAGGGCGCGCCGGCCGGGACCGAGGTGACCGTCGACTCGACGTTGCCCGGGCGGGCGGCGTCGGCCGCGGCCGGCCGGGCCGGCGCCAACAGGGCCGCGAGGGCCACCGCGACGCCGACGGCCCACCAGCGCCGGGCCATCAGGACGCGCTCTTCGCGGCGCGGCGCCGGGCGATGGCCACGGTGGTGCCGGCGAGCAGCAGGACGCCGACGATCACGGCGACGATCACGCCGGTGGATGAGCTGTCGTCGTCGCCATCGTCACTGGCGAGGCCGGTGGTGGAGATGTCGGGCGAGGCGATCGCGGTGGTGGGCGCGGCTGCGCCCGGCGCCGCCGCCGTGGTGGGCGCCGGGGCGCCCTCGGTCACGGCGAGACGGGGCTGCGGGTGCTGGGTCTCGTCGCCGCCCTCGGGCACGTCCTCGATCCAGCGGACGGACTCACCGTTGGGGCACGACTCGATGGTGGGGAAGCCGAGCTCGGTGCCGACCTCGGCGCGAGCGGTGAAGGTGAGGCCGAGGTGCAGGTCTTCGGCCACCGGTCGGGCGCTGCCGTCCCACGTGACCACCTTGCCGGCGATGCTCACCGTCCACCCGTCGGGCGCTTCGGGCACACGTCGACCGCCTCGGGCGGCAGTTGGGTGGCGACCTTGCTGATGGGCGAGGTGCCGCACCCGTGCTCCACGACGATCTCGACGCGCGTCGGCAGGCTGGCCTTCGCCGAGGCGGGGTCGAGCTCCACGTGGGCCCAGGCCGGGGCGGCCACGATCAGCGCGGCGGCCACGACAGCACCGGCGGCGAGCGGTCTGCGCATGGGAAGGGAGGTCCTCTCGGGTCAGCGGATGGTGATCGGCGCGGTGAACGTGTGCGATTCGAACTCGCCGAACCGCACGATCACCGTGGCCTGCCATCGGCCCTTGAACGGTATGCGGACGTTCTCGGTGGTGAAGTGGTTGGGACCGGCAGGGTCGAGGGCGACGGTCAGGTTCTGCACGCCCGCCGAGGGGAGCGACAGCTCCATGCGGGCTTCGACGGCTCGGGTCAGGGCGCCGCCCGGCGCCGTCACGTACAGGTGCACGCCGGTCTGACCGACTCGGGCGCGGTCGAGCACGATGTTGGCCGTGGCCCCCTTGTCGAGCAGGGTCACGTTGAACGGCTTGCTCACCTGCTCGATGGCCGGCGGCGACGTCACCAGCCCGGCGGTGATGGCCAGCACGGCCACGCTGGCCAGCACCTCGGCCGCCACCGAGCGGCGCAGCACCGACGGGGTGCGCATCGCCACGGGCGTGGCCACGGCCACCGCACTGCCGCTGCCGGGCTCACGGCCGCGGGCTCCGACGTCGTCGCCGACGCCGGCGGCGACCCACCGGTGCAGGGTGCGACGCGAGAGGGCGGCGGCCGCCAGCAGCAACCCGACCACGAGGACCTTGGCGATCAACAGGTGCCCGTAGGTCGAAGACAGCGCATCCCGTGAGCCCACCTGCCGCCAGGACTGGGCCACGCCCGACACCACGACCGCGGCCACGCAGCCGAAGGCCAGGGGCGAGAAGCGGGCCACCAGCGCGCGGTCCCCGCCGGCGCCCAGAGCGGCGACGAACAGGACGACGAGCCCGCCGATCCACCACGCCAGGGCCACCAGGTGCACCAGGTCGGCACCCAGGCCGAGCCCGGTGTACCGGCCGGTGTGGGCGTGGCCCGAGAACGCGATGGTGGCGGCGCCAGCAGGCCCGAGGAGCAGGGCCGGCATCTGCCACCAGGAGCGCTGGAAGTTGCTGGCGACCAGGCCGAGCGCCAGGCCCACTGCGGCCACCGCCACGCGGAACAGCACCTGACGTCCGAAGGCGGTGTGGGCGGTGGCGCGCCAGACCGCCGGCTTCAGCGCCTGGGCCAGGCCGGTGCCCGAGGCGTAGGCGCCCTGCAGCACCAGCGTGGCCAACGACGCCACGATCAGCACGGAGGCGCTGACGACGAGCACGGTGCGGATGCGGGGATGGTCGGGGGTGAACAGCACCACGAAGGCGAACCCGCCCGCCATCAGCAGGAACGAGGCGAACACCAGCAGGCGGCTGATGCCGAACAGCACGCCCACGGTGCGGCTGGCCGCGGTGACCCCGAGCGTGGCCGCCGCGCCCGGCTGGATCTGGCTCTCCTGCCCGACCGAGAACAGGAAGGATCCCTGCACCGGGTGGCCGTCGGCCGAGACGACGCGGTACGAGACCAGGAAGGTGCCCTGGCCGAGGCCGGGCAGGCTGCCCTGGACCCTGGCCTTGTCGCCTCCGGGGTGGGAGGGCGAGCCCACCACGACGGGCTTGCCGGTGGCGTCGAACACGCGGATGGCCCCCAGGGCGGTCTCGACCCCCTCGCCGAAGGTCAGCGTGATGGCGGTGGGCGCGGCGGCGAGCACGACGTCCTCGGCCGGGTCGGTGCCGATCAGTTCGGTGTGGGCCGACGCCGGCCGGGCCAGGCCGACCAGGCCCACGAGCACGACGGCGAGGCCGAGCAGCAGGCGGCGGAGGCGGAGGCGGATCACCGCGTGCACCGTATGCCGCTCCGGGCGCGCGCGGCAGGGCTCGTCGCCCACCAGCCGCCGCCGCATCGACCCATCACCGTGTAGTCGCCGTCCAGCGTCATCCGGTTCCCGGTCCGGATAGAAACCTGGGCGTCCGCGCTCGGGTCAGTCGGTGCCGGTCAGGACCCACGTCTGCCCGTCGGGGGTGTCGCGGACGTCGACCCCGGCGGCGGCGAGGCCGTCACGTATCTGGTCGGACGCCGCCCAGTCCTTGGCCGCTCGCACCCGGGCTCGCAGCTCCAGGGCGACCTCGACCACGGGAGCGAGGACCTCGCGGGGGTCGCGCGCCCCGTGCACGGCCACCTCGCCGAGGCGCACGAACATGGAACGCAGGATGCTGCGGGCCCGATCGGGCTCGTCGGTGGCGGAGTTGTCGCCCCGCCACGCCTGCAACGTCTCCTCGAGCTCGAGCGTGCGGCGTACCGCGCCGTTCACGTCACGCCCGGCCAGCGCGGCGGTGAACTCGGCGTCGAGCCGGCGGGCCTCGTCGAGCAGCGGGGTCCGGACCGACGCGGTGTCGTCGGGGTCGGCGGCCGCCACCGGCGCGGCCACGACCGACGGGGGGGCCCCGGCGAGCGCGCCGCTGGCCGCGGCGCGCAGCTCGGCGAAGGTGAGGGTGGTGCCGGCCGGGAACACGGTCGAGGCGCCCCGGCGGCGGATGGTCAGCCCGCCCAGGCCGGCCACGTCCAGCGTCTCGGCCTCCAGGTCGAACACGACCACGGTGTGCTCGTCGACACCGAGGACGAAGGCGTCGTCGGGCAGCTGGGCTTCCATCAGCAGGAGGCGGCGCTCGCCCAGGTAGCAGTAGCGCGTGTCGTGGTGCCCGCCCTCGGCGTTGTCGTAGTGGGGGATGACCGCGGCGTGCAGGTCGAGGGTCGCCAGCAGGTCGAGTCCCCGGGCCCACACGGGGTCCTCGCCCGCCTTGTACACCTCGTACACGGGCACGGTGTAGCGGCCCACCGTCAGCGCGGCGGCGCTGGAGAACACCACCGCGCCACCGCGGCGCAGCTTGTCGATCAGCAGGTCGGCGATGCCCGAGCCCTGCCAGGTGCGCAGCACGTAGGTGGGGCTGCCCGGTCCGGCGAACACCCAGCCCGCCTCGCGCACCCGGGTGCGGGCCGTCTCGGCGGTGAGCGCATCGATGGCGGACGATCGGTACGACGCCACGCCGACCTCGCGGCCGACGCTCCTGGTGAAGTACTCCTGTGCCCGCGCCGTGATGTCGTCGGCGTTCTCCTGGAAGCCGTAGGGCGTGTCGAGCATGACCGCCGGCGCGTCACCGACAGCGGCGAAGAGGCGCCGGTGGGGCTTGATCATGGTCGGCGTCGTCTCGGCCGATCCCATCACGGCGAGCAGGCGGGTCATGCGAAGAAACCGTCCTCGGTGGCGTCGTGCAGCACGGCGGCCACACGATCGGGGTGTTGGGCGTGCACGTCGTGGTCGGCGGGGGCGAACCACACGGTGCGGCTGCGGCTGAGCGCAGCCTCCATGGCCGCCACCGCATCCTGCTTCGAGTGCGTCCACGCCACGTCGCCGGAGTCGGCCGGGAGCCACAGCACGCCGGTGTCGATGGCCGCGGCGCGGGCGAGCGGGCGGTGGTCCCACATGCCCCGCAGGATCCGGAGGTGCCGCTCGCGCGTGAGCCAGGGCCGGATGGTGCCGTCGGGCAGGACCTCGAAGTTCTCCAGGGCGCCGGCCAGGCCCTCGGCCGGCCAGTCGGGATGCGATGACCGCATGGCCCCTTCGATGCGGCTGCGGGCCATGCCGGTCAGGTTCGGTGGCGCCAGCGCCCGCTCGCAGTCGTCCCATGTGGCGAAGCGCGACGAGATCTCGATGAAGCCCCCGTCCACGCACGCCACGCCCGCGATGGGGGCGGCGTGGGCCGCGGCCAGTTCGATCACGACGTTGCCGCCCCACGACTGGCCCACGGCGACGGGGCGGTCCCAGCCGGTGGCCTCGATCACCCGGGCGAGGTCGCCGGCCACGGTGGGCATGTCGTACCCGCTGTCGGGCTTCGAGGAGCGCCCGTGGCCGCGCTGGTTCACGGCGAGCACAGGGTGCCCGAGCGTGGCCAGGTGGCCGGCGACGCCGTCCCACAGGCGGGCGTTCGAGGCCAGGCCGTGCACCAGCACGAAGGCCCGCCCGCCGGCACCCGCCGGCGCCCAGTCGAACGCTTCCAGCTCGATGCCGTCGCCGACGTCGATGGTGCGGGGCGTCGGGGCCGGGGTCATGACCGCCATTGAACCCCACCGCGCCGGCCGGGCACGGGCCGGACCATCATGCCGACGGTTCGGCGGTGTCGCGGCGGCGCAGCTCGCCGCGCAGGTGGTCGATCTCGCGGCGGCGGTTCCGCCGGGAGGCGACCAGGTACAACCCGCCGGCGAAGGCGAGGGCACCGAGGACGGCACCGATCAGGCTGGCGCCCCGGAACCCGGTGCCCCGCCCGAGCAGGATCGTGCGGGCGTCGCGTGCGCCGGCTCCGCGACCGAGCACGATGCCGAGCGTGATGAGGTTCGGCGCCGCCACCAGAAGGGCTGCCGCCACCAGGATGCCGCGGCGCTTCCAGCTCACGTTGCGCTTCACGGCGAAGCGGGCGATGGTCAGTGGCACGGCGGTGAACACCGCGCCGATGAACAGGCCGAACGTGATGCCGCTTGCATAGCTGCTGTCGACCCGGTCGGCGATGCGGTGGGCCCACCAGCGCGGCAGGAACGAGGTCACGAACAGCAGGGTCAGCGCCACCACCGCGAGGCCGACGAGCGTGAGCACCACCTTCTGCTTCCCGCTGCGCCCGGGACGGTCCGGGGCCGGCGCGGGGCGAGCGGGTGAGGGTTCGCGGTCGGTCACTCTGGCGATCTTGACACGTCGGGCGCGACCGGTCGCTCCCGCCCGAGGAAGGCGCCCAGGGTCAGCAGCACGCCCGACAGCGCGCATGCACCCTCGAACACGCCGACCGTCGGGTTCTGCCCCAGCGAGTCGACGACGCCGAGCACCACGAGCACCGCGGCGGCCAACGCCGACAGCGGGAGCACCCATCGCGTGTCGGTGACGGTGGCCAGCAGCATGGCCACGGGCACGGCGAAGGGCAGGGGCTTGACCGCGAGCCACCACGGGTCGGCGTCCACCAGGAACGCCGACTGGGCCAGGGCTCCCATGCCGGCCATGATCACGCACCAGCCCAGCCCCATGATCCAACGCCAGGCCGCGCTCAGCCGGCTGCGGTGGGGGCGAACCGGCCGCTCGTCGGCGTTCGCCGGCGGCGGCGTCCACGCAGGTGGCGGCGGCGTCCACGCAGGTGGCGGCGGTAGCGGCGGGGGAGGTAGGGCCGAGGGGCTGTTCCCCACGGGAACGCCGAGGCTCTCGGCGGGGTGAGGCGGCGGCGGCAGTTCCATGGACGAGGTCGCACCCTAGCGGCCGTTGCGTCCAGCAGGGGGTCGTAGCCGGACCTCATCGAGACGGACCCTCACCGAACGCGAAGGCTTTCCGAACCGATCCCGAAGCTGCCCGGGTGGTGGGGCCCACTAGCCTTGCCTCCGATGTCCGAGTCGTCAGCGCCGTTCCAGCTCCTCACGATCTTCTTCCCCATGTGGAACGAGGAGCAGTACCTCCACCGGGCCCTGGGGGCGGCGCGCGAGGCGTGCGCCGTGCTCATCGACCAGGGCGAGATCGCCGACTACGAGCTGCTGATCGTAGACGATGCGTCCACCGACACCACCCCGCAGCTGGCCGATGCCGAAGCAGTGCGCGACCCTCGGGTGCGGGTGGTGCACCACCCGGTCAACCGCAAGCTCGGCGGTTCGTTGAAGACCGGCTTCAACGAAGCCCGCGGCGACCTCATCCTGTACAGCGATGCCGACCTGCCCATCGACATGGACGAGCTGGTGAAGGCGTGCCGGGTCCTGCGGCACTACGAGGCCGACATCGTGAGCACGTACCGCCTCGACCGCACCGGTGAGGGCTACGTCCGCACGATCTACTCGTTCTTCTACAACTCGCTCGTGCGCGTGTTCTTCGGGGTGCGCCTGCGTGACGTCAACTTCGCGTTCAAGCTGTGCCGCCGGCAGATCTTCGACCACGTGAAGCTGGAGAGCGAGGGAAGCTTCATCGACGCCGAGCTGGTGATCCGCGCCATGAAGTACGGCTACCGGGTGGTCCAGTTCGGGGTCGACTACTTCCCCCGCACCCGTGGGGTGTCGACCTTGTCGTCGCCCGGCGTCATCGTGACGATCCTGAAGGAGATGTGGTCCCTGCGGTCCGACCTCCAGAAGATCGAGCCCGTCGTCGAGCGGTGACCCACGGTGAGCCCCGTCACGTGACGTGGCGGTGGATCACCCGATTGCTAAGGTCTTCGCCTTGAGGGCGGAGTCCTGACCGGGTTCGGGCGCGTCGATTGGGAGCGGAGAGATGGGCAGGTGGTTGCGCTGGGCCGCAGGGGTCGCTGCCGTCGCGCTCGTGGGCACCGCGTGCTCGCCGAACCCTTCCGGCGGTGCGGGTGACACGACCCTGCCTCCCGAGGACGCGCCGACCTCGGCCCCGTTCGAGGTCCCGCTGCCCACCGACCCGAACGCGCCCACCACGACCACGGCCAAGGTGCCGTTGTCCGGCCCGCTCGACAAGGGCTCGCAGGGGGAAGAGGTCAAGCGCCTCCAGCGCCGGCTGCTCGAGCTCCACTTCGATCCGGGCGGCGTCGACGGCACGTTCGGCACGTTCACCGAGCAGGCGGTGTGGGCCTACAAGAAGCTGATCACGGGCGCGCTGGCCAAGGGCGTGGACGCCAAGGTCACGCCCGAGCTGTGGGACCGCATGCAGGAGCCGCTCGGCTGGAAGCCCGAGAAGCAGGGAGACACGCCGCGCCACCTCGAGGTGTTCCTGCCCCAGCAGGTGGCGGTGCTCGTCACCAACGGCGTGCCCGCCCTCATCACCCACATCTCCACCGGCAACGGCAAGCAGTGGTGCAACTTCCGGCGCCCGCTGCCCGACCCGAACGGCGACCCCAACACCACCACCACGGTGTCGCCCGTGAAGTACTGCGGCGTGTCGGTCACGCCCGCGGGCATGTACCGGTTCGCGCTGAAGCGCAAGGACTGGTACTCGGGCTACTACGGCGACCTGTACAACCCGGTGTTCTTCAACGGCGGCATCGCGGTGCACGGCTTCAACACGGTGCCCAACGAGCCGGCCTCGCACGGGTGCATCCGCATCCCGAACCACATCGCCAACTACTTCCAGACCCTGGTGCGCATCAACGACCAGGTGTTCGTGTTCGACGGCGTCCACGACCCGACGATGCTCGGGCCGGTACCGGCACCGATCGACATCCTGGACCCGAGCGCCACCACCACGCTGGCGCCCACCACCACGGTGGCCAAGAGCACGACCACGGCCAAGGCGACCACCACGGCGCCGGCCACCACGGTGGCGCCGCCGACCACACCGGCCACCACGGCGCCCAAGCCCAGCGCCACCGTGCCCACCGCCACCACGGCTACGCCCACAACCGTCAAGGCCTGATCGTCTCCTCATAGGTTCCTCACACCTGGGTCCGACGATGGGCCCATGGAGGAACGTGCACTCATCGCCCGCCTGCACCGTCGGGCCGGGTTCGGACTGACCGGTGCGGAGCTCGACGCCGCCGTTGCCGCCGGGCTGACCGCCGAGGTCGCCCGTCTGGTGCGGCCCGACGGCGCCGGCGCGGCCGCCGCTGCCGACCCGTTCACGGGGCTCGAACTGGGCTTCGAGAAGGGCCAGGCCCGGAGCCGGCTCGTCGGGGCCGCCGACGCCTGGCTGACCCGCATGGTCACCACGCCGCGGCCGGGCATCGAACGGCTCGCGTGGTTCTGGCACGGTCACCTGGTGTCGGCGGCGCCGAAGGTGAAGTCGCCCGCCCTGCTGGCCGAGCAGGTGCGCCTGCTCTGGCGGCTCGGCGGCGGTTCGTTCCCCGCCCTCGTCACAGCGATCACCACCGACCCGGCCATGCTGGCGTACCTGGACGGCTCGGGTTCCAGCGGCGCCGAGCCGAACGAGAACTATGGCCGCGAGCTCATGGAGCTGTTCACGCTGGGCCGCACCGCCGGCTACACCGAGGCCGACGTGCAGGTGGCGGCGCGGGCGCTGACCGGCTACGTGGTGCGCGGTCGGCTGGAGGAGCACCCGAAGGTCGCCTTCGTCGCCCGCGATCACGACGACGCGCCGCGCATCCTGGTGGGTCTCGGTGGGGTGCACGACGTGGACACGGTGGTGGCGGCGGTGACCGGCCATCCGGCCTGCGCGCCCTACGTCGCCGGTCGGCTGGCCCGCACCGTGCTCGGCCCCGACGTGGGGGGCGACGTGATCGCCCGGCTGGCCGACCGCTTCCGCACCAGCGGGCTCGACGTGACCGCGCTGTTCGAGGCGACCGTGCAGGAGCTGGCCGCCGGAACCGGCGGCGGCCCGGTGGTGCTGGCGCCGGTGCCGTGGCTCGTGATGGCCGAGAAGGCCTGTGGCGTGCGCCTGACGGCCAGGGCCCGCATGGCCGGGCTGCGCGCCGCCGGGCAGGTGCCGTTCCTGGCCCCCAACGTGGCCGGTTGGCCGAGTGGTGAGGCGTGGTTCTCGTCGGCCGCGGTGGTGGCCCGGTTCGGGCTCGCCTCGGCTGTGGCCGACTCGGTGGCTGCCGATCATGCCGCGCTGGCCGCCGCCGGTGCCGCCGACTCTGCCGCGCTGGCCGCCGCCCTCGGGCTGGGCGTGCCGTTCGGCGCCGACACGGTGCGCGACCTGGCCGCCGTGCGCGAGCCCCGTGCCCGTCTCGTGGTGGCGCTGACCGCGCCCGACTTCGTGCTGGCCTGAGCGAGAGGACTCCCTGTCATGGCCCGTCTCACCCGTCGTTCCTTCCTCACCGGTGCCGGTGCCCTCGTGGGCATGGGCGGCGCCGCCAGCATCGTGTGGCTGGCCCAGCGCGACCTGGACCGTGCCGCCATCACGACCACCACCGGCGCGCCGCGCTCGTCGTCGACCACGACGGACCCCACCACGACCACCACATTGCCGACATCGTCGAGCACCGCCGTTGCGCCGGTGCTGCCGGGCGCCCACGATCGTGTGCTCGTGGTGGTGCAGCTCGGCGGTGGCAACGACGGGCTCAACACGCTCGTGCCGACGGACGGTCGGTACCACGACCTGCGCCCTACGCTGGCGGTGGCCGACGACGGCCTGGTGGCCCTGCCCGGCACCGAGGCCTACGGGCTCAACCCGGCCATGGCGCCCTTGCTGCCCTTGTTGGCCGCCGGCCAGGTCGCCGCGCTGGCGGGCATCGGGTACCCCCATCCCACGCGCTCGCACTTCGCCGCCCTGGACGACTGGTGGTCGGGCACGCCCGGTGCGGCGTCCACGACCGGCTGGCTCGGGCGGTGGCTCGACCACGGCGGCGCCACCGACCCGCTCACCGCGGTGGCGCTGGGAAGCGGGGCGCCGGCGCTGGTCGGGTCGCACGTGCGACCCACCGTGGTGCTGTCCCCGGCGGCGTTCCGGGCGCGTGGCCCCAAGGGCTCGAAGCTGCCCCTCACCGCGGTGGGTCCCGCCATCGCCGACACCGGCGCCGCGGCGCGCTACCGCGCCGCGGTGGCCGACGCCGGGAGCGCCGTGGACACGTTCGCCACCTTGAGCTCGGCCGGCGACGACGCTGAGCTCGGCGGCGAAGGGTCCGACGGCGAGATCACCTCCGGCCTGGCCACCGCCGCCCACCTGATCGCCCGCGAACCGACCACCCGCATCGTGCAGGTCGCCGTGGGCGGGTTCGACACCCACGCCGGCCAGCGGGTCGAGCAGGACCGGCTGCTGGGCGATCTGGCCGCCGGCATCGCCTCGTTCTTCGCCGCGTTGGCCGAGGGCGGTCACGACCAGCGGGTGCTGCTCGTGACCGTGTCCGAGTTCGGCCGGCGCGCCGCCGAGAACGGCAGCGGCGGCACCGACCACGGCAAGGCCGGCGTGCAGTTCGCCGTGGGCCCGGGCGTGCGCGGCGGCCTGTACGGCGGGCTCGACCTGGCCCACCTCGACGACGGTGACGTGGCCGCCCAGATCGACGTCCGGTCGCTCTACACCGACGCGCTCACGTGGCTGGGCGGCCCGGTCGACGGCGTGCTCGACCGTGCCTACGACGATCTCTCGCTGTTGCGCCGTTGATCAGCAGCCCGACGGTGCCGCCGTGCCGGCGAGGCGGTCGCCCAGCCAGCGGGTGATGTCGACGAAGGCGGGTAGCAGCACGCTGACGTGATCGGTGCCGGGGTAGGTCTTCAACGTGGCGTTGACGCCCTCGGCGCAGTAGCGGTCGTGGATGTTCTTCGATGCGACCGGGGGCACGGTCACGTCGTCGTCGCCGTGGTACAGGAACACCGGCACGGCGGTCGACTCGTAGCCGGCGGAGTTCTCCTTCAGGCGGGCGGCCAGCGCAGGGTCGGTGGCCACCGCCGGCGTCAGCAGCTCGGCCGACTCGGTGTTGTTCAGTTCGCGCAGGATGTCGTCGCTGCACTGGTCGGCGATCCTGGTGGCGATGGCGCGGCCCGCCGGCGTGAGCAGCGTGGCGAGGTTCACGTCGGGGTACGCGGTGGAGAAGCCGGCGAGGGCCATGACGACGAACCCGAAGTCGGTGACGCCGCCGGGGGTGGCGGCGTCGGTGAACACGCCGAAGTCGGCGGCGGCGGCACCGGCGGCCACGCCGACCAGGTCGACGTCGGGGGCGTAGGTGGGCTGCAGCTCGGCGGCGAAGGCGGCGGCGCCACCGCCCTGCGAGTGCCCCCACACCACCGCCTTCGACCGGGCGCCGGCGCCTGACTCCTTCAGCTGCTCGACGGCGCGGATCGAGTCGAGCACATCGCGTCCGGCGGCCCGGTTCACGAGGTAGGGGTGGGGGCCGGGCGTGCCGAGGCCCTGGTAGTCGGTGGCCACCACCACGCGGTCCTGACCGGTGACGATGTTGACGAAGGCCAGTTCGGGCGCGGTGCCGCTGATGAGGGCCCCCGACTCGCTGCACGCGTCGCCCAGGCCGGTGGTGCCGTGGGCCCACGCCAGCACGGGGCGGTCGCCGGCGCTGGGCGTGGTCGGCATGTAGGCCACCGCCGAGACCGCGACCGGGGTGCCGTCGACCGCGGTCGAGCGGTACAGCAGCGCGAAGGTGCGAGTGCCCGATCCGCCCTTCAGCTCCTGGCTGCGGATGATGGCGCCGGGCTCGCCGGCGGGCAACGGATCGGGCGCCACGTAGAACGACGGATCGAGCGTCGTGGGCAGCGCCGCACCGGCACCACCGGTCGCGGCGCGGCCCGCGGTCGCGGCCGCGGTGGTCGAGCCGGCGGACGCGGTCGTGCTCGCCGCGGCCGACGAGCCCGACGTGGTGGCGGTGGTCGACTTCGAGCTCGACGAGCACGCCGACGCCACCAGCGCACCGATCAGGACGGCGACGACCGCGCGACGCGCTCGCAGGGATCGGTAGGGGGTGGGGAGGCGCACGGGAGACCTTTCGCGGAGGACCGTCGTCCGTTCACGCTAGGGCGTGGTCGGCGCCGCCGCACTGCGGTAGGCGTCACCCGGCTTCGACCACCACCGTGCGCCCGACGACCTCTTCGAGCAGCCCACGTCGCTCGTTCGCCGCGTAGAGCTCGAGGCTCAGGTCCGCATCCTTGCGGCCCACCGCGGTGATGACGACGTGGGCGGCCGTTGCGGAGACCTTCACCTCGGTCACCTTGCCGGCGTGGCCGCGGTCGAGCCCGATGGCGACGCGCAGGAGCCCGGCGAGGCGGTGCACGGTGCGCTGGTCGTTCGGGCGCAGCGCGGCGAAGGTGGCGTGGCGCGCCTTGGGTCCCGACTTGCGGTGGTAGCGCGCCACCTGGGCGATGACCTCGATCTCGTCGTCGGTGAGCCCGACGAGCCGGTCGCTGTGGCGGATCAGGTAGTAGCTGTGCAGATGGTGCTGGCTGTGCGAGACGAACAGCCCCACGTTGGCCAGCAGCGCCCCGGCCTCCAGGTACTCGCGGCTGCTCTCGTCGAGCTCGTGCAGCGCCGCGGTCTGGTCGAAGAGCTGCACGGCCAGGCGGGCCACGTGCGCGGAGTGCTCGGGCTCCTCGTCGCACTGGGCCATGAGCTGGCGCACGCTGTGGCGGGCGAGATCGCTGAGGTGGTGCAGCGTGGCGCCGTCGCGCCGCTGCAACGTGTCGAGCAGCACGCCTTCGCGCAGCGCGTACCCCGAGATGACGAGGTCGTCGGCGCCGAAGGCATCCATCACGCCCTCCAGCACCAGCGCGCCGGCCAGGATGATGTCGGCCCGCTTGGGGTCGAGGCCCTCGATGGCGGCGCGCAGCGCGGGTGTGCGAGCGCGAACGAGGCGGTCGACCACGGCGTGCACGTCGTGCACGGTGAGGGCGTGGGCGTTGAACGTCTTCGGCGCCGGCCGACCGCGCATGGCCTGGGCGATGGCGGCCACCGCCTCGGCGGTGCCCGACGACGCGACGAACACCTCGAAGCCGTACGACTCGACCTCACGGTGGAAGGCCCACACGAGCGACCGGATGTAGGCGCGGCACGCGGCCACCGCCGTCTTGGTCGCCACGCCGTCCGGGAAGAAACGGTCGGTGAGGCGCACCGCGCCCAGCTTCAGGCTGCGCGACGCACGCACCTGGTCGCGGTGACCGAGCAGCACCTCGGTGGACCCGCCACCGATGTCGCACAGCAGCAGCGGACGGTCGTACACCGGCAGGGCCTGGAGCACGCCGAGGTGGATGAGCCGGGCCTCTTCGATGCCGGAGATGACCTCGATGTCGACGCCGGCCGCGCGGGCGCGGTCGATGAACTCCTGGTGGTTGGCCGCCTCGCGCACCGCCGAGGTGGCCACGGCGCGCACTGGCGCGCCGAGCGACTCGGCGATGCGGCGCATGCGGGCCAGCGCGGCGACGCCCCGCTCGATGGCGTCGGCCGACAGCTCCTTCATGTCGCCGCCGCCGCGCCCGAGGCGCACCATCTCCTTCTCCTGCGTGATCACATCGAAGGTCTGCTGGTCGAGCACCCGGGCCACGACGAGGTGGAACGAGTTCGTGCCGACGTCGATGGCGGCGATGGTGCCCGGGACGGGGGGCGTACGACGGGTGGCGGCCACGGTGGGCACGGTACCGGGTCACGGCCCGATGACCACCGCTTGCAGCCGCGCCAGCTCGTCCTGCTGGCTGGCCACCACCACGCGGGCCAGGTCGCGCACCTCGGCGCGCGACGCCGTGGCCGCGGCGTCGCCGGCGATCACACCGGCGGCGCGGTGGTGGGCGACCATCAGGGTCACGTACAGCCGATCGGCACGGGCGCCGGCCGACTGGGCCAGCTCGGTGGTGTCGTCGTCCACGGCGAGGCCGGGCATCTCGTTGATCGGAACCGCGCCGCCCATCCAGTCCAGCGCGGTGTCACCTTCGTTGGCGAGGGGTGCGCCGTAGCGCGCCAGCAGTTCGATCATCCGCCCGTTCTCCTCGGACTGCGCGGTCACGATCTGGCGGGCCAGTTGGCGCAGCGGCGCGCTGGCGCCTTCGGTCGGCTTCGACAGCAGCACCAGGCTCATGCCGACGGCCTGCTCGTGGTGGTAGCGGAGGTCCTGCAGCGCGCGCACGTCGATCGAGTCGGCGGCCGGCGCGCCCGCGGGTCGACCGACCCGCACGCCCACGGTGAACGCGAGCACGGCGGCGACGACGCCGACCGCCGTCAGTCGGACGAACGCCCGGCGCGGAAACGACTCGAGGTCCACACGCGCTCCTCCTCGATCGGTCGAAGTTGTTGCACCGTACAGCCATCAATTCCGAGCATCACGGTGTCGTTGCAGTCTGTGGATTGATTCTTGCTACCGGCCAGCCCGCCCTTTACATTGCGTCAGTACACCAAACGTCTGGGGGGATGATCGGGTGGCGCTGCTCGAGGTGGACAACGTATCCGTGCGCTTCGGAGGCATCGTGGCGCTCGATGGACTGAGCTTCTCCATCGAGCAGGGTCAGATCCTGGGCCTCATCGGGCCGAACGGTGCCGGCAAGACCACGATGTTCAACGTGATCTCACGCGTGTACCAGCCGACCGAGGGCCGTGTGGTCTTCGACGGCCATGACATGCTGCACGTGCGGGCCGACCAGATCTGCAACTACGGCATCTCCCGTACGTTCCAGAACCTGGCCTTGTGGCCGGCGCTCAGCGTGCTCGAGAACGTGATGGTGGGCGCCCACACGCAGGGCAGCGCCGGCTTCCTCCGCTCGGCGTTCCGCGTGGGCACCAAGTCCGAGGAGAACGCCCTGGCCCGACGGGCGTACGACATCCTCGACGAGCTCGGTCTGGCCGGCATCGCCTTCAACCGGGCCGCCGGCCTGCCCTTCGGTACCCTCAAGCGCGTCGAGCTGGCCCGGGCCCTGGCGGCCAAGCCGAAGCTGCTCATGCTCGACGAACCGGCGTCGGGCCTCACCCACGCCGAGGTCCAGGAGCTCGGCGGACTCGTCACGACCTTGCGTGACCGCTACGGCGTCACCGTGCTGCTGGTGGAGCACCACATGGCGATGGTGATGGGCATCAGCGACAACGTGGTGGTCATGGACTTCGGCCGCAAGATCGCCGAAGGCGTGCCCGCCGAGGTGTCGCGCAACCCACGAGTCATCCAGGCCTACCTCGGAGGGACAGCGTGAGCGAGCAGACCCAGGTCGCCTCCGGCGGCACGCAGACGACCGGCCCGGCCATCCTGCACGCCACCGACCTGAAGGCCAGCTACGGCCCGGTGCGTGCGCTGCACGGCATCACCTTCGAGGTGCGCCACGGCGAGGTCGTCGTGATCCTCGGGGCCAACGGCGCCGGCAAGACGACCACGATCAGGGCGATCTGCCAGATGGTGTCCACCGAAGGCTCCATCGTGTTCGACGGACACGAGATCAGCACCCGCTCGACCACCGAGATCGCCCGCTTCGGCATCGCCCACGTGCCTCAGGGCCGGGGCACCTTCGCCGATCTGAGCGTGGAGGAGAACCTGCAGGTCGGTGCGTTCACCCGCAAGGACCGCGCCGGCATCCTCGCGGACCGCGACCTCTGGTTCGAGGTGTTCCCCCGGCTGGGCGAGCGGCGGGCCCAGCTCGCCGGGTCGCTGTCGGGTGGCGAGCAGCAGATGCTGGCGGTGGCGCGGGCCATGATGAGCCGGCCGAAGGTGCTGCTGCTCGACGAGCCCAGCCTGGGTCTGGCCCCCATCATCGTGCACGACCTGTTCCGACGCTTGGGGGCGTTGAACAAGGAGCAGAGCATCACGATGTTGGTGGTCGAGCAGAACGCCAGCCTCGCGTTCGAGATCGCCGACCGGGCCTACGTGCTCGAGGCCGGCGAGATCGCGCTGTCGGGCTCGGCCGAGCAGTTGAAGAACGACGACGCCGTCCGGCGTGCGTATCTGGGCTACTGAGGGGGAGGCAGCTGTGGGTTCTCTTGCGGCGGTCAGCGAAACGCGCGGTGGTAGCGCCGTCAGCGTCGTCCAGCGCGCACGGGCACGCATCGACGAGATCGGCACCAGGGGGCTGGCCATCGCCGGTTCCGTGGTCCTGGTGCTGTCGGTCGTCTTCATCGCGATGGACGGTCCGAAGCTGTTCTGGAAGCGCTTCCTCGACGGTTTGGCCAACGGCTTCGTGTACGGCGCGGTGGCCCTGGCCCTCGTGCTCATCTACAAGGCCACCAGCATCATCAACTTCGCCCAGGGCTCCATGGCCATGTTCTTCACGTTCGTGTCGTGGGTGCTGTCCCACGAGCAGGGCTGGCCGGTGTGGCTCTCGATCATCACGGCCATGATCGCCTCGGCCCTGGTGGCTGCCGGCTTCGAGCGCGTGCTCATCCGGCCGTTCGATCCGGGCAACCACCTGCCGATCACCATCATCACCATCGCCCTGCTGTCGGTGATCGATGGCCTCGCGGTCTACATCTGGTTCGCGGACCCGAAGGGCTACCCGAGCCCGTTCCCGTCCACCAAGAACGACGTGGCCACCGTGTTCGGTGCCCGCATCTTCTATGCGCAGATGGGCATCTGGCTCACGGTCATCATCACCACCATCGTGCTGTCGCTGCTGCTGAGCAAGACGAAGATCGGCCTGGCCTTCCGCGCCGTGTCGTCCAACATCGAGTCGAGCCGGCTCGTGGGCGTCCACGTGGGACGCACGCTGCAGTTCGGTTGGGCCCTCGCCGCGGCCATCGGCACGCTCGCCGGCAGCATGTTCCTGTCGTCGGGCACCACGCAGCTGCAGCCGCTGTTCATGGGGCAGATCCTCGTGTTCTCGTTCGCGGCGGCCACCATCGGCGGCCTCGACAGCCTCGTCGGCGCCGTGGTCGGTGGCCTCCTGGTGGCGCAGTTGCAGACGATGATCGGCGGCTACATCAAGTTCATCGGCTCGGACCTCGTGCTCGCCACCACCCTGGTCCTGATCATCGTGGTCCTGCTCGTCAGACCGAACGGACTGTTCGGCTCCAAGCGCGTGGAGCGTGTGTGATGGCGCCCCGGACGATCCAGCAGGGCAGCAGCGCCCACCGGGGGCTCCTGGCCGGTGCCGCCGTTCTCGCCCTGGCCGTGGTGGTGCTCCTGCCGTTCGTCACGCTCCCGGGCGAGAAGTGGCTGGGGAACCCGACCGGCCAGATCATCAACCTGCAGCGGCTGTGCGCATTCGCAGTGGCCATCCTGGGCCTCAACCTGCTCATCGGGTACACGGGCCAGATCTCCATCGGTCACTCGGCCTTCGTCGGGCTGGGTGCGTACGGCACGGTGCTCATGACGAACCACGGGTGGAGCTACTTCGTGGCGCTACCGCTGTCGGCGGTGCTGTGCTTCGCGGTGGGCTGCTTCATCGGTCTGCCGGCGCTGCGCATCCGGGGTCTCTACCTGGTGGTGGTCACGTTCGCCTTGGCCATCGTGTTCCCCACGCTCATCGAGAAGTACGAGAGCTTCACGGGCGGTTCGAACGGCCTGAAGGGCAAGTCGGTGCTCGAGCCCAAGGCACCGCTCGACAAGATCTTCGATCCGCGTGATCGCATCGACCCGCTGCGCTACCGCTACTTCATCGTGCTCATCGTCGCGGCGATCATGTTCCTGATCGCCCGCAACCTCATCCGGAGCCGGGCCGGCCGCGGTCTCGTCGCCCTGCGTGACAACCCCACGGCGGCGGTCATCAACGGCGTCTCGGTGCCGGTCTACAAGGTCCTGGCCTTCGGTGTGAGCGCGGCCTACTGCGGTGTGGCCGGCTGGATGCTCATGGCCCGCGACGCGGCGCCGTTCGCCTCGCAGGGCTCGTTCGCCGTCGACCTGTCGATCACGCTCATCATCGGCCTGGTCATGGGCGGCGTGGCCACCATCGGCGGCGCCATCCCCGGCGCCATCATCGTGGTCATCGTGCGCTACGCCCTCGAGCAGCTCACCAACCAGAAGTCGATCCTCGGCATCAACATGGAGTGGCTCGCCAAGCGCCAGGGCAAGGGCGGCGTCGTCGGCATCGCCTTCGGCGTCCTGCTCGTCGGCTTCGTGTTCGTGCTGCCCGGTGGGGTCATCGACGGCCTCCGGCGGTTGCGGGCCCGGTTCGTTCGCATCACGCCGTACCCGTCGTGGCTCAGGGCCCTGCGATCGTCGGCGCCGGCCAGCGAGAGCCTGCCCAGCAGCGCGCCCGATCCCGTCGCCGGCCCCGTCGCCTGAGCACCCACTGTTTTCCGCAGCACCCGACCCCCCAGTCGATCTGCATTCCGCAGGACCAGCAGGACCAACCAACAGCAGTAGCTACACAGGGGGAACACGCGTTGCGACACTCAAGGAAGACGACCATGGTCGGGGTGATGAGCCTTGCGCTCGTCGCTGCGGCGTGCGGCAGCAGCGGCGGCAAGTCCGACGCCGGTGGCACCACGACCGCGGGCTCGGCCGCCGCCACCACGGCGGCTGCGACGGCCACCACGGCGGCCGCGGCCACGACGGCGGCATCGGCGGCTCCGACGACGGCGGCCAAGGCGAAGTTCGGCAAGGTCGACGACAAGACCTACGCCGGCGCCAGCAACTTCAAGCTCGACCTGAGCAAGTGCCCGAGCGACTGGGACATCAACCAGGGCATCACGGCGTCGGAGATCAAGTTCTTCACGTCCCAGCCCACGTCGGGTCCGTTGGCCGGCTTCGGCCTCATCGCCGACGGCATGCGCAGCTACTTCAAGTACGCCGGACCGGCGGCCGGACACACGATCGTCTACGAGAACAAGGACGACGTGTACCAGGCCGACAAGACCAAGGCCAACGTCGACGAGGCCATCGCCGGCAAGAAGTACGCCGGCCTCGCCACCGTCATCGGCACCCCGAACAACCTGGCCATCTGGGAGACCACTGGCAAGGAGTGCATGCCCCAGCTGCTGAACGGGACCGGCGCGGCCCAGTGGGGCGACGTCGACGGCCACCCGTGGACCACGGGCATGCAGCTCGATTACACCACCGAAGCCATCCTGTGGGCGGAGTGGATCAAGAAGGAGTTCCCGAGCGGCGCCAAGGTCGCCTCGGTCACCTTCAACAACGACTTCGGCAAGAGCTACTCGAAGGGCTTCAAGATCGCCATCAAGGGCACCAAGATCGAGCTGCTCACCGATGAGCTGCACGAGGCCACGGCCCCGAACCTGACGAACCAGTTCACCAACATCGAGGCCAAGAACCCCGACGTGATCCTCATCCAGACCTCGGGCGCGTTCTGCGTGCAGGCGCTGGCCGAGATCGAGAAGCGTGCCCTGAAGTCGAAGGTCATGATCTCGGGCACCTGCGGCTCGATCAGCCAGTTCTTCAAGCCGCTCATCGACCAGGGCCTCACCGGCAAGGACACCTACATCCTGCAGTACATCAAGGATGTGAACGACCCCGAGTGGGCCAACGACGAGTTCGTCAAGACGTTCCACGAGCAGGCCAAGGCCCAGGGCCTCGACGACAAGCAGAGCACCTATGCCACCGGCTGGGTGTTCGGCTGGTACCTGCACGAGATCGTCAAGTTGGCTGCCACCTACGAGGGCGGGCTCAACCGGGCCAACCTCACCCTGGCCGCCCACGCCATCGACAAGACCATGCCGCTCATGCTGCCCGGCGTCACCAACAAGATGGACGGCATGAACGACGCGTACCTCAACGAGGCCGCCCGAGTGGCCAAGTACACGATCACCGACCCGAAGGCCACGGGCACGTTCGTGGCGCAGGGCGAGGTCATCAACAAGGAAGGCTCGCTCGGTACCTTCGCCAAGTTCCAGGCCCAGACCGGCGCCTGACCCTTCCGACATCGACGAACGCAACGCGCGGAGCCGCCCCCCATCGGGGCGGCTCCGTCGCGTCCACCTGGACGGGTCACTACTGGATGATGTGTCAGTAGTGGGGCCTACGGATTAGGGTCGATGCCTTCGCCGTCGGTGGGAGACCGGACACGCGACGCTGCATGTCGATGGCCTCCCCCCGGCACGAGCATCAGAACCATCCCAACCTCCCGGGGAGAACCGTTGAAGAAGACACTGCGCAGCACCATGGTTGCCGCCATCGGCCTGAGCCTCGTGGCCGGCGCCTGTGGCAGCAGCACCAAGAGCGGCAGCGGCGACGCCACCACGACGGCCGGTAGCGCCGCCACCGCCACGACCACGGCGGCCGCCGCGGCCGGGGCGACCACCACCGCGGCCGCCGCCGGTGGTGCGACCACGACGGCCGCGGCAACCAAGTCGAAGTTCGGCAAGGTCGACGACAAGATGTACGCCGGCGCCGGCAACTTCAAGATCGACCTGACCAAGTGCCCCAACGACTGGAACATCAACCAGGGCATCACCGACACGGAGATCAAGCTCTTCCTGTCGCTGCCCAAGTCGGGCCCGCTGGCCGGGTTCGGTCTGCTGGCCGACGGGTCGAACAGCTACTTCAAGTACGTCAACGACAACGGCGGCATCGGTGGCCGCAAGATCGTCCTCGATTCCAAGGACGACGTGTACCAGGCCGACAAGACCAAGGCCAACGTCGACGAGGCCATCGCCGCCAAGAGCTACGCCTCGCTGTACCTGACGCTGGGCACGCCCAACAACCTGGCCATCTGGGACACCACCAACAAGGAGTGCATGCCGCAGCTCCTGAACGGCACCGGTGCGGCCCAGTGGGGTGACGTCGACAACCACCCGTGGACCACGGGCATGCAGCTCGACTACACCACCGAGGCCGTGCTGTGGACCGAGTGGATCAAGAAGGAGTTCCCGAACGGCGCCAAGGTCGGCGCGGTCACGTTCAACTCCGACTTCGGCAAGAGCTACGACAAGGGCTTCAAGACGGCCATCAAGGGCACCAACATCGAGCTGGTCGCCGATGAGCTGCACGAGGCGACGGCCCCGAACCTGACGAACCAGTTCACCAACATCGAGGCCAAGAACCCCGACGTGATCCTCATCCAGACTTCGGGCGCCTTCTGCACGCAGGCGATGGCCGAGATCGAGAAGCGAGCCCTGAAGGCCAAGGTCATGATGACGGGGACATGTGCCTCGCTGAGCCAGTTCTTCAAGCCGTTGCTCGACCAGGGCCTCAGCGGCAAGGACACGTACATCATCCAGACCTACAAGGACGTGAACGACCCGACGTGGGCCGACGATCCGTTCGTGAAGCTGTTCCACGAGACGGCCAAGGCCCAGGGCCTGGACGACAAGCAGTCGACCTACGCCACCGGCTGGATCTTCGCCTGGTACATGACCGAGATCCTGAAGCTGGCCAGCACCTACGAGGGCGGCCTGAACCGGGCCAACATCATGCTTGCCGCCCGGGGCATCACGGAGACGAACCCGCTGGCCCTGCCGGGCACCACGACGAAGATGGACGGCATGAACGATGCCTACCTCACCGAGTTCGGCAAGGTGGCCCAGTACAAGGTCGACGACCCCAAGGTCCTCGGCAAGTTCGTGCCCCAGGGCGACGTCATCATCAAGGAAGGCGGCCTGGGCACCTACGGGAAGTTCCAGTCCATCGCCGGCGCCTGATCGCCGACGGTCCTTCGCAGCACGGCAGTCCGGACCGGTGGCCGCCCTTCGGGGCGGCCACCGCCGCGTCCGCCTCCTGATGACCCGACGCATCCGGATCGGTGCGTTCCCGCTCCCGGTCCGGAATTGATCGGCCGGTTGGCTGGACCGTCGCCGTGTCGGTACGGTGCGCCCCAAGCAGGAAGGGGAACCATGGCTCTGGTGGTGGCCGACCGGGCGCGCGAGCGCCCCGACGAGGTGGCGTTGCGCGACGACGAGGTGGCGCTGCGTTGGGGTGAGCTCGACGACGGCCTCAACCGCGTCGCCAACGGGCTGCACGCCCTCGATCTCGGGCCGACACGGCGCATCGCCGTGTTCGCCGAGAACGCCGTGGAGACGGTGCTGGCGCACCTCGGCGGGCTGCTGGCCGGCGTGTCGACGGTGCCGGTGAACTTCCACCTCACCGCCGAAGAGGTGGCATTCATCCTGAGCGACTCGGGTGCCGCCGCGGTGTTCGTCGGGCCCGAGACGGCCGAGCGAGGCATCGCTGCCGCCGCCGAGGCGGGCGTGGCAACGGTGATCGGTTGGCGGTGTGAGCCGCACGACGCGATCACCTCGTGGGAGGCGTGGCTGGCGGCCAGCTCGGCCGCCGAGCCCACGGTCGACGTTCCCCCGCGCCCGAACATGCTCTACACGTCGGGCACCACCGGCCGGCCGAAGGGCGTCGACCTGCCGCCCACCATGTTCGCCGGTGGCACCACGATCACCGAGCACATCGAGGCGCTGGCCAAGAACCGCTTCGCCCAGGTGGGCACGCACCTGGTGGTCGGGCCGATGTACCACACCGGTCCGCTCTCGGGTGTGCGCATCCTGGCGGTGGGCGTTCCCGTGGTGGTGCTGAACCGCTTCGACGCCGAGAACGTGCTGCGGGCCATCGACACCTACCAGACCGGGTCCACCGTCATGGTGCCGACGCACTTCGCCCGCCTGCTCGCCCTGCCCGACGATGTGAAAGCCCGCTATGACGTCTCCAGCATGCAGCTCGTGGCCCACACTGGCTCGTCGTGCCCGACCGACGTGAAGCGTCGGATGATCGAGTGGTGGGGGCCGGTCTTCGCCGATGCCTACGGCGCCACCGAGGTCGGCACCATCTGCTCCATCAGCTCCCAGGAGTGGCTGGCGCACCCCGGGTCGGTGGGTCGTACCATCCCGCCGTTCACCCGCGCCGTCGTCGTGGACGACGAGGACAACGAGGTACCGGCCGGCACCGAGGGACGCCTGTTCTTCGAGGACTCGACCGGTCGCGGCATCTACTACCCGAACGATCCGGCCAAGACGGCGGCGGCGCACGTGCGCCCCGGCGTGTTCACCATCGGCGAGATCGGCTACGTCGACCCCGACGGCTACGTGTACATCACCGACCGCTTCAGCGACATGATCGTGTCGGGCGGCGTGAACATCTACCCGGCCGAGGCCGAGGCCGTGCTCATCACGCATCCGCAGGTGGCCGACTGCGCGGTCATCGGCGTGCCCAACACCGACATGGGCGAAGAGGTCAAGGCTCTCGTGGTGGCGGTGGACCCCGCGAACCCGCCCGACCCCGCCGAGCTCATCGGGCTGTGCCGCGAGCACCTGGCCGGCTACAAGTGCCCCCGCACCGTCGACATCGTCGAGACGGTCGGCCGGAGCGCGATGGGCAAGATCAACAAGCGGGCGGTGCGGGCGCCGTACTGGCCGAGCGACAGGACGATCGGATGACCGACGAACCCGTGGTGCTGGTCGACGATCCGGCGCCCCACGTGCGCCGCCTCACGCTGAACCGACCCGGGAAGCGCAACGCCCTGTCGCACCGTCTGCGCGCCGAGCTCTTCGACGCGCTGCGCGCCGGTGACGCCGACCGCGACGTGCGGGTGATGATCGTGCGGGGGAGCGGGCCGTGCTTCTCGGCCGGCTACGACCTGGCCCAGGACCCCGCGGAGCCGCTGCCGTGGGCCATCTCGCGCGCCGACGGCGCGTGGGCCCGGCACGTGCTGCAGGGCTGGTTCGAGATGATGGACATGGCCACGCCGATCATCGCCCAGGTGCACGGTTGGTGCTTGGCCGGCGGCACCGAGCTGGCCTCGGCGTGCGACCTGGTCTACGTGGCCGACGACGCCCAGATCGGGTACCCGCCCGTGCGGCTCATGTCGAGCCCCGACATGGCCTGGCAGCCGTGGCTCATGGGGATGCGCCGGGCCATGGAGGCCATGCTCACCGGCGACGCCATGTCGGGCACCGAAGCGGTAGAGGCCGGGTTCGCCAACCGGGCGTTCCCCGCCGCCGAGCTCGACGAGCGGGTGCTGGTGATGGCGGCGCGGGTCGCCAAGGTGCCGGCCGACCTTCAGGCGGTGAACAAGCGCGTGGTGCACCGCGCCATGGACGTGATGGGCATGCGCGAGGGCCTGCGGGCCACGGCCGAGCTGAACGCGCTGGGCTTCCATCAGCCCAGTTCCATCGAGTACTTCGCCAAGCTGCGCGAGAACGTCACCACGGCGCTGTCAGCGCGCGACGGCGAGTTCGGCGACTACCGGGAGGGTGACGCATGACGACCGAGTACCAGACGATCCGCTACGAGGTGATCAATCCCGGCGACGAGGGCGTCGCCCGGGTCACGCTCGACCGGCCCGAGTCGCGCAACGCCCAGAACAAGCGCATGACCTACGAGGTGAACGCAGCGTTCGACGACGCCTGCCGGCGCGGCGACGTAAAGGTCATCGTGCTCGACGCCGCCGGCCCCCACTTCAGCTCGGGCCACGACCTGCGCGACCGCGAGTCGTTCAAGGAGTTCGACCTCGTGCAGCCCGTCGGCGGGTTCGGCCGCGAGGGGCAGGAGGGCCAGATGGCCTTCGAGGAGGAGCTCTACTTCGGCATGTGCTGGAGGTGGCGCAACCTGCCCAAGCCGCTGCTGGCCGCGGCTCAGGGCAAGACCATCGCCGGCGGGCTCATGCTGCTCTGGGTCGCCGACCTCATCATCGCCGCCGACGACGCGCTGTTCTCGGACCCCGTGGTGGGCATGGGCGTGAACGGGGTGGAGTACTTCGCCCACCCCTGGGAGTTCGGCGCCCGCAAGGCCAAGGAGCTGCTGTTCACCGGCGACTGGGTCACGGCGCAGGACGCCAAGGCGCTCGGCATGGTCAACCACGTGGTGCCGGCCGAGGAGCTCCACGACTTCACGCTGGCCCTGGCCGCCCGCATCGCCAAGAAGCCGAGCTTCGCGCTGAAGCTGGCCAAGGAGAGCGTGAACCAGACGCTAGAGGCGCAGGGGCAGTACACCGCGTTCCGGTCGGCGTTCAGCATCCAGCACCTCGCCCACGCCCACAACCGCGTCCGCTTCGGCATCCCGGTCGACCCCGGTCCCAAGAAGCCCGACGCCTGACCCGTCAGCGCTGCAGGACGAGCGCGTAGGACAACGCCAGCAGCGACGGGCCGTCGGGCACGCCGCCTCCGGTCATCAGGGCGGTGACCTCGGGCCACGCGTGCCAGGCGACCCGCTCGGACTCGTAGGCGTCGGCCGGCTCGCCCACGTGCGTCGCCCCATCGGACCGGTACACGAAGAACCGCTGGTCGGTGATGCCGTTCGCCGTGTTGAACTCGACGAGTGGGCTGAGCGGCCCGGCCTGCCACCCGGTCTCCTCCAGGGTCTCGCGCCCGGCGGCGTCGATGGGCGCCTCACCGGCGTCGACCCGCCCGGCGGGGATCTCCCAGCCCCAGGTGTCGGTGATGAACCGGTGGCGGTAGAGCAGCAGCACGCCCCGATCAGGGTCGGTCACCACGCACCCCGCCGCCGGCGCCAGCCGGGCCACGTGATGCTCGAAGCGCACGTGTCCGGGGGGTTCCACATCGACCAGGGTCAGCCGGATCCAGGGGCTGTCGTAGATCGCTCGTTCGCCGTGCACCGTCCATCTCACGGGGCGGAACTGTAGGCGTGGCGACGTGATTACAGTGGGTCACCACGCGGGCGGGAGACAGGGGGTCCCTATGCAGGTGGCCAGCATCCTCACGGTGAAGGGCGCCGATGTGGCGACCATCACACCGGAGTCCACGATCGGTGACGCCGTCACGGCGTTGCACCACCATCGGATCGGCGCCCTCGTGGTGTCGCCCGACGGGCGACGTGTGGTCGGCATCGTCTCCGAGCGCGACATCGTGCGCCGCTTGGCGACCGATCCCGACGTCATGACGGTGCCGGTGTCCCACGTGATGACCGCCAACGTGCACACGTGCGCACCCGACGACGAGGTCGAACAGCTGATGGTGCTGATGACCGGCCACCGCATCCGCCACGTGCCGGTGGTGGTCGACGGCGTGCTGTCGGGCATCGTGTCCATCGGTGACGTGGTGAAGCACCGCGTCACCCAGCTGGTGAACGAGAACCAGGTCCTCTACGAGTACATGACCGGCACCCGCTGAGGGGCGGCGCGCCGCCCCGATCGACGACGAACGGGTTCAGCGCCCGCCGGTGAGCTCATCGGTGAGGCGCTTGAACTCCTCCCACTGACCCGTGGCCAGCAGGCTGGCCTGGCGCGGCCAGGACCCGGGGTCATGGATCTGGAACCGCGATCCGGCGGCTTCGAGCACCTCGCGGATGCGGACCGGGTCGGTGGCGGCCAGGCCGTGCCACGTGGTGATGCCGGCGGCGTGGAGCAACGATTCGATGGCCGGGCCGATGCCTTCGACGACCTTCAGGTCGTCGAGCGCGAGCTTGCCCCCGAGCGCGGCCGCGCCGGCGGCGAGCTGCTCGGCCGAGAGCCCGACCGCGGTGGCGGCACCGGCCAGCGTCAGGGCGCCCGAGCCCTTCAGCGAGCCGATGGTGTCGAGGTCCCTGGCCCGCTGCGACAGCAGGCCCTCGATGCGCTGCTCGTGGGCGGCGATCACCTGGCGGGCGTCGGCCAGCGCGCCCTCGTGCGCCGCCGTGGCCGCACCGAGGCGGCGGTGGCGCAGCCAGCAGATGAGCCAGGTGATGAACCAGGCGACGAAGGTGGCCAACAGCCACCAGTACCAGGTCTTGCGGAAGAAGAAGCCCATGATCGTTCAGCTCCCCTGGACGGTGAATTCGATGCGGCGGTTGGAGCCACGGCCGTCGGCCGTGGTGTTGTCGGCGATGGGTTGCGTCTGCCCGAAGCCGACCGCGGTGAGCTGGGCCGCAGGGACGCCCTTGCCGACGAGGTAGCCGAACACGGCGTTGGCCCGCTGCTCGCTGAGCGTCTGGTTCCCGGCGGGCGAACCGACGTTGTCGGTGTGCCCGCCGACCTGCACGTTGACGCCCGGGATGCTCAGGATCGACTGGGCCGCGGTGTCGAGGATCACCTGCGACTCGAGGGTGATGTCGGCCGAGCCGCTCTCGAAGTTGATGCCGCTGCGGCCGAGCAGATCGCGAAGTCGCTGCTGCAGCTGGGCCGGATCGGGCGCCGCCGGTGCAGCGATGGTGCCCGAGGTGGTGAGGCCGGCGTTCTTGGCCGCCAGGACGACGAAGTTGGCGCCGTCGGCGGCGGCCTTCGTGAAGGCGGTGCCCGACACGATGAGCGTCGTGTCGATCAGGCGGGCCTGGCCGGTCTCGACGCGGCTACCGAAGGCCTTGATGACCTCGCCGAGCTGCGCGACCGCGGTGGCGATCTGCGGCGATTCGGCGGCCGACCGCACGGTCAGCTGGTCGACGACGTTGGCCGTGCCGAACACGCTCGATGCGGCGTCCACCAGTGCGGCGCGCTCGGCCTCGCTGGCCACGAAGCCGGTGAGTGTGACGGTCCTGGCCGCGGCGTTCACCGTGACGTCGACCGTGGCGGGTGCGACCGTGGTGGTCGGCGCCGCCGCGGTGGTCGTGGTGGCCGCAACGGTGGTCGTGCTCGCCGCCGTGGTGGTGGCGGTCGTGGTGGTGGGCGCCGCCGTCGTGGTGGACGCCGCCGACGTGGTGGACGCGGCGGTGGTCGTCGTCGCGGCGGTGACCGGCGAGGCGACGTCCGTCGAGCGGAAGGTCACGTGGTCGGCATCGCGGCGATGACGCATGCCCTGCACCGCGGCCAGTGCCCGCTCACGGTCGGCGACCGGACCGGTGAGGCCGAGGTCGCCCCAGTTCGACGCGTTGACCGCGATGTTGTCGAGACCCTGCGCGGTCAGGGCCTGGCGCGCCCGGGACGAGAGGCTCGACTCGATGGGCCCCTTCGCCAGCGCGGCCACGATGAAGAAGAACGCGACCATCAGCAGGATCGGGAGCCACCAGGGGCAGCACTTGCGTCGCGTCATTCACATCCTCCCTGACCGACAACGATCGGGAAGTTAGCTCACGGGCGCGCCCGCCACTCATTGAAGTAGGTGATCTCCTCCACGGGGCGACGATCGCCGGGCTTGAAGTCGTCGCCGGTGTAGAAAGCCAGCGGTACCAATGCCAATTGACTGACCGTCGACGGGATGCCCAGCACCTCGGCCGCCTCGGCTTCGTAGCCGAGGTGCAACGTCGTCCACGCGGTGCCGAGACCGCGCGAGCGCGCCGCCAGCATGAAGCTCCACACGGCGGGAAGGAGGGAGCCGTACCAACCGGCCAGTGCGCCCTGGCTCATCGACGGGTCGGGCCGACCGAGCGCGCACGGGATCACGTGCACGGGCACCTGCTCGAGCACGTTGGCGAGATGGTCGGAGCTGGCGAGGATGCCCGACACGCCGGTGCGGCCCACCTCCTCCACCGCTGTCTTCTGGGTGGCGATGTAGGGCGCGTAGGCGCGGCGGTAGAGCTCGGCCAGGGCCAGCCTGCGAGCGGGATCGTCGACCACCAGCCACCGCCACTTCTGCACGTTGCCGCCCGCCGGGGCCTGGGTGGCGATCCGGATGCAGTCCATCACCAGCTCACGGGGCACAGGGCGGGTGAGGTCGAGCCGCTTGCGGACCGCCCGGGTCGTGGTGAGCAGCTGGTCGGTAGTGTTCGAGTCGATCGGGGTCCCCATGCCCCGTAAACTAATCCGTGGATCATTTCGACCTGGTGGGGAGACGCTGATGACGAGCCCGCGTGAGTTGTGGCAGGAAGCGTTCGAGGGAGCCAAGCTCCGCGATGCCGACTTCCGCACGATGTCCGGCGTCCCCCTCGAACCGGTCTACGGCCCCGATGACGCGGCGTTCCCCGGCCAGTTCCCGTACACGCGCGGCATCCACGCGTCGATGTACCGCTCGCGTCTGTGGACCATGCGCATGTTCGCCGGGTTCGGTACGGCCGAGGACACGAACTGGCGGTTCAAGGAGATCCTGAAGGCCGGCGGGGACGGCCTCTCGACCGCGTTCGACATGCCGACGCTCATGGGGCTCGACTCCGACGACGAGATGTCGCTCGGTGAGGTCGGCCGGTGCGGCGTGGCCGTCGACACGCTGGCCGACATGGAGGACCTGTACCGCGGCATCGACCTCGGCACGATCACCACGTCGATGACGATCAACTCGCCGGCCGCGGTCATCTTCGCCATGTACATCGCCCAGGCCGAGAAGGCCGGCGTGCACCGCTCCCGTCTCGGCGGCACGCTGCAGAACGACATCCTGAAGGAGTACCAGGCGCAGAAGGAGTTCGTGTTCCCGCCGCGCCAGTCGTTGCGCCTGGTGCGCGACACCATCGGCTTCACCGCGGCCGAGATGCCGCGCTGGAACTCGATCTCCATCTCCGGCTACCACATCCGTGAAGCCGGATCGACGGCGGTGCAGGAACTGGCCTTCACGCTGGCCAACGGGTTCGCCTACGTCGAGCTGGCCCGCCAGGCCGGTCTCGCCGTCGACGTGTTCGTGCCGCGGCTGTCGTTCTTCTTCAACGCCCACATCGACTTCTTCGAGGAGATCGCCAAGTACCGCGCCGCCCGCCGCATCTGGGCCCGCTGGATGAAGGAGCGCTACGGCGCCACGAGCGAGAAGTCGATGGCGCTGCGGTTCCACACCCAGACCGCGGGCGTCTCGCTCACCGCGCAGCAGCCCGAGGTCAACATCGTGCGCACCGCCATCGAGGCGCTGGCCGGCGTGCTCGGCGGCACGCAGTCGCTGCACACGAACTCCATGGACGAAGCCATCGCCCTGCCCACCGAGAAGGCGGCGCGCATCGCGCTGCGCACCCAGCAGGTCATCGCCTACGAGACGAACGTGGCCCACGTGGCCGACCCGCTGGGCGGCTCCTACTTCGTGGAGTCGCTCACCGACGAGGTCGAGCGCCAGGCCGAGGAGATCTTCGCCTACCTCGACGAGATCGGTGGCGGCAGCATGCTGGAAGGTGTCGTGAAGGGCATCGAGGAGAACTGGTTCCAGGGCAAGATCGCCGACTCGGCCTACGAGCTGGAGCGCAACTTCAACAACGGCAGCCGCATCATCGTCGGTGTGAACCGCTTCACCGAGGGCAACGACGACACCGACCTCGACATCCTCCAGATCACCAACGCGGACGAAGCCCGCCAGATCAAGCGTCTGGCCGGCGTGCGCCAGGACCGCGACGAGGTCGCAGTGGCCGCTGCGTTGGAGAAGCTGGCCAAGGAAGCGGCCGACACCGAGATCAACCTCATGCCCACGCTCATCGACACCGTGAAGACCTACGCGACGCTGGGCGAGGTCATGAACGCCATGGCCGGCATCTTCGGCCGTCACGTCGAAGTGCCCACCATCTGACGTCCTGACGTCGGCGCCCGACGGCATCCGTTTCATCCGGGGGAAGAGATGCACAACATCGACGAGATGCCGGCGCGCCTGGCCGCGTTCCTCGCCGCCGAGGAGCCCGGTTGGCGCGACATCGAGGTCACCGCGTACGAGGTGATGACCGGCGGCTACAGCCGGCTGCTGGCCAAGGCCCACGTGCGTCACGCCGCCGGCGAGCGCGTGTTCGTCCTTCGCGGCGACCCGCCCGCCGATCGCTCGCTGATCCACACCGATCGTCTCACCGAGTGGGAGGTGCTCTCGGCCGTCGCCTCCCACGGCGTGCGGGTCTCGCAGCCCCGCTACTTCGACCCCAGTGGCGAACGGCTGGGGACGAAGGCGCTCGTGATCGAGTTCTGCGAGGCGACGTCGCTGCTGGCGTACCTGGCCGCGCACGGCACCGACGAGCACGCCGCCGCGGTCGCGCCGCTCGCCGAAGCGGCCGCGGCGTTCCACCGGATCCCGCTCGAGCAGCTGCCGGCCTGCCTGGCCCGTCCGGCGAGCTGGGACGCCTACCTCGACCACCGCATCGACGAGTGGCGCCGCAGCGCCCATGCCCACGTGGAGAGTCAGCCCATCCTGCGCTTCATCGCCGCGTGGTTGCAGGCCCATCGTCCGCCGGCGGTGCCGCTGTCGCTGATCCACGGCGACTTCCAGTCGGCCAACCTCATGCGCGATCCCGACGGCGGCATCGTGATCCTCGACTGGGAGCTGGCCCAGATCGGCGACCCGCGCGAGGACCTCGGCTACTTCAAGGCCGTCGCCCAGATCGCCGGCCCCGACCTCACCGACATCGACGCCGACGGGTTCTGCCGCCACTACCGCGAGCTCATGGGCTTCACCGAGGACCAGCTGAACCCGGCCGTGCTGGCCTACTTCCTCGTGCTCGGCGTGGTCGGCACCGTGCGGCAGCTGCTCGAGGGTGCCGCCGCCTACGCCCGTGGTGACAACAAGCTGCTGGCGTCGGTGTTCAACCTGAGCTCGGTGCAGTTCGGCAACAGCATCTGGTTGCCCACCACCCGCGCCCTCGACGCCGCGTTCGCCACCATGAGAGAGGCCTGAGATGTTCACCCGTCCCACCACCGAGCAGGTGTTGCGCGGCCTCGTCGACGACCTCAGCAGGACCATCGCCCCCGAGCTCACGAGCGAGACGGCCAAGGTGGCCCTGGGCATGATCGTGCAGCTCCTGCAGGGCTGCGCCGTGCGCAGCGCCCACGAGATCGCGTGGATGCACGACGAGATCGCCGCCATCGAGGCCGAGGTCGGCACCGTGGCCGCCGCCCACGGCGACAGCCTCCACCTGGAGGACGTGATCGTTCGCTACCACGCCGCCAGCGAGGTGCTGGCCGAAGCGGTCGAGGCGGGCTACGCCGCCGGCGACGAGGCCCGCGTCGACCGGCTGCGAGCCCTGCTCGAGGCCCGCAGCGGCAACGAGATGCGCATCGTCGGTGCCCTCGATCTCGTCGGTCGCGGGTAGCGGGCATGCGCGTCGTCCACTCGCCGGTGCATCTCGCACACGACCCCGCGCTCGAGGTCGAGCACGGCTTCCTCGTGGGCCATCACGAGCTCCCGATCCGCGCCGAGCGCGTGGCCGCCAGCCTGGCCGCCGACGGGCGCTTCGCCATGGAGGCGCCGAGCGAGTGGGGCATCGCCCCGATCGAGGCGATCCACGAACCCGGCCTGGTGCGGTTCCTCGCCACCGCGTGGGACGACTTCCAGCGCGAGGTCCACCCCCAGCGCGACGTGTTCCCCGACGTGTTCCTGCACGCCGGTCTGCGGGCGGGCATGCGGCCGCTGGCCGCCACCGTGCCGAGCGTGCTCGGCGGCTTGGGGCAGTGGTGCTTCGAGATGGCCACGCCGCTCGTGGCCGGCACGTACGCCGCAGCGCGCAGCGCGGCCGACGTGGCCCTCAGCGCCGCTGCCGCGGTGCTCGGCGGCGACCGCCACGCCTTCGGCAACTGTCGACCGCCCGGTCACCACGCGGCGAGCGCCGCCTACGGCGGGTTCTGCTACTTCAACAACGCCGCCATCGCCGCGCACCACGTCGCCGCCACCACCGGCACGAAGGTCACCGTGCTCGACGTCGACTACCACCACGGCAACGGCACCCAGCAGATCTTCTACGACCGCGCCGACGTGCAGTACGTGTCGCTCCACGGTGATCCGGCGCGCGCCTACCCGTGGCTCGTCGGGTATGCCGAGGAGACGGGCACGGCAGCCGGCCTCGGCACCACGCTCAACCTGCCGTTGGCCGCGCGCACCGAGGACGACGCGTATCTCGCCGCGCTGGCCCGTGCGACCGACGCCATCGACGCGTTCGGGCCGAGCGTGGTGATCGTGTCGCTCGGCGTCGACACGTATCTCACGGACCCCGTCGGCGACCTGGCCATCACCCAGGACGGCTTCGAACGCTGCGGTGCCGCGGTCGGCGCCCTCGGCCGGCCTGCGGTCGTGCTCCTCGAAGGCGGTTACGACCTGGCCGCGGTGGGCGAGAACGTGCGCCGCTGGCTGGTGGGCCTCGACGGTGCGGTGCGCTAGCGGGTACCGCGGCCGGTGCCGTCCCGGCGGCGGGGTCGCCCGTCAGCCCGACGCCATCCGCGACCGTTCGCACCCTCGCACCGGCGTTCCCTACGATGGCATCCCGATGCACGGGTCACCCATTGGCTCGGCCAGGAGGAAGAGATGACGTCTGACATCACCCGCGTGGGAGTGATCGGCTGTGGGCTCATGGGGTCCGGCATCGCCGAGGTGTGCGCTCGCGCCGGGCTCGACGTCATGGTCCGCGAGGTCGACGCGGCCGCCGCCGAGGCGGGCCACAAGCGGGTGGTCGCCAGCCTCGACCGGGCGGTACGGGCCACCAAGCTGTCCGAGGAGGATCGCGATTCGGCCCTCAAGCGCGTGCACCTCACCACCGACTTCGCCGATCTGGCCGACCGTCAACTCGTGGTCGAGGCCGTCGTGGAGGACGAGTCGCTGAAGACCGACACGTTCAAGGCGCTCGACAAGGTCGTCACCGACGCGGGCGCCATCCTCGCCAGCAACACCAGTTCGATTCCGATCATGAAGCTCGGCATGGCCACCTCGCGGCCCGAGCAGGTCGTGGGCATCCACTTCTTCAACCCGGTGCCGGTGCTGCGGCTGGTCGAGCTGGTCACGTCGCTGCTCACGTCGCCCGAGACCACCGACCGGGCCAACGACTTCGCCACCAACGTCCTGCACAAGCGCGTGGTGCGCAGCCAGGACCGCGCCGGCTTCATCGTGAACGCGCTGCTGATCCCCTACATCTTGTCGTCCATTCGCATGATGGAGTCGGGCTTCGCGTCGGCCGAGGACATCGACATCGGCATGGTCGAGGGCTGCAACCACCCCATGGGTCCGCTGCGCCTCGCCGATCTCATCGGGCTCGACACCTGCCAGGCCGTGGCCGAGAGCCTCTACACCGAGTTCAAGGAACCGCTCTACGCCTCGCCGCCGCTCCTGTCGCGCATGGTCGAGGCTGGTCTGCTCGGTCGCAAGGCGGGCCGGGGCTTCTACGACTACTCCGGGAAGAAGGGCTGATCGTGAGCCAGCGCATCCTCGTCGCCAAGGTGGGACTCGACGGTCATGACCGCGGGGTGAAGGTCGTGGCGCGCATGCTGCGCGACGCGGGGTTCGAGGTGATCTACACCGGCCTGTTCCAGACGCCCGACAAGGTCGCGGCGGCTGCGGTCGACGAGGACGTCGACGCCATCGGCCTGTCCATGCTGTCGGGCGCCCACATGACCCTGGCCCCGCTCGTGGTCGAGAAGGTACGGGCCCGCGGCCTCGACATCCCCGTGGTCGTCGGCGGCATCGTGCCCGGCCCCGACGTGGCCAAGCTGCTCGAGGCCGGGGTGGCCGCGGTGATGACGCCGGGCTCGTCGGCCGACGAGTGCGTGGCCATCATGCGCGATGTGATCGCCCGCTCGAACGCCGCCTGACGCACCTGCGCCCGAGCGGCCCCGCCCCCGGTCAGGGGCGGGGGTCGCCGGCGGCGATGAGGATCTGTACCGCCTCCGTCAGCGGCGTCGGGATGCCGTGGCGCGCCCCGGCCCGCACCAGGGCGCCGTAGATCGCGTCGTGCTCGGTCGGCCGCCCCGCCTGGCGGTCGTAGAACATCGACGAGCCACCGGCGGGCGCCTTGCCGGCCACCGCCGAGAGGAAGGCGTCGATCTGGGCGTCACCGAGATCGGCCCCTTCGGCCCGGGCCACGGCGTAGCACTCCTGCAGCAGCCCGCGCAGCAGCGGGTGGACCTGCACCTCGCCCAGCACCTCGAGCCGGCGCCCGGTGAGAGCCGTGACACCGTTGGCGGTGATGTTCGAGCCGAGCTTGCGCCACAGCTCGGTCACGAACGCCGCATCGGGACGCACGGTGAAGCCGCTGCCCTCGCCCGCCGCCGCCAGCTCCTGCGCGGCGGGACCGTCGGGCATGAACAGATGGCCGAACCCGTGGTGCTGCACGTGGCCGGGGGCCAGCAGTTCGGCACCGCAGTACACCACCGAGGCCAGCACCTCGGCCGCCGGTGCCAGCGGGGCCACGCGCGCCACCCCCTCGGTACCGTTCTGCACGACCACGACGGTGCTGCCCGCCGGCGCCAGCCGGGTCAGCCAGGCCGCGGCGCTGTCGGTCTGGTGGGCCTTCACGCACACGAGGGTGAAGCGCGGCTGCCAACCGTCGGGGATCTGCGACGGATCGGTCGCCACCTGGGCGGGTCGGTCGACGGCATGGCTGGCCGAGTCGATGCAGTAGCGGTCGAAGGGGCGGCGGGCGCAGGCCCACACGTCATGGCCCGCATCGGCGAGCTGCGCGGCGGCGTAGCAGCCGACGGATCCGGGGCCGATCACGGCGATGGTGGTCATCGGGGCGAGCGTACGCTGCCCGACCCTGCGAGGCGGCCGTGTCGCAGCACTAGCGTGGGGCCCGATGGCCGATGCCCTCGAACGTCTCACCAACCTGCTCGCGCTGCTCCTCGAGACGCGCCAACCGCTCACCCTCGATCGGATCGCCAGCGAGCTGGCCGGCCAGTACCCCGACGATCCCGTGGCCCGTCGCGGTTCCTTCGAACGCGACAAGGCGGTGCTGCGCGGCGAAGGCATCCCGCTCGAGACGGTGACCACCCACGACGGTGGCACGGCCTACCGCGTCGACCGACGCCGCTACGAGCTGGCCGACCTCGGCCTCACCCCCGAGGAGAAGCGCGCCCTGCAGGTGGCCGTGGCCACGGTGCACCTCGGCCAGGACTGGGGCGAGGACGCCCTGCTGAAGCTGGGCAGCGCCCCCGGGGTGGCCGGGGTGTCCGCCAGCCCGCTGGCGGCGCTGCCGGTGGCCGATGCGCTCCCGGTGCTGTTCCAGGCCAACGCCGAGCGGGCGCCGGTCACGTTCAACTACCGCGGTTCCGAGCGGGTCATCGACCCCTACGGCCTCATCACGCGCAACGGCTTCTGGTACGTGGTCGGCCGCGACCACGGCCGCGGCGAGCAGCGCACGTTCCGCGTCGACCGCATCGGTCCCGGCCAGCCCGAGCTGGGCACGGCGGGCAGCTTCGAACGGCCCGAGAGCTTCGACCCGGCCCGGGCGGTGATCGCCGACGCCAAGGCGGCCGGTGAGGTCGAGGGTGAGGCCATGGTGCTGGTGAGCGCGGCCCGCGCCGCCACCGTGGTGGCCGAGCTGGGCGACACCTCCGTACGCGAGCGCCGCGACGACGGCCGCGTGGTCGTGGCCGTGCCGTGCGCCAATCCGTGGGGCTTCCGATCGTGGGTGCTCGACCTGCTCGACCAGGCCGAGGTGCTCGGCCCGCCCGAGGTGCGCGCCGACGTGACCGGTTGGCTGCGGGCCGTCGTCGACGCAGGGGCGCCGAGATGACCACGGCGACCCCCCGACGCGGCCCCCGGCCCGCCCAGGAGCGGCTGCGTCGCCTCCTGGTGATGCTGCCGTGGCTGATGGAGCGGGGCGAGGCCACCATCGCCGAGCTCACCGAGCGCTTCGGTGGCACCGAAGCCCACGTGATCGCCGACCTCGAACGGGCGTCCCTGTGCGGGCTGCCGCCCTACGTCGACGAGCTGATCGACATCTTCATCGAGGACGGGGTCGTTCACGTCGGGGTGCCCCGGCTGTTCACCCGGCCATTGCGTCTGACCGCGCCCGAGGGCTTCTCGCTGCTGGCGTCGGCCAACGCCGCGCTCGAACTGCAGGGCGCCGACCCTGGCGGGCCCCTCGGCCGAGCGTTGGCCAAGCTGGCCGACGTGCTGGGCAGCCCGTCGGCCGTCACGGTCACCCTCGACCGACCGCCGCTGCTCGACGTGGTCCGCGCCGCGCAGGAGCATGGCGAGCGGCTCGCCATCACCTACTGGTCGGCCGGCCGTGACGAGACCACGGCCCGTACCATCGACGCGCACCTCGTGTTCACCGAGCGGGGCCACTGGTACGTCACCGCCGACGACTCGCGCACCGGCCAGCGGCGCACGTTCAAGGTCGACCGCATCTCGGAGGCCGTGCCCACCGGTGCGTACTTCACCCCGCAGGCGGTGGAGGTCCCCATCGACGGCGGCTGGTTCGCCCAGGCCGATGAGGCCCGCCCGGTCACGCTGCTGCTGCCGGCCGACGCCAGCTGGGTCGCCGATCACTACCCGGTCACCCGCGTCACCGCCGAGGCCGACGGTCGGTGGCGGGTGGTGCTGCCGATCGTGAACGAGCGCTGGCTGGCGCGCCTGCTGCTGCGCGTCGGTCCCGAAGCGGTGGTCGTCGAGCCGGCCGACTGGCACGACCTCGCCGCCCGCACCGCGGCGACGGTGCTGGCCCGTTACGACTGACGGGCGGCGCGGGGCAGCCCGCGCACCTCGGGCGCCAGCTCGTCGAGCGAGGTGACCCCCGAGGCCGCGAGCAGCTGGGGGAGCAGCGCCGCGGTGGCGCGGGCGTCGGCCAGCGCATCGTGGGCCCGGGTGAGGGGCACGCCGTAGCGCTCGCACACGTCGGCCAGGCGGTGGGACAGCACCCGCTCGGGGTCGAGCGAGCGCGACAGCTCGAGCGTGCACAGGCGGTGGGGCGGCGCGGGCCGCCCCGTGCCCGCCCGCCCGATGGCCCGCTCGATGAAGGCCCAGTCGAAGCCGACGTTGTGGGCGACCACCACGTTGCCGTCGATGCGGCGGGCCAGCTCGGGCGCCACGGCCCGCAGGCGGGGCGCCCGCCACAGGCGGCGCACGGTGAGGCCGTGGACGTGGCGGGGCCCCACACGCCAGAGCGACGGGCGCACGAGCGTGGACCACTCGTCGAGCACGGTGCCGTCGGCGCCGACGGTGACGACGGCGACCTGCAGGATGCGGTGCTGCACGGGAGACAGGCCGCTGGTCTCCACGTCGACCACCGCGAAGCGCGGCTGGGTCAGCGCGGTGGTGAACGGCTCGGCCATGGTGTCACCCTATGCCGCCCCTGTGACGGAGTCGGGGAGAGGCCGCGTTGCTCAGCCGGCCATGGCCTTCTGGAAGGCGGCGAGGTCGAAGTAGTCGCGCCACAGGGCGATCTTGCCGTCACGGACGATGAACAGCCCGGCCACGTCGAGCTCGATCCAGCGGTCGCCTTGCTGGAAGCGGTCGGTGCGCTCGTTCATGACGACCCGCTCGTCGGAGACCTGATGATGGGTGACCCACTCGACCGCGGTGAACCCGGCGACGAACGGCGCCAGCGTGGTGCGGATGCCCTCGGCCCCGTGGACCTTGCCGATCGGCACGTTGTCGTACTCGACGTCGTCGGTGACGAGTTCGAGTGCACCGTCGAGGTCGAGGGCGCAGATGCGGGCGATGAAGGTGTTGACGATGTCGGCGGCGGTGCTCACCCGGCCGATGGTAGGCGGCCGATGGCGGGGTGCCGAACGACGGACCTGACGGTGCTCGGCCCGGTCAGGCCGACACGAGGTGACCGCGCGCCCGCACGCCGATGGGTGCGGCCACGGTGAAGCCGGCGAGGTGACGCTCTTCCTCGCTCTCGCCGCCCCAGAACCCGTATTCGTGGTTGTTGCGGGCGACGGCCCGGCACGTGGCCAACACCGGGCAGCTCTGGCACAGCAGTCGGGCCTGCGCCTCGCGTCGGGCCCGTGCCTGGGGCCGCTCGGCACGCGGGGGGAAGAAGAGGTTGGTCTTGTTCTTGCAGACGCCGTGCTGCGTCCAGTCATCCGTCGCAGGCAGGTCCACGTGCAACTCGACAGCGGTCATGCGACACCTCCGAGGGTGGCGATCTGGAGCAGCTGAGGCGCTGGGAGGGGGTACCTCAGCTGCTCGATGTAATTAAGACTAAACAGCGTCGGGGTCGAACGCAACCCACCGAGACCGTCAACATGTGTACGACGCCGCGTACCCGCTTGGACGAGCGCGGAGCCGGATTCGGCGCGACGGCGCCGGAACCCTCCCGGCGGTGGCGGGTCCGGTCAGAGCAGTTCGGCGGCCAGGCTGGCCACCTCGCCGCGCTCGCACGCGGTGAGGGTGACCTGACCGAAGCAGCGTTGCCCGCCGAAGGCCTGGCCCAACACGGCCAGCGCGTTGTTGCGCTCGCCGAGGTACGGCGCGTCGATCTGGCTCGTGTCGCCCGTGAAGACGACCTTGGTGCCCTCGCCGACGCGCGTGAGGATCGTCTTCAACGTGGACGGCTCCAGGTTCTGCGCTTCGTCCACGAGCACGAACTGACCGTGCAGCGATCGTCCCCGTAGGAACGTGACCGACTCGAGCGACAAGGTGCCCCGATCGGTGAGCTCCTCGATGAGCTCGCGTGCGTCGCGCAGCGACCGGCGGTCGGTGAGGGCCACGACGGCGTCGTGGATGGCGGCCATCCACGGGTCGAGCTTCTCGTCGAGCCCGCCGGGCAGGAAGCCCAGCTCGGCCCGGCCGACGGGCACGAGCGGGCGGTACACGCCGAGCCGCTCGTACCGACGCTGCTCGACCACCTGCTCCAGGCCGGCGGCGATGGCCATGATCGTCTTGCCCGTGCCGGCGCGCCCATCGAGGGCGACGACGGTGATGTCGGGATCGAGCAGCAGATCCAGGGCGAAGCGCTGCTCCTTCGACCGGGCCCGGAGCCCCCACGCCTCGGGCGAGGCGCCGGGCAGCAGCACGAGCTCATCGCCGCGGCGGCGGGTGAGGGCCGACTGCGAACCGGCGCGGAGCACGGCGAAGGTGTTCTCGGGCAGCGAGGCGGCGTGGTCGATGGCGTCGACGTGGACGGCGCCGGCGGCGTAGGCGCAGTCGATGCGCTCGCGGCTGGCGTCGAGGGTGGTGTAGCCCGTGGGCTGGCGGCCGGCCCACGACGTGGCCGGCACGTGCTCGACCGCTTCGAGGCCGAGATGTGCCGCCTTGATGCGCAGGGCGGCGTCGTTCGACACCAGCCGGGTGGGACCCCGCCCGGTCTGGCCGAGGGCGGCACCGATGATGCGGTTGTCCTCCTTGCGGGGATCGAGGCCGTGCTCGTGCAGCAGGTGCGTCTGCACCCCGTTCAGCTCGATGCACACGGTCGGCGCGTCGAGGTCGTCGTTCACCCGGAAGCCGTCGGCCAACGACCCGCCGGCTTTGGTGCGCAGGTCCTCCAGCGCCCGGAGCGCGGCGCGGGCCGAGCGGCCCACGTCGTCGGGGCGGGTCTTCAGCCCGTCGAGCTCCTCGATCACCGTGATCGGGATGACGACGTCGACCGGTCCCATCCGGGTGAACCCGTCGGGGTCGGCGACCAGCACCGACGTGTCGAGCACGACCCGTATCCGCTGGGCGGAGGGGTCGGGCCGCCCGAGGGCGCGCGCGTCAACAGGAACGGGTTCTACGAGATCGGTCACAGCACTCCCACCGAGGTGCGTTCATGAGCGGATGCTCGGGCGACGATGTTCCCCGTTGTACCGCACACGGCCGAGCCGTGGAGGGATGCCGTCGGACCAGCACATCTCCAGTGCTTAGCAGCCCCGGATGGCCCGCGGGTGTCGGGGGTGTGAACGGTTCAGGCGGTGGTGACGGGCGCGACGCGACCGTTGGCCGAGCCATTTGATCCGTTGCCGTTGCGCCCACCCCGGCCGCCACGACGGGGGGCGTTCGGGGACACGCGCAGCGGGAAGGCCAGTTGGACGCGGCCGCCGCCTTCGGTGCGGTTGGTCACCGTGAGGCGGCCGCTCACGGCTCGCGCCGTGCGCTGGGCGATGTCGAGGCCGAGACCGGTGGACGTGCCGCCGCTCTCGCCCCGCTTGATCTGGAAGCCCTCGGGGAAGCCGGGGCCGTTGTCGTCGAGGGTGAGGGTGGCCTCGTTGGAGCCGATGACGACCCACAAACGGATGCCGGAGCCCTCGGGGGTGTAGGTGAACGCGTTGGTGACGAGGGCGTCGAGGGCGACCGACAGGTCGTCGCGCTTGAGCGGTACCCAGGCGGCGCCGTGAGGCAGGTCGACGCGCCATTCGCGGTTGTCGTCCTCGGCCAGCACCTGCCAGAACTCGCAGCGGGTGCGGGCGACGTCGATCAGGTCGCACGAGATGTCGGCGGCCCGCTTGGGGGCCCGGACCTCACGAATGACGTTGGAGACGGCCTGCTCCATGGCCGAGATGTCGGTCATGATCCGGTCACCGATCTCGGTGCCGGTGAGTGCGTCGGCGTCGAGCCGCAGGGCGGCCAGGGGCGTTCGTAGCCGGTGTGAAAGGTCGGCCAGCGTCTCCCGCTCGGCCGCCAGCAGCTCGTCGATCCGATCGGCGAGGTTGTTGACGGCGCCACCGACGTCGGCGATCTCGGGCGGACCCGACGGCACGGTTCGAGCGTCCGACTCACCCGCTGACAGCCGACGCGTGACGTCGGCCAGCTCCTTCGTGGGTTTTACGATCGCCCGTGCCAGTCGATCGGCGATGGCGACGGCCGTGAGGATCAGCGCGAGGGCCACGACTGCCAGCCAGGCCCAGCTGGTGATCACCCCCTTGTCGACGACACGCGAGGGTGTGAAGACGCGGACGACGATGGTGGCGACGCCGCCTTTCTCAGACGGCACGACGATGGGCCAGAGCACCTCGATGCCCTTGCTGCTGTTCCGCGTCGACGGTGAGCCGGAATCCCGGATCTCCTTGACGGAAGCGGGCGTCTGACCAGGGCCTGCGGCGATGGCCACGTTGTCCCGCACGGGCAGGGGGAGATCGTTGGGCAACCACACGACGACGTCACCCTTCGACTGCACCTGGTCGGCGATCGACAAGAGCGTGTTTCGCACCGACCCGGCGTTGTCGGTGGTGATGAACGACGTGACGAGCTTGGCGTCCTGCTGCGCCGTGACCCGTGCGATGTCGCGCTGGTACTGGCGGATGTACACCGCCAGAGGGACGTTGAACGCGACCGCGACCATCGTCGAGATGGCCAGAGCCACCATGATGAGTCGTCGTCGCATCGCCCGCGCCCTCCCTTCAAGCCCAGGGCAGCTTAGGGCGCGGCCAGCTTGACGCCCACGCCGCGGACGGTGTGGATGTACCGGGGGGAGTCGGCCGTCTCGCCAAGCTTCCGTCGCAGCCACGAGAGGTGGACGTCGACCGTCTTGTCAGCACCGCCGTACGGCTGGCGCCATACCTCGGCGAGCAGCTCGCGCTTGGATACGACCTCGCCCACTCGGTGAGCCAGGTAGGCGAGGAGGTCGAACTCCTTGCGCGACAGGTCGAGCGACTTGCCGTCGAGCAGGACCTCACGGCTGCGGGGGTCGATGTGGAGGCCGCCTACTTCGATCGTGCCGCCGCCGGCGGCCTGCCCGCGACGCCGGAGCACGGCACGCATGCGGGCGTCGAGTTGGTCGGCCGAGAACGGCTTGACCAGGTAGTCGTCGGCGCCGGCATCGAGCAGGCGAACGATCTCGGCCTCCTCGTCACGAGCTGTCGCCACGATCACCGGAACTTCGGACACAGCTCGGAGCATCTTCAACAGCTCGCTGCCGTCGAGGTCGGGCAGCCCGAGGTCGAGCACCACGACGTCCGGGGCCCAGGCAACGATGTCGCGCAAGCCGTCGAGGGCGCGAGCTGCGGTGCGCACGGCGTGCCCTCGATCGGACAGCGATCGGGTGAGTGCGGACCTGATGGCTTGGTCGTCTTCGACCAGGAAGATGGCGGACACGTCGCTAGGTTAAGTGAAATCGGCCTCTGAGACCGACAACTTCGCATTTCGTGCCGAACATGGGTCGAGTGACCCGTCGCCGGCGTGTGCCTCACAACTAGGATCAGCTCGTGAGGAGACGGATCCTGATGGCGGCGTTGTGGCTGGCAGGGACCCTCGGCGCCACCGGCGTCGTCTTCACCGCCGTCGGCAAGCTCAGCACCAACCTCAGCTCGATCGGAGATAACGAGAGTAGGGCTCGGCTAGGGCCAGGGTCGTCGGACTCCACGACAACTTCCCTCGCACCGTTCATCGCGACGACGAGTTCGAGCATGGTCGCCGTCGATCCGACGACGATCGAGACGGTGGTCGAGACCACCAGCTCGTCTGTGGACGACAGATCGGTTGAGGACCCGTCGCTGTCGTCGGACACCCAGCCGTCGACCACCCGGCCCACCGCGGTGCGGACGACGCCCGTCGTCACGGCGACAGTTCCTGTGGTGGTGACGACAGCGCCGGTGCCGCCGACCGCTGCGCCGCCGACCGCGGCCCCATCCACCAGCCCCACGGTCGCAACCACGGAAGCGCCGCCGACCACGAGCCCGGTCGGTGGCTGCGTGACCAGTCGACGGTCCCTGACCGGTCGGAACACCGTCGTCTACCAGGTCTGCCCTGCGGGTTTGATCTTCGTGCAGGCCCTTCCTGCACCGGGTTGGTCGGTCGGGTCCTCGGTCGTGACGGGCCCGCCGACCGTAACTGTCATCTTCTCGAAGGGTGCCACCTCGATCACATGCACGCTGCGCCCGCTCGGCGACGCCCTCGTCGACACGTCGAGTTGCTGAAAGCAGCTGGCGTCAACACCCGTCGAGGATGACGACGCGGACCTCGAGGGGGCCGTGGACGCCGAGGGCGATGATCTGCTCGATGTCGCCCGAGCGGCTGGGCCCGGTGATCAGGGCGATGTTGGACGGGAGCTCCTGCTCGCCCAGGTGACGGAGCACCTGCGCCGTCGACGCCACGATCCGGCTCGCCGGCAGCACGCACAGGTGCACCGGCGGCAACAGGCTGGCGGTGCGGCCACCGGCCCGACCCGAGTGCTGCACGACCGTCCCCGTGGTGGCCAGGCCGGCGATGGCCGAGGTGACCCCGAGCCCGGCGGCGGCGCTGGCGTCCTTCGACATCTCCGACAGCTCGACCCCACGGGCGGCGAGCAGCTCGCCCACCTGCTGGGCCTCGGGCTCGCGGCTGATCACCGCCCGTCGCACCGAGTGGGTCGCCACCAGCTCGTCCACGTAGTCGCCGGGCACCGATGCACCCGGAACCCGGGTCACCAGGACGCGCACCGCGTCGGCGTTGCGTACGAACGATCCGACCAGATCGTCGGGATCGAGCAGCCGCGACACCACGAACGGCACCCCGTCGACCAACGGGCCGGGCAGAGGGTGCGCCGGGTTGTCCGGCACGCCGTCGGCCAGGCGGGCCCGCAAGCGGCCCAGGAACGCGGCGCGGTCGCCGGTCTCCACGCCGTTCACACCTCACCGGCCTTCCAACGCTCGGTGAAGCTGCGCGCCGCCGGCGTCGGCGGGGTGCGACCAGCGGCCCAGTTCTTCAACCCGGGCGCGAGGTGGGCGAAGCGCCCGAGCGGGCGCCCGAGGGCCATCACCTTCATGGACGCCCGGTACGGCAGCGGCCGGCTCCACGCCGACGACCACGCCGACCACCCTGCCTTTTCGACGCGCCCGGCGTCCGCGGACTTCTGGCGCCGGAGGCCGAGGAGCATGTCCTGGATGGGGATCGACACGGGGCAGGCGTCCATGCACGCACCGCACAGCGTGGAGGCGTTGGCCAGCTCGGCCGCCTCGGGGTGCTCGCCGGCGAGCAGGGGCGTCAGGACGGCGCCGATGGGGCCGGAGTACACCCATCCGTAGGCGTGCCCGCCGGTCTGGCGGTACACCGGGCACACGTTCAGGCAGGCACCGCAGCGGATGCAGTTGAGGATCTCGTGGAACTCGGTGCCCAGGATGTCGCCGCGGCCGTTGTCGAGGATGACGATGTGGATCTCGTCGGGGCCGTCGCCCTCGTCGTCACGCCGGGGACCGGTGAGGATGTTGGTGTAGGTCGACAGGTGCTGGCCGGTGCCCGAGCGGGCCAGCAGGTTGATGAAGAGGTCGAGCTGATCCCAGGTCTCGACGATGCGCTCCAACCCCATGACCGCGATGTGCACCCGCGGCGCGGTGGTGGACAGTCGACCGTTGCCTTCGTTCTCGACGAGCACGAGCGAGCCGGTCTCGGCGACGGCCATGTTGCACCCCGAGATCCCGAGGTCGGCCCGCAGGAACTCGGCCCGCAGCTGGACGCGGGCGAAGCCGGCGAGCTCCTCGGGTTCGGTGCCGAGCGGGTGGTCGGGGCCGGCGACGGGCTGGAGGATGTCGCGCACCTGGTACCGGTCGAGGTGCACCGCCGGGGCGATGATGTGGCTCGGGGTCTGGTCGGCGAGCTGGATGATCCACTCGCCCAGGTCGGTCTCGACCACGTGGCAGCCGGCCGCTTCGAGGGCGTGGTTCATGCCGGTCTCTTCGGTGGCCATCGACTTGCCCTTCACCACCGTTCTGGCACCGATGCGGCGGGCGACCTCCACGACGTAGGCGTTGGCGTCGACGCCGTCGGCCGCCCAGTGCACGTGGGCCCCGGCCGCCATGGCGTTCGTGGCGAAGCGGTCGAGTACGCGCGGCAGCTCGGCCAGCACGTCGTGGCGGACGCGCCGTGCCGCCCGGCGCATGCCGTCGGGGTCGTCGATCACGCCGAGCATGGCCTCACGACCGTCGGCGAAGCGCGACACGGCCTTGCTGATGGAGCGGCGCAGGCGTTCGTCGTCGGCCGCTTCGGCGGTGCGCTGACGCAGCGTGGTGCCGGCCAGGGTGAACTCGGCCATGGTCAGCCCGCCTTCGGTTGGTCGGGTACCCGCTCGGCCAGCACCTGGGCGATGTGGCGCATCTTCACCTTCACACCTTCGTGCTCGGCTCGACCGCGCAGGTGCATGAGGCACGACGAGTCGGCGGCCACGAGCGAGGAGCACCCGGTGTCGACGAGGGTCGTCAGCTTGTCGTCGGCCATGCTCTCACTCGTCTCGGGCAGCTTGAAGCTGAACAGGCCGCCGAAGCCGCAGCAGCGCTGGGCCGCCGACCACTCCACCTGGGTGCACCCGGCGGCGGCCAGCGCCCGCTCGGGTGCGTCCTCCAACCGGAGCTCGCGGAGCATGTGGCACGAGTGGTGGTAGGCCACGTCTTCTGCGGCCGGGGCGAGCTCAGGCATGCCGTGGCGGTCGAGGAACTCGGTCAGCTCGAACAGGCGCGTGCCCAGCGATCGGGCCCGCTCGGCGGCGACGTGATCGCCGGCGAGCTCGAACAGCTCGGGCCAGAACAGCCGCACCATCGTGATGCACGACCCGGCGGGCGCGACGATGGCCTCCACGTCGGCGGCCGCGAGGGCGTCGAGCGTGGTGCGGGCGACCTTGGCGGCGTCGTCAGCGAAGCCCGAGTTCCACGCCGGCTGCCCACAACACGTCTGACCGGACGGGACGACCACCTCGTGGCCCGCGGCGCGCAGGACGCGGACCGTCGCCACGGCCACGTCAGGCTCGAACAGGTCGGCCACGCACGTGATGAACAACCCCACTCGCATCGGGGCTCAGGTTACTCAGGGGGTGGGCAGCGGGCTGGAGTCGACGCCCTCGTCGAGCGGCACGCCGCACGTGTTCAGGAAGAAGGACACGACGTGGTAGTTCCCGATGGCCGCGACCAGGTCGAGCAGCTGCTTCTCGTCGTAGCGCGCCTGCAGGGTCGCCCACGTCGCGTCGGAGATGCGCGCCACGGTGTGCAGCTCGTCGGCCGCCCGCACCACGGCGGCGTCGAACGGCGACCAGATCGGGTCGTCGGGGCCGACGGTGAGGGCGGTGATCTCGGCGTCGGAGATGCCGCAGCGGCGCCCGATGATCACGTGCTGGCCCCACTCGTAGGCCGACCGGCACAGGTAGCCGACCCGCAGGATGGCCAGCTCGCGGTCGCGCTCGGGCAGTGTGGACTTCGACAGCACGTGGCCCGCGAACACGAGCCAGCGCTTCAGCATCTTCGGGTGGCGGGCCAGCGTGGCGAAGATGTTCAGCGGCTTGCCGTCGGCGCTGAACATCTTGCCCATCGCGTCGCGCGCCTCGTCGGACCATTCGTCGAGGGGGAGCGGTGACAGCCGTGGTGTGGTCATGGCGGCATCTTGGCAGGCAGAATCGCCGGCGATGACCGTGTGCACCTTCTGCGAGATCGTGGCCGGGCGCATGGCCGCCCACGAGGTCTGGCGTGACGACGTGGCCGTCGCGTTCCTCGACATCCGCCCGTTGTTTCCTGGACACGTGCTGGTGGTACCGACCGGGCACGTGGTCACCCTGCCCGATCTCGATCCGGCGTCGGTCGGGCCGTTCTTCGAGCGCGTCCGACGGATCGCCGCCGCCGTTCCACTCGCGCTCGATGCCCACGGCACGTTCGTGGCCAACAACAACGTGGTGAGCCAGAGCGTGGCCCACCTGCACGTGCACGTGGTGCCCCGGCGGCGCAAGGACGGGCTCCGGGGCTTCTTCTGGCCCCGCCAACGCTACGGTGACGACGCCGAGGCGGCCGCGGTGGCCGCCACCATCGCCGGGCAGCTCCGTCGTGACGTCGGTGAGCGGCCGATCAGCTGACGATGCGCATCGGAAGGCCGTGTTCGTCGCGCTCGCCGGCGCCGAACGTCTCGGCGACGCCGGCGGCGAACCGGCGGGCGCTCCAGAGCACGGCGTAGGCGTCGAACACATCGTGCTCCGGCGTGCGGGGCGGTCGATGGAGCGGGCCGAACACGGCCTCGAGCGCGGCGCGCCGGTCGTCGCGACCTTCGGCGGTGCGCTTGGGGGCCAGCGGGCGCCCGGTGAGGCGCACGAAGGCGCACTCGGGGTGGATCTCGACGACGCGATCGGCCAGTGCGGGCGTCATCAGCGCGTCGATCTCGCGGATCTTGGGGAAGAGGTTGAACGTCTGCTGCGTGAGGCCCTTGCCGTGACGCGCTCGCGCATCGCGGTTCGCCTCGGCGTAGCCGCGATGGCCGACCAGGTCGCGCGGAGGCGTCGGGAAGATGGTCGACGAGCGCGACGCGAGGAACCTTCGCGCCTGCGCGTCGGCCAGGCGACCCCACGACGACGGCAGCCCGATCGGCATGTCGACACCGATCACGTCGAAAATTTCGAGGAGCGACGCGAACGTGGGTGTGACGTACGCACCTCTGTCGTGTGCCACGACCCAGCCACCGCGACAACCGTCCACGCCGGCGACGCGCAGGGCGCCGCGTGCGGAGGGCCGAGAGCGCGTCAAGCCTTGTGGCACAGGCATCTTCATCACGTCATCATGCGACGTGGACGCGGTCGATGCACGTCGCGCAAGGGTGCTTGCATCGGCGCGCGAGGGCGGCCATCATCATCGGCACGACATCGACCGAGTTGAGCGCTTCGGCGCTCCTCGGTGCTGGTTGCATTTGCAACTATTGAAATGCTTGACCTTCGCGTCGAAAACAGGTCTTATGTGCAGCGGATTCATCGCGAGTCCGCCGCAGGCAGAACTGGAAGCCGCAACGAGAATGACGAAGGTCGAGCTCTTCGAAGCTCACGAGATGAGCGAGAGCGTCTGTGACGTCAACGCCGTTCGAGAGCTCGACGCGTCCTTCGCGTTCATGATCAACCTCACTGCTGCACACCGCGACACAGGGTCACGCCACGCCGTGCCCACCTCGTCGTGGACACGTGCCGGTCGCTCCCCCCAGACAGGTGAGCCGGTCGCGCAGGAGGCGGTCATGGTGCTGAGCGTTCCGCCTGGAGCGGTGCTCGTGGTGGGTCCACTGCAGTAGCGGATCCCTACACAGCACAGGAGAACAACCGATGGCAGCAACGAAGAAGGCCGCAGCCAAGAAGGCAGCCCCCAGGAAGGCCGCCGCGAAGAGGGCTGCACCGAAGAAGGCAACGGCCAAGAAGGCCGCCGCTCCCAAGAAGGCAGTGAAGAAGGCAACAGCCAAGAAGGCCGCCGCTCCGAAGAAGGCCGCCAAGAAGGCCGCTGCTCCGAAGAAGGCCGCCCGCAAGGCGGCCGCTCCTCGCAAGGCCGCCGCCAAGAAGGTTGCCGCTCCGAAGAAGGCCGCCAAGAAGGCTGCTGCTCCGAAGAAGGCCGCCAAGAAGGCTGCTGCTCCGAAGAAGGCCGCCCGCAAGGCTGCCGCTCCTCGCAAGGCTGCCGCCAAGAAGGCGTGATCGTCGTCCGTCGTTGACGGGATCGATCGGGATCGGGGAGCCCGCGAGGGCTCCCCGTTTCGCGTCCCCACCCGGGTCGCGCGCGAGGATGCGGGCATGCAGGAGATCTGTGACGACCTGACCGCGGAGCACGAGGCGCTCGACGCGCTCGTCGCCGACCTCGACGAAGCGACGTGGCGGCGCGCCACCCCGGCCGCCGACTGGTCGATCGCCGACGAGGTCAGCCATCTGTGGTTCTTCGACGGCACCGCGCTGCTCGCCGCCACCGACGCCGATGCGTTCGAGGCGGGCAAGCAGCAGCTGCTGGCCAACACCACGGGCACGGACCCCTCCGTCGCAGTCGGTCGGGCCATCTCCGGTGCCGAGCTCCTCGACCGCTGGCGCACCGACCGGCGCCGGCTCGTCGAGGCGTTCCGCACGCTCGACCCCTCGCAGCGGATGCCATGGTACGGCCCGGCCATGGCCGCCCGTTCGTTCGCCACCGCCCGCCTCATGGAGACGTGGGCCCACGGTCAGGACGTGGTCGACGCCCTCGGTGTGACCCGCCCGAGCACGCACCGCCTGAAGCACATCGCCCACATCGGTGTGCGGGCCCGGCCCTTCAGCTACGCCATCAACGGCCGCACCCTGCCCGACGGCGACGTGCGCGTCGAGCTCACCGCGCCTGACGCCAGCACGTGGACGTGGGGGGACGAGAACGCGACCGACCGGGTCACCGGCGACGCGCTCGACTTCTGCCTCGCCGTCACCCAGCGTCGTCACCGTGACGACACCGGCCTGCTGATCACCGGTGCCGGCGCCCAAGAGTGGATGGGCTTCGCCCAGGCCTTCGCCGGTGGCCCCGGCGAGGGGCGTACCGCCGGTCAGTTCCGCCCGAGCTGACCGTCGGTCCTCAGAGGTCGGAGATCCGCTTGAACACCTCGGCGGCGACGAAACCGTGAGGTTCACCCAGACCTCCGAGCCGCCCCCGGATGCGCGTGCGGAACTTCTCCATCGCCTCGTCGTCGGTGGCCTTCATCGTCGACTCGAACTGGCTGGCGTGGGCCTCGAGCCCGGCCAGCTTGGCATCGACGTGGTCGGACACGTCCTCGACGTGATCGGGCTCGTCGGCCTCCCACAGCAACAGGGTGTCGGGTCGGTGGTGGGGCAGCTGCTGCTCGGGGAAGAAGTGCGGATCGCGCGCCGCCACGATGCCCTCGCACGCCAGCAGACCGGCGTGGCGGTGGTCGGGGTGCAGGCGGTAGCGCTTCCACGGGTCGTGGCCGAGCACCACCTGCGGCTGCAGCCGTCGGATCCAGTAGGCCACCTCCCACCGCTGGCGCAGGCCCGAGTCGAGCTCGCCGTCAGGCCAGCCGAGGAACACCACCTCACCGGTCGCCCCGAGCGCGGCGGCCGCCGCCCGCTGCTCGTGTTGGCGCGTCACGACCAGCGCGGCCGTGTCGGCGTGCGGGTCCCACGTTCCCTTCGAGCCGTCGGTGCACACGAGGTGGTGCACGATGCAGCCCTGCGTCGCCCACTTGGCCACGGTGCCGCCGCAGCCGAACTCGACGTCGTCGGGATGGGCACCGATGGCGAGGGCGATGCCCGGCACGGCGAGGTTCTGGCTCCAGCCCGTGCTCAGGGCCGGCTGGCCGGGCTCGTTGGCAGCGATGGCACGAGTCCTTTCAACGAGGGGTGGTCGAGGTCGTCGGGCACGTCCACGTCCCAACCGAGCAGCGTCGGCTGGCGCACGACCCGCAACGGCAGGCCGAGGCGCGCGGTCTCGGCCCCGTGGCGGCGGAAGCTGGCGGCGCCGTAGGAGAACGTGAACCCGCTGCGCGCCGGCACGACGGCCACGTTCGTACCGTCGTCGCGGCGGTCGGGCACCAACGTGACGCCGGGCCACGCCGCCAACGCGGCGAGGTCGGCCGCCAGGGGCAGGTCACTGTGAGCCACCACCACGCGGTCGAAGTCGGCCGCGGCCAGCGCATCGACGGCCGACGACACGGCGCCGTTCAGCCCGAACCCCCGGCGCATGATGGCGGTGGCGCCGTGCGACTCGGCGAAAGCGGCCACCGTGTCGTCGTCGCAGACCACGAACACCGGCAGCGGTAGGGCGGCCCGGAACACCAGCGCCGCCATGGTGCGGGCCAGCTCCTGGCGCTGGAACGGTGCCAGCGTGCCCGACAGGCGCGCCTTGGCCTGGCGGAAGTCCTTGACGGGGACCAGGACGGCGGCGCGCACGTTCGGCAGCATACGGGCGCCAGCGCGGGCGCACCCCAGCACGCCCGGCGGCTGCCGGGCCGGTCCCCGGTGACCACTACCGTGCGGCCCATGCCCATGCGAGTGGCGGTGATCGGTGCGGGATCGTGGGGAACCACCGTCGCCGCCGTGGCGGCCAAGAACACCAGCACCGTCCTGTGGGCCCGTCGCCCCGAGCTGGCGGACCAGATCAACACCCGGCACGTGAACGCCGACTACCTGTCGGGCTTCACCCTGCCCGACGAGCTGCGGGCGACGGCCGACATCGAAGAGGCCGTGCGCGACGCCGACGTGCTGGTCATGGGCGTACCGTCGCACGGTTTCCGCGAGATCATGGCGACCTGCGCGCCGTTCGTGCGGCCGTGGGTGCCGGTCGTGTCGCTGTCGAAGGGCCTGGAGCGCGGCTCGTTGAAGCGCATGAGCGAGGTCGTGCGTGACGAGCTGCCCGGCCACCCCGTGGCCGTGCTCACCGGCCCGAACCTGGCCAAGGAGATCCTGGCCGGGCAGCCGGCGGCCACCGTTGTGGCCATCGACGACCCGACCATCGCCGCCGAACTGCAGCGCATCTTCACCAACACCGGCCGCCTGCGGGTCTACACGAACCCTGACGTGGTCGGCTGCGAGGTCGGTGGCGTGGTGAAGAACGTGATCGCCATCGCCGCCGGCATGGCCGAGGGCATGGGCTTCGGTGACAACACCAAGGCCACGCTCATCACGCGGGGCCTGGCCGAGATGAGCCGCCTCGGCGTGGCCATGGGGGCCGATCCGCTCACCTTCGCCGGGCTGGCGGGCATGGGCGACCTGATCGCCACGTGCTCCTCCAGCCAGAGTCGGAACCACACCGTGGGCCGGCGGTTGGGCGAAGGCCATGCCATCGGTGCCATCCTCGCCGACATGAAGATGGTCGCCGAAGGCGTGAAGTCGAGTCCCTCGGTGCTGGCGCTGGCCCTTCAGTACGACGTGGACATGCCCATGAGCGAGCAGGTTGCCGCCGTCTGCCACGACCACCGCTCGGTGCGCGACGCGGTGAACCGGCTGATGAACCGCGACGTCGCCGCCGAGCGGCGGGGCGGCGGGTTGTGACCGCGCCCGGTGTGCTCATCGGCGTCCTGGCCGCGCCCGAACGGGCCTGGGTGCTCGACGACGGCGGGGTCCGACTGCCCGACGGCGACACGTTGCGCTGGGCCGTGGTGGCCGAGGACCGCGTGCACCACCCGGCCACCGAGCCCACGCGGCGCCAGCGCTGCGTCGACGGCACGCCCGTGGTGGAGACGGCCGTGCGGGCGCCTGGTGGCGACGTCGTCGTCACCGCCTATGCGGTGACCGACGCCGGCGGTTCGCTCGTGCTCGACGTGAGCAACCGGTCGGGCACGTCGGTGGCGTTCGCCTGCAGCCGGGCCGACGTGACCGCCGCCCGCCCGCTGCTGGAGCCGCCCGCCGGAGGTGAGCTGCCCTCGTCGTGGCGCACCCTGCCGCTGGCCCACGGCTCCAGCCTGCGGGTGGCCCTGCCGTTCACGGCGGAGCGGCTCGATCCGGACACGCTGGTCACCGTGCCCAGCGTGGAGCAGGTGGTGCGGGGCTGGACGTTGCAGGCCGGCGTCGGGTTCCGGGCCGACCTGCCCGACCCGGTGCTGCTGGAGCGCCTGGTGCGGGCGCGTGGGCAGGCCGCGCTGGCGCCGCTGCCCGACCCGGTGGCCGACCCGGTCACGTTCCTGTTGCTGGCCGGCCAGCGGGCCGGGCGCAAGGCACTGGGTGGCCTGCTGCCCGACGAGGTGGCCGACGCCGCCAGCGGCCTGGCCCGGGCCCATCGCAAGGCGAAGGAGACGCCGTGGTCGGTGGCCGCTGCGCTCCTGGCCGCTGCTCGCACGCTCGACGCGCTCGCCGAGGACGTGGCCGCCGGGGACGCGCTGGCTCTGGCCGCCGGTCTGCCCTCGCCCGCACCGGCCGATGATGCCCCGCCCGACGACGACCGCTGGTTCGACCCGTGGCTCGCCCGCCGGCTCGCCGTGTCCGACGCCAGCACCATCTCGGTGCTGCCGTACTTCCCGCGCGAGTGGCTCGGTGCCAACCTGTCGGCCTACGAGGTGCCCACCATCGCCGGTCCGATGGGCTTCGCGGTGCGCTGGCACGGCGAGCGGCCGGCGCTGCTGTGGGACGGTCCCCACGGCGCCGTCGTGCGCTGCCCCGGTCTCGACCCGGCGTGGTCGGCGTCGGTGCCCAGCGGCGAGGCCTTGCTGGCGGCGCCGCCGGCGTGACGTCGCTCAGGCAGCAACGGCGGCGTCGGCGAACGGCTCCAGGATGGCGACCGCACCAGGGTGCACGTCACCCGCCTCGAGCACACGCGCGTAGATGCGGCTGACCGGACCACGGTCGTGGTGCATCAGGTCGAACTGGCCGTCGAGGAACCACTGACCGTTCTTCTTGCACGGCAGCGACCACAGCGTGCACTCCACCAGGGCGGAGCCCAACCGCATCTGCACGCCGGCCTGCACCCGGGACCAGTCGATGCCCCGGACGGTCATGTTCTCGCCGGCCGAGCCGTACGCGAGGGGGTGGCCGTCGGCGGCGAAGGCGTCGACGACCTCGGCCGACCACAGGCACAGCGCCTGCCAGGGGCGACCGTGGTGGACGCGCGCCAGCTGACGGTCGCCCACGAGTCCGCCCCGCTCGATGCGCCCCTCGCCCACGGGGCGCTTGGGCACCCCGCCGCTCGAGATGTTCACGCGCACGATCTCGCCGGTGGCGCGTGACGGCATCGCGCCGGCGGAGCGCAGGGCGTCGGTGGCGCTGCGCAAGAGGCGCAGCGACGGGGGTAGCACCAGGTCGTCGCCGTCGCGGGTGGCGCGCACCTTGGCCGTGGCCGCCGTGGCCAGCTCGTGAACCGACGCGAGCGATGGCTGGGGCAGGGGCCGGTCCACGAAGCGGGCCAACAGGTCCACCTGGGCCTTCAGCAGCTCGCCGAACACCGGCGGCAGCTGGCGATCGCGCGCCAGCTGCTGCCACCACGCACCGAGGGCCGCCACCGTGCCCAACCCGTCCTGTCGTCCGTACTGTTCGCCGTCGACCATCACCATGGCACCATCTTGGTCGCCCCGAGCTCGCGTCCGGTGGCCGCGGAGCGTCGTTGTTCACCGTTTCTTGGCCGCCCGCGAACCCCCGGTGGGGGCTGGCACGGGCCGGCACCCGCGCTACGTTCCCGGCATGGCCCGGCCGACCCCCAACCGCAAGCTCGAACAGGAGCTGTGGGACGACGGGTTCGACCTGGTGGTGGGCGTCGACGAGGTCGGCCGGGGCGCGTGGGCCGGCCCGCTCATGGTCGGTGCCGCGGTGCTGCCGCGCCACAAGCGGGTGAACGGGGTGCGCGACTCGAAGATGCTGAGCGAGGCCCGTCGCGAGGAGCTCTTCGACCGCGTGGCGGACTGGTGCGAGGCGTGGAGCGTGGGCGCCGCCAGCCACACCGAGTGCGACGAGCTGGGCATGGCCGAAGCGCAGCGCCTGGCCGCCCGTCGTGCGGTGGAGGGGCTCGGCATCCGGCCCGACGCCGCGGTGCTCGACGGGAAGTGGAACTTCCTCGAAGGCGTGGTGGAGCGGGTGGAGCGCCGCGTGAAGGCCGATGTCACGTGCCTGCCGGTGGCGGCGGCGTCAGTGCTGGCCAAGGTGACGCGCGATCGCATCATGCGAGAGGCGGCCGAGCACTACCCGGCCTGGTCGTTCGACACGAACAAGGGGTATCCGTGCCCGCGGCACAAGGCCGCGCTCCAGGGCTTCGGCCCCAGCGCCATCCACCGTCGCAGCTGGGTGTTCATGGACAACTACGTGCCCTGGCCCGGCATGCGCCTGGTGCGCCCCGAAGCCGAGCAGATCGCCGCTCGTTATCCTGCCCCGGTGCCCCACGACCAGACCTCGCCCGCTCCCGGTGCCCGCATCGCCATCGAGGGCACGCTGAACTTCCGTGACATCGGCGGCTACGCCACCGCCGACGGTCGTCGCCTGCAGACCGGCCTCGTGTACCGCTCGGACCACCTCAACGGCGTCACCGCCGACGGGTTGGCATCGCTGCGGGCGCTCGGGCTGCGCACCGTGGTCGACCTGAGGCGCGACGACGAGCGCCAGCGCCAGCCCAGCCGCCTGCCCGACGCCGTCGAGGTCGTGTGGGCCCACGCCGACGCCGCCGACCGTGCCGCGCCGGGCGACTTCATCGCCCAGGTGAAGGCGGGCGAGGTCGTCACCGTGTCCGAGGACGAGGTCGTGGCCCTCTACGAGGAGATGCTCGAAGGCGCCGGCGGCATGTTCCGCGCCGTCATCGAAGCCGCCGCCCGGGCCGACGAGGGCGCCGTGCTGTTCCACTGCACGGCCGGCAAGGACCGCACCGGCCTGTCGGCCATGCTGCTGCAGCGCATGTGTGGCGTGAGCGAGGCCGACGTGGTGTCCGACTTCCTGCTCACCGACGGCTACCGCACCGAGACCCGCCTGGCCTACCTCAGGACGGAACTGGAGCCGCTCGGCATCGACGTGGAGGGCATCCGCCCCATGATCGTGGCGCCGCTACCGGCGTTCCGCCACGCCATCAGCTGGGTCGAGTCGCACGGCGGCGCCGAGGCCTACGCCCGCGACGTGTGCGGCGTGAGCACCGACACCGTCGCGTTACTGCGCACCACGCTGATCGCCTGACGGGCCCGCTACGACAGGCCGGTCAGCGCCTGTGACAGGTCGGCCACCAGGTCGTTGGCCGACTCGATGCCGACCGACAGCCGCACCAAGTTGGCCGGCACCTCCAAGGGCGAGTTGGCCACCGACGCATGGGTCATGCGGCCCGGGTGCTCGATCAGGCTCTCGACGGCGCCCAGGCTCTCGGCCAGGGTGAACAACGAGGTGCGACGGGCCACCTCGAGCGCGGCGGCCTCGCCCCCGCGCAGGGTGAAGCTCACCATGCCGCCGAAGTCGCGCATCTGCTTCGCCGCTGCCGCGTGGCCAGGGTGGTCGGGCAGCATCGGGTAGAGCACACGCTCCACCGCGGGATGGCCCACGAGCAGGTCGACGACGGCCCGGGCGTTGGCGCAATGGCGTTCCATGCGCACCGCCAACGTCTTCACACCGCGCAGGGCCAGGTAGCAGTCGAACGGTGCCGGCACGGCCCCGGCCGCGTTCTGGGTGAAGCGCAGCCGGTGGGCCAGCGCATCGTCGTCGAGGGCGAGGAAGCCCCCGACCACATCGGAGTGACCGCCGAGGTACTTCGTGGCCGAATGCACCACGATGTCGGCGCCGTGGGCGAGGGGCTGCTGCAGGTAGGGCGTGGCGAAGGTGTTGTCGACCACCACCACTGCACCGTGATCGTGGGCGACGGCGGCGATGGCCCCGATGTCGATGCAGGTGAGCAGCGGGTTGGTCGGCGTCTCCAGCCACACCATGGCGGTGTCGGCCGGCCAGTCCCGGCGCAGCGCGTCCACGTCGGTGAGGTCGACCGCGGTCCACGCCAGGCCGGCCGGCCCGTGCACGCGGGCGATGAGGCGGAACGTGCCTCCGTAGGCGTCGTTGCCGAGCAGCACGCGCTGGCCGGTCGTGAGCAACCGGAGCACGTTGTCCTCGGCGGCCAGACCCGACGCGAAGGCCAGCCCGTGGGCGGCACCCTCGAGCGACGCCACGCACGTCTCGTAGGCCGAGCGCGTGGGGTTGCCCGACCGGCTGTACTCGAAGCCCTTGTGCTGGCCGACCTCGGACTGGGCGAAGGTGGTCGACAGCGTGATCGGCACCACCACGGCGCCGCTCGCCTCGTCGGGGGTCTGGCCGGCATGCACCGCACGCGTCTCGAAGCCCCAGCCCTGCTGCTCGCTCTCCTCACCCATGGCTCACACGCTTCCGCTCTTGGACAGGAACGTCAACACGTCGGTGCGGGTCAGCACGCACAACGGCCGGCCGCCCGACAGCACGAGCACGGCCGGCGCCGACTCGAGCAGCCCGACCACTCGGGCCAGCGGCTGACCGATGCCGACCGTGGGCAGCTTCGGGCCCATCACCTTCTCGACCGGCGTCTCGAACACGCCCGGGTCGTGGAACGCCGCCTCCATGAGGGCGAGCTCGTCGACGGCGCCCGACACCTCGGCCGCGGCGAACGGTGGCTCGTTCTTGCACACCGGCAACTGGCTGACCCCGTTGGCCCGCATCAGCTCGATGGCGACTCGCGCCGGTTGCCCGGGGTTCACGTACAGCAGCTCGGGCATGGCGCCGCGCGACGACAGCACGGCGCCGACGCACAGATCGCACTCCTTCAGGAACCCGTAGCCGCTCATCCACTGGTCGTTGAACACGCGCGACAGGTAGCCGCGCCCCGAGTCGGGGTTGAGCACGACGACGATGTCGTCGGGACCGGCCCGGCGGGCGACCCGCAGGGCGGCGGCGACGGCCATGCCGCCCGAGCCACCGATCAGGATGCCTTCCTCGCGGGCCACGCGCCGAGCGGTGAGGAAGCTCTCCTCGTCGCTGATGGCGATGACCTCGTCGAGCAGGTCGGGATCCCACGCGGCGGGGAAGAAGTCCTCGCCCACTCCCTCGACGAGGTAGGGGCGCCCCGATCCACCCGAGAACACCGAGCCCTCGGGATCGGCGGCGACGAGGCGCACCGCAGGGTTCATCTGCTTCAGGTAGCGGCCGGTGCCGGTGAGCGTGCCGCACGTGCCCGCCCCGGCGACGAAGTGGGTGATGCGCCCCGCCGTCTGCCGCCAGATCTCGGGGCCGGTGGTCAGCGTGTGGGCCGCCGGGTTGTTCGGGTTGGCGTACTGGTTGGGCCGGAAGGCCTGCAGCTCGTGCGTAAGGCGTTCGGCCACCGAGTAGTAGCTCTCGGGATCCGACGGTGGCACCGCCACGGGGCACACCACGACCTCGGCGCCGTACGCCCGGAGCAGGTCGACCTTCTCGGGCGCGACCTTGTCGGTCATGACGAACACGCACCGGTAGCCGCGCTGCGCCGCCACGATGGCCAGCCCCACGCCGGTGTTGCCCGACGTGGGTTCCACGATGGTGTCGCCCGGCTTCAGCAAGCCATCCCGCTCGGCGGCGAGGATCATCTCGAGGGCGGGGCGGTCCTTGGCCGAACCGCCCGGGTTCGTCGTCTCCATCTTCATCGCCAGCGTGCAGGCGAGGCCTTCGATCTCGGACACGCGTTTGAGGCGCACGAGCGGCGTGTTGCCGATCAGGTCGAGCACCGAGTCGGCGATGTCCGGCTGGGAGGGGAACACGTCAGCCATGGAGGCACGTTACCGCTGCCCCTGTCGCCGGTCGACGGGTCGGCACGTGTCATGCACCACGGGAACAAACGGGCGCGGCGTGGTGTTCGCCTTCCCATGGTGCTCCGTCGGTCGTGGTTGTCGGTGTTCAGCGCGGCGTGGGCCGGCGTGGCGGTGGCCTTCGCCTTCGGCACGGCCTCGTCGGTGAACCCCGATGCGCGTGGCCTGTTCGCGCTGGTGGCAGTCCTCACCGCCGGCGCCGCGGTGATGGCGGCGAGGCTGCTGATCGCGCCGGCTCGGCGTCGGCTCGCCGGCCTGCTGCTGGTGGTGTCGGCGGCGGCACCCACGTCGTTCGCGTGGGTGGTGAACGTGCCGGCCATGCTCGTGGGCCTGTTCCTCCTGCTCGACGGCCAACCGCTGGCGTGGGCCCGGGTCCGCACACCGCGCCGGTGACCCCGGCGGCAGTAGCACCCGTGGCGGCGGGTCGTTGCCTACGATGACGCGGTGGACGGCGGACGGATCATCTGTGAGGCGTGCCCGGCGGGGCCGCACACGTGCCACCGGTGTGGGCGCTCCTGCTGCAACCGGCACTTCACGCTGAGCGCCTCGTTGGCCGAGGGTGCGCCGGTGAGCACCGGCTCGGTGTTCACCGGGCGGGCCGGCGGGTCGGGCATGGGGCCCGCGATGGTGCCCGAGTTCGTGGCCTACCTCACTGGCGGCATGGCCGAACGCTATGGCGTGCCCACCCACCTGAGCGGCGAGCCGATGCGGGGCGGCGCCGCCGAGGCGTACCGCGGCGCGTGGATCGCCCACACCCACGTCTGCGTGTTCTGCAGGGTCGGCGTCGCCCAGGAAGCGGCGCTCGCGTGGACCCAGCAGTTCGAGGCTCAACTCGCCATCGAGACCGAGCTGGCCGAGCGTGGAGCGGCCGCGGCCGCGGTGGAGAAGGCCGAGGCCGACCAGCGCGACGTAGCAGAGCGCCAGCGCGTCAGCGTGGCGCACCGCGCCCACCTGATGACGGTCCCACCCGGCACGCCAGCCGAGGCCGACCTGTTGAGCGAGCGCGACCGCATCGTGCAGGAGGCCCGCGCCGTGCGGCGCACCGGTCGCGAAGCGGCCCACGACCGCCGGCGCATCGAGCGCGGCCCGGCGCTCACCGATGTGGTGCTGCGTCTCGTCGCCCGGGGCGCCGCCATGCAGATCGCCAGCGTCGTGCTGGCCCTGCTCGTGCTGCCCGACACCGTCGGATGGGGCGTTCTCACGCTTCTGATCATCACCGCGCTGTTGTCGTGGGCGCTGTCCACCCTCATGCGCCGCTACCTGCGCGAGCGCATCGGCGAGGACCCCCGGGTCATCGGCGAGATCGCCCCCAGCGGCGTGGGCAGCGTGCTCACCGTCGTCGGCGCCGTCATCGTTGCGCTGCTGACGGCCCGGTGGTTGCTCCGCGGGGTGAGCTTCTGGATCGCGCTGACGCTCGTCCTCGTGGCCGAGGCCGTGATCGCCGTGGTGGCGGCGGCACCGGCGGTCACCCGCCAGGCCGAGCTCGACGCCGCCATCGCCGAGGAGAAGCGGGCCATCGCCGTGCTGCGCGGCGAGCACGAGGAGGTCGAGCGCCAGCTCGCCCTCTACCGCTGCGGTGTGCCCGGCTGCACCGACGACAACCGGGTCGCCATCACGGGTTGACCGCCAGCAGCGCCCGCACGCGGGCGAGCACCGCTTCGTAGCGGACGATCTCCTGGGCCACGCGTGCGTCGTCCCAGCCGCACAGAGGCGCCATGATCCCGGCCACGGTGCGCACCTCGGCCTCGGTGACGCCACCGAGCGTGCCGAGCACGAGGCGCCGGTCGATCACGTCGCCCACCCGGCTGGCGCTCTCGGCGACCACGGCGTGGACGACCTGGGCGGCGATGTCGAGGCGGCCGGCCCGGCCGGAGACGCGGCGGGCCAGCGCCGGCTCCGCCGCCACTAGATCGAGCACCGCGTCGTGGTCGGTGCCGTACAGGCGGGCCAGGTGCAGGCGCACGTCGGTCGGCAGCTGCAGCTCGGGTCGCGCCCGCGCCGCACCGTCGAGATAGGGGCCCGCGTCGCTGGCCCATGCGAACGCGCCGTGCACCGGTGCGCGGCGCGAGCTGAACGGGCGCGTGGGCACGCCGGCCAGCGCGGGGGAGCGCAGCAGCACGTCGAGCACGTGCTCGCCGAGCGCTCGCGCCGTGGTCCACTTCCCGCCGCCGATCGACCACAGGTTGGCCACGCCCGCCGTGGCGTGGTCGTAGAGCTCGTGTCGGCGCGACGTGGAGTAGCTGTCGGCGCCCTGCTCCTTCACCAGCGGCCGGATGCCGACCGTCACGTGGCGCACGTCGGTGCGGGCCAGCGGCGTGGTCGTGGTGGCGTTGACGGTGTCGAGGATCAGGTCGACGTCTTCGGTGACGGCGCGCACGTCGTCGGGATCGTCGTCGACCGGCGTGTCGGTGGGGCCGATGAAGCTGTGACCCTCCCATGGCGACACGATCACGTGCCGCCCTGATGGCGCCCGGGCGAACACGGCGTCCTGCCCGCCCAGTGGCCGGGTCAGCAGGTGCACACCCTTCGAACGCTGCACGCCCACGCCGAGGTCTCGCGGCACACTTCGCAGCACGACGTCCATCCACGGGCCGCCGGCGTTCACGACCGTGCGGGTCTGGACCTGGTGGTGGGTGCCGGTGAGCTCGTCGACCACCTCGATGCCGTGGACCTCGGAGGCGTGGTCGACCGGACGCAGCAGGATGCGCTCGGCCCGCACGTGGTTGAGCAGCGAGGCGCCCCGCTCGACCGCCGAGAACGCCAAGGCCAACAACAGCCGCTCGGGATGGATGTTGAGCACGTCGGGGTAGGCGAACGCGCCCTGCAGGTGGTCGGGCTGCAGCCACGGCACCGCCGCCAGGACGCGCCGCTTGGACAGCCACCGGGGCTTGGGCATGTGCAGGCTGTCGGGCACGCCCCGGTTCTTGTCCCACGCCAGCAGGTCGTAGGCGAGCACACCGGCGGCCAGCAGGGGTGCGGCCGGTTTCGACCAGCGCCACGCCGGCATCAGGAACCGCACCGGCTGCACCAGGTGGGGCGCGGCCAGCGACAGCACGCGTCGCTCCCGCAGCGACTCGCGCACGACACCGAACTCGTACTGCTCGAGGTAGCGGATGCCCCCGTGGAGGTACTTGGTCGTGGCCGAACTGGTGCCCGCGCCGAAGTCGTCCTTGTCGACCACGAGCACCCTCAGCCCGCGCCCCGCCGCCTCGCGGGCGACGCAGATCCCGGTGATGCCACCGCCGACCACGACTATGTCGAACGAACGGGCGAGGGCGTCGACGCGGCGTTCCAGGCGCATCACGGCGCCGTCATGGGGCAGGCACCGGTGCCGACAAGGATCCCACGAGGTGGTCACCTTAGTGGTCGGTGGTCGGCGTCCCCCGGTGCCCGTCGTCTCAGGCGGTCGTCAAGGGGCCGAGGTGGTCTAGGTGCCACCCCCTAGGAAGTGGCAGAGCGGGGTCGCTCCGTCACGGACCATGTCAGCACAACCCTGTGAAATGTTCATTCCCCGGCTAAGCATCGTCTGCTCCCGGTGCTTTCTCAGACGGCTTTCGTACCATGACGTGATGGGAGCCTCCGATGCGTGCCGGTGCTGATCCGCCGTGGCTTTCGTGCGCCACCGTGGGACGTGGCGCCGATGCCGCCGAGGTGAGCCGCCCGGGCGCGCAGGGTGATGTCGCCGACGCCGGCATGGTGGCGTTCGTGTTCGAAGGTGGCGGCAGCTACGGCGCCGCCCAGGTCGGCATGCTCAACGCCCTCCTCGACGCCGGGGTCACCCCCGATCTGGTCGTGGGCACGTCGGTCGGCGCGCTCAACGGCGCGCTGCTCGCGTCGCGCACCGACCTGCGCCGGTCACTCGACGACATGGAGCGCATGTGGCGCGGCATCCGCCGGCGCGACGTGCTCCCACTGCACCCGTACCGGGCGCTCTCGGCTGTGGTCGGTCGCGGGGCCGGTCTGGTGGCCAACGACGGCCTCGGCCGCATCATCGACCGGTGGTTGCCCGTCACCCGTCTCGAGGACCTCGCCCTGCCCTTCGCCGCGGTGGCCACCGACATCGTGTCGGGCGTACCGGTGGTGATGCGCCACGGGGCGGCCCGCCGGGCCCTGCTGGCATCGAGCGCGCTGCCGGGCGTCTATCCGCCCGTCGCCGTCGACGGACGGGAACTGGTCGACGGGGGACTCGTGGCCAACTTCCCGGTCGACGTGGCTGCCGGCCTCGGTGCCACCCGCATCTACGCGCTGCCCACTGCGGTGTCGGCGCCGTCGCGGTTGAGCGGTCCGTTCGCGCTGTTGCAGCGCGCGTCCGACGTGCTGGTGGAACGGGCCAGCCGGCGCGCCCTCGACGCCACCGGCCACGCGGTCACCGTGCATGAGCTGCCGGCGCCGTCGACCGAGCGCTCCATGTTCGACTTCGGTGGTTCGATCGAGCTGATGCAGGCCGGCTACGACCTCACCCGGTCGTGGCTCGTCGGCACCGAGCGCGTGGCCCCGGCGGTGACCCACCACCGGCGGGCGCCCGTCGCCGCCCGCATCGCCTTCGGCTGAGCGAAGCGAAGCCGGGGCGACCGAGCGAGCGCCAGCGAGCCGGGCGTTGTCACACCCCCTCGCTACGTTGGTCCCATGACCGAGCGCTGGCGCCCCGACCATGTGGAGGCCATGGCACCCGACGCCGCGGCCGCCCGGGCGGCGCGCCAACTGGCCGTGCCCCGCCGTTGGCACGGCACCGGTGCCGACGACGAGGGCGTGTGGGGCGAGTGCCGCGGCTCGGGGTCCGAGGCGTACCAGGTGGTCGTCGAACTGGCCACGCCGGCGTTCCGCTGCAGCTGCCCCAGCCGCAAGCTGCCGTGCAAGCACACCGTGGCCCTGCTGCTCTTGTGGGCCCACGGGCACGTGCCCACCACCGGTCGCCCGCCGTTCGCCACCACGTGGCTGGCGGCGCGTGCCCAGAAGGCGACCGCCGCCGCGGCGCGTCAGGGCGATCCGGTCGACGCCGCCGTGGCGGGCGAAGCGCCCCGCACCGCGGCGCACGACCGCCCGGTGCGCGACCCCGAACGGTCCGAGCGCACCACCATCGAGCGCTCACGGCGCACGGCGGCGGGCCTGGCCGAGCTCGACCGCTGGATCACCGACCGCGTACGCACCGGGCTCACCGACCCGGCGCTGGCGCAGTACACCACGTGGGACCAGGTGGCCGCCCGCCTGGTCGACGCCCAGGCACCGGCACTGGCGAACCGCATCCGCCGCCTGGCCGGCGCGGTGGGCACCACCGCATCGTGGCACGAGCACGTACTGGCCGAACTGGGTGTGGTGCACGCCTTGTGCCGGGCCGGCGCTCGCACTGGCGAGCTGCCCGAGGCCCTGGGTGACGGTGTGCGCACCGCGGTCGGCTGGCAGGTGCGCCAGGCCGACGTGCTGGCCGGCGCGGCCGTGCGCGACCGCTGGCACGTGGCCGGGCGCAGCGACGTGCTCGAGGACCGCATCGTGGTGCGCCGCACGTGGCTGCGGGGCACCCGTACGCGCCGCTGGGTGCTGCTGCTGTCGTTCGCCGCCTACGGCCAGTCGCTCGGTGGTGAGCCGGTGCCGGGCACGGCCTTCACGGCCGACGTGCACCAGTACCCCGGTGCCGTGGCCCTGCGCGGCCTGCTCGGCCCCGACCAGGGCGACCCGCACGACGACCCGGTGGGCCCGCCGGCGTCCAGCGTCGCCGGCGTCTGCCACGAGGTGGGCCTGGCCCTCGCGCAGGAGCCGTGGCTCGAACGGCACCCCTGCACGGTGCTCGCCGCGCCAACGCTCCACCAGGGTCGCTGGGTGCTCACCGACGCCACCGGCACCTTGCCGGTGGCCGGCGCGCCCGACGGGTTGCCCACGCTGGTCGCCTGCTCCGGCGGGCGGCCCGTGGCGGTGTCGTGCGAGTGGACGGCGCAGGGTCTGGTGCCGCTCACCGTGCACGGCGCGCCCGAGGCGGTCGACGTGGGGCCGCGCGGGGGCTGGTCCTGATGGGCGACACCTGGGCCGAGCACTGGAACCGGTTGGCCACCGCGTCGCTGCTCGGTACCGACCGTCGCCCGTCGCCCACGCCGCCCCCCGGGCCGTTGGCCGACGCCGTGGCCCAGGTCGCGCCGCTCGACGACGCCGAGTCGGTGCTCACCCAGGTCGTGCTCCTGGTGGCCGCCCGGCGCGCCGGGGTGCAACCGGGCCCGCCCGTGCCGGCGCTGGCGCCGGCCGCGCCCGACGACCGCCGGCTCTGCCCGCCGGCGGCGGCGCGCCGTCTCCCCGAGCTCGCGACCCACTTCCCGTCGCTCGTCGACGAGTGGCTCGACCGCATCGTCGCCGCCGGCTACCGCCTGCCGCCCGACATCGTCGTCACCCTGCTCGGCCGGCACCGCGACGACGCCCGGCGCCGTCTGGTCGAGGACGCGGCGGGGCCGTTGGCGCCCTGGCTGGCCGGGCACTTCCCCCGCTCGTTCGCCCGCGGTCGCCGTGGTCTCGCGGCGCGGCCCGAACCGCCACCGCTGCCCGCCGATCTGGCCGGGCTCGTCGACCAGCCGGCCGAGGCGGTGGCCGACGCGCTGGCCGAGGGTCTGGCCACCGGCCGCTACGGTCCGCGGCTGCGGGCGTCGCTCGTGCAGTTGGTGGGTCTGTTGCCGCCGTCGTCGTTGCCGGTGGTGGCCGAGGCGCTGTCGCGCGCTGGCACCAACGCGGCCACGCTTGGCCTGACGCTCTCGTTGGGCGACCTGGCCCGTACCCGTTCGGCCATGATCACCGAGCTCGCCGCGCCGATCACCGAGCCCCCCACGCCCCCCACCGAGGACGGTCCTGTCCATGCCTGAAGTCCCCGCGATCGATCCGAGCGTCCTGCGCCCGCACGCCGAGCAGCTGCACGCCGGTGAGCTGGCCGGGCTGGCCGCAGCGGACACGCGGCCCCGGCCGCCGCGGTGGCGGTTGTCGCCGTGGGCCGTGGTCACCTACCTGCTGGGCGGCACGCTGGCCGACGGCACGGTCATCAGTCCCAAGTACGTCGGCAACCGCCGGCTCATCGAGGTCGCCGTGGCCACGCTGGCCACCGACCGCGCCCTGCTGCTGCTGGGCGTGCCCGGCACCGCCAAGACGTGGCTGTCCGAGCACCTCGCGGCGGCCATCTCGGGCGATTCGACGCTCGTGGTGCAGGGCACCGCCGGCACCGCCGAGGAAGCGCTGCGCTACGGGTGGAACTACGCGCGCCTGCTGGCCGAAGGCCCGAGCATGGCCGCTCTGGTGGAGAGCCCGGTGCTGCGGGCCATGCGTCTGGGCACCATCGTGCGGGTGGAGGAGCTCACTCGACTGCCCTCCGACGTGCAGGACGCGCTGGTCACCGTGCTGTCCGAGAAGACCCTGCCCGTCCCCGAGCTGACCACCGAGGTGCAGGCCCGCCAGGGCTTCAACCTCATCGCCACCGCCAACGACCGCGACCGCGGCGTGAACGAGCTGTCCTCGGCGCTGCGCCGCCGGTTCAACACCGTCGTGCTGCCTCTGCCGGCCACGGCCGAGGAGGAGGTCGCCATCGTCACGCGCCGCGTCGGTGAGCTCGCCGCATCGCTCTCGCTGCCGCCGTTGCCCGCCGCGGTCGACGAGATCCGCCGCGTCGTCACCGTGTTTCGCGAGCTGCGCAGCGGCGCCACCGAGGACGGCCGCGTGAAGCTGAAGACGCCCACCAGCACGCTGTCCACCGCCGAGGCCATCTCGGTGATCACCAGCGGCATCGCGCTGGCCGCCCACTTCGGCGACGGTCGTCTCGGCCCGGTCGACGTGGCGGCCGGCATCGTCGGCGCGGTGGTGAAAGACCCGGCCCACGACAACGTGGTGTGGCGGGAGTACCTGGAGGTCGTGGCCCGTGAGCGCGCCGGTTGGGGCGAGTTCTACGAGGCGTGCCGCGCCGCGGCGGGCTGAGTCGCCCCGTTGCCCATGGCCGCCATCCACCTGCTCGGCATCCGTCACCACGGGCCCGGTTCGGCCCGGGCGGTGGAGCGCGCCCTGGCGGCCATCGAACCCGACGTGGTGGTGGTCGAGCTGCCGGCCGAGGCCGAGTCGTTGGTGCGCTACCTGGCTGATGCCGCGCTGGCGCCACCCGTCGCCATGCTCGGCTACGTGGCCGACGAGCCGGCCCGCGCGGTGTTCTACCCCCTCGCCGCCTTCAGCCCCGAGTGGGTCGCGCTGCGATGGGCCAGCGAGCGCGGTGTCGCGGTGCGGGCGTTCGATCTCGGTCTGGCCCAGAGCCTGGTGTGGCAGGACGCCGCTGACGAACCGGGCACCGGACGCCGGCACCGACGTCGGGCCGAGCGCGACCCGCTGGGCGAGCTCGCCCGCGCGGCCGGCTACGACGACGCCGAGCGCTGGTGGGAGGACGTGGTCGAGCACCGCAGCGAATCCGACGGCGCCGGCGACGCGCTGGCCCCGTTCGCCGCCGTCGCGGAAGCGATGGGGGCCGTGCGCGCCGATGCGCCGGCGCCGATGGGGGAGGAGGCGGCCCGCGAGGCCACCATGCGCCAGGTGCTGCGCACCGTGGCGAAGACGGCCGAGCGCATCGCGGTCGTGTGCGGTGCGTGGCACGTGCCCGCGCTGCAGGAGCCGTGGCCGAAGGCCACCGTGGACGCCGCGGTGCTGCGCGGGTTGCCCAAGGCCAAGGTGGCGGTCACGTGGGTGCCCTGGACGCACCGCCGGCTGGGCACCGCCAGTGGGTACGCCGCGGGCGTGCGGTCGCCCGGCTGGTACGCCCACGTGTTCGCCCACCCCGGCGACGAGGGCGTCACGCGATGGTTCGCCGATGCGGCGGCGTTGCTGCGCTCGCGCGACCACGCCGTGTCGCCCGACCACCTCATCGGTGCGGTTCGCCTGGCCCGCACGGTGGCGGCGTTGCGAGACCGCCCGGTGCCCGGGCTCGACGAGGTGATGGACGCAGCCCACGCCGTGCTGGCCGATGGTCGTCCCGGCCCGCTGGCCCTCATCCGTGACGAGCTCGTGGTGGGTGACGCGCTCGGCTCGGTGCCCGACGACGTGCCCATGGTGCCCCTGGCCCGTGACCTGACCGCGCAGCGCAAGCGGGTGCGGCTCAAGCCCGACGCCGTCAGCAAGGTGGTGGAGCTCGACCTGCGCACCGACGCCGGCCGCAACCGCTCGCACCTGCTGCACCGGTTGCAGGCGTTGGGTGTGCGCTGGGGTGTGCCCGAGGAGGGGCGGGGTTCGTCGGGCACGTTCCGTGAGACGTGGCGCCTGCAGTGGGAGCCCGAGCTGTCGATCCGCCTCGTCGAGGCGAGCGCGCTGGGCACCACGGTCGAGCAGGCCGCATCGGTGGCCCTCACCGAGCAGGCGGCGGTCACCACCGCGCTGGCCGACCTGACCGCGCTGCTCGAGTCGGCGCTGCTGGCCGACCTGCCCACGGTGGTCGCGCCACTGGTGGAGCGGTTGGCCGAGCACGCCGCCGTCGACCCCGATGTGGAGCACCTCATGGACGCGCTCGTACCCCTGGCGCGCGCCCTGCGCTACGGCGATGTGCGGGCCACCGACACCAGCGCGCTCGCCGACGTGATCGACGGCATGGTGGCCCGGCTCGTCGCCGGCCTCACCGGCGCCTGCGCGTCGCTGGACGACGAGGCCGCCGCGGCGATGGCCGACCGCCTCACGGCGGTGCAGGGGGCGCTGGCGCTGGTGGACCACACGGCCCGGCGCCGGGCGTGGCCCGAGGTGCTGGCGGTGATCGCGGCGCGTGACCTTGGCCCGGGTCTGGTGGCGGGGCGGGCGGTGCGGCTCGTGCACGACATCGGCTGGTGGGACGCCGACGCCGTCGAGCGCCGCTTCGCGCGGGCTCTCAGCGTGGGCACGCCCGCCGACGCCGGGGCCGCCTTCGTCGAGGGCTTCCTGGCCGGGTCGGGCACGGTGCTGCTGCACGATGCCGGGCTGCTGGCGCTGCTCGACGGGTGGATGGCCACGCTGCCCGAGGCCACCTTCACCGACGTGGTGCCGCTGCTGCGGCGCACGTTCGGCGCTTTCGCCTCGGCCGAGCGGCGCCAGATCGGTCAGCTCGTGGCCGGGCGTGATGCGTCGGCCGCGGCGGCCACCGGCTGGGACCTCGACCCCGGTCGGGCCGACGCCGCACTCGCCACCGTGCTGGCCCTGTTGGGCTCGAACGCGCCCGAGGGAGTGCCCACGTGGAACGGGTGAGCGAGGCCGAGCGCGTGCGGCGCTGGCGGCTGGTGCTCGGCGGCGCCGACGACGGCACCGGCGTGGCCCTGGGTGGCGACGACGCCCGCATCGATGCCGCCCTCGCCGCGGTGTACGACGCGCCGCCCCGCAAGCGCGGCGGGCGCGTAGGCGGCCTCGGCTCGTCGGCGCCGGGGGTGGCCCGCTGGTTGGGCGACATCCGCCGGTACTTCCCCACCTCGGTCGTGCAGGTGCTGCAGCACGACGCCATCGACCGGCTCGACCTGAAGCGGTTGCTGCTCGAGCCCGAGATGCTCGCCGCCCTCGAACCCGACCTGCACCTGGTGACCACGCTGCTCGAGCTGAACAAGCTGCTGCCCGACGCCAGCCGGGCCACCGCCCGCCAGGTGGTGGCCACCGTGGTCGAGCAGATCGAGCGACGCATCGCTCGGGCCACGCAGCAGGCGGTGGCGGGCGCGCTGGCCCGCTCGGCCCGCACGCGCCGGCCGCGTCCGGGCGACATCGATTGGGACCGCACCATCCGCACGAACCTGCGCCACTGGCTGTCCGAGGCCCGCACCCTCGTGCCCGAGCACCTCGTGGGCTACGGGCGGCGTCAGCCGGCGTGGCAGCGCGACGTGATCATCGCCATCGACCAGAGCGGCTCCATGGCCGACTCGGTCGTGTACGCCGGCGTGTACGGCGCGGTGCTGGCGTCGCTGCGCACGTTGCGCACCCACGTGGTCGCCTTCGACACCGAGGTCGCCGATCTCACCGAGCACCTGCACGATTCGGTCGACGTGCTGTTCGGGGTGCATCTCGGTGGCGGCACCGACATCGACCGGGCCATCGCCTACTGCGAGACGCTCATCGAACGCCCGGCCCAGACGGTGCTGATCCTGCTGTCCGACCTGTACGAGGGTGGCGTGCGCGACGCGCTGGTGGGACGCATGGCCGAACTGGTGCGCCAGGGCGTCACGTGTGTGGCCCTGCTGGCCCTGTCCGACGAGGGGGCACCCAGCTACGACCACGACCACGCCGCCGAGCTCGCCGCCATCGGCGTGCCGGCGTTCGCCTGCACCCCCGATGCCTTCCCCGACGTGCTGGCCGCCGCGCTCGAAGGGCGGGTGGCAACCGGGGCGTCCCGACCCGGCGCAGGGCGCTGACCAGGGCGGGAAACTCTGTCACACCGCGCGTGCACGCTCATCCCATGGCCGCTGATCTCGTCTTCCTCCCCTTCTACGCCGACACGCTGCACACCGTCATCACCCGCTCCGGCGGGCGGGGCGGGTGCGACGTCACCGTGCGCCCCGACATCGATCCCGCGGTGGTGAGCCACCAGGTGCAGCTCTACGCCCGGCGCCTCGGCGTGCAGGTGCGGTGCCGCACCGAGGGCGACCGCGTGCGGGTGCGCCAGCTCCCGTCCGAGCCGCCCCAGGTCGAGCGGGCCGGCTGAGCCGACCGTGTCCGGCTCAGGCCTTCTGCGTGCCGACCGTCAGGTCCTTGAACGCGCTGGTCGTGTCGATGCCCACGTCCTTGGGCAGGCCCAGCACCCGCTCGCCCACGATGTTGCGCATGACCTCGTCGCTGCCTCCGGCGATGCGCCCGGCGGGCACCGCCAGGATCACCTGGTTCCAGGCGTAGGTGCCCCACTCGCCGGTGTCGGCGGTGATCCTGGGGCCGAGCACGTTGCCGACGAACTCGGCCATGCGGCGGGTGTTCATCGTGCCCGCCAGCTTGGCGATCGACATCTCCGGCCCGGGCAGTTGGCCGACCTTCATGCGGTCCATGGCCCGGCGGTTCGTGTAGGTGGCCACGCGGGTGTGGGTGATCAGGGCGGCCAGCTCCTGGCGCACGAGCGGGTCGCTCCCCAGGCCGAAGTGGCGCACCATCTCGACCACGCGGGTCATCAGCCCGCCCCCGCCCCCGCCACCACCGGCACCGATGGAGGCCCGCTCGTTCATGAGCGTCGTGAGGGCCACGTTCCACCCGTTGTTCACGTCACCCAGGCGGTGGTCGTCGGGCACGCGCACGTCGGTGAAGAACACCTCGTTGAAGTTGGCCCCGCCGGTCATCTGGCGCAGCGGTCGCACCTCCACGCCCGGCGCCTTCATGTCCACGATGAACCCGGTGAGGCCGCGGTGCTTGGGCAGGCTCGGGTCGGTGCGGCAGATGATCTCGCCGATGTCGCTGTAGTGGGCGCCCGACGTCCACACCTTCTGACCGTTGATGATCCACTCGTCCCCGTCGCGCTCGGCGCGGGTCTGCAGCGACGCCAGGTCGCTGCCGGCTCCCGGCTCCGAGAACAGCTGACACGCCACCAGGTCGCCGCGGTGCAGTCTGGCCAGGTAGGCGTCTTTGGCCCCAACCGCGGCGTGGTCCTTGATGGTGGGCGCCACCATGCCCAGGCCGATGCTGAAGAAGCTCTCGCTGGGCAGGTCGTACTGGTTCTCCAGGTGTTGGAAGGCGCGCTCGTAGGCGTGGGGCAGCTCCCGGCCGCCGTACGGCTTCGGCCCGGTGATCCAGCCGAACCCGGCGTCGAACTTCGTGGCCCGCCAGGCCTGAGCACGGGCCAGTTCGGCCAGTTCGCGCTCGGCGTCCTTCTCCTCGAACAGCGCCACGCTGTCGGAACCCTCGCCCCACACGAAGGCCTTCCTGGCCTCCTTGCGGGCGGCGTTGGCGTCCAGGAAGGCCCGGGCCTCGGCTTCGAAGGCTTCCGGTGTCACGTCTGCCATGGCGGCTCCCCCATCGAGCGTCGGACCAACACGGTCGACGGTAGTGGTCGGGCCGCGGCGCGGCGAACCGGCGCGACGGCCGAGCGAGCCGCTAGCGTTCGGCCTCATGGGACAGCCCGTTGCCGTGGTCATCAAGCCGAGCTCGAACCCGGGGATCGTGCGGTACGAGCTCAACCGGACCCTCACCGGCATGGGCCACGTGCGCTACGCCCATCGCGACCTCATCACCGACCAGCACCCCGGCGCCACGCTGGCCCGGCGCCTGTTCGACACGGGCAAGGTCGCCGCCGTCGCGGTGTACGGGAACATGGTCACCATCGACCTGGCCAAGGGGCAGAGCGCCCAGGGTCTCGACGCGATCGTCGAGTCGCTCTACACGTACTACGTGCCCGGCTTCGTGCCGCCGCCCATCGAGATGCCGGCCGAGGTGGCCGCGGCGCCGGCGGCCGTCGGTGCAGGGGCAGGCGAACCGGCTCTCACCGGTGCGGCGGCACGGGTGCCGGCGCACCTGCTCGAGCGCAGCCGAGCGGCCCGTGAACGCTGGAAGGCCCAGCAGGCGGGCTGATCGCCTCACTCATCGGTCCCTGGGTGGCCGGCTGGCGGATTTTTCGTGGGCAGGGTCGCAGGTCATGTGCCCTGGTTCCGTACAGTCGAACGGCGGCGTCTCCCGACGTGCGGGCAGGAGGTGGGACATGGCCGAGGACATGACGTTGCAGGAAGCGGCCGACCATCTCGGTGTGCACTACATGACCGCGTACCGCTACGTGCGGCTCGGCCTGCTGCCGGCGGAGAAGTGCGGGGTCGCCTGGCGGGTGCGCGCCACCGACGTGCAGGCCTTCCGCTCCGGTTCGACGGGCCCGGCGTCGCCCGGACGTGGCGCCCACACCGCGCCGTGGGCCGACCGGTTCGAGGCCCGGGTCGTGGCCGGCGACGGTCGTGGCGCGTGGGGGGTCGTGGAAGCGGCGCTCACCGCGGGCATGGATCCCGTCGAGGTGTACCTCGACGTGATCTCGCCAGCCATGCGGACGGTCGGTGAACGGTGGGCGGTCGGCCAGCTCGACGTGGCCACCGAGCACCGGGCCAGTGGCATCGCCATGCGGGTGCTCGGCCGGCTCGGCCCCCGCTTCGTGCGACGCGGTCGCACGCGCGGATCGGTCGTGGTCGGTGCCCCCGAGGGCGAGCAGCACTCGCTGCCGGTGGCCATGCTGGCCGACCTGTTGCGCTCCGGTGGTTGGGAGGTCTCCGATCTCGGCTGCGATGTGCCCCCGGCATCGTTCGCCCGGGTGGCGGCCACCAGCGAGCGGCTCGTGGCCGTCGGGGTGAGCGTCACCAACCCCGGCTGCCTGCCGGCGGCCGAGATCACCATCGCCGCGCTCCGAACGACGGTGGGCACCACACCGATCCTGGTCGGTGGGCGGGCCATCGCGTCGGCCGAGGTCGCCGCGTCGCTCGGGGCCGACGGATGGGCGCCCGACGGCCAGATGGCGCTGTCGATCCTCGACGCGCTGGCGGCCAGCCGTCCCCAGGACGAGCAGGTCGGCTGAGGACGCAGGAACCAGCAGCGCCGCGCAGGGCGACCGAGCGGGCGCCAGCGACCCGACCGGCTCGTTTCCGGAACGGACGAGGCGGCTCACATCGAACGAGGTGGCGGATGGACAGGGGTGAGTCGAGCGGTGAGTGACGTGTCGCAAGGGCCGGGTTGGTGGCAGGCGTCGGACGGGCGCTGGTATGCGCCGGCATTGCACCCGAGCCAGCAGCAGCCGGCCGCCCTGCCGCCGCCGTCGCAATCGGCCGTGGGCGGTTCGCCGCCGCCGGATGCGCCGCTGCGCACCGGGCTGTCGGGTGGGCAGAAGGTGGCCATCGCGCTGGTCGCGGTGCTCGTGCTCGGGCTGGGTGGGTGCGCCGTGGCGCTGGGCGTGGTGGCCAAGCGGGGCGTGACCAAGATCGAACAGGCCGCCGCCGATCTGGGCAACAAGGACGGGTGTCCGTTCCTGTCGGCGGCGCGGGCCGCGTCGGTGCTCGGCAGCACGCCGACCCTCGTGCCGCTGCGAGGGTTCGGCGCCCTTGCCGGGATCGCCCTCGACACCCGGGTGCTGGCCGACGCCGACAGCTGCATGTTCACCCCCGCCTCCGATCCTCAGGGCCCGACCGGCCGGATCGCCCGTCGCCAGACGGGCGACGCCGCCAAGGTGTTCGCCGCCGAGAAGACGCAGGCCAAAGGCGTGACGATCGATCAGGGCAACGGGCTCAGCACCGAGTCGATGAGCTACCTCCTCAAGGATGTCGACGCCGGTGACGAGGCCTTCTGCACGGCGGTGGGGGCCTTCCCCATGTCGGGGGCCCTGGTGCGCAAGGGCGATGTGCTGGTGTACGCCGCGGTGCTGCCGTCCCAGGCCCAGCTCGACACGCTCGGTGTGAACGCCGACGGCACCGGTCTGAACGTCGACGAGGCCAACTGCGAGCTCGCCACGAAGCTGGCGGTCGCGGTCCTCGCCGGCTGACGTCGGTCCCACGGACCGGACGTTGTCAGGCGAACATGTGTTCGATAGGCTGACGGCGTGGAGGTCGGGGCGGTCCGTCTTGGTCGTCCCGGCCGCCGCGACATCGCTCCTGACGTCGTGCGGTCGGTGCGGCCCACGTCGATGGCGGGTGAGCAGGTGCTGCCGGTCCACTCGTCGTTGGTCGGGCTGTTCCCCGACGGGTTGCGGCGCGGCGAGGTCATCGGGGTGGAGGGGACCGCGGCCGTCTCCAGCGCCCTGGCCCTCGCCGCCGGCCCGTCGGCGGCGGGCGCGTGGACGGTGGCCGTCGGCCTGCCCGGTCTGGGGGTGGGTGCGGCGGCGGCCCTCGGTGTGGCGCCGGAGCGGCTCGTCGTGCTGGTCCCGGCCCGCCTCGACGCCGCGGGGTGGGCGGCGGTGTTCACCGCGGTGGTCGACGGGTTCGACGTGGCCATCGTGCGGCCCCCGGCCGGGGTCACCCCGAGCCTGTGGCGGCGGCTGGTGCCCCGCCTGCGCGAGCGCGGCGGCGTCCTCATCGGGGTCGAGCTGCCGGTCGGGTGGGAGCGTTCGTCCACGGTGCGCAGCGGCGAGGTGGTGTGGGACGGCATCGGCGATGGGCACGGTCACCTGCGGGCCCGCCAGGTCGTGCTGGAGCGCACCGGTCGGGGTGCGGCCAGCCGGCCCCGGCGCGCCACCGTGCTGCTGCCCGGTCGCGGGGGCGACGCGTCGGCCGTCGTCGACGAACCGGTCGACGGGCGGGTCGTCGACCTGACCCGCCGGGTGGGGTGATGGGCCGCCGTGCGGCGAGCACGTCGGTGAGCCCGCCGACGAGCGCATCGGTGGGGCCACCGCGCCAGCTCACGGTGTGGTGCCCGCAGTGGCCGGTGGTGGCGGCCGGTGCCGAGGCGGGTGTTCCCGCCGCCGTGCTCCACGCCAACCGCGTCGTGGCGGCCAGCCCGGCGGCCCAGGCCGAGGGGGTGGTGCCGGGGATGCGCCGGCGCGAGGCGCAACGGGCGTGCCCGACGGTGGCCCTGCTGCCCCACGACCCCGTGCGTGATGCCCGCGCCTTCGAGCTGGTGCCCAGCGCGCTGGAGCAGGTCGTGGCCCGCCTCGAGGTCGCCCGACCCGGGCTGGTGCGCTTCACCACGCGCGGCCCGGCCCGCTACCACGGCGGCGACGAGCCGCTGGCCCGCACGGTGGCCGAGGTCGTCATCCGCGCCCTGGGCACCCGGGCCGAGGTCGGTGGGTTGGTGGGGGTGGGTGTGGGCGACGGGCGCTTCGCCTCTGCCATCGCGGCGCGCCGGGCCAGCGAGCAGGCCATGCCGGTGGTGGTGCCGACCGGGCGGTCGGGGGCGTTCCTCGCCCCGATGCCGGTGGGCCTGCTGGCCGACGGCGCCCTGCTGCCCGAGCTGCACGGTCCGGGGTTGACCGAGCGGCTGGCCCTGGTCGACCTGTTCGGGCGGCTCGGGTTGTTGTCGTTGGGGTCGGTCGCCGCGTTGGCGGCGGCCGACGTGGCCGGTCGCTTCGGTGTGGTGGGCCGGGCCGCCCACCGCCAGGCCGGCGGGCACGACGAGCTCCCACCGGCCGCTGACGTGCCCCCGGTGGAGTGGTCGGTCGGCACCGAGATCGAGCCGCCGGTGCACGAGGCCGGGCCGGTGGCCTTCGTGGCCAAGGCGTTGGCCGACGATCTGCTGGCCCGGCTGGCCGCGCACGGGTTGGCCTGCGTGCAGGTGGTCGTGGTGGTCGAGACCGAGCACGGCGAGCGTCGGGAGCGCAGCTGGCGTCGGGTGCCGGCGTTCAGTGCCGCCGCCATCGTGGAGCGGGTGCGGTGGCAGCTCGAGGGCTGGGGCGTGGGGGTCGACGCGCCCAGCGGCGGCGTGGCCATGGTGCGGCTGGTGCCGGCCGAGGTGGTGGCGGCCACCGGGCACCAGCTCGGCTTCTGGGGCGGGTCCACCCAGGCCGACGAGCGGGCGTGGCGGGCCGTGGCCCGCCTGGTCGGCCAGGTCGGGACCGACGGCGTGCTGGTGCCGGTGTGGCGGGGCGGCCGGGGGCCGGGCGCACCGTGGGCGCTGGTGGAGGCGGCCACCGCTGATCCCGACGGGCGGGCCGCGGCGGTGCGACCGCCCGCCGCGGGCCCGGGTCCGTGGCCGGGCCGGTTGCCCGATCCGCTGCCGGCGGTGGTGCACCGGGGCGACGACCGTTCGCCGGCCGAGGTGGTCGACGACGCCGGCCAGCGTGTGCAGGTGAGCGGTCGGGGCGCGTTGAGCGCGGCGCCGGTGCTGGTGACCCTGGCCGGAGCGCCGCCCCGCCGGGTCACGGCGTGGGCGGGGCCGTGGCCGGTGGAGGAGCGGTGGTGGGATCCGGCCCACGGCCGCCGTCAGGCGCGCGTGCAGGTCGTGACCGAGGGCGGTGCGGCGTGGTTGCTCGCCTGCGAGCAGGGCCGCTGGTGGGTCGACGCGTGCTACGCCTGAGCGCCGCCAGGGTGCGCCCCGAACGCGACGGAGCCCGGCCCCGGGTCGACCGCCGTGTCGGAGACGGCGGCGACCCGGGACCGGGCGGCCCGGGGCTGCGGGCGTCAGACCCCGGTGACCTGCAGCGAGTCGATGCTCACGCCGGCCGGTGAACCCACCGGGCGCACGAGGCGCACGTGGTTGACGCCCACCTTCAGCGTGACCGTCCTGGCGACCGTCTGCGCCGGCGACCACTGGGTCCAGTCACCCTTGGCGATCGCCGTCTTGGCGAAGGGCACCTTGGTGGCGACGGTGGTGCCGTTCACCGAGAAGTCCAGGTTCGCCGCCATGAACGGCGACACGTAGCGCACGCCGATCGCGTAGGTGCCGGCGGTCGGCACCGTCACGGCCCAGTCGACGTAGCCGGGGTTGTCCCAGCCCGTCAGCCAGCCGGTGCCGGTCCAGCCCTTGCCCCAGTTGACCTGCTTGAGGCCCGACCAGGTGGCGGCCTCGGCCTCGAGCTTGGTGCTGAAGCCGAGGGTGCGCGTGGTGCCGGGCACCGTCGTGGCCGGTGTGGTGGTGGCCGGTGTGGTGGTCACGGGTGTGGTGGTCACGGGTGTGGTGGTCACGGGTGTGGTGGTCACGGGTGTGGTGGTCGCCGGTGTGGTGGTCGCCGGTGTGGTGGTCGCGGGTGTGGTGGTCGCGGGTGTGGTGGTCGCCGGTGTGGTGGTCGCCGGTGTGGTGGTCGCCGGCGTGCTCGTCGACGACGTCGGCGGCTGCGGGGCCACGCCGCCGAAGCTGGACAGGGCGTCCTGCCCGATGCCCTGGGCCGGGGTCGTCCACAGGCTGTAGCTCGTGAGGGCGTTGGCCGGTCGGGGAGCGGTCCACACCGACGACGCCCGGATCGACGACTGGGCCTGATCGAAGGCGGTGAAGCGCCAGGTGCCGACGTAGACGTTGGCGATGAACTGGTTGGCCTGATTGAACAGGATCGATCGCTGCACCCTCTCGCCGGGGTAGTTGGCGAACGATCCCCACTGGCTGAAGATGGCGTTGCGGCCGCAGTGGTTGTCGGTCTCCGAGCACCCGTTGCCGACCGCGGCCCGGTCGATGGCGAAGCGATTGTGGTGCACGTTCACGTTCTGGGTCTTCCAGCGGCAGTCGTCGAGGGCGGCGCCGGTGAGCGTGCCCGTGCACGCCGTCTTGTTGGAACCGCCGGGAACGAACGAGCGGTGGTAGAGGGTGCAGTAGCCGGTGGAGGTGTTGGCTGACGAGGAGCAGTAGCGGTCCGACGATTCCCACAGGATCACGCCGTTCCAGTTGTCCTCGAAGACGTTGTCGGAGATCTCGAGCGTGTTCTGGTCGGCGTTGACCTGCGTCCAGCTCTCGCCCTGGGCACGGGCCGCGGCCACGGCGGCGGCGTCGCCGCCGGACTCGGAGATGTAGATGGCGCCGTCGGGGAAGTGGTCGCCGGGCGAGGCGGCGAGCCGCCGCACGCCCTGCCCGATGGCGTTGCGCCGCAGGGTGTTGCCGATGATGCGGGCGTTGTAGGAGATCTCGTACATGATGCCGGCGGCGTCGTTGTCCTCGATCACGTTGTTCTGGAAGAGGAAGTCGGCGTCGTTGGTGTCGGCCCACAGGCCGACCGAGTTGTTGTGGTGCACCCAGTTGTCGGTGATGCGGGCGCCGCGCACGTCCCAGAACTTGCCGCCGCCGCTGCAGCCGCAGCCGGGCCGGGTGATGGCGAGGCGCTCGGTGTCGTTGTAGGAGATCTCGGTGTGGTCGATCACGAGATCGGTCACCACCGTGGCCGTGGCGCAGCCGCCGTTGCGGTAGCCGCGGCAGCGGTAGGTGTTGAAGCCGTACTGGCCGTTGCGGGTGAGGCAGGAGTT
>JANMAT010000119.1:0-9950 GCA_031359995.1 Actinomycetes bacterium
CTTCCTCGCACTGGCCGCCTTGGTGGTGGCCGGGGTAGATCCGGAACGGGCGCCGACCGCCACGGGCGCCACGCCCGTACCCGCCGCCCGCGACGACCTCGCGTCGCGTCGGCAGCGCCGCAACGACGAGCACGCCCTCGCCCGGTCCCGCCACCCCTCCGCGCACCGCCGCCAATCGGCGTGACCGCCGGTTCTGGGACGGATCGGCGTCACCGGTGGCGCTGATCGGTCCCAGAGAGCACGAGCCGCCGGCACCCTCACGGACCTAGTAGCCGGCCGACAGCCGGGCTAGCGCGGCGATGGCGCCGGCCGCCTCGGCCATCAACGGCGGCAACGAGCCGGCGGCGAACCAGGCGGCCTCGGCGATCTCGACCGACGCCGGCGCCGCGGGTGCCGACCCGGTGACCGGGCGCGCCGCGAACACGACGTCGACGCGCCGCGTGGGCGCATCGACCACCACCGCTGGTTCGCCCACCACCTCGATGGCGAGGCCAACCTCTTCGCGCGCTTCGCGCACCACGGCGTCGACCGGATGCTCGCCCCGCTTCACCAGGCCGCCGGGCAGTCCCCAGCCGGTCTTGTACGAGTGACGCACGAGCAGCAGCGCGCCGGCCTCGTCGCGCACCACGGCCACGGCGCCCACCGAGTGCAGCGGCGCCACCCGGTGCACGACGAACCGTTGCCCCCGTTCGGGGAGCCGCCGGAACACGGCGAGTGACGCGCGGTGCAGTTGCTCGGCGACGCTCACCACCCACCTCGGGCGGCGACCAGGTCGGCGTGCAGCGCCGGGGTGGCCCCGGCCACCGGCGTGCGCCGGGCCAAGTGCTGGCGCGGTGCCAACGACCGGCCCTGGGCGTCGCTCACCGATCCGCCGGCCTCTCGCAGCACGAGCGCACCGGCCAGGTAGTCCCACACCCCGTGAGCGTCGGGCGAGCAGTCGACGAAGCCGTCGGTGGTGCCGTCGGCGACGGCGCACAGATCGAGCGCGGCCGCGCCCAGGGCCCGGAACTGGCCCCAGCCCAGGTGCCGCGGCGGCAGACCCGACAGCGACACGAGCGCGTCGCCCAGCACCGAACAGCCCGACGTGCGGATGGCCCGGGCGTCGCGGGTGGCACCCCCGCCCCTCGTGGCCCGGTAGCGCACGCCGGTGGCCAGGTTGACCACGACCGCGGCCAGCGGCCCCTCGGCGTCGACCGCGGCGACCGAGCACGCGAACCACGGCAGGCGCCGATGGGCGTTGGTGGAACCGTCGAGCGGGTCGAGCGCCACCCACACCGGCGCGTCGGGGCGGCGGTCGCCGCTCTCCTCGGACACCACGCCGAACCCGGCCCGATCGAGCACGGCCAGCGCGGCGGCATCGGCGGTGAGATCGGACCGGTACTGGGTGGCCCGCAGCCCACTGGGCCCCCACTCGGTGGCCGAGCCGAGCGCGGCGGCCACCGCGTCAGCCGTCGCGTCGAGCACGCCGAGGACCTCGGCGGCCCGGTCGCCGGTCACGGGAGCGCATCCATGCGTCGCACGGACGCCACGGTAGTGGCAGGCTGTGGTCTTCAACCGAGCTTGGAGGAACGGACCCGCGTGGCCGCCATCGATGTTCCTGGCTTCGTCGCCGACCTCAAGGACCACGCCGTCGAGCACGGCTTCCACGTCCACGACGAGCGCCACTTCGTGGAGACCTACTCCCTGCGCCAGGCGTGGGAGGTCGATCTGCACCCCGAAGAGGCGTGCAACGGGCCCATCGACCTGCACCTGTCCCTCGAGGTCGACCCGCGCGTCCTGCTCGCCTTCGAGGACGAGGTCGAAAAGCTCGAGGACCCCGAGGACCCCGCGCCCGACGGCTACCTGTTCCAGCTGATCTTCACCTGGACCCTTCCGCCCCTGCCCACGCCGCCCAACCTGCTGGTGCTGGCCACCGAGCTGGCCGGCATCGGCGGCGTCGAACTGCCCATCGAGGTGTCGGCCATCGACACCATCCCCGCCGTCACCACCGACGAGGCGGCCGAGCGCACCCTCTCGCTGACCGCCAAGGTCGACGTGCCCCTCGGCAAGATCCTCCAGGGCGAAGAGATGTTGTGCGACGTGCTGGACCGGTGTCGGTCGGCCAGCCTGTTCCTCCTCGAGCAATCCCCGGTCTGGGGCATCGGGGACGACGAACCGTGAGCCGCCTAGGCTCACCCCTGCCCATCACCACCGAAAGGCACCGGTTCGCATGAACGTCCGCGAGCTCCTCGACATCCTGAAGGACTACCCCGCCGACACCGAAGTCGAGCTGGCCATCGTCGCCCCGGTGGAAGACGACGATCAGATCTCCGTCGACCGCTACCAGGTCGACGGCGTGCTGCCCTGGGACGATGATGAAGACGGCGATGGCCCGGTGATCTGGCTCGTCGGTGGTGAAGAGGACGACGTCGACTCGTTCCTCGACGCCGTCGAAGGCGACGAGGACGACGACGCCCCCGACGACGTCGCCGACGGCTGAACCCCGCGCCGATGCTCAGGGAACGTCGCTGATGTCGGGCGATCACCACGACGACCGGCCCGAGCGCGAGCTGCCGCCGGGCATGCGCGAGCAGCTCGAGCTGGGCTACGTGTTCGGCGGGCTGTCCACCTTCGGCCAGCGGCCGTTCCTGACCGAACCCGAGCAGCTCGACTCGTGGCAGCCCGACGTCGCCATCGTCGGCGCACCGTTCGACATCGCCACCACCAACCGGGCCGGGGCCCGGTTCGGTCCGCGCGCCATCCGGGCCAACGCCTACGAACCGGGCACGTACCACCTCGACCTCGGCATCGAGATCTTCGACTGGCTCGAAGTGGTCGACTTCGGCGACGCCTACTGCCCCCACGGCCAGACCGAGGTCGGCCACGCCAACATCAAGGCCAAGGTGGCCGAGGTCGCCCGCCGCGGCATCATCCCCGTCATCCTCGGCGGCGACCACTCCATCACCTGGCCGGCCGCCACCGCGGTGGCCGAGGCGCGCGGTTGGGGCAACGTGGGCATCGTCCACTTCGACGCCCACGCCGACACCGCCGACATCATCGACGGCAACCTCGCCTCCCACGGCACACCGATGCGCCGCCTCATCGAGTCGGGCGCGGTGCAGGGGAAGAACTTCGTGCAGGTCGGCCTGCGCGGGTACTGGCCGCCCCAGGACGTGTTCGAGTGGATGCGGGCCCAGGGCATGCGCTGGCACCTCATGAACGAGATCTGGGAGCGCGGCATCCACGCCGTCATCGACGACGCCGTGGCCGAAGCGCTCGACGGCGCCGACTTCCTGTACCTGTCGGTCGACATCGACGTGCTCGATCCCGGCTTCGCTCCGGGCACGGGAACCCCCGAGCCGGGCGGCATGAGCCCCGTCGACCTGCTGCGCATCGTGCGCCGCCTGGCGCGCGAGACGAACCTGGTGGCCATGGACGTGGTCGAGGTGGCGCCGGCCTACGACGTGGCCGACAACACCATCAACAACGCCCATCGCATCGTGTTCGAGGCCATGGCCGGCATGGCCGCCCGCAAGCGCGACGCCGCCGGGGGCACCGCCGGCATCCCGGGCCGCTGACCCGCCCCGCTCCGATCAGAGCTTGGCCACGGTGAGCACCGCGGCGGCGTGGCGGTACACCATGGTGCCCGGCACTCGGTCGGGCAGCTCCACGATGAACGCGGTGCCGTCGGCGCGCAGGCCGTTGTTGAACTGCGTCGCCGTACCCGTGTACGTGCCGCCGCTCGGCTGCTCGAGCTTCTGGGTCACCACCTGGGCGTAGGTCTGGTAGATCGTCGAGTCGTGACCACCGGGAGCGACCTCGTCGAGGTCCTGGTGGTACCAGATCGTGATGAGCGGATTGACCCGCTGCAGCAGGGCGACCATGGCCTGGGTCTCGGGTTCCGACGCCGGACCCGGGCCGGCGTACTGCCAGTTGCCTGGCCCGCCGATGGGCCCCCAGTTCTTCGGGAAGTTCCGGTTGAGGTCGACGCCGTGGGCGTTGTGGCGCTGGTTCAGCGCGGTGCCATCGGGGTTCATGGTCGGCACCAGCCACAGGTCGACACCGGGAGGCACCGGCAGCGAGCGCAGCTTGTCGACGATGCGGGCGCCGTCGTCCTCGTCGCCGTGGATGACGCCCACGATCATCACCGGCGTGCCGCCGGGCGTGCCCCGCTCGATGGCGGTGATCGGCCGACCCTGCACCGAGGTGCCGATGGCGATCTCCTGCACCACCGACGTGTCGGTGCCCGTACGGGTCGCCGGCGTGCCACCCGAAACCCAGATGCCGAGGCTGCCCGCGGTCTGCTCGGCCACGATGCCGTCGGCGGTCAGCCCGTGGGCCGCCTGGTAGGTGCGCACCAGAATGCCGGTGGAGAAGCCGAAGAAGTCGTCGGGGGTGATGGTGTAGCCCTGATCGGCCAGCGTCTGCTCCAGGCACCGCACGGGCGCGCCCGAGCTGCCCCACCGCAGCGGCCGGTCGATGGTGCACGTGGCCGCACCCGCCGAGGGCGCCCCGGCGCCCGACACCACGCTCACGGTCGCCAGCAGCGCCAGCGCCGCGACCACGCTCACCCCACGTGCAGGACCCATCGGGTGACCACGCTACCGGTGTCGGGCGTCGGGCGTCGGGCGGTCGTCGGCCCCCTCGAGCGCGACCAGTAGTGTCGGCGTGGTGGCTGCCACGATGCTGCCCGAGCCCGAGCTGCTCACCGTCCCCGACCCGGCCGGTGCGATCCTGCCGTCGGGCCGGCCCCGACCCTCGCTGCGCGACGAGCTCCGTCGCATCCCGTCGGTGCGCAACGCCGCCTCGGTGCTCAGCTGCTGGGTGCAGACCGTCGGCATCCTCGTGGCTGCGGCCGCACTGCACCACCCGCTGGGTTGGGTCCTGGCCTTCGTGCTCATGGGTCGCGCCCACGCCCAGCTCGCCGCGCTGATGCACGAGGCGGCCCACCGCCTGCTGTTCGCCAACCGACGGGCCAACGACGTCGTCGGACGCTGGTTCCTGGGCTACCCGAGCTTCACCAACGTCGACGGCTACCGGCGGGTGCACATGGCCCACCACCGCGAGGAGTTCGGGCCCGAGGAGCCCGACCTCGCGCTGTACGCCGGCTATCCCATCACCCCGGCCTCGCTGCGTCGCAAGCTCGGACGCGACGCGACCGGCCGCACCGGCTGGAAGCTGCTGCGGGCCCAGGTCGCCGGCTGGCGCTCCCCCGACCCCCGCAGCCGCCGCACCCTGCGCCGCATCCTCGCCGTACAGCTCGTGATGGCCGTGGCCGCCACCGTCGCCGGCTACCCGCTCTTCTACTGGCTGCTGTGGCTGGCGCCGTACCTGACGGTGTGGCGGGTGATCAACCGCCTGCGGTCCATCGCCGAGCACGGCGGCATGGAGCGCTCGGACGACCGCCGCCGCACGACCCACAGCGTCCGCCAGCACGTGTGGAGCCGCAGCATCCTGGTGCCGTACTGGATCGGCTGGCACCTGGCCCACCACTGCGACAGCGGCATCCCCATGCGGAACCTGCCCCGTTTCCATCGCGAGCTGGTGCGCTCGGGCTACGTCACCCCCGCCCTCGAACACCCCTCCTACCTGGCTCTGTGGCGCAAGCTCGCCTCCCGGGCCAGGTGACGGAACCCCTTTCCCGGCACGATCACCGCGCGACGCTCTGACGACCCGGTCGTCGTCAGACGGACCGAAGGTCCCATGCAGTGGAGCCATAGGTCGTTCGGACCATGACCGATCGGCGGTGTGAGACAAGGGCCTCCTGAGCGCACGATGTGAACAAGGCAGCAAAGCAGTACGAGCAACAGGAGGCTCAAGTGGCTACCACACTCAACCCCACCGCCCTCGAAGGACTGGACTTCCAGACCGTCACCAAGAAGCACCGTGGGCACCTCCGCCGGGCTGCCGTCGAGTTCATCCTCGCCCTCGCCATGGCGGCCGCCGCCAGCCTGCTGCTCTGGGGCAGCTCGTTCGCCCGCACCATGGTGCACGACCAGCTGGCCGACCAGAAGATCAGCTTCCCGGTCAAGGGCACCCCGGGCATCGACCCGGTGAAGTTCCCGACGCTGCAGAAGTACGCCAGCGCTTCGGCCGACCAGCTGAACTACGTCGACAACGGCGCCGAGGCCAAGGCCTACGCCAACGACTTCATCGGCAAGCACATCGCCGACGGCGCCGCCATCGTGGACGGACAGAACTACACGTACGCCACGATGGGCGACAAGCTCACGGCACTGAAGGCGACCGCTACCGATCTGAAGGCCAAGAACGACCCCGGCTACCAGGCCGCCGCCGACAAGGTCACCGCCGTCACTGGTCAGCGTGACACCCTCTTCAAGGGCGAGACCCTGCGTGGCCTGCTCCTCTACGCCTGGGGCTGGTCGCTGGTCGGACAGATCGCCGGCATCGTGGCGATCGTCGCCTTCTTCGGTGCCGCGGTCCTGCTGGTCCTCACGGTGTGGGGATTCGTGCAGGCCAGGCGTGATCGCGCAGCCAAGGTGGCGCTGAGCTGACGGATCACCTGCGGAGGGGGTGGCGATCTGGGGTCGCCACCCCTCTTCCGCGTTCGAGGGCCGATGCACCGTCGGTGCACCGGCCCTCGTTCGCGTACTACCGACGCCTGGCCCGCGACCGTCCGGTCGACTTCCACGAGGAGAGCTGGCTCGCGTCGATCTCACGGCGGTGGCGGCCACGACGGCCACTGCGCTGCTCGACGTTGCGCCGCTCACACCGCAGCGCCTCGACACGATCGGGCTGACCGCACCCGCCGCCGCGCTGGCCGGTGCCCTCGGCGTGCCGACGGCGGTGGAACTGGTGGCCGGTCGCGGGGTCGAGAGAACTCATGCGTCCCGCCGAGGTTCTCCATCACGCTGTCGTCGGCGGCGGGAAACCTTGTGACACCGCGTCTCTAGGTTGGTGCCCATGAACGCCGGCGTCGCTCCCCTCGTCGAACGCCTCGGCGCGCTCGACCCGGCAACCGCCGGAGCCGACGTTCTGCGCTCGGCGCTCGCCGACCTGAAGCGTCTGCGGTCGTGGACCGACGCCAGGGAAGCGGCCGTCGTCGCCGCGTTGCAGGCTGCGGTGTCGTTCCCGGAGCGGGCCATCACCGACAGCCAACAGGTGCCCTTCCGAGACGCCGAGCGCGCCCTCGCCCGCGCCCAGTTCCTCCGCGAGGTTCCCGGGTTCGCAGCCGCGCTCGAAGCGGGCTCGATCACGGTCGGGCACGTCAACGAGCTGCTGCGGGCGAGCAAACGACTGGAGCCGACGGCGCGAGCGATCCTGCTCGCCGGCGCCGATCGGCTCGCGGTGCTGGCGGCCGGGCTCGATGCTGACGCGTTCGCGCGGCGAGTGAGGCACCGCTGCCAACTCCTCCGAGACGACGAGTCCGACAACGCTCGTCTCCGACGGCAGCAGCAGGCCACCAGTCTGCGTTCGTGGGTCGATCAGATCACCGGCATGTGGTGCTTCCACGCCGAGTTGGACCCGGTCACCGGCCTCCACCTCGACCAGGCGTTGCGAGCTCAGCTCGAACGGCTCTTCCACGACAAGGTCCTCGACACCGCACCCACCGACGCACTCGCCCGCCAGCACCACCTCGCGGCGTTGGCGTTCGCCGATCTCGTCCTCCATCCGGGCCGCGGGGCGCGGGTCCGTCCCGAAGTCGTCGCCGTCCTCGACCTGAGTGACGGACCGGACCAGATCGAATGGAACCTGCCCATCGAGGTCCCGAAGCGGGTCATGGACGCCCTGCTCGGACAAGCTGACCTGTCCGTCGTCGTGGTCCGCAACGGCGTCGTGCTCCACGCCCCCGGCAAACTCGATGAAGGCCGGGCCAAGCGCACCGCCAGCCAGGCGCAACGACGCGCCCTGCGCGGGTTCTACCGGTGCAAGATCCACCACGTGCGCTACTGGGAGAACAACGGCGGCACCGACCTCGCCAAGCTGATGACTTGCTAAGGTGCAGGAATGACCACCGCTTGCATCTACCTCCGCCTGAGCGCTAAGTCGAAGGGCGAGCGCAACGTCGTCAACCTCGCCACGCAGGAAGCCGACTGCCGCAAGCTGGCCAAGGAACACGGTGCCACCGTCGTCGAGGTGTTCAAGGACTACGGGCAATCGGCGTTCGACCGTGACAACCCCGACGACCGCCCGCAGTACGCCGCCCTGTGCGATGCGATGCGCCGCAAAGAACTCGACATCGTGCTCGCGTGGCACACGGATCGCCTGTGGCGAGACAACCTTGAGCAGGCCATGTTCGTGCGCGACGCCCAGCGCTCAGGGCTCAAGCTGGTGGTCACCAAGACAGCGCGCATCGACCCGCAGAACCCCGACGACGAGTTCCTGCTCTCCATCCTCACCGCCGTGGCCAAGAAAGAGTCGGCCGACAAGCGGCGCCGCATCACGTCGAAGATGGCCGCCAACGCCGCCGCCGGCCTGCCCGCCGGCACCGGTGCCAACCGGCCGTTCGGCTACGAAACCGACCGCGTCACCATCGTGCCCGCCGAGGCCGCCGTCATCCGCGAGGCGTGCGCTCGACTGCTCAACGGTGAGACGTTGCGCTCGGTCACGGCATGGCTGAACGCCGCCGGGATCGGCACCGTCCACGGCCGCCCGTGGGACACGACCCGCATCCGCGACATCGCCGTGTCGCCCCGCTACGCCGGCAAGCGGGCCGTGGGCAAGCGGGCCAACGCCGTCGTGGTCGCCGACGCCGTGTGGGACGGCATCATCGACGCTCAGACGTCGGACCGGTTGCGTGCCCTGCTGCTCGACCCGGAGCGACGCACGAACCGCTCGGCCCGCAGCTACCTGCTCTCAAGCCTCGTGGTGTGCTCCCTGTGCGAGCAGTCGATGCGATCGCACCCGCGCTACGACCGCACCGGCGCCGATGGGCAGCGGGCCCGCGACTACTCGTGCAGCACCGGTTCCGACCGGCCGTTGGCGTGCGGGCGAATGATGATCCACGCCGCCGAACTAGAGCAGATGGTCGGCGCCGCGGTGGCCAGGAGGTTCGTCGACCTGGCCGCCGCCGACGTGTTCGCCCCACCGGCCGACGCCGTCAACGACGCCATATCGGTCGAGGTCGCCACCATCGACACGAAGACGGCCAAGCTCGGCGCCGACTGGGCCGCCGACCGAATCACCGACGCCGCCTACTACGCCGCGCAGGCCGGGCTCGTCGAACGACGGGCGCAGCTCTCGGCCATGGTGCGCCGCAACGTCACCACGCTCCCGCCGATCTTCGCCGAGCTGGCCGCGCACCCCGAGCGCGTCGTCACCGACTGGCCGACGTACACCTTCGATCGGCAACGTGCCCTCATCGCCGCCACCATCGAGCACGTCGTCATCGCCCCCAACGCGACCCGTGGTGCCCGCGGGTTCGACCCGACCCGGGTGAGAATCGTATGGATGCATGGTGACAGGTAGGGCGTCGCCGTGATTGAATAGCAGGTGCACGGCCGATAGGACGTGATGGGTGAACGTGTGAGGCGAGAGCTTCGCCGTGGTCGGGTCTAGGCGTGACGCCGCCGACCACGTGAGCCGTGATGGCTCCGGGCACTGATGGGCCGTGATGGCCGAAGGACCACGACGCCGCTGGCGCGAGCCGCGGACGTCGTACGGCCAGGGTCGACGTGACGTCGAACCGTTGGGGCCGGTCCCCCGTCGACCTCCACCCATCGAGGTGCACCCATGCCCCTACCCCCAGCGGACGCCGTCGAGCGCCGCGCCCTGACCATCGACGAAACCGCCGCCTCGGTGACGGTCAGTCGGAGCACCGTCGTTCGTCTCATCGCTAGCGGTCGACTACGCCACACTCGCATCGGCTCCCGCGTCCTCATCCCCGTCGACGCCATCGACGAGCTGCTCTCAGAGCGGGGCCAGTGATGGCGGCCGACCCGTTCGAAGCCAACGCGGCCGCCGACGACCTGTTGCGCCGATGCCCACCGCCACCGTTCACGGCACGGCAG
>JANMAT010000149.1:0-1720 GCA_031359995.1 Actinomycetes bacterium
GACGAGGCGTCCACCGACCGCACCATCACCTTGCTCATCAGCCTCGGTGCCGTCATCGCCGGGCTGCCCGTGATCTTCATGGTGGGCTTCCTCGTCGTGCGCGGCATCGGTCAGCTCCGCCCGTCCTTCTTCACCAACGACCTGGCGAAGTCCGGGCCCCTCGATCCTCGGGGCGGGGCCAAGCACGCCATCATCGGCTCGATCGAGCAGGTCGGACTGGCCGCCTTCGTGGTGGTCCCCCTGAGCGTGCTCACGGCGATCTACCTGAACGAGCTCAAGGGCCGAATGAGCCGCATGGTGCGCTTCCTCGTCGACGCCATGAGCGGTGTGCCGTCCATCGTGGCCGGCCTGCTCGTGTACGCAGTCTGGGTGGCGGCGTTCGGGTTCTCGGGTTTCGCGGCGAGCCTGGCGCTGATCATCCTGATGCTCCCCACGATCACGCGTACCTCGGAGGAGGTGCTGCGTACCATCCCCGACAACCTCCGTGAGGCGTCGCTCGCGTTGGGGGCGCCCCAGTGGCGAACCGTGCTGCGCGTGGTACTGCCGACCGCCCGGACCGGTCTGGTCACCGCAATGCTGCTCGGTGTGGCCCGTGGCATCGGGGAGACCGCCCCGATGATCATGACCGCGCGCGGCCAGAACGGCACCAACGCCAACCCGTTCAAGGATCAGCAGTCCGACCTCCCTCTCTTCATCTACAACCTCTTGCGGCAGCCCGACAAGCGCCAGATCGCCCGTGGGTACACCGGTGCCCTCGTGCTCCTGCTCGTCGTGCTGTCGCTCTTCACGCTCGCCCGCGTTGCCGGGCGACCTCGAAAGCGAAGGAGCTGACATGGCATCGACCACGGGATCGCTCCCACCGCCCATCGCCGACCCCGACAACCTGGTGCAGGCCGACCTCGGTGACGTCGTCCAGCCGACCGCACCGGTGCGGGAGGACAACCCGGCCACATTGACCGCCCGCAACGTCAGCGCCTGGTTCGGGGGCTTCAAGGCACTCGAGCGGGCATCGCTCAACATGCAGGCCCGGCGCGTCACCGCGCTCATCGGCCCGTCGGGTTGCGGCAAGTCGACGTTCCTGCGGACGCTGAACCGCATGCACGAGAACATCCCCGGCGCCAAGTTCGGGGGCCAGGTCTTCCTCGACGGCACCGACATCTACGGCGGCTCGATGAGCGTGACCGCGGTGCGCTCGGCCATCGGCATGGTGTTCCAGAAGCCGAACCCCTTCCCGAGCATGTCCATAGCCGAGAACGTGGTGGCAGGGCTCCGTCTGTCCGGGAAACGCCACCGCCGCAACGACGACCTGATCGAGGAGAGCCTGGTCCGCGCCGGCCTTTGGCGCGAGGTGAAGGACCGGCTCAACGTCTCCGGTGCATCCCTGTCCGGTGGCCAGCAGCAGCGTCTCTGCATCGCCCGTGCGCTCGCCGTCCACCCTCAGGTGTTGCTGATGGACGAGCCGTGCTCGGCGCTCGATCCGATCTCGACCCGGGTGATCGAGCAGACCATTCTCGAACTGGCGTCCCAGATCACGATCGTCATCGTGACGCACAACATGCAGCAGGCGGCGCGCGTCTCGGACGACTGCGCCTTCTTCCTGGTGGAGGAGCAGGGTCAGCCCGGTCGCCTCGTCGAGTTCGGTCCGACCTCGCGGGTCTTCTCGGAGCCCGACGATCCGCGGACGCTCGACTACGTGAGTGGACGGTTCGGATGAAGGCGC
>JANMAT010000227.1:0-9959 GCA_031359995.1 Actinomycetes bacterium
CCCCTGCTACACGTTGAAGCGGAACTCGGTGACGTCGCCGTCAGAGAACTCGTACTCCTTGCCTTCGACCCGGAGCTTGCCCAGCTCCTTGGCCTTGGCCCACGAGCCGAGCGAGAGCAGCTCCTCGCAGCCGATCACCTCGGCGCGGATGAAGCCGCGCTGGATGTCGCTGTGGATGCGGCCGGCGCACTCGGGCGCCTTGGAGCCGGCGCGGAACGTCCACGCCCGGGTCTCCTTCTCGCCGGTGGTGAGGAACGTGCGCAGGCCGAGCAGGTGGTACGCGGCGCGCACCATGCGGGGCAGCGCTCCCTCGCCCAGGCCGAAGCCGTCGAGCATCTCCTTGCGGTCCTCGCCTTCCAACTGCGCCGCTTCCGCTTCGAGCTGCACGCACATGCCGATGATCTCGACCTCGTGGCCGAGCTCGGCGAACTCGGCCTCTACCGGGGCGATCTTCTCGGGGATCTGCTCGAGCTCGTCCTCGCCCACGTTCACCACGACGAGCACGGGCTTGTTGGTCAGCAGGAAGTACGGCTTCAGCGTCTCGCGGTACGCCGCGCTGAGGCCGCCGCGGTAGAGCGGGCGACCGTCGGCCAGCGCGGTGGCGGCGACGGCGAGCGCTTCGGCGTCGTCCACCAGGCTCTTGTCCATGCGCGACGCCTTGGCCGTGCGCGTGGCGATCTTCTCGACGGTCTCCAGGTCGGCCAGGGCCAGCTCGATCTCGAGCACGCGGAGGTGCTCGAGCGGGTCGGGCGAGCCGGGGACGTCGCCGTCCTCGAAGGCCCGCAGCACGAACACGATGGCATCGACCTCGCGGATGTTGGCGAGGAACCGGTTGCCCAGGCCCTCACCCTTGGAGGCGCCTTCCACCAGTCCGCCGATGTCGACCACCTCGACCTGGGCGAACACCTGCTTCTTGGTCTTCGACATCGCGCCGAGCGCGTCGACGCGGGCGTCGGGCACCATGGCCACGCCGATGTTCGGGTCCTTCGTCGCGAACGCGTAGGGCGCGGCGAGCGCGCCGCCGGACGTGAGGGCGTTGTACAGCGAGCTCTTGCCCGCGTTGGGGAGGCCGACCAGGCCGAAGCGTTCCATACCGAATCGGAGAGGCTACCGGGGTGAGCCGTCGCCCGACGAGTGTGCCGGTCAGGGGTTGCGAGGCGAACGTATGTTCGCTATAGTGATGACCAATGGTTGATGCCTTCGAAGAGGCGATCGACACCTTCACGGTGTCCTGCAACCCAATGGATCTGGTCCGGGCCTTCCAGCTCTTCGACCGGTTCCGAGCCCTGTTGGTCCAGGTCGTCGGTGGTTTCGACGCACAGCAGCTCTACGAACTCGATGGCGCCACGTCGATGACGGCGTGGCTCCGCACCCACGCCCGCCAGTCGGGCGCCACCGCCGGTTCCTTCGTGAACCAGGCTCGCCGCCTGCGCTCGTTGCCCCTCACCGAGGCGGCCGCGCTCGACGGCACGTTGTCGGCCGACCAGGTGAAGGTCGTGCTGGCCAACGTGAGCGAGCGCGCCTTGCCGCTGTTCGCCGAGGTCGAGGCCGAGCTGGTGCCCATGCTCGCCGAGCTCAGCATGCCCGACACGGTCATCGTCGCCCGCGAGTGGGCGGCCCGGGCCGAGGCCGTCGTCGATGCCGACGCCGAGCCGCGCGAAGCGGCCGGCGGCCACTTGTCGCAGGGCCCCGACGGTCGCTGGCGACTCGATGCCGAGCTGTCGGCCGAGGGTGGCGCGGTGATCGACAAGGCCATCAAGGCGGCCATCACCGTCGACGTCGATGGTGAGCCGGCACGCACCGCGGCGCAGCGACGGGCCGACGCGCTGGTCGACGTGTGCCGCTGGTTCCTCGATCATCGGGAGGAACCGCCGGCCACCCGCAACCGTCCGCACCTCGAGGTCGTGCAGAGCGCGACCGACTACGCCAGGGGCGGGCCGGCCACGCTGTCGGCCGTCACGCCCATCGCTGCGGCGGTGGCGGCCCGGCTGGCGTGCGACTGCGCCGTGCACCGAGTGCTGCGCACCGGACGATCGCACATCCTCGACTACGGCACGGCCACCCGTCTCGTCTCGCCGGCGCTGTTTCGGGCCTTGGTGCTGCGCGATCGCCACTGCCGGTTCCCCGGCTGTGACCGCCCGCCCGACTGTTGCGAAGCACACCACATCAGACCGGTCAGCGCCCGCGGCCCGACGTGTCAGGAGAACCTGGCCCTGTTCTGCACCCGCCACCACCACGTGATGCACCTGCCTGGTTGGCGCGTGGTCATGACGCCCGACGGCGTGCTCACCGTCACCACGCCGTTCGGGCGTGAGCTGGTCAGCGTGCCGCTGCCGCTGGTGGGCTCGCTCGCGCTGCCCATGCCCCTGCCGTTCGCGGTGGGTCAGCCGTGAGCGGGCGCGTGGGCGGGGCCCACCGCGCTAGAACAGGAACCGATGGATGGATCGCTGCCCTTCACGCCGGTGCAGGCGCTCGAACGGGTGGTGCACTGCCTCGACCGCTCGTTCGACCAGACCCCGCGGGCCAAGGCCTTCGTGCGGGCGCTCCGTGTGGTGAAGGCGCTCGACCCCGGCGAGCTCGAGGCGTTGGTCGCGGCCGACACCCTCACCGGTCTCGACGGCATCGGTCCGTCGTCGGCGGCCATCGTGAAGGAGGCGCTGCTGGGCAAGGTCCCCGCCTACCTGGCCAAGCTCGAAGCCTCCACGCAGATCGCCATGTCCGACGGTGCCGCCGCGGTGCGCGCTGCGCTCAAGGGCGACCTGCACTGCCATTCGCTGTGGAGCGACGGTGGTGCGCCGGTGGAGGCCATGGCCCGCACCGCCATGGCGCTGGGCCACGAGTACCTGGTCCTCACCGACCACTCGCCGCGGCTCACGGTGGCCCACGGCCTCAACCGCGAGCGTCTGCTGGCCCAGCTGCAGGAGATCGAGGCGTTGAACGCGCAGGTGGCCCCGTTCCGGGTCCTCACGGGCATGGAGGTCGACATCCTGGAGGACGGCCGCCTCGACCTCGACGACGACCTGCTGGTCCGGCTCGACGTGGTGGTGGCCAGCGTGCATTCGAAGCTGCGCATGGAGCGCACCCCCATGACCGAGCGCATGGTGCTGGCCGTGGCCAACCCGCACGTCGACATCCTCGGCCACTGCACGGGGCGCATGATCGGCAAGCGGCCGCCGTCCACCTTCGACGCCGACTACGTGTTCGCCGCCTGCGCCCAGTTCCACACTGCGGTGGAGATCAACTGCCGGCCCGAGCGGCTCGACCCACCGGAAGAGCTCCTGGCACTGGCCCTCGAGTACGACTGCTACCTGAGCATCGACTCCGACGCCCACGCCACCGGCCAGCTCGAATGGCAGCCCCACGGCTGCGAGAAGGCGGCCCAGGCTGGCGTGCCGGTGGAGCGCATCATCAACACCTGGCCGGTCGACGAGCTCCTGGCCTGGACGAGCGCCTAGAGGTACGACGCGCTCGAGGTCTTGGCCCGCTGGTTCAACCGGCGCACCAGGGTGTCCGACTCGGTCGCGGTGGCCGGCTGCCCCAGGAAGTAGCCCTGGGCCAGGTCGCAGCCCAGGTGGGTGAGCAGGTCCAGCTCGTTGGGGCTCTCGATGCCTTCGGCGACCACGAGCATGCCCCGCTCGGCGGCCAGGCTGGCCAGCTCGGTCACCAGTTCCACGGCCCGGCGGTCGCCCTGCACGACCTGGTGCACGAGGCTGCGGTCGATCTTCAGCATGTCGAGCTCCAGGCGGGCCAGCGCCAGCGTGGTCACGCCGTTCAGGCTCACGTCGTCCAGGGCCACGCGGGCGCCCAACTCGCGCAGGGCGTCGATGGGCTGGCGCAGGGCCGAGACCTGTCCGAGCATCGAACTGGGCAGCTCCACGATCAGCTGGAACGGGTCCAGGTGGTTGCGGCTGATCAGGATGTGGATGTCGTCGATGAACCGGCTGCGGGTCAGCTGGAGCACGTCACAGTTGATGCTGATCGACAGCTGCGGCACGCCGGTGATCTGGTTCCACACCGCGGCGCGCTGCAGCGACTGCTCGAACACGAAGGCGCCGATCTCGACGATCTGCCCGGTCTGCTGGGCGATGGGCACGAACTCGGCGGCCGGCACCCGGCCCCGGTCGGGGTGCTGCCAACGTACGAAGGCCTCGAAGCCCTCCACGCTGCGGTCGTCCAGTCGCACCCGGGGCTGGTACACCACGAAGAACTGCCCGCTGTGCAGCGCCGTGCCCAGCGCCGCGCTGGTGTTGGCCGCATCCAGCAGTCGGCTGAGGTCAGGAAGGTTCATGGCTTGCTCCTCAGTCCGGGCACAGAGGGCCAATCGGTCAGCCAGACGTTCTCTAAATGGATCTTCCCAGTGATTTGTGTCGAACTTAACAATCGTCGTTGACGATGCCCAGGAGAAGCGGGTTGGTGCGGGTCACCTCGGGGCCGGTTGGCCGGGGCAGGGCGGTCGCCGGTAGAGTTGAAGCCCTATGTCGAAGAAGACGAAGAAGAAGAAGGCCCGCATGCGGCGGTCGAAGGCGAACCACGGCAAGCGCCCAAACATGGGTCGCGGGTGACCGAGGCTCCTCCGGTCCTACCTCCCCCGGCCACCCGCCGGGATGACCTCGTCGAGGTCGTCCACGGTGTGGCCGTTCCCGATCCCTACCGTTGGCTCGAAGCCGACGACGACCCGGCCGTGGCCGCCTGGTCGTCGGCCCAGGACCTGCGTACCCGTCAGGCGCTCGGCGCGCTGGCCAGCCGGCCAGGGTGGCACGAGCGCCTCGTTGCGTTGTTGGCCGAACCGGTCAGCGCCAGCGCCACCCGACGAGGCCCGTGGCTGTTCACCCTGGAACGCGGTCTCGGCCGCGAGCAGTTCGTCCTCATGGTTCGCCCACTCGACGATCTGACCGCGGTGCCGCGGGTCCTCGTCGACCCTGCCGGTCTGGCCGGCGACGCCGCGGTGGCCCTCGATTGGTTCTTCCCGTCGCTCGACGGTTCTCGGGTCGCCTACGGCCTGAGCGAGGGTGGCAACGAGCGCTCCGTGCTCCACCTGCTCGACACCGCCACTGGCGCGGTCCTGGCCGACCGCATCCCGCACACCCACGCCTGCACCGTGGCGTGGCTGCCCGGCGCCGAGGCGCTGCTGTACATCCGCTACCCCGAGGGCCATGAGTACGGCCGCCGGGTGTACCACCACCGGCTCGGCACCGACTGGGTCGGCGATCCGCTGGTGTGGGACGCCCTGCCCACGCCGGAGGCGTGGACCGACGTGCAGGTCTCGCCCGACGGTCGCTGGACCGTGGTGTCGGCCATGATCGGCTGGTCGCGGGTGGACGTGTGGCGCCGTGACGAGCGCGACGGCACGTGGGCCACGCTGCACGAGGGCGTGGACGCCGTCACCAGCATCCGCTTCGACGGCGACCGGTTCCTCGGCCTCACCACGGTCGACGCCGCCAAGGGCCGCGTGGTCGCCATCGACCCGACGTGGCCGAGCACGGCCCACTGGCAGGTGCTGGTGCCCGAGGGCGACGACGTGGTCGAAGGCATCAGCCCGGTGGCCGGCGGCTTCCTGTGCTGGGGTCTGCGCGACGCCTGCGCCCGCATGACCCTGCACGGCCCCGACGGTGCCGAGCGCACCGTGGTGCCGCTGCCCGCCGGGGTGTCGCTGGCCGGCCTGGCCGCCAGCCGCGACGACGAGCGGATCGTGCTCCAGGTCGAGGCGTTCTCAGCGCCGGCCTCGCTGGCCGAGTGGCAGCCCGGCGCACCCGCCCTGCAGCGAGTGGCCGTGCCCGCCGGCGTCACCGTCGACCCCGCCGCGTTCGCCACCACCCAGACCACGTACCACTCGCTCGACGGCACCGAGGTCGGCCTGTTCCTGGTGCACCGGGCCGACGTGGTGCCCGGCCCCGACGTGCCGTGCATCCTCACCGGCTACGGCGGCTTCGCCATCGCCGAGACACCGGTCTGGTCGGCCGCCATCGCCGCGTGGTGCGAGCAGGGTGGCCTGTACGCCATCGCCGGTCTGCGGGGCGGGCTCGAGCACGGCGAGTCCTGGCACCAGGCCGGCATGCGGGCCAGCAAGCAGCACGTGTTCGACGACTTCGCCGCCGCCGCCGACCATCTGGTCGCCGCCGGCCTCACCTCGCGCTCGCGCCTCGCCATCCGCGGCGGCTCCAACGGCGGGCTGCTGGTGGGGGCCGCCCTCGTGCAGCGCCCCGACCTGTGCGAGGCGGTGGTGTGCCAGGTGCCGTTGCTCGACATGGTGCGGTTCCCCCGTTTCCTGATCGCCCGGTTGTGGACCGGCGAGTACGGCGACCCCGACCTGCCCGACGAGTTCGCCTGGCTGTGGGGTTACTCGCCCTACCACCGCGTGGTCGACGGCACCTGCTACCCGTCGGTGCTGCTCACCACGGCCGACGGCGAGGGTCGGGTGCACCCGAGCCACGCCCGCAAGATGGCCGCCGCCCTGCAGCACGCGTCGGCGTGCCAGCACGAGCGGCCGGTGCTGCTGCGCATCGAAGCCCGCGCCGGGCACGGCGCCGGCAAGCCCGCCAGCATGCAGGCCGACGAACTGGCCGACATCCTGGCGTTCTGCCAGTGGCGCCTCAGCGGTGGCTCATGACCGTGCTGGCCGAGGTGCGCATCGCCGAGTCGGCGGCCGCCTGGGCCTGCTTCGGGTTGGCCGTCGCCGACGACACCACGGTGGTGGGCACCGTGCGTCTGCGCTTCGGGGCCGACGCCGACGCCATGGGCATCACCGTGTTCGACGGGGGCGGCCTGCCCTCGTCCATCGACGGGGTCGCCGCCTTCGAGGTGCCCGACGACGGCGACGCGCCCGTTGCGCCCAGCCATCCGCTCGGCGCTCGCCACATCGACCACGTGGTCGTGGGCACGCCCGATCTGGCCCGCACCGTCGCCGCCTTCGAAGCGGCGCTGCGCACACCGGTGAAGCGCATCCGCACCGAGACCACCGGCTCGGGCGACCGCCTGCACCAGGCGTTCTTCCGGCTCGGTCAGGTCATCCTGGAGATCGTGGGCCCGCCCGAGCCCGACGCGGCGCGCGCCGCCGAGCCGGCGGTGTTCCGGGGCATGGTGTTCACCGTCGACGACGTCGATGCCGCCTACGAGCTCATGGGGTCCGACGTGCTCACCACACCGAAGGCGGCGGTGCAGTCGGGCAAGCGCATCACCACGGTGCGACGCGAGGTCGGCCTGGGCTGGCCGGTGGCCCTGCTGTCGGGCAGTCGGTGATCTACAGCTCGTCGTCGACCCGGGCCGTCAGGTAGGCCATGCCGGGCTCACACGTCCTGTTGGCCACGCACCAGCGACAGGGCGGGCCGGGCCGGCGGTTCGGTTCCCGCCCGGCGTGCATGACCTCGACCAGCTTGTGGATGCCGTCAATGGTGCGGCGCAGCGCCGCCTGCAGGTGGGCTTCGGTGATGTCCTCGGCCTCGGGACGGGCGGCGTCCACGTAGTAGGTGGCGACCTTGCGGGGTGGCACCTGCATGCGTAGCGTCTCGACCAGGGCGTAGAACCGCAGGTCTTCGCGGTGGGCGGGGGACCGGTAGCCCGTCTTCAGGTCGAGCAGGACCTTGGAGGGCACCGTGCCACGGGGCGGGCGCCCGAGCGTGAGGTCGGGGCGACCCGACAGCACGATGAGCCCGTCGTGCAGGTCGTACATGATGGCCGCCTCGCTACGGGCCCACCACTGGTCCTTCAGCCGCGGGAAGCACTCGAGGAACTTGGCCGTCAGGTCGGTGGCTTCGCCCCGCAGCTGGGCCCGGTCGCCCTCGTTCATGGCCTGTAGGAACGGGCCGGGACCGCGCTCGTCGTTGCCGAGGCGGGCGAGGGCTTCGTCGACCAGTTCGCCGGGGGCGCGGTCGCCGCGCCAGTGGACGCTGAGCTCGATGGCCCGGTGGGCGACGGTGCCGCGCACCGTGGGCACCGACCACGTGAACGGCTCGGCCCGCTGGGCCACGTGCTGGGCCTCGCACCCGTGGATGCCGGCCAGCGCCGCCTTCGACACCCACAGCCGCTCGCCGCCCAGGTCGGCCAACAGCGGGCGGGTGGCGGCGTGGAGCTCGGCCCCCAGTTCGGCCGCCAGTTCGGGCGCAACGGCGGGCGGTTCGGTGTCGGCCTTGCCCAACAGGTCGATGAGCTGCTGCTGGGCGGGGTTGAGCGAGCTCACGGCACCTACGATAGGGAAGGGGTGCGCGGCGGATGGCGATGGCCCGACATCTCTGTCACAGCCCTTCGTCATGCTGGGGTTCGTGCAGGACGCGTCCACCCTCTCCTTCGTCCTGGCGGCGCGGGTGCTCAGCCGTGCCGCCCGGGCCCGTCGCCTCCACGTGCCCAGCTTCCGCAGCCCGCCCCGGCTGCTGGGGGCCGACCGTTCCCTGCGCCGCATCGGCGGTGCGGCCATCGTGGCCGTGCGCGTGCGCGAGCGGCCCATGGCCGCCGTGGCCGCCGACATGATCGACGGCATCATCGCCGCCAACCGCCTCCAGGGGGTCGAGGCCGACCGCACCCGCGCCGCGCTGTGGGCCGCGCTGAACGAGGGTGAGGCCCAGCCGGAGCGCAAGGTGGCCTGAGCGCCGCCTACCGTGGGCCGGCAACCCCGGCCCGGGTGGCGTAACTGGCAGGCGCAGGGGGCTTAAACCCCTCTGGAGGAGACTCCGTGCGGGTTCGAATCCCGCCCCGGGCACGGCTCTGAACAGGACGTACATCTTTCGTGCCGTTGCCGCTGGTCGCCAATATCGGCCTCATGTACACAAAATGTGCACAGACCGCTAGAGCGAGTGAATGGCGAGGGGGTCCGTCTACAAGCGCAGCGGCAGTTGGGCCTTCCGCGTCGACGGCGGCTTCCATCCCGAGACGGGCAAGCGACGACAGATCCTCCGTCAGGGTTTCGCCACCAAGAAGCAAGCAGAGGCGGCACTCGGCGAGGTGCTGCAAGCTGCCGCCAAGAACACCGTCGTCGCCAAGTCCTCGATGCGGCTCGGCGAGTACCTCGAGGAGTGGCTGGCCGGTCAGAGAACGCAACTTCGCGAGACGACCCTGCGGAGCTACGAGATCGCGATCCGGCGCATCGCCAAGCGCATCGGCCGGGTGAAACTGCAGGCCCTGACGCCACTGCAGATCGAAAAGTTCTACGCGGACGCGCTCGCCGAAGGGGGCAAGGGTGGCGACCGGTTGGCTCCGAAGACTGTCCGTAACACTCACGTCGTGCTTCGCAAAGCGCTCGCTGATGCCGAGCGCCTCGGTCTCGTGCCTCGCAACGCTGCGGCGGCCGCGCGTGCCCCGACGGCCCGGCGTCCCGAGTTCGAGACCTGGAGCTCGGACGAACTCAAGGAGTTCTTCGCATCGATCCGAGACGATCGTCTCTCCGGCGCGTTCGTGTTGCTTGCGACCACCGGGATGCGCCGCGGCGAGGTACTCGGGCTGCGGTGGCGGGACCTCGATCTCGACGCCGCACAGCTCGCCGTGGTGCAGACGCTCACGACGGTCGAGTGGCAACCGATCGTCACGCAGCCCAAGACGCAACGTAGCCGGCGCACGATCTACATCGACACCCACACCATCGGTGCGCTGAAGGACCATCGTCGGCGCCAGCGAGAGGAGCAACTGGCGGCGGGTAGCGCGTGGGACAAGTCGAACGACTTCGTGTTCCGAGACGAGCTCGGTCGCGCCTTGCACCCGGACTGGTTCTCGCGCGAGTTCAACCGACTCGTGCGTGTCGCCGGCGTTCCACGCATCCGACTGCACGACCTAAGGCACACCTACGCGACGTTGGCGCTCAAGACCGGCGTCCACCCGAAGATCGTGTCCGAACGCCTTGGCCACGCGACGATCGCGATCACGCTTGATCTCTACTCGCACGTGACGCCAGGAATCGCTCGCGACGCCGCCGAGGCCGTCGCCGCAACGATCTTCTCGTGACCGACGAGGCGCGAGCGCTAGCTACTTCCCCCGGA
>JANMAT010000232.1:0-3982 GCA_031359995.1 Actinomycetes bacterium
CCTCATCGCCGATCACCGTACCCGCCCACGGGCTTGCGAAGATACCAGCGGCCGGTGGTCGGTCCTCTGAAGCGTGCAACTCTCTCAGAGGAGGCGTCGAGGAACGACCGCGCGTGCCACTGCCGTGGGTGACCCCCTTACCGAGGAGCCCGGTGGTGCCGCCGACCAGCGGTGCGCACCCAATGTGCCCGACCTCGGTGACGGACTACGCACGTCGTCGCCGTCCGGCTGTCGCGCGAGCTACCCATGGCGCCGTCTAAGGACCTCCGATCGCTCGCTGCAGAGCTCGATCTCCGAGCGGGCTACGCGTGGGGACGGTCGCCTTCTGCTCGCGAATCCCGAGCGACGTTCGCACCAGGGCTCGCCGAATCCCGGGCGGCTCTGTGGTGGCGGGCTGTGAGCGAAGTCGTGCCTGCCGATCTTCGTCTCAGAGCCTGCCGGCGTGGGGCACGTCGACTCGGTGGACCAGCACGACGGGCGGCTCGAATGCCCCTGTCACCGCACCGCGTTCGCTCCCGACGGAGCCTTGCTTCACCACGAACTCACGCACGCACCCCCACCCCTACCCCTCCTCCACGTCCGCCAAGTGAACGACACCATCGAAGCGTTCCTACCAAGAACCCCGTAGACGAGCCGCCGAGAAGCACGCCCACGCCCCGGAGCGACCCTTCCCGGACGGGGAAGGAGATGGGCCAGTGCAACCCGTGGAGCTACAGCGTGACGCCGGCCAGCTCCCCGACCCGCTGAGCCGTCAGCCCAACGGGCAAGAGAATACGAGCTGCATGTTCGTGTGTAGTCACGATCGAATTGCACAGGTGTCGTTTCGCGGTAGTCAAGGACCACGACCGACAGCCGCGTTGCAAGACTGCACAGATTCTGGTTGACTGACAGCCATGACCGACCAGGCCGTGCGCATGCCGATGACCGTCGCCGCCCGCAAGGGTATCTCCGCGGTCGCGGCGACGGCGGAGGACCGTCGGGTCGTGCTCACGAGCCACGGCCGCCCCGTGGCCGTCATCGACTCCGCTGAGCGTCTCGACGACGCCTTGCGCACGGTCCGTGAAGCCGCCCGCATCGTGGTGGAGGCCGCCGCGGACGCCGCACTCGAACGTCGTCCCGCCAAACTTCACCTCGACGACGTGTGCGCCCGGCTCGGGATCAGCGTCGAGCGTGTGCGCGCCCGAGCGCGCGAGCTCGCCGCCGGGTGACTGCCCGTTTCCCCGACGACCAAGCCGAGGTCGTCTTCAGTGACGTCTTCGTCGAACAACTGACGGAGCTGACCGAACACGATCAGCTCGATGTGCTCGCCGACGTGCACCGCCTGTGCGAGCAGCCCGAAGGCCGCCACCGCCTCGGCGCTCCCCTGGCCGGTTGGAACACCCTGGACGTGCTCGCCAAGCAGTTCCGGGTCGTGTACCGAACGAGCTGGCACACCGGTGTAGGGCTCGTCGAGGTGCTGTGCCTCGGCCCTCGCCGCGAATCCGAGGTGTACGACATGGCTATCGCGGTGGCCCGCTCGGGCATTCTCGATGTCGACGAGGTCACCCAGCTCTGGGAAGCGCTGTCCTTGCTGGACGTGGTCCCCGAGGCGATCGGGCTCGACGGGTGGGACTACCAGCCGTCGCCCGCGCCCGACGGCATGGTCCGCGCTGCGGTCGCGGCTGGCGTCCTGCCCGAAGACATCGCATCGTTGCTGTCGATCGACGAGTTGCAGGCAGCGATGACGGGCGGCTGGTCCAGCGCCGGGCAACCCGATCCGCACGAAGCGCTCCGAGCGGCCCTGGAACGCGCCCGAGCTCGGGTCACCTACCCCGGACCCGAAGCCGTCCTCGGTCGAGCCCGACCGCGCTGCGGCGCGGTCATGCCCCGCGCCAGCCTGCGGTGCATCCGCGCCCACGGTCACCCCGGTGCCCACCGCTCCCGCTGACGGGCCGGGCATTCAGATTCGAGAGGGCCCTTTCGGCCAACGAGTGCCGTGCTTGGAGAACCTTGCGGTGTCACTTGTCACATTGACCGCTGGGCGCCAGATGCGTCGGCTCGCGCTGGTCTGCCTCCGGTTGCGGGGCCGCCATCGACTCGCACGACACGATCCCGTGAGCACCGGGATCGTGGCACGCTTTACCGGTGGGCACCTTCCGCCGGCTTCAGGGCATCCTCGACGGCCTCCCCGAACTGGACTGCACCGGAGCGTGCGCCCGGGTCGCGTGCCGCGACCTCACCGTGTCGGCGCTGGAAGCCACGTGGGCTCGACGCGAGGCCAACCACACCTACGCCCAGACTCCGGCGGGGAAGTGCAGCGCTCTCGATGAGGCCGGCCGCTGCGGTGTGTATGCCCAACGACCGCTCGTCTGTCGACTCTGGGGGCTGCTGCCGGCCATGGCGTGCCCACACGGCTGCCGGCCCGAGCGGTGGTTGACCGCGTCGGAAGCAGTCGAGGTTCTGCAGGCGGTCGAGGCGCTCGACCTGCGTGCTCGGGATTGGCGTCGCATCGGCGAGGAACCCGATCCCAGAGTGACGCTCGCTCTCATCGACGCGGTGGTGGGGGAGCAGTCAGCGCCTCCAACACTGCGATACCTACTGCGTGTCATACCGGATCGGCTATAACAGGCCGGCCGTGTCCAGGACGTCGATGAGTTGGGCTGACGCGAGCTCGGTGTAGATCATCGACGTCTTCACATCGCGGTGGCCGAGGAGTTGGGCGAGCGCCATCGGGTGCACACCGGCGAAGGCCAGGCTGGTGCCGAAGTAGTGGCGCAGGCTGTGGGTTGCTGCGCCCTCAGGTAGGTCGACATTCGCCCTCTGGGCGAGACCGCGCACGATTCGGTCGAGTACCCCGTACTGCAACGGGCGCCCGTCGGTCCGGACGAACAACGACGCTGCCCCCGAAACACGGCCGAGCCGGTCGACGCGCTCGGCCAGGTACGTGTCGAGTGCTTCGACGGCCTGGTGGGGGATGGGTACGTTCCGGGCCCGATTGCCTTTGCCGACGACGTTGACGACGGGCACGCGGGGCCGCCGATCGACCCAGTCGTACCGGGCGCTCACCACCTCATCGGCGCGCAAGCCGCAACGGGCCAGCACCTCGACGAGAGCGAGGTCTCGGGCCGGCCACCACAGGCCGCGAGCCTTCGGCGGGGCAGTAGCGGCGATGGCGCGTAACGCGTCGACGTCGTCAGAGAGGAGCGACCGGGGCTTCGTCGGCTCGCGGGCGGCCAGCTGCAACTCATCCTGGTCGCAAGGGTCGGTTTTCAGGTGCCCGCGAGCGTTCATCCATCTGGTGAACCCGCGCAGCGTCGACAGGGTGCGGTGCACCGTGGCCGGTTTGAAGTGGGTGCGAGCGGCATCGAGGGCGCGGGTCAGGTTGTCGGTGGTGAAGTCGGCGAGGGTGCAGCGCCCGAGGTCGAGATCGAGGTGGCCCTCGGTGCCCCACGGTTCGTGCTCTCGTCCGAGTACGAAGCACAACAGCCGCCCGACGCGGCACAAGTCGCCTCGCCTCGCGCGATCCGAGTGGCCCTTGGCCAGTTGGCGGTCGGACGCCTTGGTGTTCTTGGCCTGCAACCAGTCCTCCGCCAGCTCGACCAACTGCAGGTGCTTCCCCGACAGAGCCACCGCCATCTGTCGTGTAGGAGGAGGCATCAGCGCATCCTAGAACTACCGGTGATAATGCCGCCTATCACCGGTAGACCCGATGGAAGGGGCAGTTCGGGGGTCTCCTCCGAGTACCCGAGCGTGCACACCGAGGAGCGGGCGTGGCGCGTCAGTGCTAAACGACGCGATGTCGACGAACACGATGATCGGGCTCGGTGGTGTGCAGCGCGCGCCAGTGTGTGTCGGGTGTGGCCAGCTCGCGACCGACCCCTACTCGATCATCGCACTTGCACGATCATCGCACTGGTGCGATGATCGTGCGGTGGCCGAGATCGAGCTGCACGACGAAATCCTCACCTGGCTGCTCGACCTCGACGACGCCGACTGGGACCGC
>JANMAT010000020.1:0-20312 GCA_031359995.1 Actinomycetes bacterium
CCGCCGCCGCCGGCCCCGCCGCCCGCCCCGGCCCCGCCGCCCCCGCCGGCGGCCGGGTCGAACACGATCCAGATCATCGACTACGCCTTCCGCCCGGCCACGATCACCATCAACGCCGGCACCACCCTCACGTGGACCAACGTGGGCCAGGCCGTGCACACCGTGACGGCGGGTGACGGCTCGTTCGCCAGCGGCAACGTGCGTGCCGGCACCGGCCAGTACACGCATCCGTTCGCCACGGCGGGCACCTTCACCTACATCTGCGACATCCATCCCGACATGACGGCGACGGTCGTGGTGAACGGCGCCGGTGGCCAACCGGCTCCACCGCCCGCTCCCACCACCACCGTGCCGATCCCGGTCACACCGGCGACCGGCGGGATCCGCATCGTCGACTTCAACTTCGAACCCACCAGCATCACCATCGCCCAGGGGGGCAGCGTCACGTTCGTGAACGCCGGTGTGGCCCGCCACACCGCCACCGCCGACGACGGCTCGTTCGACAGTGGCCTGATGGCCCGCGGCGGCGTGTTCCGCAAGGAGTTCGCCAAGGCCGGGACCTTCACCTTCTACTGCCAGCTGCACCCCCAGATGAAGGGCACCGTGCTGGTGGCCGGCGCCGGCGGCACGCCGCCGCCGGCCGCCCCGCCGGTGGCCAAGCCGCCCACCCCGGCCACGGCGGGCGACGTGAAGATGCTCGACTTCGCCTTCAGCCCCACGTCGATCAGCGTCAAGGAAGGCGCCACCGTCACCTTCGCCAACAACGGTCAGGCACCCCACACGGTCACGGCCAAGGACGGCAGCTTCGACAGCGGCTTCGTACCGCCGGGGCAGCAGTGGATCCACACGTTCGCCAAGGCCGGCACGTTCAACTTCATCTGCAACATCCACCCGCAGATGACGGGCACGCTGCTGGTGACCGGTGCCGGTGGGGAAGCGCCGCCACCGGCCGCTCCCGAGGTCACCAAGACCACGCCGCCACCGGCGACCGGTGATGTGCGAATGCTCGACTTCAGCTTCAGCCCCGGCCAGATCAAGGTCGTGCAGGGCGGCTCGATCACGTTCGGCAACGCCGGACAGGCGCCCCACACGGTGACCGCCCGCGACGGCAGCTTCGACAGCGGCTTCGTGCCGCCCGGCGGGCAGTGGACCCACAAGTTCCCCGCCACGGGTACGTTCAGCTTCCTCTGCCAGCTGCATCCGCAGATGACCGGCACCGTGCTGGTGACCGGCGCCAACGGTGAAGCCCCACCGCCCGACCAGGCTCCGGCCACCTCGGCGGCGCCCACGCTGCCGCCCGGCGCCGGTGACGTGCGCATGGTCGACTTCGGCTTCGCCCCCGCCCAGATCACCGTGGTCACGGGCGGCAAGGTGAGCTTCGCCAACGCCGGTCAGGCGCCGCACACGGTGACGGCGAAGGACGGCAGCTTCGACAGCAAGATCGTGAAGCCGGGCGAGACCTACGACCACGTGTTCGCCGCGGCGGGCACGTTCAACTACTTCTGCGACCTGCACCCGCAGATGACCGGCACGGTGCTGGTGACCGGGGCCAACGGTGAGGCACCGCCCCCGGCGGCGGCCGACTCGGGCGGGAACGAACCACCGCCGCTGGTGCTGGCGGCCAAGGTGAAGGTGAACCCCTCGAGCTACGAGCCGAGCGCGGTCACCATCGCCATCGGCGGAACGGTGACCTGGACCATCGCCAGCGAGGCGCCCCGGTACATCACCGCCGACGACCAGAGCTTCGACTCGGGTCTGCTGGCCGAGGGTCGCACGTTCACCTACACGTTCAAGGTCGCCGGCACCTTCGGCTACCACGACCGCATCGTGAACGGCATGGCCGGCAGCGTGAACGTGGTCGACCCGGCCACGGCCGGCACGAAGGGCGCGGCCGGCGACGGTCGCTCGGCCGGGGTCGCCATCGTCGACAACAGCTTCGATCCGCCCGAGGTGTCGGTGAAGGCCGGCGGCACGGTGTCGTGGACGAACACCGGCAAGGCCAAGCACACCGTCACCGTCCGCGACGGCTCGTGGACATCTGACCTGCTGGCCTTCGGTGCCCGCTATCAGAAGACCTTCGACACGCCCGGCACCTTCGACTACTACTGCACGCTGCACCCGGGCATGGTCGGCAAGCTCACCGTGACCAACGACGCCGGTGAAGCGCCCGCCGCCGTGCTCGACGCCGCGGCGCCGGCGGCGAAGGACTCGGCCGAGTCGTCCTCGTCGGGCGGTCTCGGCTGGCTCACCCTCGGCAACGCCCTCGTGGCCGTGGTGGCGGGTGGCGTGGCGGTGTCGGTCCTGGTCTTCGCCCGCACCTTCAAGCCCGGCTCGGGCTACGAAGGGCTCGAGGTCGAAGCGATCGACGACGGCGACGACGACCCCGACGATCCGGGCCACGCCCGGCGGGAGATCGCCGCGTCGTCGTGATCAGTCGCCGACGCGGCGACCGTCCTCGACGAGGTTGATCTGCCAGAGGACCTCGTCGAGGAGGTCGGCGGCCTGGATCGCCTCGAAGCGCTGGGGGTTGTCGGGCGTGACGCAGCTGTGCAGCGGCGTGAGGATCGTCCACGGCGTGGGGTGACAGAACTGCACGACCGAGTAGCGGTCGCCCTGGCCCGCCTCGCCGATGACGCGGTGCCACCCGGTGGGGATGACACCGTTGGTGAGGTGCTCCAGCATGATGCCGGTGTTGAGGATCACGTGCCCGGCCGGGGGCACCGCGTCGACCCACTCGTCGTTCACCTTCACCTGCAGACCGGGCGCGGTGGAGCGGGGCAGCGCGGTGATGAGGTTGATGTCGCCGTGCTCACCGGCCCACACGTGCTCCTGCGTGGGGGCCAGGTCCATCGCCGGGTAGTGGATGGCGCGCGACAGCGCCGAGCCGTGGGTGAGCATGTGCTCGAAGAAGCCTTCGTCGACCCCGAGGCCGAGGGCGATGATGCGCAGGAAGCGACGCTGCAGGTCGAGGATCGACTCGTGGAACGCCATGAGCACCTTGCGGATGCCGGGCACCGCCGCTTCGGGCAGCACCTGCTCCATGTAGCGCAGGGGGAAGCGGCGGCGCAGCGGGTGCCCGACGGGGATGTCCGTCGACCAGTTGAGCATCTCCTTCCAGTCGGGCACGTCGAGCACCGCCGCCGTCTCCTTGAGCAGCCCGGTGTAGCCCGTCTGACCGTGGGTGCCCTCGGCGACGTAGCGCTGCTTGGTCTCCATGGGCATCTCGAAGAACTCCTGCAGCATGCCGTAGGCCTCGTCGAGCAGTGTCTCGGACAGGTCGTGGCTCGTGTACACGAACCCGGTGCGCAGGCTGCGCATGACCCCCTCGACCACGGCGCCGCGCTGGAGGGCGTCGCCCTGCTCGAAGGCCAACAGGTCGACGTCGAGGATGGAATCGCTCATGGGGAAAGGGTAGCGCCGGGCTTCCACACGGCCCGGTCGAGCGCACACGTACGGGCATGGCCCACGACCCGAAACCACCCACACCGCCGACCCTGCTGGTCGTCGACCGAGCCGCGGTCGACGAGGCCGTCACGCGGCTGCGCCTGGCCGCCGAGGCCGCCGGCCTGGAGCAGGTGCGCCAGGAGCGCTCGATGGCCGCCGCCACCGTCACCTGGATCGGCGGCCCGCGCACGCGGGCCGAGCACGACGCGGCCGCCCTGGAGAAGCAGTGGGCCGACTTGGCCAACGACCTGCGCCGCGCCGCCACCGACGTGCGCTTCGCCGAGGTTGCCGCCGATCAGGAGAACCGCAAGCGGCAGGCCGCGTTCGACGAGGCGGTGCTGGCCTATCGCACCGAGGTCGCCGCCCGCGCCGCGGCCACCGCCACCTCGCCGCGGTGGGGGTTCGCGCCCTGACCGGGCGTCGTCGGCGGACCCCCTTCGGGCCATTAGATGGCGTGTTACCTTGCCCGGAAGATTCTTCCCGAGCGCCAGGAACGGGCTGACGATGGCCGAGGCACCCCCCACGATCACCGACGACGCCCTCATCACCGGTTGGGGCCTCGTCGTCGAGGGGTACGCCCGCACCATGGCGGTCCTGGCCGGCGAGCTCGTGCGCGACTCGGCCCTGCCCGCCCCGTGGTTCGAGGTGCTGCTTCGGCTGTCGCACTCGCCGGAGGGCCAGCAGCCCATGACCCAGCTGGCCCGCGAGGTCTCGTTCTCGAGCGGGGGTTTCACCAAGCTGTTCGACCGCATGGTCGGTGCCGGTCTCGTGGAGCGCCGGCCCCACCCGAGCGACCGGCGGGTCGTGCACGCCGCCCTCACGGAGCGCGGCACGGAGGTCATCGCCGGGGCGCGCACCCGGCACGCCGAGAGCCTGCGCCAGCACGTGCTCGCCCACCTCACGCCCCGCCAGTTCGCCCAGCTGGCCGAGGTCATGCGCACGCTGCGCGACGAGGCACCGCGCCGGTGCCCATGAACGAGGCCGTCGTGGCGCGGGCCCGCCTGCTGGCCGACGACGTGCTGTTCCCCGCCGCGCTGGCCACCGACGCGGCCGACACGGTGCCGGTGGCCCTGCTCGACGCGGTGGCCGACGCCGGGCTCTACGGGCTCACCGCACCCACGACCTTCGGTGGCATCGGCGCCGATGCCCCCACGGTGCACGCGGTGATCGAGGCGATGGCCGGCGGCTGCCTCACCACGACGTTCGTGTGGACGCAGCACCTCGGCGCCGCCCGGGCGACCGCGGCGGCCACCGGCCGGGTGCGCGACGCGTGGGCGGCGTCGCTGGCCGACGGCTCGGCCCGTGCCGGGGTGGCCTTCGCCCACCTGCGCCGCCCGGGCCCGCCCGCCGTGGTCGCCGAACCGCTCGACGGCGGCTGGAGCCTCACTGGCACCGCGCCGTGGGTCACGGGGTGGGGCCGCGTCGACGTGGTCCACACGGCCGCCGTGCACGGCGACGACGTCGTGTGGTTGCTGATCGACGCGCGGGTCGGCCCGAGCGTGCGGGTCGAGCGGGTGCGCCTGGCCGCCCTCGACGCGTCGGCCACCGTCGAGCTGGGCCTGCGCGACCATGTGGTGCCGGCTGATCGGGTCACCTCCCGCGAACCGCGGCGTGACTGGCTGGCGCGCGACGCGCTGGGGCTGCGCACGAACGGCTCGCTGGCCCTGGGCGTGGCCGGGCGGGCGCTGCGGCTGCTCGGCCCGGGCCCGCTCGACGACGCCCTGCTGGCGGCGCGCGCCGCGCTCGACGCCGCCACGGTCGCCATGCTGCCCGTGGCCCGCGCCGCCGCCACCGCGCTGGCCGTGCGCGCCGCCACCGCGCTGGTGGCCAGCGGCGGCGGGCGGGCCGTGCGCCGCGACCAGCACGCCCAGCGCCTGGCCCGCGAAGCGATGTTCCTGCTGGTCCAGGGCCAGACGCCGGCGATCCGGGCGGCCCAGGTGGCGCAGCTGACGGGCGTCACCCCAGCGCTGTGACACCGGCTTCGTAGACTGGCCGGGCCATGTCGAGAACCGAGCTCACCGAAGGTCTGAACCCCGCCCAGCTCGACGCAGTCGTCCACGGCGACGGCCCGCTGCTGGTGGTGGCGGGCGCCGGGTCGGGCAAGACGCGGGTGCTCACCCACCGCATCGCCCACCTCATCGAGCACCAGGGCGTCAGCCCGTTCGGCATCCTGGCCATCACCTTCACCAACAAGGCCGCCGGCGAGATGCGCGAGCGGGTCGAGCACCTCATCGGCCCGGTGGCCAAGAAGATGTGGGTGAGCACGTTCCACTCGGCCTGCGTGCGCATCCTGCGCCGTGACGCCAGCCTGCTCGGGTACCCGTCGAACTTCTCCATCTACGACCAGGCCGACGCCGAGCGCCTCACCGGCTACGTGATCCGTGACGAGCGGCTCGACCCGAAGCGCTTCACGGCGCGCGGCGCCCACTCGGTCATCTCCACGTGGAAGAACGACCTGGTCCTGCCCGACGACGCGGCCACCAAGGCCACGACCCCGCTCGACCGCAAGCACGCCGAGATCTACCGGGAGTACCAGGCCCGCCTGCAGCGCGCCGGTGCCATGGACTTCGACGACCTCCTCGTGAACGTCGTGCGCCTGTTCCGCCTCCACCCCGACGTGCTGGTCCACTACCAGCGCCGTTTCGAGCACGTGCTGGTCGACGAGTACCAGGACACCAACCGGGCCCAGAACGAGATCGTCCTCATGCTCGGAGCCGACCACCACAACGTCACCATCGTCGGTGATCAGGACCAGTCGGTGTACCGGTGGCGCGGCGCCGACTTCCGCAACATCGTCGACTTCGAGCAGGCCTTCCCCGACGTCACCACGATCCTGCTGGAGCAGAACTACCGGTCCACCCAGACCATCCTCGACGCCGCCAACGCCGTCATCGACAACAACGTCGCCCGCAAGCCGAAGAACCTGTGGACCGAGGCCGGCCACGGCGACAAGATCGTGCGCTACCACGCCGACGACGAGGGCGACGAGTCCCAGTGGGTCGCCCACAACGCCCGGCGGGCCCAGCAGGAGGGGCGGCGCTACGGCGACATCGCCGTCTTCTACCGCACCAACGCGCAGAGCCGCTCCATCGAGGAGGCGTTCCTGCGCGTCGGCATCCCCTACAAGGTCGTGGGCGGCACGCGGTTCTACGACCGCAAGGAGATCCGTGACGCGCTGGCCTACCTGCGCAGCGCGGCGAACCCGGCCGACGAGGTCACCATCAAGCGCGTCCTGAACGTGCCCAAGCGCGGTGTGGGCGATGCCAGCGTGGCCAAGCTCGACGCGTGGGCGCGTGCCGCCGAGCAGCCCTTCCTGGAGGCGATGCGCCACGCCGAACAGGCCGGGGTGGGTGGCGCCGCGGCCAAGGGCGTCCGGAGCTTCGTGGCCCTGCTCGACCAGCTCCACGCCCGGCTGGACGAAGGCCCGGGCGAGGTCATCCAGTACGCGCTCGACCACTCGGGCTACCTCGCCGAGCTCGAGGCCGAGAACACCGTGGAATCGGCCGGCCGGCTCGAGAACCTGGCCGAGCTCGTCGGCTCGGCCCGCACGTTCACCACGGTCGAGGAGTTCCTGGAACAGGTTGCCCTCATCGCCGACGCCGACCAGATCGACGACGACGAATCGAAGGTCACGCTGATGACGCTGCACACCGCCAAGGGCCTCGAGTACCCCGTGGTGTTCCTCATCGGCATGGAAGAGGGCATCTTCCCCCACCAGCGCACGCTCACCGAGCCCGACGAGCTGGAGGAGGAACGACGGCTGGCCTACGTGGGCATCACGCGCGCCAAGGAGAAGCTGCACGTGTCCCACGCCTGGAGCCGCATGCTGTTCGGCTCCAGCCAGTACAACCCGCCGTCGCGGTTCCTCGACGAGATCCCGGCCGAACTGGTGACCCATGTCGGCGAGAAGCGCACGAGCGGGCGGGCCAGCTGGCGCCAGACGAACCGGTACGGCGACGACGACGGTGGCGGACGCGTCTACGGCGGCGGCAACCGCGACCGCAGCGGTGGCACCGGGGTCGGCCCGCATGAGCGCGGTCGGCACCCGCTCGACACCGACCCGCACCGCGAGCGGGTGGTCGACGCCGCCATCAAGGCCGGGGCCCGCCATGCCGGGCAGACCACCGGTGCCGAAGGGCTCGGTCTGCGCGTCGGCGACAGCGTGCGCCACGGCAAGTACGGCGACGGCCTCATCCTGCTCACACGGGGCGACGGCGAGAAGACCGAGGCCACCATCCGCTTCCCCGGCCACGGCGAGAAGACCTTCGTGCTGGCGTGGACGCCGCTGCAGAAGCTCTGAACGCGTCACCGTTGGTCGTCGGGAACCCGTCAGCTGGCCGGGGCGAGGTTGCGCAGGTCGACCACGAGCTTGCCGTTGGGGTCGATGGTCACGTCGGTCACCGCCAGCACGGTCAGGCCGGTGCCGTCCTCGGGGAAGGTGGCCGACGCGCACGGCGCCGCCAGCCGCCGGGTGGCGCGGTCGAGCGCGAGCACGCACTCGGCGGGGGCCCCCGGGGGCACGAGGCTGAAGACCCGCCAGCCCCTCAGGGGGTCGTCGCCCACGTGGCCGATGCCGATCGGCTTGCGCTCGGCCCCGCCCACGAGCGACGGGAACAGCAGCGGACCGTCCTTGGCCACCAGCTTGGCCAACTTGTCGACCGCCATCTCCGGCTTGAAGAACCGTTCGACGAACAGGTTCGTCTTCTGCACCTTCTGGCTGCTGCTGACCACGTGGGCCGCACCCCACAACGCCAGGCCGATCACGGCCAGCGCGGCGATGCCGCCGCCGACCGGGACGACGGCCCGGGCGACGGGCGATTGGAGGGTGGGGCGGCGCACCTACGTAGTATCGCCCGTCGTGAAGCGGCCTTACCGTGTCGTGGTTGCCAAGCCGGGTCTCGATGGGCACGATCGCGGTGCCAAGACGATCACCCGCGCCCTTCGGGACCACGGGTTCGAGGTCATCTACACCGGCCTCCACCAGACCCCCGAGCAGATCGCCGAGACGGCGCTCCAGGAAGACGTCGACGCCGTCGGCCTGTCGCTCCTGTCCGGCGCCCACCTCACGCTGTTCCCCCGGGTCATGGCCGAACTGGTCGCCCGGGACCTGGACACCGTGCTGGTGTTCGGCGGTGGGGTCATCCCTGACCGGGACGTGGTGACGTTGAAGGAGCAGGGCGTGGCCGAGGTCTTCGGACCCGGTTCGTCGCTGAAGGCGATCGCGCGGTGGTTGGAGCAGGCGTTGGATTCGAGAGAAGGGAACTGAGGCGTGGACCTCGTCGAGTACCAGGGCAAGCAGTACTTCGCCCGCTATGACATCCCCGTGTCGGCGGGCGGCGTGGCCGTCACCGTCGACCAGGCCGTGGCCGAGGCCGACAAGGCCGGCTACCCGGTCGTGGTGAAGGCCCAGGTCCAGGTGGGCGGGCGGGGCAAGGCGGGCGGTGTCAAGCTGGCCAACGACGCCGACGAGGTCCGCTTCCACGCCGGGAACATCCTCGGCCTGGACATCAAGGGCCACATCGTCAAGGTGCTGTGGGTCGAGCACGCGTCGGACATCGCCGAGGAGTACTACGCCTCGTTCAGCCTCGACCGTGCCGCCAAGAAGCACCTGCTGATGCTGTCGGCCCAGGGTGGTGTCGAGATCGAGACCGTCGCGGTTGACAACCCCGACGCCATCGTGATGCTCCACATCGACCCGGTCGACGGGCTCACGCCCGCGGTGGCCCGCCAGGCCGTGCTCGACGCCAAGCTGAACCCCCAGGCCACCGACGGCGCCGCCGACATCCTGGTGAAGCTGTACACCTGCTTCACCAAGGGCGACTGCGACCTGGCCGAGATCAACCCGCTCATCCTGCGCCCCGACGGCGGCGTGCACGCGCTGGACGCCAAGGTCAGCCTCGACGACAACGCGGCCTTCCGGCATCCCGAGTGGGACGAGTACCGCGCCACCGAGGAGCTCGACGAGCGCGAGCAGATGGCCCGGACGCACGACCTGCAGTACATCGGCCTCGAGGGGTCCGTCGGCATCATCGCCAACGGCGCCGGTCTGGCCATGTCCACCCTCGACGTGGTCAACCAGGTGGGCGGCACCGCCGCCAACTTCCTCGACATCGGTGGCGGCGCCAACGCCGACGTCATGACCGCCGCGCTCGAGGTCATCAACTTCGACCAGAGCGTGAAGAGCATCTTCATCAACATCTTCGGTGGCATCACCCGCGGCGAGGAAGTCGCCAAGGGCATCGTCGCCGCCCTCGGCCGCGTCGAGCTGCGCGCCCCGATCGTCATCCGCCTCGACGGCACCAACGCCGAAGAGGGCCGTCAGATCCTGCTCGACGCCGGCATCCCCGAGTCGAAGCTGCAGTCCAAGCCCACCATGCTCGAGGCGGCCCGCGCCGCGGTGGCCCTCGCGAACGGGAGCAAGTGAGATGGCGATCTTCGTCAATGCCGACACCAAGGTCATCGTCCAGGGCCTCACCGGTGGCCAGGGCAGGTACCACGGCCTGCGCAACCGGGCCTACGGCACGCAGGTCGTCGGCGGCGTCACGCCCGGCAAGGCCGGTCAGGAGGTCGAGGGCATCCCGGTGTTCGACTCGGTGGCCGACGCCGTGAGGGCCACCGGCGCCGACGCCAGCTTCATCGCCGTGCCACCCAAGGCGGCATCGGCGGCCATCCTCGAGGCGGCCGCCGCCGGCATCGGCTTCATCGTGTGCATCACCGAGGGCATCCCGGCCCAGGACGAGGCCCGCGTGTTCAACACGCTCAAGCGCGACTACCCGAACACCCGTCTGCTCGGTCCGAACTGCCCCGGCATCATCAGCCCCGGCAAGTGCAACATCGGCATCACCGCCGGTGAGATCGCCCAGCTGCCCACGGCCGATGGTCCCAACGTGGGCATCGTGTCGCGCTCGGGCACGCTCACCTACCAGGCGCTGTACGAGCTCAAGCAGCAGGGCATCGGCGTGTCCACCTGCGTGGGCATCGGCGGCGACCCGGTGCCGGGCACCAGCTTCATCGACTGCCTGGCCGAGTTCCAGACCGACCCCGAGACCCACGCCATCATCATGATCGGCGAGATCGGTGGCACGGCCGAGGAGGAAGCGGCCGAGTTCATCAAGGCCACCGTCACCAAGCCCATGAGCGCTTACATCGCCGGCGTCACCGCGCCGGAGGGCAAGAAGATGGGCCACGCCGGCGCCATCACCTCGGGCGGCAAGGGCACGGCGAAGGGGAAGATGGACGCGCTGCGCGCCGCCGGCGTGCAGATCGGGCAGAACCCGACCGAGGCCGGCGAACTGATGGCGGCGATCATCGCCAAGCTCTGACTTCCCGACGCCGGACGGTACGCTCGGAGTTCGTGGTGGCCGACGCGCTGCAGGTGAGCATCGAGCCCGACCCTGGCGCGCTCCGACAGGTGCGGAGCTCGTTGCGTTCCTGGCTGCTGGCGATCGGTGCCCAGCGCATCGACGACGTGGTCCTCGCCGTGGACGAGGCGGTGGCGAACGCGGTCGAACACGGCCATGGCGACCACGGCGTCGCCACGGCCGTGATCACCCTGAGCGCCCACATCGGGGCCGACGACGCCGTCCACATCGAAGTCCGCGATGCCGGTCGCTGGCGCGTGCCCACCCCGAACGGGGAGCGGGGGCGCGGCATCGGCATCATGCGTTCGGTCATGGACGAGGTCGACGTTCGCAGCAGCACCTCGGGGACCGTCGTCGTGATGCGGCGACGCCGCTCGTGACCGCGACCGAGTCGCCCCGCGCCGTCGGCTCGGCGGTCTCGCTCGAGATCAACGCCGAACACCACATGATCCGCGTCGCCCGCCTGGTGGCGAGCGGGCTGGCTGCCATCGCCGGGTTCGACCTCGACGCGGTCGAGGATCTGCGCATCGCCGTCGACGAGGGTTGCGTGTGGTTGATCGACGAGGGCGACGGTTCGCCGTTGCAGCTCGCCTGCGCCGTGCGCGACGACAGCTCGGTCGAGGTCACCGGGCGCTCGGGGAGGGGCACGGGTGACGGCATGGTCGGACCGCTCGTCGCCCAGATCATGGCGGCTGCCTGCGCCCTGCACCGCTTCGAGGTGGGCGAGGCGACGGTGTCGTTCACGCTCATCAGCCGGACCCCGATCCGTCATGACGACCGGCCCGCCGATGGATGACCAGGACGTCGTCGAGCGGTTCGTGGCCTACCGCGCATCGGGCGACCGTCGCGTCCGCAACGAGCTCGTCGAGACGCACCGCTGGATCGCGGTGACCTGCGCGCGAAAGTTCCGCGGGCGGGGCGAGCTCGTCGAGGACCTCGTGCAGGTGGCGACGCTCGGCCTGGTCAAGGCGGTCGAACGGTTCGACCCCAGCAGCGGGACCCCGTTCGTGGCTTTCGCCATGCCCACGGTGTCGGGCGAACTGCGCCGGTACTTCCGTGATGCCACGTGGGCCGTGTACGTGCCCCGGCGCATGAAGGAGCTGGCCGCCCAGGTGGCACCGACCGTGGAGCGGTTGCGGGCCCGCCTGGGGCGCCAGCCCACGCTGGCCGAGATCGCCGAAGAGCTGCGGGTGCGGGTCGACGACGTCATCGGCGCCCTCGAAGCCTCCTCGGCCTACCGCTCCACGACGCTCCCGTCGGAACGGCCCGACGCCGACATGCCGACCCGGGAGCGGGCGGTCACCGACGGTCAGCTGGCCGATGCCGACGCCCGCCTGTCGGTGAGGCACCTGCTGGCCACGCTGTCGGAGCGGGAGAAGACGATCCTGTACCTGCGCTTCTTCCGGGACCGAAGCCAGGCCGAGATCGCCGAGGTGGTGGGCACCAGCCAGGCCCACGTGTCCCGGCTGATCCGCTCGTCGCTGGTGTCGTTGCGCGAGCACGTGTCCGAGGCCGACCAGGCCCGCCTGGACGCCGATTCGCCCGTGCCGCACGGGCCCTGACCGGGCCGGGGAGCCCAAGGCACCCACTCGGCGCCATTTTCGGGGTGCCGCGTCTACGCCGTCACTGAACTGGGTACGGATCCTGCATCGTCCATTCAGATGGGGAGATCTCGATGCTCGCTCAGGAACACCTGGCAGAAGGAAACGTTGCTCGCACCGGCCCGGTGACCGTCGCCGTCGTCACCGAGTTCGAGCTCATCCGACGGGGTGTCGACGCCATGCTCCGTCCGTTCGCCTCACGGGTGGTGCTGACCCCCGCGACCGATGATGGCCCCGTCACGGCCGACGTCGCCCTCGTCGACAGCTACGGCTACAACAGCCTCGGGCTCGACCGCGTCACCGAGCTGTCGGCGTCGCCGTCGGTCGGCGCGGTCGTGCTGTATGCCGCTCACCTGGAACCCGACGTGGTCGAGCGCGTGCTGGGCGCCGGCGCCGCCGCCGTGGTGGCCAAGGCGTCCTCGGCCGAGCAGCTGGTGAGCGCCATCGAGGGCGTCGCCGGTGGTCGGAAGGGCATGGTGTCGCTGTCGCGCGGCCGCCGTCGCTCGACCGGGCCGTGGCCCGGCTCCGAGCTCGGCCTCAGCGAGCGCGAGAGCGAGATCGCCGTGTTCCTGTGCGCCGGTCTCGGCAACCGCGGCATCGCCGAAGCCATGCTGCTCAGCGAGAACACGGTGAAGTCGCACCTCAAGTCGGTGTTCCACAAGATCAACGTCTCGACCCGTTCGCAGGCCGTGGCCCGGCTCATCACGACCCCCTCGTTCCGGCGGGTCGAGGTGGCCCCGGGTGCCAACGCGATCGCTGGCGCCACCGCCGACTGATCCCGCTCCGGAACAAGTTGGGGCATCGCGACGGCGGGCGTTCCCGGTTCGCCTCGTACGCTGGCCGCCGTGGCGACATGTGGCACCTGTGGAACGGCGTGGCAGCCGGGCGATGTGCGGTGTCCCACGTGCGGCCAGGCGCGCGCCGGCGCGTCGGGCTCGGCCGCCGCCCGCGCCCGCCCCGCTTTCGCCCCACCCGAGGACCGGGCCAACCCGTTCCAGCGCGTCGATGCCGGCCAGGTCGTGCCGGTGGCCGACGGGTGGGGCCTGACCCCACCGCCGCCCCCGCCGGCCCCGTCGGCCTACTGGCCGGTGGTGGCACCACCGCCGATGCTCGACTTCTCGGGCGTCGGCGAGGCACCTGGGTCGGCCGGTTCCGACGACGCCGACCACGAGCTGACCACGTTCGACGACGATGACGGCGGGCTGCGGGTCGAGGCGCTCGAGCACGAGGGCATCGATCTGCACGACGATGAGCCCGTGCTGCACGTGGGCGATCGGGGCCGCTGGCTGCGGCGCGTCGCCGTTGGGGTCGCTCTGGCCGTGGGTGCCGTGGCCGTGTCGCGAACCCTGATCGGTGGCCTCGACGACCCGGCCATGATCGTGCAGACCGGTGCCGGTTCGGTGCGGGTCACGTCCGACCTCAGCGAGGTCCCCGAGCGGCGTTGGACCTTCACCGTGCCCGACGGTGCCACGATTGGGATGGTCACGCAGGACTCGACGACCGTGTACGCGCTGCTGACGCTGGCGGGCGCCAGCGGGCAGCAGGTGAGCGTGCTCGCCCTCGATCGCACCGCGGGCCAGACCCGGTGGCGCTACGACGTCACCGGCGTGGACGGGCTCGTCCAGGCCACGCCGCAAGGGCTGTTGCTGAACGTGTACGAGGGCCGTTCCACCACGGGGTCGCTGCTGGAACCGGCCGACGGCACCGTGCGCTGGCAGGTCGAAGGACTGGTCGCTCCGGCGCCCGGGCATGACGACGCCGTCATCGTCCAGCAGGTCAGTGGGCGGCTGGCGGTGGGCGCGCGCATCATCGCCATGAGCACGGGACAGGTGCGCTGGGAGCCGCTGGGCCTGCTGCGCACCGGTCTCGGCCTCGACGTCGCCGTCGACGCCGGCTGCGACGTGATCCGTGGCCGCGACCTCGGCGACGGTGCCGTGCGCTGGAGCTACCCGGGCGTGGGCGAGGAGGCGGCCGCGGCCGACCTGTGCCCGTTCGGTCAGGTACGCCTGGCCGTGGCCGGCAGCCATGTGGTGATCGCCGATGGCGCCGACCTGGTGGGTCTGGACGCCCAGGGCCGCGAGTCGTGGCGCAAGCCGGCTGACGGGCGCACCATCGCGGGCTCGTCGGGGGCGTTCGTGCTCGTGCAACGTCGTCAAGCAGCGACCGATCGCGCCTACCTCGATGCCGGCGACGGTACGGAGGTCGACCTGGCGGCGTTCGCCCTGATCCGCGGCCGCGGGCGCGGCAGCCTGCTGGTGGCCCGCAAGGGTTCGACCACGGTGATGCTCGTGGACCAGGGCGACGCCGTGGTGCGCGTCGACGACCGCACCGGTGCGGCCGACAGCCAGCCCATGGCCGGCACCGGGCCGGTGGGCCTCGGCGAGAGCACGGTGTACCGCGTGAGCGCCGACCGATCGGCCGTGATCGGCTACGCGCTGTCCTCGGGCCGCACCCGCTGGACGACCCCGCTCGACGCCGCGGCCACCGGGCGCGACCCGGTGATCTGGTCGGGCGATGACCTGCTCGTGGTGGGCGACGCCGCCGGACCGCTCACGGCCTACGGCTGACGCGCCTGCCATCATGTGATGGGTGAGCACTCCCAAGCGCGCCCTGCTGTCCGTGTTCGACAAGTCCGGGATCGTGGAACTGGCTCGCGGCCTCCACGAGGTCGGTTGGGAGCTGGTGTCGTCGGGGGGTACCGCCCGCGCCCTGGCCGACGCCGGCATCCCGGTGCTCGACGTGGCCGACGTGACCGGGTCGCCGGCCATCCTGGGCCACCGCGTGGTCACGCTGCACCCGAAGGTGCACGGTGGCATCCTCGCCGACCTATCGCTGGCCGAGCACCGTGACGACCTCGCCGCCCATGGCATCGACCCCATCGCGCTGGTGGTCGTGAACCTCTACCCGTTCGGTGCCCAGCCCGGCATCGAGATGATCGACGTGGGCGGGCCCACCATGGTGCGCGCTGCGGCCAAGAACCACGCGCACGTCGGCGTCGTGGTCGACCCCGCCGACTACGACGGGGTGCTCGCCGAGATCCGTTCGGATGGCGCGCTCGGCGCCGACACGCGCCGCCGTCTGGCCCGCGCCGCCTTCGCCCACACCGCGGCCTACGACGCCGCCATCGTCACCTGGCTCGACGCCACGGAGCCGTCGCCCGAGGCGTTGCCGCCCACCATCCACCTGGCGCTCGAGCGGGCCCAGTCGCTGCGCTACGGCGAGAACCCGCACCAGCAGGGTGCCCGCTACCGCCGCATCGGCACCACCGGCTGGTGGGACACCGCCGTGCAGCACGGTGGCAAGGAGCTGTCGTACCTGAACCTGTACGACGCCGAGGCGGCGTGGCGGCTGGTGCACCGCTTCGACGGCCCCGCCGCCGTCGTGGTGAAGCACGCCAACCCGTGCGGCGTGGCCATCGCCGACGACATCACCGCGGCGTACCGGGCGGCCCACGCGTGCGATCCGGTCAGCGCGTTCGGCGGCATCGTGGCGCTGAACCGGCGGGTGCCGCTGGCCTTGGCCGAGGCGCTGGCGCCGGTGTTCTCCGAGGTGATCGTGGCGCCCGGCTACGACGACGACGCCCTGGCCGTGCTCACGGCCAAGAAGAACCTGCGCGTGCTCACGGCGTCGGCCCCCGGCGCCGAACCGCTCGACCTGCGCGCCATCGACGGCGGTCTGCTCGTGCAGGAGCGCGACCCGGTGTCGCTCGATCGCTCCACGTGGACCGTCGTCAGCGAGCGCCAGCCCACCGAGGCCGAGTGGCGCGACATCGTGTTCGGGTGGGCGGTGGTGGCCGCGGTGAGCTCGAACGCCATCGTGGTCGCCCGCGACGGCCGGGCCATCGGCATCGGCGCCGGCCAGCAGAACCGGGTCGACTCGGCCCGCATCGCCGTGCGCAAGGCCGGCCCCGCCGCCACGGGCGCGGTGGCGGCCAGCGACGCCTACTTCCCGTTCCGCGACGGCCCCGACGAGCTGGCCGCCGCCGGCATCACCGCCATCGTCGAGCCGGGCGGCAGCGTCCGCGACGCCGAGGTGCTCGCCAGCGCCGACGAGCACGGCCTCGCCCTCGTCTTCACGACCCAACGCCACTTCCGCCACTGACGTTGCGGCATTGGCCGGGCCGTCGGGGCGGCGCGGCCGTAGGCTGGGCGCCATGGCACGCATCGCAGACCTCCTGGCCGCGGGGCGCACGTTCAGCTTCGAGTTCTTCCCCCCGAAGACCGACGGCGCCCAGCTCACCCTGGGCCGCACCATCTCGGAGCTCGAACCGCTGCACCCCAGCTTCGTGTCGGTCACCTACGGCGCCGGCGGCTCCACCCGCCAGCGCACCCACGAGGTCGTGGCCTGGGTCCGCACCGAGACGTCGATCCCGCCGATGGCCCACCTGACCTGCTTCGGCCACACCCGCGCCGAGATCGCGACGATCCTGGACGGCTACGCCGGCGTGGGCGTCGAGAACATCCTGGCCCTGCGGGGTGACCCGCCCGTCGACCCCACCGATGCCAGCCCGAGCGACTACCACTACGCCGTCGACCTCGTGCACGACATCGCCGACCGCGGCGGCTTCTCGATCGGCGTGAGCGCCCACCCCGAGGTGCACCCTCAGTCGCGCAGCCGCCAGCAGGACCGCCTGGCACTGGCTCACAAGCTGGAAGCGGCCGACTTCGCCATCACCCAGCTGTTCTTCGACGTCGAGCACTACGTGGCGCTCGTCGAGGAGCTCGCCGCCCTCAACTGCCACAAGCCGATCGTCCCCGGCATCATGCCGGTGTTGAACCTGGCCCAGATGCAGCGCATGGCACGGCTGTCGGGCGCGGCGTTCCCGGCGTGGTTGTCGGCCCGACTCGAAGCGGTGGCCGGCGATCCCGAGGAGGTGCGCAAGGTCGGCGTGGCCGCGGCCACCGAGCTGTGCCAGGCCCTGCTCGACCAGGGGGCGCCCGGGTTGCACTTCTACACGATGAACCGCTCGACCGCGACCCGCGAGATCTACGCCGACCTGGGTTTACCCGCCCGACCGTGACGGCCGGTGCCCCGGGCACCATGTTGGGATCCGACGGTGGTCCGTGCCTACGCTGGCACGCATGTCCGTTTCCCCCGTCCGTGTCACGATCACCGGGGCTGCTGGCCAGATCGGCTACAGCCTCCTGTTCCGCATCGCCTCCGGCCAGATGCTCGGCCCCAAGCAGCCGGTGATCCTCCAACTCCTCGAGGTCTCGCCCGCGCTGAACGCCCTGCGCGGCGTGGCCATGGAGCTCGACGACTGCGCCTTCGCGCTGCTGGCCGGCATCGTGGCGACCGATGACCCCAACGTCGCCTTCGCCGACAGCGACTACGCGCTGCTCGTGGGCGCCATGCCCCGCAAGGCCGGCATGGAGCGCGCCGACCTGCTGTCGGCCAACGGTGGCATCTTCAAGCCGCAGGGCGAGGCCATCGCCCGCAGCGCCAAGAAGGACATCAAGGTCCTCGTGGTGGGCAACCCGGCCAACACCAACGCCCTCATCGCCATGAGCAACGCCAAGGGCGTCGACCCGAAGCAGTTCACCGCCATGACGCGCCTCGATCACAACCGGGCCATCACCCAGATCGCCCAGAAGCTCGGCGCGCCGGTGAGCGACGTGAAGCGCATGACCATCTGGGGCAACCACTCCACGACGCAGTACCCCGACCTGTTCAACTGCAAGGTCGGCGGCAAGAACGCCGCTCACGCGGTGGGCGATCGCAAGTGGATCGAGAACGAGTTCATCCCCACCGTCGCCAAGCGCGGCGCCGCCATCATCGAGGCCCGTGGGCTCTCGTCGGCGGCGTCGGCGGCCAACGCCGCCATCGACCACATGCACGACTGGGCACTGGGCACCACGCGCAACGACTGGGTCAGCATGGCCGTGTGCTCCGACGGCAGCTACGGCGTGCCCGAGGGCCTCATCTCGAGCTTCCCCATCGTCTGCAAGGACGGCACCTGGGAGATCGTGCCGGGCGTGAAGATCAACGCCTTCAGCCAGAAGCGCATCGACGCCACCGTCGCCGAGCTGGAAGACGAGCGCAAGGCCGTCAAGGAGCTCGGCCTGATCTGACGCGGCGGCGTCATCGCATCGCCTGACGGGCGCGCTCATCGGATCGGTAGGGTCTTTCCCGATGAGCGTCCCTGCCGCGTCCGGACCTCGCCTCCACTACGCCTGGGTCGTCGCCGCCGCCACGTTCGTCACGTTGCTCATGGCCGCGGGCATGCGCCGGGCGTGCTCATCGGCCCGCTGCACGACGCGTTCGGTTGGGGCACGGCCGACGTCGGCCTGGCGGTGAGCGTGAACGTGCTGCTGTTCGGGTTCATGGGCCCGTTCGCCGCCGCGCTGCTGGTTGCGTTACGGGCTGCGCACGGTCGTGCCGTGCGCGCTGGCGCTGGTGGCTCTGGGCAGTGGGCTGTCGGCCACCGTGACGGCGCGCTGGCAGCTGGTGCTGTATTGGGGCGTGTTCGTGGGCATCGGCACCGGCTGCATGGCCGCGGTGCTGGCGGCCACGGTCGCCAACCGCTGGTTCGTCGCCCGCCGCGGCCTCATCACCGGCGCGCTCATGGCGGCCAGCGCCAGCGGCCAGGTCATGTTCTTCCAGGTGCTCACGCGCCTCACCACGAACGGGCACTGGCAGCGCGTGCCGGTGGTGGTGGCGCTGTGCGCCGCGGCCATGGTGATCCCGACCGCGCTCGTGTTGCGCAACAAGCCCGAGGACGTCGGGCTGCGCGCCTACGGCGCGCCCGACGGCTACCGGACGCCGGCGGGCACGAACAACCCGGTGCGCATGGCGTTGCGCGGTCTGCGCATCGTGAGCGCGAGCGGCGCGTTCTGGGTGCTGTTCGGGAGCTTCTTCGTGTGCGGCGTGTCCACCAACGGGCTCGTGCAGACCCACTTCCTGGAGGCGGCCCACGACCACGGCATCGCCCGCACCGCCGCGGCCACGCTGATCTCGCTCATCGGCCTGTTCGACATCGTCGGCACCCTGTTCTCGGGCTGGCTCACCGACCGCTACGACCCGCGCAAGCTCCTGTTCGTGTACTACGGGCTGCGGGGTCTGTCCCTGCTGCTGCTGAAGCCGGCGCTCGAGTCGGCCCACGCGCCGCTCTGGCTGTTCATCACGTTCTACGGCCTCGACTGGGTCGCCACCGTGCCGCCCACCGTGGCGCTGTGCCGCGAGCTGTGCGGCGCCGAGTGGGCCACCGTCGCCTACGGGTGGGTGTACGCCGGGCATCAGCTCGGGGCGTCCCTGGCGGCGTGGGGCGCGGGCGAGATCCGCGATCGAACGGGCAGCTACCAGCTGGCCTTCCTGGTCGCCGCCGGCTGCTGCCTGGTGGCCCGCGTGGGCGTGCTGCACGTGGGCCGCCGTCCCATCGAGGGGGCCATGGCCGCGTCTGCGCCGGCGGCCTGAGGGGTACTGATCCCTTTACAACGGATCGTAACAATCGTAACGTGTCCGTAAAGAAGCGGGCGGCTCCCACGGAGGTGGCACACATGAGCACGGAACTCAAGGACCGGGTCGTGATCAACGAGCGGGGCGAGAAGCTCGGCAAGGTGACCGATGTGTTGTTCGACAACCACGGTGACCCGCGCTGGGCCGTGGTGCACGGCGGCGTCCTCGCCGCGGCGCGCTACGTACCGCTCACCCGGGCGTTCACCACGCCTGACGGCCGGGTGGTGGTGCCCTACGACAAGGCCATGATCAAGCACGCGCCCAAGGCCGACCGTGAGCACGTGCTCAGCCGCGAGCTGGAGACCCGGCTCGAACAGCACTACGAGGTCGAGCACTCCCCCTCGTAGTGACGCCTCTCCCTGGACGGCCCGCCCGGTCCCGACGGCACGCGGTGCCGCGCCGGCGGCGGGACCGGGCGGGCCCGCGGGCGGCCTGGCTTCGGTCCGCCGGG
>JANMAT010000027.1:0-13957 GCA_031359995.1 Actinomycetes bacterium
GGGATGGAACGACGAAGGCCGGTTCCTCCTCGGGGAGGAAACCGGCCTTGAGCTGGGAAAACTGTGGTGGTCGAGACCGGCGTCGATCCGGTGACCTTCCGCTTTTCAGGCGGACGCTCTGCCTACTGAGCTACTCGACCGTGCCGTCGCAGAAGTGAACGGCGACGGTTGGCGGTCCCGACGGGATTTGAACCCGCGGCCTCCGGCTTGACAGGCCGGCGTGCACTCCAAGCTGCACCACGGGACCGAGTACTGACTGTGTTGCGCACCCCCAACGGGATTCGAACCCGTGCCGCCACCTTGAAAGGGTGGTGTCCTAGGCCGCTAGACGATGGGGGCTAGGAAGGTCTTCTCGTTGAGAGCGGGGTAACTCTAGCAGCGGCCTCGCTCCGTTCCGCCAGCCGGTTCTCGGTCCAGACCCCATCTCACTCTCCGAGGGCGGCGACGATGTGCTCGAGCACGATCGACAACTCGCCGTACAGCAGGTACCCGCCGAAAGACGGATCGTCGGGCGACAGCTGGCTCAGGTCATGCTCCTCTGTCACATCGAGCAGCGTGCCGATCACCAGCCGGACGCTGTTCACCGATGTCATCCACGCCATGAGCTGGGCTTCCGTGAGCTCCTTGGCGGAGATCGACTCGGCCACCTGGTCGATGGCCGACACCCGCGACGTGATCAGCTCGTCGCGCATGAACCGCTGGTACTCGGCGTTGGCGTCCAGATCGTCGGTGTAGGCGGGCGGGAACAGGCGCCGCATGCGGTCGTCGTTGCGGTGCTCCTCTTCGGTCAGCAGGGTGCGCAGCTCGCCGAGAAGGTCACCGAGCGCGGTCCGGACCTCGTCGGGCAGACGCAGGGTGTAGCGGCCGTCGCGACGACGGGAGACCAGACGGTTGCGGGCCATGGGCGAGTCGTCCGTCACTCGTCGTGCTGCATGGTGGCCCACAGCCCGTGCTCGTGCAGGCGGAAGACGTCGAGCTCGGCCTTCTCCTTCGTGCCGTTCGACACGACCGCCTTGCCCTTCTCGTGGACGTCGAGCATGAGCGATTCCGCCTTCTCCTTGGAGTACCCGAACAGCTTCTGGAACACGAACGCGACGTAGCTCATGAGGTTGATGGGGTCGTTCCAGACGAGGACCACCCAGGGATGGTCCTCGGCGACGTCGGTCCCCTCGACCGGGGCCTCTACGACAGATGGAGCAGTGGCCACGCCGCCCATTCTCGCCGCCCCGGTCACGTTGGTCGAGAGCGCCACCCGATCGGCCACCTTGGCGACAGTTCCGTCCACGGTTGGTTCCGCTCTCCGCGGGGCCTTACGATGTGCACTGCCATGGCCGTCGGTACCCGTCCTCTCGTGCCGTCTCGGCTGGCGCCAGGTGGCGTCACCGGCCACGAGTCGCTGCGCACGCCCAAGAACAAGGTGGGCGCCTACGTCGCCCTCACCAAGCCCCGCATCATCGAGCTGCTGCTCATCACCACGCTGCCCACCATGGTGGTCGCCGCCGGGAAGATCCCCGGCGTGTGGCTCATGGTGAACACGCTCGTGGGCGGCACCCTGGCCGCCGGCGGGGCCAACGCGGTCAACATGTACATCGACCGCGACATCGACAAGCTGATGCCCCGCACCCAGCACCGGCCGCTGGTCACCGGGGTCATCACGCCCCGGGCCGCCCTCACCTTCGCCCTGCTGCTCGAGGCGTTCGCCTTCGGCCTGCTGTGGGTCACGGTGAACCTGCTGTCGGCCGCCCTGGCCCTGTCGGCCATGCTCTTCTACGTCTTCGTCTACACGATCTGGCTGAAGCGCACCTCCACCCGCAACATCGTGGTCGGCGGCGCCGCCGGCGCCGTGCCGGTGCTGGTGGGCTGGGCGTCGGTCACCGGTTCCCTGGGCGTGGCCCCCGCCGTGCTGTTCGCCACCATGTTCTTCTGGACGCCGCCTCACTTCTGGGCGCTGGCCATCCGCTACGCCGACGACTACCGCGCCGCCAACGTGCCCATGCTGCCGGCGGTGGCCGACCTGCGCACGGTCAGTCGGCGCATGCTGTTCCACACGACCCTGCTGGTGATCTGCTCGCTGGCCTACTGGCCGGCGGCCCATCTGGGCTTGGTGTACGGCATCACCGCCATCGTGCTCGGCGCCGGCTTCCTGTGGGGCGTCGTCGACCTCGGCCGCAACCCGTCACCGAAGCGCTCCATGCGCCTGTTCGGGTTCTCCATCACGTACGTCACCCTGCTCTTCCTGGGCATGGCGGCCGATACCCTGATCCTGCGCTGACGCGGGCGGCCCACCGGGCCGGCCGGGCCGAGGCGGAGCACCGCAGACCTCAGGCGATGATGCCGGCGATGGGTTGAGGCTTCGACGCCAGCACCTCGCCGGCGGGGATGCCCAGCCACGACTCGGCCAGGGTGGCGTAGTAGCGGTCGAAGCCGACGGTGGCGATCAGCTGGCCGTCGTCGGACAGCTTGGTGAGCGACGGGTGTTCGCCGTGCACGCCGCTCTTGACCATCTTGCCGGCCAGCAGCGCCACCGAGGCGGTGCCGTGGTCCAACCCGTCGGAGCCGTTGTCGCGGGCGGTGCGCCCGAACTCGGAGGTGGTGGCCACGAGCACGTCGTCGCCCAGGCCCTTGCCGTCCAGGTCGGCCAGGAAGGCCACCAGGGCGGCGTTCAGCTCTTCCATGAGGCCGCGGTGGCGGTCGGGGTGGTTCTGGTGGGTGTCGAAGTCGGCGCCCATCGGCACGTGGATGACCCGCACGAGCGGGTCGGCCTTCAGCAGCCGGGCCGAGAGCCGCAGCGACTGGCCCAGGTTCGAGCCGGGGTACTCGGGCTGGTCCTTGTCGTCGCCGAGGTCGTTGAGCATGTGGGCGATGCCGACGGCGTCGCGGATGCCCTTGCGGGCCAGACCCAGCGCGTCGGCCGAGGCGCCGGCGGCCATGGCGGCGATGGCGTTCTGGAAGGCCAGCGCCCGCGTGTCGTCGCTGGACGCGCCGGCCAGGCGCTCGCCGCTCGATGCACTGGGCAGCGACAGGGTGGACGCCTTGGCCGCCTGCATGGCCGGGTGGTTGCCCGACCCGAACGACAGGCCCACCACCCGGGCGGCGGGGTCGGCCAACTGGTCGGCCAGACGGCCGAGGAAGCCGGTGGCCAGGCCGGCCCTGCCGGTCACGTCGCCGCGCCACCACCGGTCCATCATCTCGAAGTGGGAGCCGTCGGGTTGCTCGGTGCCGACGCCCTGCAGGATGGCCAGACCCTTGTCCTTCAGGCCCTTGAGCTCCTTGGGCAGGGCGACCTTGTCGTTCAGCTGCAACAGACGGTCGCCGTCGATGCCGGTGCGCTGGCGCAGGTCCTTGTAGCCGCTCATGCCGTAGGGCACGAGGGTCGACATGCCGTCGTTGCCCCCGTCGAGCTCGACGATGACGAGGCGCCGGTTGGCCTTGCCCTTGGGCTTGGCGCCGCTGGGCGCCGCCGCGGTGCTGGTGCCCGGGCCCGACGACGGGGTCGAGCCGGAGGAGTCGGGGGTGGTGCCGCCCGAGCTGCCGCTGGAGCTGCTGGTGCTGCCGTCGGCCGAGCCGGAGCCCGATGAGCAGGCGGCGAGCCACAGGCCCGACATGGCCCCGGCGCCGAGGGCGAGGAAGCGACGACGATCGAAGGTGGTCACGGGAGACGCTCCTGGTGTGAGAGAAGGGACGGTCGCTCGCTCAGGCGACACAGAACTCGGGCGACACGGCCACGAGGGCGTGCAGGGCGCTGGCCCGGTCACGGCGACCCTCGATGCCGCCGACGGCGGCCTGCAGGGCCTTCACGGTGGTGTCGCTGGCCTCGTGCACCGAGGCTTTGGCCAGGATGTCGCCGACCGGGTCGCTGGTGGACACGACCTCGGAGTCGGCCGCGGCGTCGGCGGCGTACTGCACCCGGGCCAGGGTGGCGCCGGCCGACAACCAACGGGGCCCGGCCGGCCAGCCGGCCACGTTGGGCGGGCTGAAGGGCTCCTGGCCCATCTCCTCGAGCACGCCGTAGTCGTCGGGCTGGTAGCCCGTGAGCGCGTTGGTGGCGACGAACCACTCGATGGGGTAGCGGGCCCGGTTGTTGCGGTGGTCGAAGAACGTCGGGTCACGCAGGATCTCGGCGACGAGTGGCGCGATCTCCAGGTTCGAGGAGCGGAAGTGGGTGGCCAGGCGGCCCAGGGTGGCGGCGTCGGGGGAGACGCCGTGGAACCAGCGGTAGAGCTTGCCGGCGATGAACGGGGCGCACGCCTCGTGGTCGCAGGCGGCGTCCACCGCCTCGGCCGCTTCCTTCACGGTGCGGCCCAGGAACGTGACGGGGCCGGTGGGGCCCGACTCGGCGTCGAAGCGCACCTTCTGGCTCTGGTCGTCGACCTGCCAGCCCGACAGGGCCACGGCACCGGCGCGCACGTCAGCCTCGGTGTAGCCGCCGTCGTGGCCGAGCACGAACAGCTCCATCATCTCCCGCGAGTAGTTCTGGTTGGGCGCCTCGGCCACCGACCCGTCGCCGTCGAGCCAGCTCAACATGGCGGCGTCCACGGTGATCTGCTGCAGGAGCGTGCGGAAGTTGCCCATGGCGTTGGTGCGCAGCACCAGGTGCTGGCGCCACATGGCCAGCGGCGACGCCTTCTCCACCGAGCTGGTGAGGTGGCCGTGCCAGAACCACACCATCTTCTCGTGGAGGCCGGCGTCGGGCCGCGACATGACGCCGACCCACCAGGTCACCAGCTGCCGGTAGTCGTCCTTGGTGCCCAGCTCCACCGGTTCCGGGTTCAGCGGTGGGGCCGACAGCACCGCCTCCAGCGCGCCGTTGGGCCCGCTGCCGGCGAGGGCGTCGACCTGGCCGGGGTGCGGTCCGAAGCCGGTGCGGCGGAGGAGGTGGGCGATGCGTGCTCGGGTCTCGTCCATGGGCCGCATCGTGCGCCCGGCTCCATGAAACGATCGTGAGGCGCCGCTTCATCGCGTCTTCATGGACGACGCGCGAACATGCGCCGATGCGCGTGCTGCTGGTGGAGGACGACCCCGCGCTCGGTTCGGTCATCCAGCGGGGCCTCGTCGAGGACGGCCACGCCGTCGACTGGGAGCGCACCCTGCAGGGCGCCCGCGAGGCGGCCCGCCTGGCGCCGTACGGGCTGGTGGTGCTCGACCTGGGCCTGCCCGACGGCGACGGTCTGGTGCTGTGCCGTGAGCTGCGCGCCGGTGGCGCCGATGCCCGCGTGCTGATGCTGACCGCTCGCGACACCCTGTCCGACAAGGTCGGTGGCCTCGACGCCGGCGCCGACGACTACCTGACCAAGCCGTTCGACTTCCCCGAGCTGGCGGCGCGGGTCCGGGCCCTGGCCCGGCGGCCCGCCGACGCCCGGGCGCCGGTGCTCGAAGCGGGCGACGTGAGGCTCGATCCCGCCGCCCACACCGTGTGGCGTGGCAACGTGGTGGTTCCCCTCACGGCCCGGGAGTTCGCGCTGTTGCACTACCTGCTCGATAGAAGTGGCGACGTGGTGCGCCGGGCCGACCTGCTGGAAGCGGTGTGGGACGCCAACTACGACGGCCTCTCCAACGTGGTCGACGTGCACGTGGCCGCCCTCCGGCGCAAGCTCGACCTGCCGGGCAACCCCGCGCCCATCGAGACCATCCGCGGGGTCGGCTACCGGGTGGTCGTGTGAACCTGCGTCGCTTCCGGTGGATCATCACGCTCCTGGCCACGCTGCTCACGGCGCTGGCCACGGTGAGCCTGTCGATCGCCGGGTACCAGCTCGGGGCCCACGATCTGCGCCGTGACACGGCGCGGCAGGCCGAGCGCCAGATGGCCGAGGCGCTGATCGCCCTGAAGAACGGGGGCAAGCCCGCCAAGGACAACCCGACGTGGTGGGTCCGCGACGACGGGGCCAGCGAGGCCTTCAGCGACTCGCCCGCCGACCCGCCCCTGCGCTCGCTCCAGCAGCAGGTCGCCTCGCCCGACGCCCGCGAGTCGTCCGACACGTTCGCCCGCGGCGACGACCACTACTTCGCCCTCGTGCGCCCCCTGAACGAGGCGGAGGCGCTCGTGACGGTCGTGAACCTGGGCGACGAGTCCGACCGCCGGTGGAGCGTCCTCAAGCGCCTCCTGGCCGGCGCCGTGCTCCTCATCGGCCTGGCCTTCGGCGTGGCGTGGTGGGTCGCCGGCCGGGTCCTGGCCCCGGCCCGGCGGGCCCTGGTGGAGCGCCGCGGCTTCCTGGCCGACGCCGCCCACGAGATGCGGACCCCGCTGGCCATCATCCAGGCCTCGGCCAGCCAGGCCCTGTCCCGCCCCCGGGAGGCCGAGGAGTACGTGCGGTCCCTGGCCGAGATCCGCTCCGCGTCCGAACGGGCCGCCGCCGGCGTCAACGAGCTCCTCGACCTGGCCCGGCTCGAGTCGGGCCAGGCCATCCCGCGTCTGGCTCCCCTGCGGCTCGACCTGCTGGCCGAGGAGGTCGCCGCCTCCATCCGGGTCGACGGCTGCGAGGTCCTCGCCGACGAGGCCTCCGCCGCCGGGGTGGTCGATGCCGACAAGGCGCACCTGCGCCAGGCCATCGACAACGTGGTCCGCAACGCGGCCCGCCGGGCTCCCAACGTGCGCATGAGCACGGCCATCGACGGCCGCGACGGGGTGCTGAGCATCGCCGACGACGGTCCCGGCTTCGACCCGAACGTGCTCCCGCACGTGTTCGACCGGTTCCGTCGGGGCGACAGCCAGGGCGAGGTCGGGCTCGGCCTCGCCCTGGTCCAGGCCATCCTCGCGGCCCATGGCGGCGCGGTCGCCGCCGCCAACCAGGCGGGCGGAGGGGCGGTGGTGACCCTCAGGGTGCCGCTGACGCGGGCGGGCCTCAACTGAGCCCCGACCCCTGCCGCACACGGTCCGTGGCCGGTCCGCAGCGATTCGTCCACCGGATCGCAATGCGGGGATTTCGGGTGAACGACGAATGGCTGGCTACGATCCGTCTCCGACATCCCGATCCCTCCAGCCAGAGCGCCGGCCGGTCGCGCCCGGCGTGGGTTCGCCCATGACCATGACAACTTCACCCACCGACGCGCACGCCGGCGATCACGCCTCAGCGTCCTCGGTGCGCCCGTACGTTGCTCCCACCGGCGCCGCTGCGTGGATCACCACTGGTGACCACAAGCGGATCGGGCGGCTGTTCGCAGGGTTCGCCCTGTTGTTCGGTCTGGCCACCGCCGCCGTGGGGGCCCTGCTCAGCCTCGAGCGGGTCGACGAGTCGTCGAAGGTGGTGTTGCAGGCCGACTCCATCGTGCAGCTCTTCTCGCTGTACCGCTACGCGCTGATCTACCTCGTCAGCCTCCCGCTGCTGCTCGGCGTGGCCATCGCCGTGGTGCCCCTGCAGGTGGGCGCCCGGGGCATCTCGTTCCCCCGAGCGGCGGCCATGTCCTTCTGGATGTGGCTCGTCGGTGGCGGCCTCATGATCGGCGCCTACGCCGCCAACGGCGGTCCGGGTGGCGGTGACACGCAGGCCGTGTCGCTGTTCCTCGTGTCGCTCATCATGGTGCTGGTGGCCCTCGTGACCGTCGGCGTGTGCCTCACCACCACGGTCCTCACCGGCCGGGCGGCGGGCATGAGGCTCGAGCAGGTCCCGGCGCTCGCCTGGGCCGCCATGGTCACCGGCGTGGGTCTCGTGGTCTCGCTGCCGGTCGTCATCGGCAACCTGGTGATGCTCACGATCGACCACCGCTACGGCCAGACGCTGTTCGGCGGCAACGCCGGGGTCGCCAAGTACATCGACGTCGCGGTGCGCCAGCCGCAGATCTACCTCTACGTCGTGCCGGTCCTGGGCATCGTGGCCGACATCGTCGCCACCGCCTCCCGGGTCCGCCAGGCCGTGCGGGGTCCGTTGTTCGCGGCCATCGGGCTGTCGGTCGTCCTCGGCATCGGCGTCGACATGCAGGCGTCGGTGAACCCCGACGTCCGCAACCAGTTCCTGTTCATCTTCGCGTCGGTCGCCTTCGTGCTGCCGCTGGTGATGGTGCTCGGCTGGGTGGCGCTGGCGCTGAAGAACGGCAAGACCCGGGCCACCGGTGCGCTGGTGCTCGCCATGTTCTCGCTGCTCCTGCTGGTGGCCGCCGGCCTGCTCGGTGCCCTCACCGGCTTCGAGCGGCTCGGTCTGGTCGGCTCGACCTACGAGACCGGTCATCTGAACCTGGTCATCGGCGCCGGCATCCTGGCCGGGCTCGCCGGCCTGGCCCACTGGTGGCCCAAGCTCTCGGGTCGGCTCCTGGCCGATGCCTTGGTGAAGCTGCTGGCGCTGCCGGCCGCCGGCGCCGTGGTGCTCATCGGTGTCATGGAGATCGTGATCGGGCTGGCCGACAAGGTCCCCGCCGACAAGGTCAAGGACACCGGCTCGAGCATGGCCCAGGCCGCCGGCGTGGTCGGCTTCGTCGGGCAGGTCCTCCTGCTCGTCGTGCTGGTGGCGTTCGCCGGGCTGCTGGTCCGGGCCAGCCGGGGCGGTGACGCCGCCGGCGACGATCCGTGGGACGGTCAGACGCTCGAGTGGGCGACGCCGTCGCCGGCGCCGGCCGACAACTTCGCCAGCCTGCCCGTGGTCACGTCGGCCGAGCCGCTGCTCGACCTGAAGCACGCCGGAAAGGACGCCTGATGCTCGCCCTCCCCGCCGCCCCGGCACCGCCCCGCCGTCGGCAGCTGCTCGTCGGCACGGCGCTCGCCGCGGCCGCCGGCGCCATGGCCATCGGTGGCCAGTTGGCGTTCTACATGCAGGTGCGTGACAACGCCGGTGGCAGCACCACCAAGTGGTTCCCGCCCAAGACGGTCGTGAACGAGGTGGCGGCGAACACGATGCTGTTCACCCTCTTCGCCGCCTCCCTCATCGTGCAGTGGGCGGTCTACGCCGTCCACCGCGGCGACCGGCGCCACACGGGCTACGCCCTCGGCCTCGTCGCCGTGTTCGGGGTGTCCCTCATCACGGCGCAGGCCCGCATCTACAACGACATGGCGGTGAAGGTCGCCGGGACCAAGCAGTACGGCCCGCTCTTCTACGGCATCACCGGCCTGTTCCTGTTCCTCGTGGTGATCGGCATCGGCTTCGCCGCCGTGGCGGCCTTCCGGGCCCTCGGTGGCCGGGCCACCGGCGCCGACCGCGAGATCGTGTCCGCTACCGCGCTGTGGTGGCACGTCCTGTCGGGCGTGTTCTGCTTCGTGTGGTTCGTGATCTACGTCGTGAAGTAGCGGGGAGCCACCGGAGCATGTTCACCACAGGATCCAAGTTCTTCTTCGGCGCCGCCATCATCGGCCTGGTCGCCGCCATCGTCTACGGCACCAGTTCGGGCGACCCGATCTTCACCGGCACGATCGTGCTGGTGTCGCTCACCATCGTCGCCTCGCTGCTCGGCGGCGTGGTCTCGGTCATCCGTGACGGCAACCGCCCGGCCACCGCCGGTGGCGAGCCGGTGGCTCCCACCCACCAGGTGGCGCCCTACAGCCTCTGGCCCATCGCGCTGGCCTTCGCCGCCGGCGTCACCGCCCTGGGCATCGCTGTCGACAACCGGGCGTTCCTGCTCGGCCTCGTCGCCCTGCTGGTGGTCGGCATCGAGTGGGCCGTGCAGGGCTGGGCCGACGGTGCGTCGGCCGACCCGGCCTACAACAAGGCCGTGCGGGGCAAGTTCATGCACGCCCTCGAGTTCCCGGTCGTCGGCGCCCTCGGCGTCGGCATCGTCGGGTTCCTCTTCTCCCGGCTCATGCTCACGCTGCACGAGAACGCCGCCGTCGTGGTGTTCGTCGTGGTCGGCGCCCTGGTGCTCGGCGGTGCCGTCATCCTGGCCGGCGCGCCTGGTCTGGCCAAGCGGGCCCTGCCGGTGTTCGGCGTGGTCGGCTTCGCCGGCCTGCTGGCCGCCGGCGTCGTCGGCATCGCCCGAGGCGAGGCCGACCACACCGAGCTCCAGGAGAAGACCGGCAACGCCGTGGCCCTGAAGTCGAACCCCGAAGCGGTCATCACCATCACCGAGGGCAAGCTCAGCGTCGACAAGCTCACGATCCCCAAGGGCATCACCGCCAACCTGCTGTTCCGCAACGACGACAAGGAAGCCCGCGAGCTCGTCGTCGTGGGCAAGCGGGCCCGCAAGGAAGGCACCCAGACGGTGGTCGAGCAGTTCACCGCCCAGACCGAGGCCATCGCCGGTGGCAAGGTGGCGCTGTTGACCGTGCGGCTGCCCAAGCCCGGTGAGTACGACTTCTACGTGGCCGACGAGGCCGGCTCGAAGGTCGCCACCGGCAAGGTGGTTGTGCCGTGAGCCACGAGCGCAGCCTTCGCCCGGCGGACGAGTCGGGCGGTACGGTGGCGACAGGACCGATGGAGAGGGAGTACCGGATGCGCAACGGTGTTCGGCGCGCTGGCGGAGCGGCAGCCGCGTTGGCGGCCTTGGCGCTGCTGTCCGGCTGTGGGGCCCGACAGAGCATCTTCCAGACCAAGGGCGACGCGTCCCAGAAGATCAACGATCTCCAGGTCCCGGTCTTCCTCGTCGCCGGGGTCGTGGGTGTCGTCGTGTTCGCAGCGATCGGTTTTGCCCTCTGGAAGTTCCGCGACAGGCCGGGTCGTCAGATCCCCGTACAGAGCCACGGCAAGAAGGCCGTCGAGATCGGCCTCACCGTGCTGTCGGCGACGATCCTGCTGCCGATCGCGGTGCTCACGGTGTCGACCATCTTCCAGCTGGCCAAGAGCCCCGACAACGCCCTCGTGGTGCGGGTCACGGGCCAGCAGTGGTGGTGGGAGTACACCTACCCGAGCATCAACGGCGCATCCGGTCGCCCGCTCGTGACGTCGGGTGAGCTGGTCATCCCCACCAACACCGCCGTGAAGCTCGAGATCACCAGCCGTGACGTCATCCATTCGTTCTGGATCCCGGCCCTCAACGGCAAGAAGGACGCCGTGCCCGGCCGGGTGCACCCGCTGCGCCTCGAGGCCAACGACCCCGGCGTCTACTTCGGTCAGTGCACCGAGTTCTGCGGCCTCAGCCACGCCAACATGCGCCAGCAGGTGATCGCCCTGAACCAGGGCGACTTCGACACGTGGGTGGCCAACCAGCAGAAGCCGGTCACCAAGCCCACCGACGCCACCTCGCCGGCCGGCAAGGGCTACGACGCCGTCGGCGCCCGCTGCGTGGCCTGCCACCAGGTCGACGGGTACACCGACACCGACGGCAAGCAGGTCGACGCCGCCGCCGACGAGCAGCTCGTATCGGGTGCCGCCCCGAACCTCACGCACCTCATGAGCCGAAGCTCGTTCGCCGGGGCGAACTTCGACCTGCGGACCCAGGAGTGCATCGATCGTCTGCACAACGCCACCCCCGAGCAGTTCGGCGCCGAGTACCTCAAGGGCACCCCGCCCGAGTGCCTCGACCGGGCCAAGCTCGAGGCATGGCTGCGCAACGCACCAGGCATGAAGGCGATGGCTCCGGATCCGGGGCCGAACGGACTGCGCCGAGGCATGCCGAACTTGGGGCTCAGTGAGCCCCAGATCGACGAGTTGATCGCCTACCTGAGCAAGCTCAGCTGACGGAGGGCACGCACACCATGGCAATCATCGAACAGCCCCTCGGCCCCTTGGAGCTGGCCCGTGCCGGCGGCGGCGTCACGCCCTCGTCGGCCATGGGCGTGTTCCGCCGTCCGGTCGCCACCCAGGGGTGGCGGGCCTGGCTCTTCACGGTCGACCACAAGAAGCTCGGCATCATGTACGGCGTCGCCGCCTTCGCCTTCTTCATCATCGGCGGCTCCGAGGCCCTGCTCATCCGCCTGCAGTTGGCCCAGCCCAACGGCAAGGTGCTCAGCGCCTCCGTCTACAACCAGATGTTCACGATGCACGCCACCACGATGATCTTCCTCTTCGTGATGCCGATGGCGGCCGCCTTCGCCAACTACTTCGTGCCGCTGCAGATCGGCGCCCGTGACGTGGCGTTCCCCCGCATCAACGCCTTCGGCTTCTGGGCGTTCCTCTTCGGTGGCCTGCTGCTGAACCTGTCGTGGTTCCTCGGCGGCGGCGCCGACGGCGGCTGGTTCATGTACGCCCCGAACTCGGGCGTGCAGTTCTCGCCCGGTCACGGCATCGACTTCTGGGTCATGTCGCTCCTCGTCACGGGCATCGCCTCGCTGACCGGCTCCATCAACCTGATCGTGACCCTCCTGAACATGCGGGCACCGGGCATGAAGCTCATGCGCATGCCGATCTTCAGCTGGATGGTCTTCGTGGTGCAGTTCCTGCTGGTGTTCGCCGTGCCGGTCATCACCGTGGCCCTGGTGCTGCTCAGCTTCCAGCGAACGTTCGGCGCCCAGTTCTTCACGGTGCAGGCGGGGGCCGACCCGCTGCTCTGGCAGCACCTCTTCTGGATCTTCGGTCACCCCGAGGTGTACATCCTGGTCCTGCCCAGCTTCGGCATCATCTCCGAGGTGCTGCCGGTGTTCAGTCGCAAGCCGCTGTTCGGCTACCCGTTCGTCGTGTTCTCGGGCATCGCCATCGGCTTCATGGGCTGGGGCGTGTGGGCCCACCACATGTTCGCCTCCGGCCTCGGGCCGATCTCGGTGGCGGTGTTCTCGGTCACCACCATGTTCATCGCCCTGCCGACCGGTGTGAAGATCATCAACTGGATCGGCACCATGTGGGGCGGTCGCCTCACGTTCACCACCGCCATGCTGTTCGCCGTGGGCCTGGTCACCCAGTTCACGATCGGCGGTCTGTCGGGCGTGACCCACGCCGTCAGCCCCAGCGACACGCAGCAGACCGACACGTATTACATCGTCGCCCACTTCCACTACGTGCTGTTCGGCGGCGCGGTGTTCGGCATCTTCTCGGGCTTCTACTACTGGTGGCCGAAGATGTTCGGCAAACTGCTGAACGAAAAGCTGGGCAAGTGGAACTTCTGGCTGATGGTCATCGGCATGAACCTGACCTTCGGTCCCATGCACATCATCGGTCTGCAGGGTCAGCCGCGACGCATGATGAACTGGACCGAAGCCCGTGCGGGCGAGGGGTTCTTCAACCTCGGCTTCTGGAACCGTGTTGCCTCCACCGGTTCGTTCATCCTGGCCGTCGGCATCTTCGTGTTCCTGGTCAACGTGTGGCACACCACCCGCAAGGCACCCAAGGCCCCGCTGGATCCGTGGGATGCGCGCAGCCTGGAATGGATGACGCACAGCCCGCCGAAAGAACACAACTGGGATCAGGTGCCCACGGTGCATGCGCTCGACGAGTTCTTCCACCGCAAGTACGAAGAGAACGAAGAGACCGGCCAGGTCACCAAGGTGGCAACGGCCGAACAGATCCTGGCCGAGCAGGAAGCGCACGCCGATATGCACATCCACATGCCGTCGCCGTCGTACAGGCCGATCATTCTGGCCCTCGGTCTGCCGACCATGGCCTACGGCGTCATCTTCGAACGTCTGCTCATCGCGGTGGGCGGGCTGATCGTGCTGCTGGCGATGTTCGGTTGGTCGCTCGAGCCATCGGTCGCCGACGATTCCGATTTCGACCCGCCGTCGGATGACGGCGAGCCCACGAAGGAGCTGGCGACCCTTGTCTGACCTCGCAGTGCACACGCCCGCGGCAGGCGGCGATCATGGCGCCGGTCACGCCGACGATCATGGTGCTCACCACACGTCCACAGGCCTGAGCAACAACAAGATGGCCATGTGGCTGTTCCTGGGCAGCGAGTGCCTGTTGTTCGGCGGGCTCATCTCCACGTACATGCTGTACCGCGGTCGCCACTCCGAAAGCCTCGGCCCCGACCAGGTGTACGACATCCCGTTCACGTCGATCAGCTCGTTCGTGCTGCTGATGAGCTCGCTCACCATGGTGCTGGCAGTCAGTTCGGCGGTGCGTCAGGACGATCGTCGCACCACGCTGTGGCTCACTGTCACGGCGCTGCTGGGTGCCACCTTCGTCGGTGGCCAGGTGTACGAGTTCACCAGCTTCTACCGCGAGGGCATGGG
>JANMAT010000048.1:0-3537 GCA_031359995.1 Actinomycetes bacterium
TGCTCCAGCGGGCTCACCGGGTTGCTCCTGGCCAGGGCTGAGCGACCTGGCGCAGCGTGTGCAGATCGACCTTCGCGTACAGGGCGGTGGTGGCCAAGTCCTGATGGCGCAAGACCTGGCTGATCGCGACCAAACCGGCCCCTCGTCGTAACAACTCGGCTGCGAGGGCGTGTCGTAGCCGATGAGCCCCAACAGGAGGCAGCCCGACCCGTCGACAGGCACGTTCGACGACATCACCGACGAGGTCGGCGCGGATCGGCCCGCGCGGAGCACGACATGTGAGGAACAGCCGCCGGGCGCCGGCCGGCACGCGGTCCCTCATCAGATAGGCGACCAGCGCGTCGCCGACCTCGGCCGGCAACGGGAGTCGGTCTCGGCGACGCGCCTTGCCGCGCACGACGAGCTCCCCGCCTCGCCAGTCGATATCGCCCAACTCCAAGCGGGCGATCTCGATCGAGCGCAGCCCGAGCCGAGCGACCAACAACATGATCGCGAAGTCGCGAACACCGACGTCGGTGCCGCGATCACAGCCATCGAGCAGCAACTGGACATCGGAGGTGTTCATGGTCGGCGGCAAGGTGGCCAGACGCCAGCCACCGACGGGCGGAACCGCGTTCCCCAGCCGCAACGGCGTCAAGCCTTGCAAATGAAGGAAACGAAGGACAGCTCGAAGCTCACCGACGCGTCCCTTCGCCGACCCGACGGAGACCCGACCACACTCCCCGAGCAAGAACACGTTGACGTCCGCGCCGGTCAAGCCAGCCACGTTCAACATGCCATCGACGACAGCGTGTTGCTCCAGAAACCGGGCGGCAGTGTTCTGATACCGCAGCACGGTCGACGCGGCCAGGCCCCGCTCCTGGACCATCCACGTCCGATACTCACCAAGCAGCGCCCCCAGCGGGGACGGCGCCGGCCTCGCTGCCGGTGTGACGCCAACCTCCCGCAGATAGCTCAGCAGCGGCCTCATCGCCCGCAGACCCGCCACCCTTGCCGCGCCACCGGCTCGGCGGGCCGCGAGGAACACCACCATCGCGTCTTCATCGAGTTGCCCCGTCACCAACCCCGCACGTGACATCCACACGCCAACGTGGCCCACGTCTTTCAACATGTTCCTGACCGTCAGCGGCGTGTAACCCCGCCCAGCCAGCCAAGCCTGGTAGCCCGCGACATAGGGGCCCAGACCGCCCGGCTTCCTCCGTGTGCCTGCCATCGCAATCGCCTCCCTCACGGGAGCGCGGCGCACCCCAAGCTCGAGGCTGCACCCAGCCCGGAACTATGCCGACACCCAGCCCGAACGCAACAGCGACAAACGTCGCCGCCGTCAGACCACCACCAGCCCGCCATCGCCCGCCTCGGCATAGTCGCGGTGTCGGCATAGATCGATCACGAGGAGGGTGGGGCCGGCGAAGAAGCGCATGGTGGTGGCCCAGCGTCCTTCGATGGCGGCGCGGTGGCAGCGGGCGGCGAGATCGGCAGCGGTGGTGAAGTAGGTGCGGTAGCCGACGGTGGCGGCTTGGCGGGCGAGGCCGACGGCGAGGTGGGTTTTGCCGACCCCGGGCGGGCCGATCAACAGCACGTTGGTGGCGGTCTCGAGGTAGCCGCACGTGCCGAGCTCGTTGATCAACACCTTGTCGACGCCGGGTTGGGCGTCGTAGTCGAAATCGGCCAATGATGCGGGGGTGGGGAGGCAGGCGAAGCGGAGGCGTCCGGCGAGCCGGCGGGCGAGCGCCGAGTCGACCTCGATCGCCAACAACCGTTCGATGGTGGCGGTGGTGGAGAGCTTCTCGGCGATCGCTTCGTCAAGGACGCGTGGGAGCGCTTCGGCGCACGCGTCGAGTTTCAACACGGCGAGATGACCGCGCAGGGTCTGGTAGAGCGACGCCTGAGCCGCCGTCGACGGCGCGCTCGTGGTCGTGGTGGTTCGGGTCATGTGAGGGTGTTCCTTTGGTGGGCGGCTCGGGCGTAGACGGTGAGATCGGTGACGGTCCCGTCGGTCCCTGTCGGCGCCACGTTCGTGAGGGCAGCAGCAGCGGCGAGCGCAGCGGGACCGGGTGGGATGCGTTGCTTGCGACGATGCGGTGCCGCGGTGGTGAACGCGGCCATCGCCGCGTGATCGAGCGCGGTGACGTGGTGGTGATCGCGGACCATCACCCCCGCGCCTGGGGCGGCGAGGCGGTGGCGGGCGACGACGATCCCGGACACGGTGGTGAGGTCGATGAACCCTGTCCCGAGCCGCCACACGACCCGGACATCAGCATGGGCGAGTTCGGGTGGGGTCGAGTAGCGGTTCCCTCGGAACGCCACCAGCGCCTGCGCCGCGACCCGGCGCTCGACCGATAGCACGGCCGGGAACGGTGCCGGCAACGCGGTGAGGTGTTCGCGGTCGGCGTGAACAGCGACGCTGGCGCGTTCGTCTCCGATGACGCGGCGCCGGTGGTCGCTCTTGGTGGCGCAGAACGCGTCCAGGGATGCTTGGGCGGCTTCGATGGTGAGGTCGTCGGGCAGGGTCCGCCACCAGCGTTGCGCGGCGGTGTGGTTGGCCTTCTCGACGACCCCTTTGCGGTTCCCGTGCCGGGGTGGGCAGATCGCCACCGACACCGCGTAGTGCTTGGCCACCCCCGCGAACGACGCCGTCAGCTTCCCGGTCGCCGGGTGGCAGACCGTGGCCATCCGATCGAAGCGCCACACCCGTGTCAGGCCGCCCAGACGGCGGGCGATCTGATCGAGCGCGTCGATCGTGTGCGGCTGGTCCTTCGATTCCGACAGCACGCCGCGCCAACGACCCGAGTGGGCGAGCGCGCCAACGAACAGCGACGCGTTCACACCCCACCCCCACCCGGCCGGCGGATCGGGCAGGTCGACCCAGTCCCACTGCGTCTCATCGCCGGCCGGATGGTCGATCACCGCGACCGGGCGACCCTTCGCCGCGGAGCACGCCTCACACGCCGGGCGGAGCTGGCGGGCGCGGAGCTGACGGGTGAACGTCGGATACGACTGGGTGAACCCGAGATCGACGATCTCGTCGAACAAGACCTCGGCCATCACGTGCGGGTCCTCCACCAGACGCTCGCGGCAGTAGTCGACGAACCGGGCGAAGCGGTCCGGGCCCGCCGGAGCCCGCGCGCCCGCCGAGCGTTTCCCGTTCAAGTAGCCGGCAATGGTCTTTCGGTCGTGGCCGAGATGGCGGGCGATCGCCGAGATCGACCAACCCCTCTTACGGAGCGCGTGAGCGTCCACATCATCCTCCTGTGTGAGCATGGAACAGGGCTCCCTCTCATGCCGGCATGTCGTCGCAGACCGCCAGCCTGGAAGGGAGCCCCACCCCATCGCGTGGACCCACAGGGTGAGGAACTTCAGTGAGCAGAACCGGGGAAGTTCAACTGAGCGTGATCAGCGTCGGCAAGAAGAAGGCCGCTACCGCGGTCGCTCACTCGATCCTGGTCATCTGCTGGCACCTCATCACCAACGACACCGACTACCAAGACCTCGGCGGCGACTACTTCACCCGACGCAACGACCCCAACCGCCACAGAG
>JANMAT010000064.1:0-45944 GCA_031359995.1 Actinomycetes bacterium
AGCGCGGCAGCCACCGGTGCGGCGGCGGCCCGGCGTCCGGCGAGGTGACCGGTCGTGAGCTCGCGCTTGATCTCGAGCCCCACGACGAGGAAGAACACGGTCATCAGCCCGTCGTCGACCCAGTGGCGCAGGTCGTGGCTCACCGTGTGACCGGCCACCGTGACGGAGATGGCGCTCGACCACAGGCGCTCGTAGGCGCCCGACCACGGCGAGTTGGCCCACACCAGGGCCACCACGGTGGCCAGCACGAGCACGGCCCCGCCGGCCACCTCCGTGTGCAGGAAGTCGCGCAGGGGCGACAGGAATCGTCGGGTCTCGGGGGGCGCGGCGGTGGTGCTCATCGGGGACTCCTCGGTTGAAGAGCCGACCAGACTTCCCGGCACACCTGGCCCCGAAGGTACCCCGCCAGCGCGACCACCAACGGCCCGGATCCCCGTCAGATCCACGTCAGGCTGGTGGCATTTGGTCGTAATGCGACCCTCGTAACCTGCGCCGCATCATGAGCACCACGCGGATCCTGCTCGACATCCTCATCGTGCTCGTGGCGGCGAAGCTGGCCGCCGAGGGGTCGGAGCGCCTGGGTGTGCCCGCGGTGGTCGGCGAGATCATGGTCGGCGTCCTCATCGGCCCGTCGGTCATGCACCTGGTGGGTGCCGACGAGGTGCTCAAGGTCCTCGGCGAGCTCGGCGTCATCCTGCTGCTGCTCGACGTGGGGCTCGAGATGGACCTCGGCGAGCTCGCCGCCGTGGGTCGAGCGGCGCTGTCGGTCGCCACGATCGGCGTGGTCGTCCCCCTCGTGGTGGGAGCGGGCGCCGCGCTCAGCATGGGCATGCCGGGCAAGGAGGCGATCTTCATCGGCGCCGCCCTGACCGCGACGAGCGTGGGCATCACCGCCCGCGTGTTCGGCGACCTGCGGGCACTGGCCACCGTGGAGGCGAGAACGGTGCTCGGCGCCGCCGTGGCCGACGACGTGATGGGTCTGGTGATCCTCACCGTCGTCACCCGCCTCGTGTCGGAAGGGTCGGTGTCGTTCGGCAGCGTCACCACCATCGTGATGGTGGCGGTCGGCTTCCTCGCCGTCGCCACGGCCGTCGGCATCCGCCTGGCCCCGTGGGGCTTTCGCCACATCAACCGCCTGAGCCGCTCCGGCGGCACGCTGGTGGCCCTCAGCCTGGCCTTCACCCTGGCCGTGGCCGAGCTGGCCAGCAAGGCCCGCCTGGCCCCCATCGTGGGGGCGTTCGTGGCCGGTCTGGCCCTGTCGCGCAGCAACCTGGCCCCGCGCATCCGCCGCGAGCTCACCCCCATCGGTCATGTGCTCATCCCGATCTTCTTCGTGCACATCGGGCTCGAGGCCGACGTGACCCAGTTCGGCAAGCTGAAGGTGCTCGGCGTCGCCGCCGTGCTGCTCGTGGTGGCCCTGGCCGGCAAGCTCGTCGCCGCCTTCGGCATGCTCGGCTCGGCCGGTGACCGTCTCACCGTCGGTCTGGGCATGATCCCGCGCGGTGAGGTCGGGCTCATCTTCGCCACCCTCGGCCTGAGCCAGGGGATCATCGGCAACGACGTGTACGCGTCGCTGCTGCTGGTGGTGCTGGCCACCACGCTCATGACGCCGTCGCTGCTGAAGTGGCGCGTGCGGCAGCGGGCCCGCACCGCCGTGCTCACCGGCGAGGGACAGGTCGAGATGCCCGAGGGCGGCTGGCTGGTGGCTCGCACGGGTGTCCACGGTGACGAGGTCGCACTGGCCGCCGTGCCGCCGGCATCGGCGGCGTTGACCGTGGGCCTGGACGCCGCGACGCGCATCGGCGCCGGGGCGCGCGCCGGCGAGTCGCTCATCGGCTGGCTGACCTCGCTGCCCGACGGCACGGCGACGTGGGACACCGACGCCGTCGACCGCTTCGACGAAGTGCTGGCCCGCGACGAACCACCGGCGTGGCGGTTCCTGCTCGTGACCGGTCTGCTCGACCGGGCTCTGCCCGAGGTGGCCGCCGCCCTGCGCCACCGCCAGGACGACCCGTTCGAGAGCGACCCGACCCGCACCCTGTCGTGGCCGCGCCTCGGCCGCCTCTCGGGCCGGGCCGGCCCCCGCCAGCGCCTCGCCGCCCTCGTGCTCGACGCCGCCGACCTGACCCCCGACGTGGACGACGCGCCCGAGCTGGCCCGCCTGGTCGGCAAGCGCCTCGGCCTCGGGGCCGAGGAGGCCACCGCGCTCGGCGTGCTGGTTCGCTCGGCCGAGATGCTGCCCGCCGCCGCCCGCCGCCTCGACGGCCTCGACGCCGAACCGGTGCTGCACCTGTCGGCCCACCTCGGCACGCTCGACGTCGCCCGCGAAGCCTTCGCGCTGGCCACCACCGCTCCGCTGGAGGAGCGCGAGCAGGCCCGCCTCGGCCAGCTGCGCGAGCTGGTGGCGGCCACGTTGGCGCACCCCGAGCTCACCGGTCTGGGCCGAGCCGACCTCGTCGAGCAGCGGCGGGCCGAGGCCACCGCGCTCATCCCGTCGGCCGGCGCCCGGTTGGCGACGACCCCGAGCCCGTTCGTGGTGTCGCAGCGCGCCGACGACCTGGCCCGCCAAGCCGCGCTGGCCGACCCACCCCTGTCGCGCCGGTGCGTGCGGGCCGCGGTCACGCCCATCGACACGGGCCTGTGGCGGCTCGACGTCGCCGTGCCCGACGAGGTCGGCCTGCTGGCCAAGCAGCTGGCACTGCTCGTCGACCGGGGCTACGACGTGCTCGACGTGGCCACCGTCGTGTGGCCCGACGGCATGTCGCTCAGCACGTTCCGCCTGCGCGGGACCCAACGGCCTCCGGGCGATGTGCTGGCCGACGACATCGCCGCCTCCATCCCGGCTCCGGTGAGCCCGTTGGCCCTGCCCGACGCCGAGGTCACCTTCGACAACAACAGCTCACCCTGGCACACGATCTGCACGGTCCGCAGCGACGACGGCACCCGGGCGCTGCTGGCCGCAGCGAAGGCCATCGCCCTGTCCGACGTGAACGTCGTGGCCGCCCGCTCGACCGAGGTGGACGGTCACGCCCTCGAGGTCCTGGAGCTCACCGACCGTCGCGGCGCTCCCGTCGGCGAAGCGAGCCAGGACCGGATCCTGGACATCCTGGCCACGGGGCAGCTCAGCGCGATCCGGCGGCGATCCGGCGCCCGCAAGGCGGCGGTGCACTGACCCGGCAGAACCGGTGCGACAGCACCGGTGCGGGTTCAGCTGCCGTTGCTGGCCGTGGATGCCGACGCCGACGGGGTGGCGGCCGAGGCCGTGGCCGTGGCCGACTTGGTCGCGGTCTGGGTGGTGGTCTGGGCGGCGCTGCCGCTGTTGGCGGCGCCCGTGGCCATGCAGCCGGTCAGCAGCACGGTGCCGGCGATGCCGGCCACACCGACGATGCGGCGGGCGTTGCGGGCGGGGTGCGGGCGGCGCCTGCGGGCCGGGCTGGCGTCGGTGGCGGCGGGCTGGGCGTTGGTGGCGGTGCGATCGTTCATGGCGGGCTCCTGGGCTCGAGGCTCCGTTGGCCTCACTGACACCATCATCGGATCGAACCCTCAGAGGATCCTCAGCGTCGCCTCCGTCGTTGCGCCGACTTCGACGGGCTTCGCGGCGACCGTCGGCGGTGCCGCCACCTCAGGGATGGGACCGACGAGCCGTACGTCGCCGCTGCACCACCAACCCGACCGCGACCGTGCCCAGCGCGGCCAGCGTCGCCACAACGGCGACTCCGACCGGTAGCGAAGGGGCGGCGATCGCGGTCGACACGACCGGTCGCGCCGACGCACCAGCGACCGGCGCGACGCCGGCCCCGAGCAGTTCGGGAGGCGCACCCGCCACCAGGGATCGGGTGCCCGAGCACAGACCGGTTCGGGGAACGGCCTCGCTCGCACCCGCACCCTGCGTCTGCCCGAACACGAGAAAGCGATCGGGGCCGCTGAGGCTGATCCCGCATGAGGCGCCGTCGCGGACCGTCACGACGAGCTGCTGTGCCAGCGCTGCGCCCTGGTACACACGCTCGACGTCGAACACGAACCACCGTGGATCGGTCGATGAGATCACCGCGCCATCCGGAGGCTCGATCGTCTCGCGGAGCGTCCCGACGAAGACCACACCAGCTTCGGCGAAGGCCGTCGCATCGTCGGTCGTCGCGCAGCTGCACGCATGAGCAGGATCCGCCCCACCGAGCACCACGACGAGCGAGGGCATCGCGGCGAGCAGAAAGCGGACGACCCAACGTCGATGCACGGACAAAAGGCTAGTGCGTCCAGGTGGCCCAACGGCCTGCCGGACAATGGCCCTACCCGCGCCGCACGCCTCGCGCCAGGATAGGTGCGTGGGTCGGACCCGCATGACCATCGAGATCGACGATTCCTACGTGCAGGTCATCATGGATCGCTTCGGCCTCCACACGAAGACCGCGGCCGTCGGTCTCGCCCTGCGCCTTCTCGCCGGCCAACCCATGACCAGCGGCGAGGCCCTCGCCATGCGCGGCACGCACGCCATCGACGAGACCCCCAACGACAGCACCACGGCCCACCGAGCTTGATCCCGGTCGGCACCTCCCCGTCGGTCGAGTTCGACAGGGAGGATGGACGCGGCGTCCTCGGGCTCGACCGCGCCCGCGGGTGCCTGTCCCGGGTCAGCGGGCCGGGACCCGGCTGCGGGGCGCACGCGCCGCGGCGCCCGACGCCGGCGAGGTCAGCAGGTCGTGCTTGTCGGCCTTGCGAACCCGCAGCCCGGTGAGCACGACCACCGACGCGACCACGAGGATGCACGCCCACCGCAACAGGAACGTGTTGCGGTCGGTGTCGGCCGCCAGCGTGTGGGCGGTGGTGAGCGCGAACAGCGGGAAGCTCAGGTAGTGCGTGAGCCGCCACGCCCGCTTCGACAGCTTCTTGCGCAGCAGCGACGTGATCTCGACCGCGGCAAGCAGGTAGAGCCCTACCACGCCCCAGGCCACCGCAACTGGGTGCCAGCGGCCGGTGAACGGCACGAGCACGTGCACACCGGTGAACACCAGCGCGATGCCACCGAGGAAGCGGTGCAGGTCCAGGATCCAGTTCGGTCGCGGTTTGCCGCGCAGCACCTTCGTCGACAGCGCGAGGCCCCACAGCACGCTGCCGGCGAGCAGCAGCCAGGCGACGATGCCGCTGGATCGGGCGATGTACCACGTCATGTTGGCGATCACGGGTTGCTCCTGGGGTCGTTCGAGTAGTCCAGCTGGGACGGTGGCACCACGCCACCGGTGTAGGCCGTGAGGCCAGGGGTGGTGCGCACGACGCCGTGGCGGTCGACGGTGAGCGCCTCCACGTCGGACGGCAGGATGTCGAAGGCGCGCTCGGCGCCGCGCAGCAGCGCGGCCTTGGCCAGCACCTCGGCCTGCCACGTCTCGGGCAACGGATGCCGTATGGGAGACGTCGGACGTTCGACGCTACGTTGGGACCGCGAGGGGGCAGGGGCATGTCTGAAGGGTGCAGCATCGCGCTGCTCGGACCGTTGGAGGTGACCACGCCCACGGCGCGCGTCTCCATCGCCGGACCCAAGAAACGTGCGCTGCTGGCCCGGCTCGCCGTCGAGGTGGGCGCCTACGTGGATCAGGACCGGCTGGCCGACGAGGTCGGCGTGGCCCGCCAGACCGTGCGCGAGTACGTGAAGGATCTGCGGCGCGACCTCGGCGAGGACGTCCTACCGCCGGCCCGACCGGGGCTCGGCTACCGCCTCGCCCTTACGGGTGACGCGGTCGACACGCGGCGGTTCGAACAGCTCGTGCGCCTCGCCGCGGCCAGCGTCCCCGCGCAGGCGGCGATCCACCTGGACGAGGCGATGGCGTTGTGGCGCGGTCAGCCGTTGGGAGAGTTCGTCGAGCTTCCCTGGGCCGCGGCCGAGGCCCGCCGGCTCGACCTCATGTTCATCGATGCGCAGAGCACCTCGTTCGAGGTGCGCCTGGGCTTCGGCGAGGACCACACGCTGTGCGCCGATCTCCAGCGCGTCGTGGAGGCCCACCCCTACGAGGAGCGGTTCGTCGGTCAGCTCATGCGCGCCCACTTCCGCGCCGGCCGCACACGCGAAGCCCTCAACACGTTCCAGCGGGCCCGGGCCCTGCTCGACCGCGACCTCGGGAACCCACCGGGGCCCATGCTCATCGAGCTCGAGCGGCGCATGCTCGCCAACGACCCGGTGCTCGGCTCGCCGCCCGCACCCGTGGTCGTGGCGTCGGCGTCGACCGAGGCGGCCCGCCGCGCGCGCGCCGCGCGGGCCGCGCCGAAGGGGCCACTGCCGCTCGCCGGACGCGACGCCGAACTGGCCCGCCTCGTCGACGCCCTCGCGTCCGACGGCCCCCGATGCGTGATCCTCACGGGCGACGCCGGCATGGGCAAGACACGGCTCGTGCAGGAAGCGCTCGCCGTGCTCGACGACGAGCGCGTGCTCGCCGGGCGATGCGACGCCGAGCAGGACCGCCCGTTCCAGTACCTGCTCGACGCCATCGCACCGCGACTTCCGCTGGCCAGCGCGGCCAACCTGCGCACGACACGCTCGTCGGGCCCGCCCGGCGACCTGGAGCGCGACGCGCTCGTCGACGAGTTGCGCCACGTGCTCAGCGACGATGCGCCCCTGCTGGTGGTCGACGACGCCCAGTGGCTCGACCCCGATTCGGCCTACGTGCTGCGCCGGCTGTTCCGCACCACCGCGATCCGGCTGCTGCTTTCGGCACGCGAGGGAGCCGACGGCCAGCACGAACCCCTCGTGGCGTTGCTGGGCGAGGTCGGTCACAACACCAGCGTCACCACCCTGCCGCTCGACGCACTCGACGGCCCGGCCGTGGTCGACCTGTGCCGCGCCGCCATGGCCGGGGTGCCCGACGACGAGCTCCACCCGCTCGCGCAGCAGATCGTGGCCCGCAGCGGCGGCAACGCGCTCTACGTGCAGGAGCTCGTGCTCGACCTGCAGCGGCGCAACGCCACCACCCTGCCGGCCGAGACCGTCCCCACCTCGCTGCGGGCCGTGGTGGCCCGCCAGGCCAGCCCACTCGGCCCCGGCGCGCTCGACATCCTGCGCACCGCCGCGGTCATGGCCGCCCGCGTCGAGATCACCGACCTGGCCGCCGTCACCGCCCTCGATGTCGCCGCGGTGACCGACCTGTGCGACCGGGCCGTGCAGCACGGGCTGCTGGCCGACGTGGACGACCAGCCGGGCGCCTACGAGTTCCACCACCAGTTGGCCCGCGAGGCGTTGGCCGCCGGCGTGCTCCAGGGCGATCGCCTGCGCATCCACGTCGCCGCCGCCGACGTGCTGCGCGCCCGCCTGTCGCCGGGCGACCTGGGCCACGCCGACGTGGCCCGGCACCTCCTCGCCGCCGGTCGCCAGGGCGACAAGGCCGCCGCGGCCCACCACCTGCAGCTCGCGGCCCGGGTCGCGGCGCGCTACGGCGCGTGGCAGACGGCATCGGCCCACCACCGCGACTCCGCCGACCTGTTCGAGGTGCTCGGCGATCCGGTCGCCGCCGCTGACGAACGGCTCGACGCCGCCGCCATGGAGAACCGCGCCGGCGACATCAACGCGGCCAAGGACCTGTGCGAACAGGCGGCCAAGACCGCCATCGCCCGGCGGGCGCCCACCCTGCTCGCCCGCGCCGCGGTGAGCTTCGGCGGGTCCACACCGACGGGCGCCGACATCGACGACCCCCGCTCGGCGTGGATCATCGACGAGGCGCTCCGCCTCGACCTGCCCCCGCGCTGGGAGGCGCTGGTCGCCGGCCGGGCCGTGCACATCCTGTACTGGCGCCTCGGGCTCGACGAGCGCCGTCAGATGCTGGAGCGGGCGGTGCGCGCCGCCGCCATCGCCGCCGACCCGGCCACCACGCTCGACGTGCAGGTGCACCGGTTCTGGGCCCTCGCGGGCCCCGACACGGCCGCCGAGCGGACCACGTTCGTGGAGACCCTCAGCGAGCTGGCCAGCCAGGTCGACGAACCCGACCTGCAGCTGGAAGCGCTCAAGTGCCGCCTGCACCTGCACGTCGAGTCGGGGCGCTTCCCGGCGGCGTCGCACGCGTCGCGGGCACTGCACGACATCGCCCGCCGGTGGCGGTTGGTGGAACCCGAACGGCTCGCTGCTGCGTGGGACGCCACCGTGGCGACCATCGAAGGCCGGTGGGGTCAGGCCGAAGCCGCCGCCAGCCGCTCCCAGGAGCTGTTCCGGCGCCGCGGCCACCGCTTCCAGGCTGCGGTCGCGTACCGCATGCAGACGTGGATGATGCGGTGGTTCACCGGCGACCTGAACGAGCACCTGACGTGGACCACCGCGCTGGCCGACGGTGACCCGACGCGCCCGGTGTGGCGGGCGTTGGCGGCGTGGAGCGCCGCCGAGCTTGGTCGGGCCGACGTGGCCCGCGGCCATCTGGCCGCCATCGACCTCGACGCGTTCACGGCGTCCGAGCGCCGCCTCGACTGGTGGCCGGTGATGGTGGGCTGCACCCACGCCGCCACCCTGCTGGACGACGCGGCGCGCTCGGCGGTGCTGGCCGAAGCGTGGGGACGCAACCTCGACGAGTGGGCGGTGATGGGCATCGTCGCCGTGTACGGCATCTCGGCCCACTTCGCCGGGCTGGCCCGCACCACCGCCGGCGATCTCGACGGTGGCATCGAGGCCCTCGAGCGGGCCGTCGAACGCCACCACGACCGCGGCGCCCGACCGCTCGAAGTCGCCAGCCTCGCCGCGCTCGCCGACTCGCTGCGACGCCGCGGTCGGGCCGATGACCGCCGCCGGGCCGAGACCATCGCCGCCGACGCGGTCGCGGCCGCCACCGACCTCGGCCTCACGAACATCCTCCGGCGACTCTCGGCCCCCTGACGGCCGACCGTCGACGCGGTCAGTGCCGCTGCAGCGCCGTCAGGATGGCGGGATACACGTCGCGCCGGGCGTTCTTGCCCACCATGCCGTCGAGGTGGGCGTAGCCGGCGAGGTGCACCCGGTCGTACTTCTCGGGCCCGTTGTTGGCGACCAACCACTCATACGTCGCCTCGGCGCCCGGGGGCCGGAAGATGTTGTTGCGATCGCCGATGAGGAACGTGACCGGGATGTCGAGCCGTTCGGGGTACGCCAGGTAGCGCTCGCTGCCGTCGGCGGCCACGGCGTGGCCTTCGCGCACGATGCGCGACAGGTGCTCCATCGCGGTCAGGCTGGCGCGGTCGAACTTGTGGGCCAGGGCGCGGTGGGTGGCCGCATCGAGCTGGGCGTGACGGTGGGTCGGCCCGAAGTACCAGAACACCCACCGGCAGATCGGGTTGTGGCACCGCTCGCCCTTCAGCGCCGGGTTGAGCCGGAGCACGGTGAGGTCGAGCAGTCGGTCGCGCCAGCGCGGCAGCTGCTGCGGGTCGATCGTCTCGAAGCCGAGCTTGCTGAGCACGGTGGCCACCCGCAGCTTCGCCTTCAGCCGCGAGAACCACGGCATGTCGATGTGCACCGTGACCTGTGAGCACACCATCGAGCGCACGCCCTCGGCCCCACCGAGCACGGCCATGAGCGCCGACATCGACCCGACGCAGTGGCCGAGCACCTGCACCGAGTCGGCACCGCTGACGCGCCGCACCTGCTCGATGGCGCGGGGCCAGTCCTCGAGCGCGATGTCGTCGATGGTGAACCCTTCATCGGCCGACGGCAGCTGGATGCCGGCGCGGTAGTCGAACAGCCACACGTCGAACCCGTTGGCGCACAAGAACTCGACCAGGTTCTCGGGGATGGTCAAGGGCGCGAACGACGACGCGTCCATGGCGAAGCCCGGTGCCAGCATCACCGGCCCCTTCGACCCGCCCTGGTGGCGCACCAGTTGCAGCTGGGCCGCCTTCGGCATGGCGTCGCCGCCCACCCAGTTCTGCCGGTCGGCATCGAACCACTGGGTCACCGCGGCGGGGGCCGCCAACGCTCGGGTGGCGACGGGCGGGCGGTTGATGTCGGCCCAGTCGGAGCTGGCGTGCAGCACCCCGCCGTACACGCCGGTGAGCGACCGCAGGAAGCGCACCAGGAACCGCAGCACGAGCACCTTGCGCCGCCACCATCCGGCCCGCACCACGCGCATCGACCACACCATGGCCACCAGCCCGCGCCCGCCGATGCGCACCACGGCGGCTCCGACGTCGTCGCCGTTCGCGGTGATGCGGCAGCGCAGGCGCGTGGTGTCGGGCCACAGGTCGGCGCCCTCGTCGTCATGGATGACCTTGCGCCCCACCACCTGATAGGTGGTGGGGCCGTCGGCGCAGGTGAGGTCGTAGTGCATGCGCACCGTGTCGACCACGGCGGCGTCGGGCACGAACAGGCGGAACTGGCCGGTGACCGTCATGGGCCGGTCGCACCACGCGCCCATCAGGACGGTGCCATGCACCTGCGCCGGCCGCGACGGGTCGATCAGCAGCAGTTCGAGCTCGTCGGTGCTGATGTGGAGGTCGAGCACGAACGGGCTGCGGCCCGCCTCGTGGCGCAGCTTCATCTGCCCGCTCAATCGCTCGTGGAAGTGCAGGCCCGCCCGCTCGGGGTCGATCGGGGCGGGCTCGTGGGGCACGGGCGGCTCCTGGGGTGGCGGGGCGTGATCCAGCATCGCCGCGGCGGTGCGCTCGGCCAACGTCGTGATGGTGAGGGCCGGGTTCACCCCGAGGGGCACGGGCACGACCGAGCCATCGGCCACCCACAGCCCCTCGTGCACGGCGGTGCCACGCGAGCCGGCGTAGACCCGGCCGAGGTCGTCGACCACACCACCGGTCGCGTCGTCGGCCATGACGCAGCCCCCGAGGGGATGCACCGTCAGGTACTTGTTGCCCAAGGGGCTCTTCCACACGGGCGAGCGCAGGTAGGTGGCCCCGAGCGCGTCGGCCGCCCGGTGGAACAGGCTGTCGGCCTCGTCCATCCACCCGCCGTTGGCGCCCTCGGGCCACGACAGCACGGGGCGGCCCTCACCGTCGAGGTCGATGCGCCCGGTGGCCGCGTCGAACCCCATGCCGAGGAAGGTGAGGGTGCGCCGCACCGGACCCCGCCACGGGGTCCGCAGCAACGACCAGAGCTCGCTCCGGAGCCGCCGGGCCTTCTGCCGGCGGGTGCCGGTGCGGCCGAACCACGCCGCCAGGAACAGGCCCAGCGGCATGAGCGCCGCCAGCGAGGACGGGATGGTGCCGTCCTGCATGAGCACGCCGTCGTCATCGTCGGTGTCGCGACGGTCGACCATCGAGGTGATCGTGGGGCCCACGAGCGGCGACAGGTAGCTGCGGGCACCCACCCCTACGGCGTCGGCGTCGGCCATGCCGTCGTAGGCGTAGGCGAGGAAGTCGCCGTTGCCGGTCACGTGCCGTCCGAGCGTGGGCGACAGCGGCAGGGCGAGCGACCGTGAGCGCAACAGGACCCCGGTCGTGCCGAGCGTGCCGGCGGCGAGCACCACCGTGGGCGCGCCGATGACGCGCTCGCTGGCGCCGTGGCGCACCACGACCTCCCACCCGCCCGCGGGCCCGGGGCGCACACGGTCGACCTCGGCCGAGGCCACGATGTGGGCGCGTAGCTCGGCCGCCGCCGCGAGGTAGGTGAGGGCCACCGTGTTCTTGGCCCCGACGTTGCAGCCGCTGATGCAGTCGCCGCACATGGTGCACCCGGGCCGTCCCTCGGACCCCGTGAACCGCACGGCGACCGGCACGGGCTGGTTGGCGACGCCCAGTGCCGCGGCCACCGCGTCCATGGCCCGGCGCTTGCCCAGTGCCAGCGACGCCGGCACCGGCATCGGCTGCAGCACCGACACCGCCCGCCTCATCGCCTCGGTGAAGCTCGGGTCGCGCCCGCCCCGCAGGGCCGCCGGCCACCGGGGGTCGGCCAGCACGACGGGCTGGGGCGCCAGCATCACCCCGGCGTTGATGAGCGAGCCGCCACCCACCCCGTTGCCGGTGAGCACGACGACATCCTGCGACGCGTGGAAGTCGAAGAGGCCATCGGCCCGACCTCGGCTGTGCCCCGGCGTGGTGACGTGGATCTCGCGCGTCGCGCCCACCACACCGGTGGGGAACTGGCCCGGCAGGAACTCCCGACCGCGCTCGAGCACCAGCACCGAGCGGCCCGCCTCGGCCATGCGCTGGGCGACCGTGCCACCCCCGTAGCCGGAGCCCACCACGATCACGTCGTAGCGCGACGCCATCGCCGTCCACGGGGTGGTCACGCGCTCGAATGCCATCCTGTCGAGTCTCCGCAGGTCACGGCACCGGGGCAAGAGGCATCGACGTCACGTTGACCGCCAGTCGACAGCGGGGGGCTGGACTCTGGATCGCCCCTCGACGGGCACGGCCGACGATGTCCACGGGCCAAGGTGGCCCCGTGGACGGCCGAGGAGCACAGGCACGATGGACGCACATCTGGGGTTCGAGCGCCCCGACTACCCGGGCGACCAGACCATGGCCGACCTCTTCGAGGGGTCGACCCTGTCGTGGTGCACCCTTCCCCTCGGCCCGGAGCCACCGTCCACGCCCGGCGCCTGGAGCAGCAAGGTCGCCCTGCTGCGCTCCATCGGCTGGGGGCTGGCACCGCTGTACCGCACCCAGCTCGACCCCGAGCGCGGGCCCCTCACCTCGAGCGCCGAGCAGGGTCGGGCCGACGCCGTCCAGGCCGCCCACCGCGCCATCCGCAGCAACCTGGTTGACGGCGACGTCATCTACCTCGACATCCCCGGCACGGGCGCCCTGCCCTGCCACCTCGTCGAGTACGCCGCCGCCTGGTTCCACGAGCTCAGCAGCCGCACGCCCTTCCGCCCCGGTGTGCGCTGCTCGCACGACCGCGCCGCCGCCCAGCTGCGCGACACCCATCCCGACCTGCTCGTGTGGGTCGTGAACACCGAACGTCACCGATCGCGCCACGCGTTCGGCCCCGACGGCGCGCTGGCGCGCCCCGACCTGGCCGAGTGCGGGTACCCCGAGGCGATCGCCTGGCAACACGTCCGAGCGTGCACCGCCGTTGCCTTCCTCTCAGCCGGGGGCACGGCAGGCACGCTCGGATCACTGGCGTTGGCGGTGGCGCTGGTGAGCGACCCTTCCCGACCCGAGGGCCCTGCGCCCGGGGTCGGCGAGGGGTCGATGCCGAAGGGGTACGCCCGTGCCTGAGCGCGACCCCTGCCGGTCGCCGCGCCTCGGCGGGGCGTCCCTCACCGATGTGTTCGATCTCGCCGTCGAGGGCGACCGCGCCGCCTTCGCCGAACTGGTCGACCGCTACCAGCCGCTCGTCGACGCGGTGGCCCGTCGCTACGGCGCCAGCGGGGAAGACGTCAGCCAGGAGACATGGGCCCGGCTCTACGTGAAGCTGGGCGACATCCAGGCCCCGGCGGCGCTGCCGGGCTGGCTGCGCACCACCGCCGCCCGCCTCGCCTGGCGCATGAACCGCCGCACGATCGACCCGGCCCGCTCGCTCGCCGTCGCCGAGGCCGACCTCGACGCCGACGACCCGGAAGACATCGCCTTGCGCCACCTGGCCACCGACGAGTGCATGGTGGCCCTGGCCCGCCTGTCGAGACGCGACCAGCGCGTGCTCGAGCTGACGGTGCTCAGCGAGCCGGCCATGCCGTACGTGCGCATCGCCGACGCGCTCGGCTGCCCCATCGGTTCGGTCGGCCCGTCGCGCCAGCGGTCGCTGGCTCGGTTCGCCCTCGAGCTGACGGCGGTGCAGGAGTCGATGAGCACGCGCCGCGCCGGTCGCCCCCACCGGCTGGCCCCGGCGTCGTAGACCTCCCCCGGGGAACGGTGGCTCGGCCCGTGCGGGCGGGGGCCGAGCCACCCGCCCGGGGCGCTACGCCCAGAGCGCCCGGCGCTCGCGGACCACATCGGCCACGGCGGCGATGAAGCCGTCGACCTCGGCGTCGCCGATGGCCAGGCTGAGAGCCATGAACCCCCGTCGGGCGATGTAGTAGCCGCGCTCGAGCAGGTCGAAGAAGAAGATCTCCTTGAGGCGGTCGTCGGCCCGGTCAGCGTCGTGCGGTGTGCGCACCGGCGCCGGCATGGTGTGCAGGCCCACGAGCGACCCCACCCCGGTGGCGCACAAGGGCGCGCCCGCCCCGGTGAAAACGGCGTTCAGCCCGTCACGCGTGCGGTCGCCCCGGTCGTTCAGCTCGGCGATGGCCTCGGGTGTCAGCACCTGCGTGAGGCCGGCCAGACCGGCGGCCATCGACAACACGTTGTTGTTGAACGTGCCGGCGTGACCGAGGGCATCGGGCGAGCGGGGATCGAAGCGGGCCATGAGGTCACGCCGGCCGCCGAAGGCACCGAAGGACAACCCGCCCCCGAAGTACTTGCCCAACGTGGTCAGGTCGGGCGTGATGCCGAGGCGGGCCTGCAGCCCACCGGGCGACAGGCGCGAGGTCATCACCTCGTCGAAGACCAGCAGCGTGCCCTGCGCCGCAGTGGCGTCGCGCAGGGCCTGCAGAAACGCGGGGTCGCCGGGCAGGCAGCCGCCCGAGCCGAGCATCGGCTCCACCAGCACCGCGGCCAGGTCGTCACCGTGCTGGTGGATGAGCTCCCGCGCGCCCTCGGCGTCGTTGTACTCGCCCATCACCATCGGGTACGGCGCGTTCAGGGGTGAGCCGCCGTGGCCGAACGACAGCAGGCCGCCGTGATAGCCGCCGTCGAACACCATGATCTTCTCGCGGCCGGTCGCGACCCGGGCCAGGGCCACGGCCATCAGGTTGGCCTCGGTGCCCGAGTTGGTGAAGCGCACGAGGTCGAGCGACGGGAAGCGCCGGCACAGCTCGGTGGCCAGGCCGGCCTCGTAGGTGTTGTGGGCGCCGAAGCTGAGTCCGTCGGCCAGGGTGCGCTCGATGGCGGTGCGGATGACCGGGTTCGAGTGGCCGTACAGGCCGGCGGTGTACTCGCCGAGGAAGTCGACGTAGCGGTGGCCGTCGACGTCTTCGAGCATGCAGTGCCAGCCCCGCCGCACGCGGAACGGGAACGGCCCGAAGAACAGCACCGTGCGGGTGTTGCCGCCGGGCAGCACCTCGGCCGCGACCTCGTGCAACGCGGCACTGTGGGGGCGCCGGGCCACGTAGCGGGCCCGCACCTCGGCCTGGGCGTCGGCGATGAGCGCATCGAGCTCCGGACGGACGGACGGGGTCACCGACATGGCGCTCTCCTCGATGGTGCGGACCGGTGGAACGGCGATCGTACCGTCACGGCGGTACCGTGCTCCATGGCCCTGCGCGTGATCCAGTGGGCGACCGGGGCCACCGGTCGCCACGCCCTGCGACTCATCATCGAACACCCCGACCTCGAGCTCGTCGGTCTCATCGTCACCAACCCCGACAAGGCGGGTCGTGACGCCGGCGAGCTGTGCGGCCTCGGTCCGGTCACGGGCGTGCTCGCCACCACCGACGTGGACGCAGCGCTGGCGGTGCCGGCCGATTGCGTGGCCTACCTGCCCCTGCCGTCGGCCCGGGTGCGCGACGACGCCAGCCACGACGAAGGCGTGATCACCGAACTCCTGGCATCGGGGCTCAACGTCGTGACCACCGTCGGCTACCTGTACCCGAAGGCGTACGGAGCCGACGTGGTCGCCCGGTTGGAATCGGCCTGCCACACCGGGCGGACCTCGCTGCACGGCACGGGTGCCAACCCCGGATTCCTCGCCGAGCTGCTGCCGCTCACGTTCACGGCGATGTCCGCCCGCATCGACCGCATCACCGTCGTGGAGTCCTCCGAGTTCGCCCGCTACCCGTCGGCCGAGGTGATCCTCGGCATGATGGAGCTGGGCGCGCCACCCGAGCGGTTCAGCGGGCTCCACTCGTCGTACGGTCGGTGGCTCGGCGGCCTGTTCGCCGAGTCGATCCATCTGATCGCCGACACGCTCGACGTGCCCCTCGCGCGAGTCGACGCCGAGCTCGACATCGAACTGGCCGACGAAGGGTTCGACATCGCCGCCGGCCGCATCGAGGCGGGCACCGTCGCCGCACAGCGGTGGCGGTGGACGGGGATCGCCGCCGCCACCGAGGAGCCCTTCGTGGTGCAGGAGGCGGTGTACAAGGCGTCCGCCGCGGTCGGCACCGGCTGGGCCGCCACCGGCATGACGATGCGGATAGACGGGCGACCGACGTTCACGCTCAGCCAGGACCACGGCTGGCTCGGAAACGGTCTGCTGGCCACCGCCGCCCATCTCGTGCACGCCATCGCGCCGGTGTGCGGGTCGGCGCCGGGCATCGTGACCCTGACCGATCTCGGGCTGCTCCGGGCTACGGGTGCCACCGCGCACCTGCGACGGTGAACGTGGACGGCCACGAGGACCCACCCGATGTCGATGCGGAACCGGGCGACGAGGACGTCGCCTGGTTCCTGAACACCCTCGGCAAGGTCGTGCAGCCCCAGTACGACATGGCCAGGAAGGTGAGGAGCACGATCACGCCGGCGTGGCGGCGCGTCACCGGAGGCGAGCAGCGCTGGCAGGTCACGGTGGCGATCGTGGCCGCCATCGTCGTGCAGCTGCTGCTGCCCCGGCGGCTCGTGCCGGGGCACACGTTGGTCCTGCCACTGCTCGAGGGCGGCGTGCTCGTGGGCCTGTCGATCGCCAACCCGAGCCACATCACGAAGTCGTCGCCGGCGTTGCGGGCCGCCGGCCTCACGCTGATCGCGCTGTTGAGCTTCGGCAACACGTGGTCGGTGTTCCGGCTGATCAACGGGATCCTGCACGGCGTCGAAGGCAAGCAGCCCACGCCCCTGCTGTTCACCGGCGGTGCCATCTGGCTGGGGAACGTGCTCGTGTTCGCCCTCTGGTACTGGGAGTTCGACCGTGGCGGCCCGGCCGTGCGCGCCCAGGGCACCGACCCGTACCCCGACTTCCTCTTCGTCCAGATGCAGACGCCCGAGGTGGCCCCGCCCGACTGGGAACCGTGGTTCCTCGACTACCTGTACCTGTCGTTCACCAACGCCACCGCGTTCAGCCCCACCGACACGCTGCCGCTGTCGCGCTGGGCCAAGGTCGTGATGATGCTCCAATCGGGTGTGTCACTCATGACCGTCGCCCTGGTCATCGCCCGCGCCGTCAACATCCTCGGCTGACCGTGCTCGTGCGGGGCCCGCCGGTCGCGCTGGGTCGTTCCGGCGCACCCCTCCGCTCCGTAGCGACCCAGCGCCCGCGCGGCCCGCCACGCTGGGTACTTCCGGCGCACCCCTCCGCTCCGTAGCGACCCAGCGCCGGGCCGGGCCGGGCCGGGCCGGTAGCGTCGGACGTTCATGGCCTCGCAGTCGTCCACGTGCCCGTCGTGCGGCCCGTGGACGCAGTGCCGCCCTACCGTCCGGTAGCGGCCCGATGGGCACTGAACCACCCTGTCGCTGCAGCCGTGCTGGTCGTCGGGATCACGGCGGGCGCGGCGGCGCTGGGTGCGCGGGACGCCCGCGTCGGGCTCGGTGCGCTCGTGGGCATCGGCGTCGCCTGGCCTCGAGAGCGTCGATCCGCTGGTGACGCGCGACGTGCGCACCCCGGCGGCAGAGCGGCGGTGGGAACGGCGGCGAGATTGGGTCAGGTCAGGGCGACGGGCAGCAGGAGCGGCAGCTGGGTGAAGTAGCCCGCTATGTCGGCGATCAGGTGCGTGGTCTGATGGGTCGAGAAGCAGGCCGCATCGGCGTCGTCGAGCTGCACGATCACGAGGTTCGCTACAACCTGGCCGGCGATGTAGTTCAGGTTCGACGCCGTAGGCTGCCCCGCGGCGCAGCCGAACACGGTCACGAACCCCGGGCCCGTTGGATCGACCGCGGTCACGTTCAGCACGACGGCGACCATCGGGTCGACGGCGGGCGTGCGCACGCCCGGCCCGTCGTGCACGCCGATGGTGCCACCGGCCGGCACCGGCACACCGTCGTCACGCGTATCGAACGTGCGCTCGGGTACGAGGCCCACGTAACCGACATCGGACGACGACGAGTACCAACCCGACAGGTCCGCCAACAGGTGGGCGGCCACGCTCGTGTACAGGCACACGCGTCGATCGCTCCCGACCGCCACGGTCACCAGGTTGGGCACGGTCTGCCCGGCCACCACGTTCAGGTTCGACGCCGTCGGGCGGGGGGCCTCGCACGGGTAGACCGTGACGAAGCCAGCGCCGGCGGGCTCGGTCGCGGTCACGTTCATCACGACCGCGGTGGCGTCGGCGTCTACTACACCGCTGAGGTCGAGTTCCTGCACGGCGCCGGTCGGCAGCCGGGGACCCAGGTCGCGCGTGTCGAGCAGCCGTGTCGGTGCCACCGACACCAGGCCGTCGCCGGCACCGACCTCGTACCAGCCGCCGAGGTCGGCGATCAGGTGCGCGGTCGCGCTCGTGTACAGGCACACCTTGGCGTCGTCGCCGATGCTGACGGTGACGAGATTCGGCACGGTCTGCCCAGCGATGTAGTTGAGGTTCGACACCGTGGGCCGCTCGGCCGAGCACGGGTACACGGTCACGAAGCCGGCCCCGGCCGGCTTGGTCACCGTGACGTTCATGACGACGTCGCTCGCCGTGTCCGGTAGGTCGGCGGCCAGGTCGAGCACGTGCACCGTGCCCGCCGCGACCCTCGCCAGCCCGTCGCGCGTGTCGAACAGGCGGCGGGGGGTGACGGCCACGTAGCCCGGCGCGTCCAGCGGGGCGAAACCGAAGGTGACCGGGCCCCGCGCCGTCGCGCTCGCCCCGAGCCCCCAGTACCCGAACACGGTGACGTCGACGGTGGCGCCCTGCAGGCTGAACACGCAGAGGCTGCCGTCAGCGGCGAGGGCGCCCACTGCCGCCGTCTCGCTGGGGTCTTGGGCGTCGAGGTTCAACGTCGATGCCAGCGGCCGGTCGACGTCACACGGATACACGGTGACGTAGCCGGGCCGGTCGCCCACGGCAGTGAGGGCGATGCTCACCGCGCCGGCGCCGGACGGCACACCACCGACCCCGGCCACCGGCAGGTGCACGGCCGTACCGGCGGCGATCGAGAACCCGGACAGGAGGGCGCGGTCGGGAAGGTCGACGTAGGCCATGCCGTCGATGCCAGGGGCTTCGTAGCCCTCCTCGTCCACGATCAGGTGGACGCCGGCCGTCGCTGTCACGCAGAACGCACCGTCGACCAGGTCGGGCAGCGCCAGCGCCGCGGTTGTCGCGCCGCGACGCACGGGGAGCAGCACCACATCGGTAGGGTCGAAGGGGCCGCAGGCGTGCACGTACAGCTCGCCGTAGCCGGTGGCGTCGGTCAGCGTGATGCGCACCGCAGCGCGGGTGGCACCGAGGGGCACACCACCCAGACCAGCCACCGGCACGACGCGCTCGACATCGGCCTCCAGCGGGCGGGGAACGCCGCCGTCACGGGTGTCGGCGATGCGAACCGGCGCGATCGTGTGGAAGCCCGAGGACGGTTGCGGATCGGGATTCGTCACGGGCGGCCGGGCCGGGGGCAGCACCGGCGGGTCGGGTACGGGCGGTGTCACCGGCGGGTCGACCGGCGGCAGGGGCGGCGGCGGAGCCACCGGTGCCGCGCCGGTGAGGGCGACCACGTGCTGATCGCCGATCGAGAACGACGTGACAACGGCCCCAGTGGGCAGCGCAGCCGGCGTCGGCGTGGCCCGACTGATCGTCGTGCCGTCACCGAGGGCGCCCGAGCCGTTCTCGCCGAAGGTGTAGAGCTTGCCGTCGTCGCCGAGGACGGCGCTGTAGGCGACGCCACCGTCCAACGCCACCGGCACGACTCCGTTCGGGAGCGACACGGCCACCGGGGCCCATCGATCGACGATGCTGCCGTCGCCGAGCTGACCGCGCGTGTTGCTGCCCCAGCTGTAGATCCTGTCGTCGGTGCCGATGGCGAGCTCGAAGCCATTGGCAGCCGACACGGCGCGGGCCTTCCCGCCGGTGGGGAGCGCGGCGGTGCGCACGTCGGTCCACACCGCGGTCGAGCCGGTACCGAGCTGGCCCGAGTTGTTCGAACCCCAGGTGTACACGGTGCCGTCCAGGCCGAGCGCCGTGGCGTGGCCGTAACCCATGGACACGGCCTGCAGCGCGGCGTCGCCGGGGATCTGCACCTTCACCAGGGTGGTCCGTTGGATCTTCGTACCGTCGCCCAGGGCGTAACTGAAGTTGGCACCGCTCGCGTAGGCGTGGCCGTCGTCGCCCAACACCATGGTCTCGTAGATGCCGGCGCTCACCTGGCGGGGGTGCACACCGGCCGGCATCGGGACCGCCAGCGGCACGGCCTGACGGTCGACGACGTACCCCAACCCCAGCTGCCCGTTGCCGCCCCAACCCCATGCGTAGAGCGCGCCGTCGTCGCCGATCGCCACGCTGTGCCCGTTGCCGGCGCTGATGCCGATCGGCTTCGCACCGTTGGGCAGCTGCACCTGCTTCGGTGCCGTCGCTTCCACGAGCGTGCCGTCGCCGATCTCGCCGAACCCGTTGCCACCCCACGCGTACAGCAGGCCGTCGCGGCCGATGGCCAGCGTGTGGACGCCGCCGACGGCGACTTGCACCAGATCGAGTCCGGGTGCCACCGGTGCGGGCGTCGGGCGATTGGTGTGGGTGCCGTCGGCCATCTGCCCGAACGCGCCGCTGCCCCATGCGTACGCCGGTGCCGCCGCGGCCGACGCCGTCCGCACCTGCACCGCCATCGACGTGACCGCCACCGCGAGCACGGCCATGCCGCTCGCCCACCGCCTGCCCGACCGCTGCATCCGCCCGCTCCTCCGCCTGTTCGCGCAACGTACGGGGCTGCGGTCGACGGTGGTCGGGGACGCGCCGATGCGTTCGGCGTCCTGACGAAATCCTCAACGAGACCGGCACCGGCAGTGAGCGGCCCCCTGCCGCTCGTGGGTTCGGCTCACCGCGCCTCGCTAGCGTGCGCCGGATGGACATCGGCTGCGAGTGGCGGGGCGGTTTCGGCAACACCGAGGTGAACGCGCTGCACGCCGCCGCGTTCGACACACGGATGTTCACCGACGACGAATGGGACTGGGTCGCGCTCACGGCACGGCACAGCCTCGGGTGGGTCGTGGCGCGCGACGGCGACCGCCTCGTCGGCTTCGTGAACGTGATCGGCGACGGGCTCGTGCATGCCTGGATCCAGGACGTGATGGTCGACCCGCGCGACCACCGGCGCGCCATCGGCCGCCAGCTCGTCGCCCACGCGGTGGCGGCGACGCGAGCCGCCGGTTGCGAGTGGCTGCACGTCGACTTCGACGACGACCTGCGGGCCTTCTACTACGACGCCTGCGGCTTCACACCCACCAACGCCGGTCTCATCGCCCTGCAGGGTTGACCCCGGCTCAGCGCTTCTTGGTGCGCATGTAGGTGCGGCCGACCTCGCGCGACTCGGGGTCGGCCAGTGCCGCCTGCAGGGCGAGCGCGTCCACACCGGAGAACGCGGTCGAGCCCATCGACTCGGCCACCGCGTTCACGTGGCGCTTGGTCTGCACCAGGGTCAGGCTCGACTTCTCGGCCAACGAAGCGGCCAGCGCGTCGGCGGTGGCCAGCAGTTCGTCGGCGGCCACGATGCGGTTCAGGAAGTGCAGGGCGTGGGCCTCGGCCGCGTCGAAGGTGCGGCACGTGAGCACCAGTTCCTTGGTGATCGCCGGGCCGAGCTCGCGCACGAGCCGCGGGATGCCGCCCCACGCCAGCGGGATGCCGAGGTCGACCTCGGGGATCGAGAAGCGGGCGTCGTCGGCGGCGATGCGCAGATCGCACGCCGCCGCCAGCACCAGGCCGCCGCCGACGCACCAGCCCTGCACGGCGGCCACGGTCACGGCGCGCGTGTTGGTGACGGCTTCGGCCATCTGCCGCCCGAGATCGGCCGCCTCCAGCGGCGGCGTGTCGGGGTCGGCGTTCTTGAAGTCGTCGAGGTCGAACCCGGCGCTGAAGGCACGCCCCAGGCTGTGCACCACGGCCGTCTTGATCGCCAGTCGCTCGTCCATCCAGTGAGCGGCCAGGGCCAGCTCGCGCAGCGTCGTGCGCGAGAGCGCGTTCAACCGCTCGGGGCGCGTCAACGTCAGGTGGGCGACGGGCCCGTCGACGGTGACCCGCAGGGTGGAGAGCTCGAGGTCGGCCATGCCCGACGGTAGCGCGACCGATTCACTCACCCGACCAGGGGAGAGCGACCGGCATGAAGTCGTGGAGGCTCGGGCGTCACCCGTAGAGTGCGGGCGGAGGTTGCTTCCGTGACGCAGGCCGGCGAACAGGAGACCACGAGCGCGCTCGACCTCGACGAGCACCTCACCCGTCTGCTCCTCGACGCCGCGCCCGACGGCACGGTGGTGGTCGACGAGGCCGGCGCCATCGTCGTCGTGAACCGTCAGGCCCTCGCCATGTTCGGCTACGGCCGCGACGACATGATGGGCAACGGCATCGAGATGCTGCTGCCCGAGAGCCGCCGCGCCGCCCACGTGGCCCACCGGAGCCGCTTCCACGAGCACCCGCTCGCCCGCTCGATGGGTGTGGGCCTCGAGCTCGAGGCACGCCGGGCCGACGGCTCCACCCTGCCGGTCGAGATCAGCCTCAGCCCGATCCTGATGCACGGTCAGAGCTACACGATCGCTTCGGTGCGCGACGTCACCGAACGACGTCGGCTGCAGGCCGAGCGCGACCGCATCCAGGCCGCTCTCGACGCGTGCTACGACGCGGTCTACCTGTTCGACCACGACAACCTGCTGCTGCGCTACGTGAACCAGGGCGCGCAGCTGCAGTCGGGCTACACAGCCGAAGAACTGCTGCAGATGACCGCGCTCGAACTGCTCGCGGTGGACCGCACCGAGTCGGAGCTGCGACAGCTGGTGGAGCCGCTGGCCAGCGGCCAACAGGACGTCGTCACCGTGACGAACCAGCTGATCCGCAAGGACAGCCGGGTCATCGAGGTCGAAGCCGTGATGCAGCGGGCCACGGGTCCCGATCAGCCGTTCTACCTCGCCGTCGTCCGCGACATCTCGCAACGGGTGTCGTCGGAACGCGCGCTGCAACGGGCCCACGAGGCGCTGATGCTGGCCGAAGATCGCGAGCGCATCGCCCGCGATCTGCACGACACCGTGATCCAACGGCTGTTCGCCTCGGGCCTCGCGCTGCAGGCCGCCGAGGCGCTGCCGCCCGACCGTCTGCGGGCTCGGGTGGAGGACGTGGTCGGCGACATCGACACCACCATCCGCGAGCTCCGTGTGGCCATCTTCGGTCTGCGTCGTGACGCCACCGAGCCGGGCAGCCTCAGCCGCGAGATCTCCAAGATCATGCACGACGCGGCCCGGGCCATGGGCTTCGCTCCTGAGATCACCATCCGCGGCGACCTCGAGCAGGTGCCCGAGCGGGTGGTCACCCATGCGCTGCCGGTGCTGCGCGAGGCACTGGCCAACACGGCGCGCCACGCCCGTCCGACCAAGGTCATCGTGCACGTGATCGTCGACGACGGTCTGCTGCTCACGGCCGAGGACGACGGCACCGGCATCTCGGCCAACGCCCTGCGGGGCAATGGCCTGCAGAACATGGCCGACCGCGCCCGCGCCCTGGGTGGCACCTGCACGATCATCGCCCGGAAAGAGGGCGGCACGAAGGTGCAGTGGCAGGTGCCGATCACCTGAGACCACCCGCCGCGGGGCCGCCCACGGCACGACCATGGGCATCGGCCGCCCGGGGGCCCCAGGCCCGGGGCCCCCGGGAAAACGGTCGAAGGCCCCGCGCGCCCGGCTCGGGTTGGACACCTCTGCCTAGCGCTGCGGGGCCTTCTGGTTCGGTCGGGATACCACGGCGACCGTGCGCTCCGGTGTTACCCTTCGCTTCGATCACCCTCTTGCCCACCGGCCTTGCGGCTGGTGGGCAAGTTGCTTTTTCGTCCCCGGGAGTTGCCCCCCGCTTCCGATGCCGACGCTCGCGAGAGCGCCGACGTGTGGATCCGTTCCTACCCTCCGCTGCGGCCGGCCGCGGCGGTGGAACGACGTTCGGCATCCCCAGGCGTGAGCCCGGTTCCTCCTGCTGTCGACTCCCCCGTGCTGCACCGCCCTCATCGGTTGGTACCACTACGTTCGCGCCAGCGAATCCCCTGGTCAAGAGGTATTTCCGAATACACAGGGTTATCCCCGGAACTTCCTCGACATCCACAGTTCACCCCCCGTTGTTCATCCCTTGTGCACCGGTGATCCACAGGGTCGTGCACAGGCGGACGCCCGCCGGTCGAGGCCCGAGGGCGCCAGCGGCCAGGATGGAGCCATGCAGCTCTCCGTGGAGTTCCCCAGCGTCGCCTACCGCGAGGGGCCGGCCAAGGTCGCCGCCCTCGCCCGCGCCATCGAGGACATCGGCTACAACGACCTCGCCATGTTCGACCACGTCGTCATGGGCTACCCGACCGACACCCGCAAGGCGCCGCTGTACCCGCCCCAGATGCCCATCCTGGAGGCGCTGGTGACCCTCGGCTTCGCCGCCGCGGTGACCGAGCGGGTCACGCTGTCGACCGAGGTGCTGGTGCTGCCCCAGCGCCAGGCCGTGCTCGTGGCCAAGCAGGTGAGCACCCTCGACACCCTGTCGGGCGGGCGCATGCGCCTCGGCGTCGGCGTGGGGTGGCAGGCGGCCGAGTACGAGTCGCTCGGCCACGACTTCAGCCGCCGGGGCCGCCAGATGGATGAGGCCATCGCCCTGCTGCGGGCGTGCTGGGGCGACGACCGCATCCAGCAGACCGGTGAGGTGTTCCAGGCCGACGCCATCGCCATGGAGCCCAAGCCGCCGAGCGGGGCGGCGTTGCCCGTGTGGGTCGGGGGCACCACGCCGGCCGCGTACCGCCGCGTCGCGGCGATGGGCGACGGCTGGATGGGTTCGGTCCTCGGCGAGGCCGCCGACGTTGCCGCGGTGATCGCCGAGATCCGCGGGCACGCCGAGGCGGCCGGTCGCGACCCCGCCTCGATCGGTCTGCAGGCCATGGTGGCCCCGCCTCCGCTCGACGCCGAGGGCAAGACCTTCTACCAGGACCACGATCGCGTCGTACGCCGCGCCGAGGCGCTGGCGGCCATGGGCTTCGGCTGGCTGGCCCTGAACGCCACCGCCATCTTCCAGGCCGGTGCCCGCAGCGTGGACGCGCTCACCGAACAGCTCGGCCTGCTGCACGGCCGCCTGCGCGACGCCGTCGGGTGAGGAGCGCCCGGGCTCAGTAGTGCTTCTGCTCGGCCTGCAGGCGAGCGGCGAACACCGCGGCCTCGGTGCGACGGCTCATGCCGAGCTTGGCCAACAGGTTCGACACGTAGTTCTTCACGGTCTTCTCGGCCAGGTGGAGCTCGTTGCCGATCTGGCGGTTCGTCATGCCCCGGGCGATGAGGTCGAGGATGCGCCGCTCCTGATCGGTGAGCTGGGCCAGGCGGTCGTCGGCCGGTGCGGGGTTCCGCAGACGATCGAGCACGCGGCGGGTGACGGCCGGGTCGAGCAGCGACTCGCCCCTGGCCACCCGCCGGATGGCGTCGGCCAGGTCGTTGCCGCGGATCTGCTTGAGCACGTAGCCGGAGGCGCCCGCCATGATGGCGTCCATCAGCGCCTCGTCGTCGCTGAACGACGTGAGCATGAGGCACTGGACCTCGGGGTGGCGGCTGCGCACCTCGCGGCACACTTCGACGCCGTTGCCGTCGGGCAGGCGCACGTCGAGCACGGCGACCTGGGGGCGGGTGGCGGGGATGCGGGCCAACGCTTCGGCGGCGGTGCCGGCCTCACCGACGACCTCCATGTCGCCACTGGCCTCGAGCAGCTCGCGCACGCCGCGCCGGACGATCTCGTGATCGTCGAGCAGGAAGACCGCGATGCGGTCCGGTGCTCCGTCGTCGGTCATGGTCGACTCTCCTCGTTCTGCGTCGGGTCGGACGGCCGAAAGGCTGCGGGGCAAACCCGCCCAAGGACCATCTCTACCATGCCAAACGGCGCATCCCACTCACAGGGACCTTGGTCAGTTTCTCTGCCTCGGCGCGTTCTCACACGCTCCGGTAGAGCACCGGTGGCTCCAGCAGATCGAGCACCGAGCCGTCGTCGTCGAGCACCACGAACCGGTCGAAGCCGCGCAGGAACCAACGGTCGTGGGTGACGGCCACCACGGTGCCGGTGAACTCGGTGAGCCCGGTCTCGAGCGCTTCGGCCGAGATGAGATCGAGGTTGTCGGTGGGCTCGTCGAGCAGCAGCAGGGTGGCGCCCGCGAGCTCGAGCAGCAGGATCTGGAAGCGAGCCTGCTGGCCGCCCGAGAGCGTCTCGAAGGTCTGGTCGGCGCACTGCCCGAGCTCGTAGCGGCGCAGCAGCGCCATGGCCGGGCCCCGCACCTGGTCGCGCTGCTCGAGCAGCGCCAGCAACGTGCGACCGTGGAACTCGGGGTGCTCGTGGGTCTGGTTGAAGTGACCCGGCACCACGCCGGCGCCGAGGCGGACCTCGCCGTCGTGGGCGACCCGGCCGTCGCCGGCCAGCAGCCGCAGCAGGTGGCTCTTTCCGGTGCCGTTGGGACCGAGCACGGCGACCCGGTCGCCGAACCACACTTCGAGGTCGAACCGGTCGGTGAGGCCGTGGAGCTCGACGCCGTCGAGCGTGAGCGCCTTGCGACCGGTGCGGCGACCACCGAGCTTCACGGTGACCTTCTGCTCCTTCACCACCTGCGGCTCGGGGTTCGCCTCCAGGAAGTGGCGCAGGCGGCTCTCGGCCGCTTTCAGCTTCGACGCGAAGACCTCGGAGATCTTGGCGCGGATGCGCATCTCCTTCACGAGGTCCTCGAGCTTCTGCTTCTCGTCGCCCCACAGGGCGGCGTCTTTCGTGCGCTTGGTCAGCTGGGCCTCGCGGGTGTCGTGATAGGTGGCGAAGCCTCCGCCGTGGGTCCACGCGCCGGCCGCGTCGACGGTGACGATCCTGGTGGCGCAGGCGGCCAGCAGCTCGCGGTCGTGGCTCACGAACAGGATGGTCTTCGGACACCGGCGCAGCTCGCCCTCGAGCCAGCGCTTACCGGGGATGTCGAGGAAGTTGTCGGGCTCGTCGAGCAGGAGCACGTCGTGGTCACCCTGCAGGAGCGCCTCCAGCACGAGCTTCTTCTGCTCACCGCCCGAGAACGTGGGCAGCGGGCGATCGGCCAGCGCGTCGTAGGTCTCGCCGACGGCGGCCCGGCAGCACGAGTCCCAGAACAGCTCCAGGTCGTAGCCACCACGCTCACCCCAGTCGGAGATGGCGGTGGCGTACGTGATGGCGGTGGCGGGGTCCTCGGGATGCTCGACCATGGTCCGTTCCGCGGCGATGAGGGCGAGAGCGGCCGGGCGCAGGGCCACGGGGGCCACGTCGGACAGCACCTCGCGCACGGTGGCCGGCTGATGGGCGGTGCCCACGAGCTGGCGCATGACGCCGAGACGACCGTCGATGTTGACGGTGCCGGGCGCCGCCTTCTCGTCGCCGGCGAGCAGGCGCAGCAACGTCGACTTCCCCACGCCGTTGGCCCCGACGAGGGCGACGTGATCGCCGTCGCCGACGCGGAACGAGACGTCGTCGAGCAGCAACCGACCACCCGGTCGGGTCCACGACAGATGGTTCACCTGGATGCTGCCCACGAACGGGCGAGGCTACGACGCCCGGCCGATGGCGCGCCGCCGAGATCGGCGACGACGTTGTGCCGATCGGCACCTCGTGCTCGCGGCGGCCAGCCTGCATGCTGGAGCCATGACGAACGATCCGAAGTCGGCGTGGGACCGTGTGGGGGCCGGCGGCAGCGAGCTCGGCGCCAAGTTGAAGCAGCACTTCGACCAGGTGCGGGGCGAGGACGCCGAGGCGACGACCGAGGCGACCGAGGCGTTGCGCAAGTTGGCCGATGCCGTGGGCGACGCGTTCGAGGCCGTCGGCAACGCCGTGCAGGACCCCACGGTGCGGGCCGAGGCCCGCACCGTGGCTGTTTCGCTCGGCGACGCCCTGGCGGCCACCTTCGCCGGCGTCAGCGACGAGGTGCGCAAGATCTTCTCGAAGGGGGGATCGGGTGACGGGCCGTCGCCCGAGCCGCCGGCCGACCCGCCGGCGTGATCAGCCGATCAGGCCGAGGATGATGAACTCGACGCTGCGGTTGGCGGCGTTGGCGGCCAGCTCGTCCCCGCGGGCCAACGGATCGCTGGCGCCGCGGGCGTCGATGGAGAGCCGCTCCCCGTCGACGCCGTTGCCGACCAGGTAGCTGACCACCGCCTCGGCCCGTGCCTGGGACAGGCGCTGGTTGTAGCCCGAACCGCCGCGGGCGTCGGCGCGACCGACGACGATGATCTGCACCGCCGGGTTCCGCTGCATGAGCGCGATGCCCAGGCCCAGGATGCTGGCGAACTCGGGACGCAGCGCCGTGGAGTCGGGTTCGAACTGGACCGTGTCGGTGACTTTCAACGGGCCGCCGGACACGGCGGGCGTGGACGGATCGACGACGTAGTCGACGACCACGTTGTCCTCGCCGACCACCGCGGCGACCTTGTCGATGATGGTCTGCGCCAGCACGGCCGAGGGGACCCGACCGTGCAGGTACACCTTGCCGTCGGTGAACTCGGCGTAACGCACGGGGTTGGTGAGGTCGACGTCGGTGACGGGCGCGTCGGTGGGCAGTGCCGGCGGCCCGCTGTCGGGCGCCGCCGGCACCCCGGGCGGCACGGCGGGCGCGGTGGTGGTGGGCGGGGCGATGACGGGCGCCGCCGTCGTAGGGGACGCCACGGTGGTGGGCGCGGCGACCGTGGTCGGTGCGGCGGTCGAGGTGGCCGCCGCGGTGCTGGTGCTCGACACGACCGTGGTGGCCACGCTGCTCTCGGCCGTACCCGTACCGGTCTTCACGGCGCTCTTGTCGTCGTTGCCACCGCGTGCCATGACGAGCCCGAGGCCGATGCTGACCACCGCCACGCCGACGAGGGGACCGACGAGCGCCTTCCACGACACCTTCGGCGTGTACGTGTCGATCGTGTCGTACACAACGGGCACGGGCAGGCGGTCAGGTTCGGTCTCGGCGAGCGTACGGAGGTCGACGCGAGGGGCGGTACGGGTCTCGCCACCCCGGGCCACCGCCACCTCGTCGGGCGCGAGCGAACCCTGCGCGTCGATCGCGTCGTCGTTGAGGTCCCAGGCGCTGGGATCGGCGGGCAGGTCGGTCATGGCGGTCCGATGAGCAGCCGCATGGTACCCGCGCCGACCTCCAGCAACCGAGTGTCGCGGCCCACGAACAGGCTCCCACCACGCTCCGCGCTCACAATCACCGCGCCATCGTGTGGGACGGCGACGGAGCGCGGCTTAGCCTGGTGAACCATGCGCCCAGGCATTGCGCCGATGAAGGCCGTTGCCGGCACCTTGCCAGTGGCAGCTGTCGGAGATTGGCTGTTCGAGGTGAAGTGGGACGGCTTCCGCACGCTGGCGTTCATCGACGACGGTGAGGTGTGGTTGCAGAGCTCGAACCTGCTCGACGCCACCGGCAAGTGGCCTGCCCTCGCCGGGCTGGCCGCATCGGTGCACGCCGACTCGGCCGTGCTCGACGGCGAGGTCGTCGTGTTCGACGACGAGGGTCGGCCGAGCTTCGCTCGCCTGGCTCGCGGCGACGGCACGCCCACGTTCGTGGCCTTCGATCTGCTCGCCCTCAACGGCACCGACATCACCAAGCTCACGTTCGAGCAGCGGCGCCGCCTGCTGGAGCAGGCGTTCGAACCGGGCGAGCGGTGGGTGCTCTCGCCCACCTACGACGACGGCGCCGCGCTGGCCACCGCCACCGCGGCGCGAGGTATGGAGGGCGTGGTGGCCAAGCGGCGCGACAGCCGCTACGTACCCGGCAAGCGCTCGACCTCGTGGCGCAAGATCAAGCACCGGCTCCGTCAGGAACTGGTGATCGGCGGGTGGCAGGCCGGCGACGGGAGCCGCTCGGGCACGTTCGCCTCGCTGGCCGTCGGCGTGCACGACGACGACGGCCGGCTGCGCTTCTGCGGTGCGGTCGGCACGGGCTTCGACGACACGACCCTGCGGCAGCTCACCACGCTGCTGGCCGAGCGCGCCGCCGACCGCTGCCCCTTCGACCCGCCACCGACCCGGCTGCAGCTGCCGAGCAAGCCGCGATGGGTGCGTCCCGAGCTCGTGGCCGAGGTCGAGTTCGCCGAGTGGACGGACGATCACATCATCCGCCACGCCAGCTTCCAGGGCCTGCGCGACGACAAAGACCCGCGCCAGGTCGTGCGCGAGACCTAGCGAGACCCAGCGGGCCGGCGCGGCGTGTCAGCGGCCGGTGTGGCCGAAGCCGCCGCCGCGGTCGTCGCCGTCGAGCGCCTCGACCTCGACGATGGCCGCCTCACCCACGCGCACCAGCACGAGCTGCGCGATGCGATCGCCGCGCTGCACGTGGTACGACGACGACGGGTCGGTGTTCACCAGCAGCACCTGCAACTCGTCGCGGTAGCCGCTGTCGATGAGGCCCGGAGTGTTCAGCACGGTCACGCCGTGGCGAAGAGCCAGGCCGCTGCGAGGCTGCACGAAACCGGCCCAGCCCGCCGGGATGGCCAACGCCAGGCCCGTGGCCACCAGCGCCCGACCGCCGCCGGGCGCCAGCTCGGCGTCGTGGCGGGCGATCAGGTCGAGCCCGGCATCACCGGCCCGGGCGTAGGCCGGCGGCGGCAGATCGGGGTCGAGGCGGACGACGCAGAGCGAGAGATCGGGCACCGTCGGAGCCTACGACGGCCCAGCACGTCGCCACCTGGGCATAGTGTGCCGCTGATGCTGGCCTGGATGGATCTCGAGATGACCGGCCTGGAGCCGACGAAGGACGTGATCGTCGAGATCGCGACGCTGATCACCGACGACGAGTTGAACATCGTCGCCGAGGGTCCCGATCTCGTGGTGCACCAGACCGACGAGATGCTGGCGATCATGGATCCGTTCGTGGTCGACATGCACAAGCGCTCGGGCCTGCTGCCCGCGATCAAGGCGTCGACGATCACCCTCGAGCACGCCGGCGCCCAGACGCTGGCGTTCCTCAAGGAGCACGTGGCCGAAGCCCGCACCGTGCCGCTGTGTGGCAACTCCATCGGCACCGATCGGCGCTTCCTGGCCGCCTACCTGCCCGACGTCGAGAACTTCCTGCACTACCGCAGCGTCGACGTGTCGAGCGTGAAGGAACTGGTGCGCCGCTGGTACCCGCAGGTGCGTTCCGACCGGCCCCGCAAGGCGGGCAGCCACCGCGCCCTCGACGACATCCGGGAATCGGTGAACGAGCTGCGCTACTACCGCGAGAAGGTCTTCATCCCCCGTGTCGGGCCGTCGGCCCAGCAGTAGCAGCCCGACTCACACGACCACGTCACGCCCGCGCCAACGCACGGGCCGGCCACGAAGCCGCCGCCAACCCGACCGTGCCAGCACGGCGAGGAACCAGATGGCGAGCAGCGGTGCGAGCAGCGCCGCCCACCACCGCACGGCGCCGACGCGGCGGCCGAGCACGTACACCTGCAGCGCGCTGGCCAGCCAGCAGGGCCAGCCCGCCGCCGGTGCGCCGATCATCGACCACAACCACGCCACCGTCGCGGCGAACGCCCACCAGGGCACGTTGCCGGCCCCCGTGGCGATGTTCTTCGTCCACCCTTCGAGGAGCGGTCCGAAGCCACCGGGGTACATGCGGAACGAGGCCACGCTCCGATCGACGGCCACGCGCACGTTGCCGTCGTAGCGGCGGGCCAGCGCGATGTCGTCGACCACGCTGGCGCGTACCTCGGCGTGCGCATGGCCGCCGACGCGCTCGTAATCGGCGCGTGCCGTGGCCAGCACCGGCCCGAAGGCCACACGGGTCCGTCGCCGGCCGGCCCCGGGTGCGGCCAGACCCGTGCCCGCCACCGCCACCATGTTGAACGGCACGCACAACTGCTCCACCGGGCGCGCCATGCCGTGCCACGGTTGCACGCTCACCAGCCCACCGGGCGTGGCCGCCACGGCCGCGGCCAGCCGGTCGAGTGCGCCCGGTTCGAGCACGACGTCGGCGTCGAGGAACACGAGCGTCGGGGCCGATGTGGCCGCCGCGCCCGTGTGGCAGGCCGAGGCTTTGCCGGTCCATCCCACCGGCAGGGTCGGCGCCGGGATCACGCGGGCGCCACCCGCCGCGGCGAGCGCGGCGGTGGCGTCGGTGGAGCCGTCATCGACCACCACGAGCTCGTCGGCCGACCCCAGCTGGGGTACGAGCGACGCGAGGAGCGCCGGGAGCGACGCCGCCTCGTCGCGGGCGGGCACGATGACCGCCAGTGCACCCGAGCGGGTGGTCGGCGGGCTCGCCGGCAGCCGGGGCACCCGCGCCCACAGCACCCACCCGGTCGTCCAGCCCACGAGGAAGAGGACGGTGTCGCGCCAGGTCACGCCCCCGACGCTACGGCGCGGCCCGCTCAACGGGCGGCTGTTGCAGTCGCCAAGTATCCTCGCAAGATGGCTGACGTGCGTCGACAAGAGGCTCAACCGGCAACCGACGAGATCGTGGAGCTGGCCCCCGGCGTGTTGCGCACCCAGCTGCCGATCGAGATGCCGGGCCTCGGGCACGTCAACTGCTACGTGCTCGAAGACGAGCGCGGCTTCGCCATCGTCGACCCCGGCCTGCCCGGCCCGTCGGCGTGGAAGGCCCTCGAAGCCCGCATGGCCCAGGCCGGCGTGCCCCTGGCCCGCATCCACACCGTGGTGGTCACCCACAGCCACCCCGACCACTTCGGTGGGGCCGCCCGCGTGCAGGCCATCTCGGGCGCCGACATCGTGTCGCACTCGTCGTTCCGCCTGTTCTGGGAGCGCTGGGACGAGCCCGACATGGACCCCGAGGACGCGGTCGACGAGCCGCTCACCGCGGGTGAGGTCGCGGCCAAGCGCATGGAGCACTGGAACCGGCCCACGCCGTGGGGCGGCGCACCGTACGCCCCCATGAACGACACCGACCGCGACCGCATCCGTGACGAGATGTCGGACCCACTGGCCGTGCCCAGTCCCAACGTGCGCCTGGAGGACGCCGACCACGTGCGCCTGGCCCGGCGCCGGTGGATCGCCGTGCACACCCCCGGCCACACGCCCGACCACCTGTGCCTGTTCGATCCGGTCGAGGGCCTGCTGCTGTCGGGCGATCACGTGCTGCCCACCATCACGCCCCACATCTCGGGTGTCGGCTCGGGGCCCGACCCGCTGGCCGACTTCAACAACTCGCTCGAGCGCATGCACACCCTGCCCGGCGTGCGCCTGGTGCTGCCGGCTCACGGCACGCCGTTCCACGACCTGTACGGCCGCGTCACCCACATCCACGAGCACCACCAGGAGCGGCTCGACCGCCTGCGCCGGGCCGCGTCGGGCACCGGCCAGGCCGCCACCGTCAACGAGCTCATGCGCCACCTGTTCTCGGAGCGGGCGTGGGGCTCCATGGCCGAGAGCGAGACCTACGCCCACCTCGAGCACCTGCGCCTCGCCGGTGAGGCCACCGCCGATCGCGGCGAGGACGGCCAGCTCTACTACGCCATCACCGAAGCGGGCCTCGGCGCGCTGGCCGGCGAAGGCTGAGCCGGCGCGCTCACCTCAGCTGTCTTCGTAGAGCTCGATGGGCTGGCCGTCGGGGTCGGCCACGAAGCAGAACCGGCGGCCGGTGAACTCGTCGACGCGCACGGGTTCGGGCCCGCACCCACGCTCGGTCAGCTCGGCGTGGGCGGCGACGACATCGGCCACCGCGAAGGCGAGATGACGCAATCCCCGCGCCTCGGGGTAGCTCGGGAGGGGCGGCGCACCAGGCAACGTGAACAGCTCGAGCTGGGTGCCGTCGGGCAGAGCCAGGTCGACCTTCCAGCTGTCTCGGTCGGCGCGGTGGTGCTCGGCCACCACGCGCAGGCCGAGCACGCCGCAGTAGAAGCGCTTGGAGCGCTCGATGTCGCGACCGATGAGGGCCACGTGGTGGACGCGCCGCACGATCATGCGGCCGGCGCCTGGGTGGTGCGTCCGCCGCGCCGCCGGGCGACGCGGCGCAGGGCCACCACGCCGATGCCGATCCACATCACGTTCAGGCCCACCGACGGCCAGGCCCGGTGCACGGCCGAGTTGGCCGACACCGCGGCGGCCCCGTACACGTTGAGCGCCTGGTAGGTGAACCCGTCACCGGCCACCCGCTGGCGCGACACCAGCGCGTAGGCCACCAGCAGCGCCGCCGCGCCCGACCATCCCAACACCGTCACGATCATGGGCGGGCACGCTACCGCCGACCGTTCACGACCCAGGGTGGAGCAGCACCTTGATGGCACCGGTCGACTTGTCGTGCGCAGTGGCGCACGCGGCCCGCAGGTCGGAGAGCGGGTAGTCGTGCGTGACCACCTGTGCGGCCGGCAGCGCGCCGGCGGCCAGCAGCTCGAGGGCGCGGTCGAAGCTGTGGCGCACGCCGTCGGGCGCGGTGTCGACCGCGTGGCAGAACGCGCCGACCACCTCGATCTCCTTGAACCACAGAGCGGCCAGGTCGACCTTGGTGACGGCGATGCCGCCGATGAGGATCACCGCGCCGCGCTGGGCCGTGACCCGGAACGACAGGCCCACCGACGCACCGGTGCCCACCGCCTCGATGGTGAGCGGGTAGCCGCCCGAGATGGTGGCGCCGTCACGCTTGCCGCGGAGCAGGCCGCCGCCCAGGCGAGCGAGCTCGGCCAGGTGCTCACCGGCGTCGTCGGGGCGCACGACGTGGTGTGCGCCCAGCGCCGTGGCCGCGGCGGCCTGGTGCGGGTGACGGGCCAGCACGGTGATCTCGCTGTCGGGCGCCAGCGATCGCAGCGCCACCACCGCGGTGAGCCCGATGATGCCGGCGCCGATCACCAGCACCGGCGAGCCCTTCGGCGGCAGGCGGCGGGCCAGCGCGTGCAGGCTCACCGACAACGGCTCGGTGAGCGCCGCGGTGCGGGCGTCGACCCCGGCGGGCACGGTGTGGAGCTGGCTGGCGTGGGCCACGAGCTGGTCGCCCCAGCCGCCGCCGAGGCCCACGGTGAAGCCGATGCCGAAGCCGCCCGTGAACAGCTTCGAGCCCAGGTTCCAGCACGCGCTGGTGGCACCGGTGGCACACGCCGGGCACCGCTCCACACCCCGCGCGTCGCACGCCAGGGTGGGATCGACGGCCACCATCGTGCCGACCGCGAACGGGCACTCAGCCCCGGCTTCGGTGATGACCCCGGCCATCTCGTGGCCCATCTCCATGGGCGCCTCCACGTGGGGACCGAAGATGCGGCTGCCACTGCCGTCGGGGTACAGGTTGTGGAGGTCGGACCCGCAGATGCCCGATGCCTGCACCGCCACGCGGGCCCACGCCGGCCCGGGCAGCACCGGCTCGTCGACCTCGACGAGGGACACCGGGAAGTCGGGATCGGCGAGGTCGTACCGGGCGAGGCGCATGCCCGCACCGTAGCGAGCGCCATGGTCGGCGCCGAGCGGCGCTTCCTCGAGTGGCGGCGATCGACGGTCGAGCACGTCGCGCTTTGACGGGTGGGCCGATCAGTCCACCGATGACGCCCCGAGCAACGCCACGATGCGCTGCTGTTCGGCCCGTGCTGCCACGGACCCGCTCCCGCCGCGCCCGGTCGTCCACCGGGCCAGGTCGACCGCCGTCGAGCCCCGGTCGTTGGCGAGGCGCGGGTCGCCGCCGAGCTGCAGCAGCGCCCCCACCGCGCCGGAACACCGGTTGCGGACGGCGCGGTGCAGCGGGGTCACGCCACCGGCGGCGAGTGCGTTCGGATCGGCACCCGCCTCCACGAGGTAGCCGATCGTCTGCCGTTGGCGCGCCGGATCCCAGCCCGTCGAACCCGGACCACCGCGCGTCGCGGCGTGCAGCGGTTCACCGCCACGACGGTTCCGAGCCCGCACGTCGGCCCCGAGCTGGACGAGGTGGCGCGCCAGAACGGTGTCGACGGCGTGGCCGCCGACGTGCGAGCCGACGACGTGGCCCGGCTGCGGGCGCAGTCCGGTGTGCTCGGCGTGTCGACCGACAGTCGCGGCGAGCTCGAGTCGGTGCTCCCGGGCACCAACTACGACACCGAGACCGAGGGTGGCTCCATGTGGGCCACCGCCCAGAACACGGGCATCACCACCTTCCGATCTGACCTGATAGATCTGACGTCACCGTCGCCGTCTTCGTCAGAGCACGGTGGTGGGGTCGCAGTTGGCGCCGCAGACGATGACACCGACGCGTTCGCCGGCCGCGGGCACGTAGGCACCGGCCAGGAGCGCCGCCAGCGCGGCGGCGCCACCCGGCTCGACCACGAGCCGCAACGAGCGCCACAGCGCCTGCTGGGCCCCTCTGATGGCCTCGTCGCTGACCGTCACGCCCTGTACGCCGGCCGCTTGCGCACAGGCGAAGTTCACGGCGCCCACGCGGCGGGCGCCGAGCGAGTCGGCGGCCAGTCCCGACACGGGTACCGGCACGGGCTCACCGGCGGCCAGGGCGGCGGCCAGGCACCGGCTGGTCTCGGGCTCCACGCTCACGACCTTCACCCGCCGCCCGAACCACGCCGCGGCCCCGGCGGTGAGACCCCCGCCGCCGGTGGCCACCAGCACGGTGTCCAGGCCGGGCGCCTGCTCGTCGAACTCGGCCGAGCAGGTACCCGCGCCGGCCACCGTGGCCACGTGGTCGTACGGGTGCACCTGAAGCGCACCGGTCTGGGCGGCGCGGGCATCGGCCGCCTCCTGGGCGTCGTCGTAGATCTCACCGCCGATCACCACCGTGGCGCCGTACGAGCGGATGCGGTCGGCCTTCAACGGCGGACTCGACGCCGGCACGTAGATCTCGGCGGGGATGCCGAGCCGGTTGGCCACCAGCGCCAGTGCGGCGCCGTGGTTCCCACCTGACGCGGCGATCACGCCGGCGGTGGGCACGTGACCGGCGGCCTGCTCGGTGATCACGCGGTTGAACGCGCCGCGGGGCTTGAACGAACCGGAGTGCTGCAGCAGTTCGAGCTTGAGCACCACCGGGCCGGGCAGTCCGGGCAGATCGAACGGCGTGAGCGCGAGCACCGGCGTGCGGCGGACCTGGGTGGCGATGCGCTCCCAGGCGTCGCGCACGTCATCGGGGCCGACGGGGGAGGTGGAGGAGGGGCTCACGAGATCATCCCTACCACGGCCGACGCGTGCACGATGGTGCTCCCGGCGGCCACGATCCACGCGTTCAGGCCCGTGTCGGTGGGCGCCACCATGAGGTCGACGTCGACACCCTGGTCCACCGGCTGATGGAACTCGAGCTCGGCCCGCAACGGTGCGCGCAGCTCACGGCGTTCGGCCAGCAGTTGCTCCACCGCCACCCAGTAGGCGGCGTTGTTCACGTGGCCGAGCACGTCGAAGTCGGCGAAGCGCAGCGGCCAGGCCCGACGCGGCGCGGCGGGCGGCGGCGGCTCGTGGCACAACCGGGCCGAGACCGTGCGTCCGGCGGCCGACGGTCCGTAGCGCGCGGCGAAGTCGTCGCCCAACAGGCGCGGCCGACCGGTTGCGAGATCGACCGCCACCCACGCGGTGACCGTTTCCACCAGCCCGCCGTCGGCACCGTCGAACCGCGTGCGGCGATCGGCCCAACGCGAGCCCACACCGCTGCACCACGTGCGCAGCGTGAGCGCTTCGCCGTAGGTCGGGAAGCGGTGGACCTCGACCGTCGAGCGGCGCACGACCCACGCGTCGGCATCGGCCAGACCGCTGTCGCGGCTGTCGTCGGTGGCGACGTCCTGGGCGTACGTGGCCATCGAGTCCATGCGCAGACGACCGCCCGGGCTCGCATCACCCAATCGAACCGGTCGGGTCGCGGCGAACACGCGCCCCGAGGCCGGCAAGGCCGTGATGTCGTGCCCGCCCATCGCCCCTGATGCCATGTCGTTCACCGTACGGCCTGAAGCGTGCGCGAGATGGCCGACAAATTCGGTTGACGTATCAGACGCCGCCGTGATTCCATCAGAACTCGGTAGGAAAGGGCCTGGCCCGCGCCTACCCGAGCCGAAGCAACCGAAGCACCTACGAGACCTTCAGGAGCAGCCCGATGAAGCCCACGATCCTCGCAAGCGACATGGCCGGCATGGCCACCGCGGCGCGTTCGTGCGCGGCAGGCGGCACCTCCATGCGGTCCCATGTCCTGACCCTCAAGCCCATCGGCACCGGCACCGGCAATCGCGTGCCGGCCCGACAGCACCGGAGTCGAACGACGTAAGCGGCAGCGCCTGCAACGTCGGAAGCCTCTGAGGCCGTCGGGACATCCCGACGGCCTCTTTCGTTTTTCCGATTCGTCTCACCTCACCCCAGACCTTCCAGGAGCCCCACCGTGTCTACCGTCACGAACGAGATCGTCGAATCGGTTGCCTCGTTGCTCGAGCGTCCGATCGACGTGAACGTCGACTTCCGTGCTGCCCGCTGCCGCGACGGCAACGGCACCCTCACCCACTTGTTCTTCTCCGAGGATCTCTTCGACCTCGCCCGCGCCAAGGCCATCTGCGCCAAGTGCCGTCTCGCCGAGGCCTGCCTCGACGGCGGCCTCGAACGCCAGGAACCCTGGGGCGTGTGGGGCGGGAAGCTCCTCGTGAACGGCCAGGTGGTCGAGAACAAGCGTCCCCGGGGGCGACCACCGAAATCACCGCGACCCGAGCTGGTCGTCGACGAGGTGCCGCTCCCGCCGACCTACCGCATCGCCTGAGGTGGGCGGCTCCGGCCGCCCACCGCAGGTGTCACCCGGCCCTTCGGGGCCCCCGCCCGGAGGGCCGGGGCAACGCCACCGCGCTCCATCCGGCCGTCCCCCAACGGCCCATCGGATGGGTCGTGGCGCGTGCGACCCCCGGCCCGCACGAGGGCGTCGATAACCTGATGGCGTGAGCCTCCGGTCGTTTCGTTCCCGCCTGCTCGGCATGGCCGCCTCCGCTGTGTTCGCCGTCACACTGGCGGCGTGCGGGGGCAGCGACGGCGTGGCCAAGCTCGACACGTCCAGCAAGACGTTCACCGAGCCCGGCCTCGGCCAGGCGCCCAAGATCGACGGCACCCCCCTGCCCAAGGGCGCGTTCAGCACGTTGCAGGGCACGAACAAGGGCACCGCGGTCACGTTCGCGTCGCTGAAGGGCAAGCCCGCCATCGTGAACGTGTGGTCCACCACGTGCGGGCCGTGCGTCAAGGAGATGCCGGCATTCGAGTCGGTGCACCAGTCCCTCGGCGACAAGGTCGCCATCGTCGGGCTCAACACCGGCGACACCACCATGTCGGCCGGCACGTTCGTGCAGAAGGTCGCCGTCACCTACCCGATCTGGATGGACGACAAGGGCGACGGCGTGGCCGCCCTGAAGATCTCGTCGCTGCCGACCACGGTGTTCGTGAACGCTCAGGGCACCATCGTGCGCACCAAGGTCGGCGCCATGGACGCCGACGCCATGCGCGCCGCCGTGAAGGAGCTGTTCGCGCTGTGATCTCCGGCGACTTCGCCCTCTCGTTGCTCCGGGGCATGGTCGCCTCGGTCAACCCGTGTGGGTTCGCCATGCTGCCGGCCTACCTCGGGCTGTTCCTCGGTACGGAGAGCGCCGAACGGTCCACGGTCGCCCGCATCCGTCGCGCCCTCGTGGTCGGCGGCGCGATGACGCTCGGCTTCGTCGTCGTCTTCCTCGTGCTCGGCAGCGCGCTGCGCAACGCCGCTGATGTGCTCACCAACATCTCGGGCTGGGCCACGTTGGTGATCGCGACGCTGCTCATCGGTCTCGGCGTGGCGATCCTGGCCGGGTGGCGCATCCCCATCGCCACACCCAAGATCGCCAAGGGCGGCCGCTCCGGAACGTTCTCGTCGATGTTCGTCTTCGGGGTGTCCTACGCCATCGCGTCGCTCGGCTGCGCCCTGCCGGTGTTCCTGAGCACGCTGTTCGGCGGCACGAACCAGCACGGCGTGGTGTCGGGAATCGTCGCGATGCTGCTCTACGGACTCGGCATGGGGCTGGTCATCACCGCGCTCACGGTGTCGTTGGCCGTGGCATCGGGTGGCCTGCTCAAGGTCCTGCGCACGGCGATGCGATTCGTCGACCGCGCCGCCGGCCTGCTGATGGTGCTCGCCGGCATCTACCTCGTGTTCTACGGCATCGAGGAGATCCAGGTCGCCCGGGGGAACCTCAGCCAGGGCAAGGTCACCAAGGCCGGCGGCCGCATCGGCGACTCGATCCGCAACTTCGTCACCGCCCGGGATCCGGTGGTGTTCGGTGTGGTGCTGGCCACCCTGGTCGCCCTCGGCGGGCTGGCCGTGCTGGCCACGCGACGACGGGGCGCCCATCGGTGAACTTCGCCGATCTGCTCGCCCACCCCGGCGTCGAAGAGGTGTGCGAGCTGCGCAGCCGCTTCGGCTTCATGGCCTTCCACGGCGGTGCCCTGGAGGCGATGACCGACGTGATCGCCGGCCGGGCCGCCGAGCTGGCCGACGCCTCGTACTACGGCGTGCACCACCCGCCCGACGTCGCCCACCTGTCGTCGCACGCGTTCGACCCCGAGCACTCCGAGACGCTGGCCGCGTTCCTCGACCACGTCGACGTGGTGGTCACGGTGCACGGCTACGGGCGCGCCGGCCACTGGGCCTCGCTGCTGGTGGGTGGGGCCAACCGGGCCCTGGCCGAGCACCTCGGTGGGCAGCTGCGCACCCACCTGCCCGCCTACGACGTGCGCACCGACCTGGACGCCATCCCCAAGGAGCTGCGCGGTCTGCACCCGGCCAACCCGGTGAACCGCCCCCGTCACGGTGGCGCCCAGCTCGAGCTGCCACCCCGCGTCCGCGGGTCGAGCCCGATGTGGTGGGACTGGGAAGGCCCCGGGCCCACCCCCCACACCAACGCCCTCATCGACGCCCTCGTCGCCACCGCCCGCACCTGGCTCTGACCATCCGGGCCGACCGGGACCGGCCCGGGCCGACGCGTCAGGGGGCGAGGCGCTCGACGAGCCAGGCGCCGTCGACGCGGCGGTAGCGCAGGCGGTCGTGGGTGCGGGCCGGGCGGCCCTGCCAGAACTCGAACACCTCGGGCACGACGCGGAACCCGCCCCACGTGTCGGGGCGGGGCACGGCATCGACGCCGGCCCACAGCCGGGTCTGCTCGGCGATGCGGGCGTCGAGCTCGTCACGGTCGGCGATCACCTGCGACTGGGGCGACGCGGCCGAGGCCAGCTGGCTGTCGCGCGGCCGGCTGGCCCAGTACTCGTCGGCCTCGGCGTCACCGAACGCGTGGGCGGTGCCCCGCACACGAACCTGGCGGTGCAGCTGCAGCCAGCCCCAGGTGATCGACGCCACGCCGGTGGCGGCGATCTGGCGACCCTTGGCCGAACCGAAGTTGCCGTAGAACGAGATGCCCTTGTCGTCCACGCTGCGCACCAGCACGAAGCGGGCGTCGGGGTGTCCGTCGGCGTCGACGGTGGACACCACCATGGCGTTCGGCTCGGTGATCTCGGCCTCCATCGCTTCGCGGTACCACCGCCACCACTGCTGCACGGGGTCGGCGTCCACGTCGGCCACGTCGAGGCCGGCGGTCTCGTAGTCGAACCGACGGGAGGCGATCTGCTCAGGATCCACGGCGCACCACTCCCCACAGGCCCGGGCCCGCGACTGGTTCGATCATCGTGCCGGGATCGTACGGGCCCCTCGCGTGTACGGCCACAGCACCTCGGGGATGGCCACCGAACCGTCGGGCTGGCGGTGGCTCTCAAGCACGGCGGCGAGCACGCGGGGCACGGCCAGCGCCGAGCCGTTCAAGGTGTGCAGCGTCTCGGTGCCCTTGGCGCCCGTGGGCCGGTAGCGCATGTTGCCCCGGCGGGCCTGGTAGTCGCTGAACCAGCTGATCGACGACACCTCGAGGAAGCGGTCACAACCGGGTGCGAAGACCTCGATGTCGAAGCTGCGGTGATGGCTCTGGCCCATGTCGCCGGTGCAGATCTCGATGATGCGGTAGGCCAGACCGAGGGCGGCGATGGTGCTCTCGGCGCGCGCCACGAGCTCGTCGAGCACAGCCGGGGCCTGCTCGGGCGTGGCGTAGGCGAGGATCTCGACCTTGTCGAACTCGTGGACCCGCAGCAGACCGCGCGTGTCCTTGCCGGCCGAGCCGGCCTCGCGCCGGTAGCACGACGTGTGGGCCATGAAGCGGCGGGGCAGGTCGACCTCGTCGAAGATCTCGTCGCGCCCGATCGAGGTGAGCGGCACCTCGGCGGTGCTGATGCACCACAGGTCGTCGCGCTCGATGGCGTAGGCGTCGTCGGCGAACTTCGGCAGCTGACCGGTGGCCGTGAACGTGGCCGTGGTCACGAGCGACGGCGGGCGGATCTCCTCGAAGGCATCGGCGTTGCGGTCGAGGGCCAGCTGGCACAGGGCCCGGCTCAGCGTGGCGCCCATGCCCCGCAGCATCGTGAACATCGAGCCCGAGATCTTGGCGGCGCGCTCGCTGTCGATGATGCCGAGGGCGGTGCCCATCTCCCAATGGGGCACGCGCTGGTGCGCGGGGTACTCGGCCAGCACGCCGACGGGGCCCTTCACGACCGGGTTGTCGTCCTCGCCGGCGCCATCGGGTGCGTCGGGGTGGGGCAGGTTCGGGATGCGCAGCAGGACCTCGCGCAGCTCGGCTTCGACCGCGGTCGCCTCGGTGGCCAGTTCGGTCTCACGTTCGCCTTGGGCGCGGCTGGCGGCCATGGCCGCTTCGGCCTCGGTCGCCTGGCCGTCGCGCCGCAGGCCGCCGACCTGCTTCGACAGCTCGTTCACCTGGCGGCGGGCCTCGTCGCGATCGGCGGTGAGCGAGCGGAGGCGCTCGTCGAGCCGGACGGCGTGGTCGAGCTGAGCGAGCAGTTCGGGCTTGGCCCGGCGGGCCATGGCCGTCTTCACGGCCTCGAAGTCGGTGCGCAGGCGGCGAACGTCGATCACAGTGAGAGGACGCTAGCGGGCCGGTGCTCGATCGGGTCGGGTCGGTTCGCGAACCCCGGCCCGTGCCAAGCTCGGCCCGTGCGAGCGATCGTGGCCCTCGACTGGGACGGCACCCTCTGCGGCGGTTTCACGGTGCTCGAGTGGGCGGCGTTCCTGCACGCCCAGGGGGCGTTCCCGACCCGGGCGCTCGACGACATGCGGCGTGCCATCGAGCGCTACCACCGCAGCGAGGTCGACTACGCCCGCATCGCCGACGTGGTGCCCCGGTTCTACGCCGCCGGTCTGGCCGGGCTGTCGGTGACCGAGGCGGGCGCCCATGCCGACGCGTTCGTGGCATCGGCCGACTTCCGGGCCCGCTGGTCGGACCTCGTGCCGGTGCTCGACGGCTTCCTGCGGAACCACCCGCACCTCGATCCGGTGCTCGTCAGCGGCGCGCCGCACGAGGTGCTGGCGCGCGTGGCCACCTCGCTCGGCGACGCCGCGGTCCACGCCATCCGGGCCCACACGGCCGATGGTCGCTACACCGGCGGTCTGGTCGACAACCCGGCCGAGGCTCATCGCAAGGCCCAGCTGGTGGCGGCCATGACGGCGACGGCGCCCATCGTGCTGGCCGCCGGCGACACCGCCGCCGACATCCCGATGCTGGAGGTAGCCGAGCGCCGCCTGGTGGTCGGCCCCGCGCTGGCGGGCCGCTGGTCGGGTCCCGAGGTGGTCGAAGTCGCCGGCCGCTCGATGGACGCGGCCGAGCGCGCCGTGGTCGGCGCGCTGCTGGCCCGCCTGGCCCACGACGTGCCCGGCCCGCCCGCACCTGCGTAGCCTGCGTCGCCGTGGCTGCGGTCGAGGTGGACGGGTTGGTGGTGCGCTACGGCGACCTCACCGCGGTGCGCCAGGTGTCGCTCACCGCCGAGGCCGGCGCGGTGACCGCACTGCTCGGCCCGAACGGCGCGGGCAAGACGTCGACCGTCGAGGTGCTCGAGGGCTACCGCGCTCGCGCCGGTGGCACGGTGCAGGTGCTGGGGCTCGACCCCGCCCGCCAGCACGGCGAGCTCGTGCGCCACATCGGCGTGATGCTGCAGCGCGGCGGCGTGTACCCGACCATGCGCGTCGGTGAGGCCGTGGAGCTGTTCTGCGCCTACTACGGCAACGTCTCGTCGCCGACGGCGCTCGTCGACGAGGTCGGCTTGGGCGAGCGGGTCGGCTCCACCTGGCGCCAGCTCTCGGGCGGTGAGCAGCAGCGCCTGTCGTTGGCGTTGGCGTTGGCCGGGCGGCCGCGGGTGGCGTTCCTGGACGAACCCACCGCCTCGGTCGACGTGGCCGGCCGCCAGCTCGTGCGCCAGGTGCTGCGACGCCTGGCCGCCGAGGGCTGCTGCGTGGTGCTCACCACCCACGAGCTCGACGAGGCCGAGCGGGTCGCCGACCGCGTGGTCATCGTCGACAGGGGCGAGGTGGTGGCCGACGGCACCCCCGACGAGCTCCGCCGCAGCGGCCCCGCCGAGGTGCGCTTCGCCGCGGCGGCCGGGCTCGAGGTCGCCGCGCTGGCCGCCCACCTGGGCGGCGCCGCCACCCGCGAGGCGGCGCCGGGCGAGTACGTGGTGGCCACCGAGGGCACGCCGGCGCTGCTGGCCGCGCTCACCGCCTGGCTGGCCGAGCGGGATCTGGCGCTGGGCGATCTGCGGGCCGGGCGTCAACGGCTCGAGGACGTGTTCCTGCGCCTCACCGCCGAGCGTTCGGAGGCCGCGGTCGACGAGACGACGACCGCGCCCGGCGCGCGCCGCGGCCGGGGCCGGGCCCGTCGGAGCCGGCGATGAGCATCCTGGTCGCCCAGGCCCGCGCCGAGCTGCGCCTGCTCGCCCGCAACGGCGAGCAGCTGCTGCTCACCCTCGGCATCCCGGCGCTGCTGCTCGTGTTCTTCTCGAAGGTCGACGTGCTGCCCACCGGGTCGGGCGAGCCCGTCGACTTCCTCGCCCCCGGCGTGCTCGCTTTGGCCGTCATGTCGACGGCCATGGTCGGCCTGGGCATCGCCACCGGCTTCGAGCGCAGCTACGGCGTGCTCAAGCGGCTCGGGGCCACACCGCTGCGACGCTGGCACCTGGTGGTCGCCAAGATCGTCACCATCCTGGTGGTCGAGGTCGTGCAGTTCGAGGTGCTGGCCGTCATCGCCCGCGTCCTGGGCTGGCGCCCGGGCGGCGGCTGGGGGCTGGTGGTGCTGGCGGTGCTGCTCGGTTCGGCCGCCTTCGCCGGCATCGGGCTCACGCTGGCAGGGCGCCTGCCGGGCACCGTGAACCTGGCCGCGGCCAACGGGCTCTACCTCGTGCTGCTGCTGCTGGGTGGCATGGTGATCACGCTCGACAAGCTGCCCGGCCCGCTGCGGGCGTTCGCCAAGGGCCTGCCGTCGGGCGCCCTGTCGGAAGCGCTGCGGGGGGCCTTCGGCGCGGCCCACCACGTGCCCGGTTCGGCGTGGGTGGTGCTGGCGGTCTGGGCCGTGGCCACACCCGTGGCGGCCGCGTTCACCTTCCGCTGGGAGTAGCGGCGCAGGCCTGACGCGCGGCCGACGGGGGCGACGCGGTGCTGACGCGCCGGTGACACACGGCCTCCCGGATGATCGCCGGCAGGAGCCCGGCGCCGTCGGGCCCCACCGAGGAGGTCACCATGCACCTGTTCTCCAGGACCATCACCGCCCGACCCGAGCGCACCCTCGATGCCGTGCCTCTGTTCGTGCCCGGCGCCACCAACCAGGTCCTGCTTCAGCGCCTGGCCTGAACCGGATCCCGAGAGGTCAGCGGACGGGTTCCTGCGGGGCGGCGGTCGTGTCGAACACCTTGCTGACATCTTCGAACGTGAGCGCGGGCTCCGGGGTCGGCTCCACCGGCGCCGGGGCCATGCGCACGAAGGAGGTGTTCTCCGCCTCCCAGTTGTGCATGAAGCGGCGGAAGAACAGGACGGTCACGATCGACCACAGGAACACCGAGCCGCCGATCTTCATGATCACGCCGGCCAGCTGCTGGTCCTCGGTGACGCTGAACCCCCACACCCGGGGTGACGCGAAGTCGTACGCCTTGTACACGGCGCCCTCGGCGAAGGTGAGCCAGCCCGCCGGCACGGTGGGCACCACCGACTGGGCGAACAGGTAGATCATGCTGGCGCCCGACGAGATGCGCCGC
>JANMAT010000118.1:0-1585 GCA_031359995.1 Actinomycetes bacterium
CGGGTAGGTGGTAGGCGCCGCCGGCGGTGCGGTGGGCGCCGCCGGGGTGCCCCGGCGCAGCACGCGCTTCAGCGCCAGCGCGGCCTTCACCGGCGCGAGGCCCCGCAGCTCGGCCAGGCGGGCCTCGGCCGCGTCGGCCCGCGCGGTGGCTTCCGCCGCGTCGCGACGACCGAAGTGGGCCTGGTAGGCCAGCTCCTCGGCCAGGCCGTGGAGCGCTTCGACGCGGGCGCGCAGCGCGGCCTGCTCGTCGGGGCGGTCACCGGAGGTCATGGGAGCAACGATGGTAGGCGGGCGCCGCTCAGTGGCGGTCGCGCTGGCGGTCGAGCCAGCCCAGGAACAGGGCCACGGCCCGGGGGTCGTGGCGGAGGCGGTGCCCGGCACCGGCGATGATGCGCAGTTCGGCCGAGCCGTGGGCTTCGGCCAGCAGGCGGGCCTCGGCCACGGGAACGGTGTCGTCGTCGTCGCCGTGCATCACCAGCATCGGTCGGGGTGCGTAGCGGCGCACGGCGTCGAGCGGTCGGTAGGCCCGTAGTTCGCGGGCCCAGGCGTCGAAGGCCTTGGGGAAGCTGGCGTCGCGCACGGCGCCGACTTCACGGGCGTGCTCCAGGAACCGGCGGGGCTGGGCGGCCCAGTCGTCGAAGTCGGCCCGGGCGGCCAGCAGGGCCACCCCGCCGACGCGCGGGTCATCGGCGGCGATGCAGGTGGCCAGCGAGCCGCCGGTGGACGTGCCGGCCAGCCACACGCCGGCGGGGTCGGCCTGGGCCACGATGAGGTCGATGGCGGCGCGCAGGTCCTCGGCCCACCCGCCGAGGGAGAAGTTGCCCTCGCTGGCCCCGCAGCCGCGGAAGGTGAAGGTCATGGCGTGCCAGCCCATCTCGGACGAGATGCGGTCGATCAGCTCGGGGAACGTGCCGGCCGAGCCGCGGGCGTCGAGCTGGCCGGCGGGGAACCCGTGGCACAGGATGAGGGCGGGAGCCTTGCCCGAACCGGGCCGGAGCTGAGGCGCGGCCAGGTGACAGGCCAGGCGCAGCCCGGCCGAGGTGAAGGAGGCGTTCACCGACCGTCGGGATGGGCGGCGCGCACCCCGGGGCAGTCCCGGCAGAGGTGGTACCCGCGGTTGCGGGCCTCGGCCACGGTGTCGGGCCCGAAGCACAGGCCGGCGTCGGCCGCCACGATGCCGTCGATGCGGTCGCGGGCGTCGCAGGCATCGACGTCGTGGACGACCTGGTCACGCTTGTCGCCGAGGTACTGCGTGTGCTCGAACCGGGTCGGCCGTTCCATGTCCAGCGACCTTAATCGGACGCAGCCGGGCGGATGCAGCTGGGTCATCGCCGGTATGACGCGCCGAGGCCCGCTCCGGTAGAACCGGAGCGGGCCTCGGACGTCGATTTCAGGACAGGTGCGCGCGTGTTCATGCTCGATGGGACCAACTTCGAGCCGCCCACACCTGGGTGGCTGACGTTTTTTCGTCAGGTGGTCCAAGAGGCCGCCTAACGGACGGCCACCTCCAGGGTCCCAAGTTGATGACTACTCAGCTGGACCACCTCCTTCCTCTGGTGCGACCAGTGAACCACGGTCGCAACGG
>JANMAT010000128.1:0-2139 GCA_031359995.1 Actinomycetes bacterium
CAGTGCGGTGCCGACGATGTCGGTGCCCTGGGCGGCCGTGGTGGTGGGCCCGGCGATGGCGGCGGCCGTGGTCGCCGGCCCGCTGCTGCTCGAGCTCGACCCGCACGCCGCCACGGCGAACGCCGCCGCGGTGAGCGCCGCGACGATGCGGACGCGCCGGCCCGTCGTGGCGCGGTGGAGGATGGGGGTGAGAGGTGCTGACACGTCATTGACGTTGCCGTTCGCCGGTGGACCGCAACCAGTGACCATGGTCCCGAAACCGCCGGAGAAGGGCCCGCGACGGACGGGGTCGTAGGTCGGGTCCGGCCACCCGACATAGGTGGATGGGCGCTGGCACCCTTGGCCCGTTGGGCGGGATCGGCCAAGGTTGCAGTGTCGCCGGAGGGTCGTGGCCCTTCGACCCTATGCCGGGGGGACCGCCACGAAGAGTGGCGCGGGATCTCGCCCATCCCGCGCCGCTCGGTGGTGATCGGCGCGGCGACCTTCGCGGCCGCTGGCACCCGAACAGGTCGTAGACCGCCTGGCACCGTTGTCCAAAGTCAAGGGCCGAACCGATGGACTTTGGTGCTACGACCTTCGGCGAATACCACGCGTCGCGGTGGTGGTCGCGCCTGACGTAGGTAACTGATAGGGGTCCTACGACGTTTGGACACTAATTCGGCTTAACGCAACGGGGTCGCACTCTAGAACGCCCTTCGGGCGGCGAGCAGAGTTCGATCTGCACGACTCCCGCGTGCGATTGGGCCGAAATGGGGCAATTCCATGTCTATGTCTTTGCACTTGCGAGCGCTGCGAGCAGCGCCTCGCGACGCCGAGGAAGAGGCGATGCAAGCTCGCCCTCGCTCGAACCGTCGACGTCTGCGCGACCACTGGAAGCGCCCTCGGGTGCTGGTCCCGACGATCGCCGCGCTCGTCCCGTTGGGGCTTCTCGCCGGCTCGGCGGTGCTGGCCGGCTCGAGTGCATCGCAGGCGACCGTGGGGTCGGGCTTCACCGTCACACCCGCTGACCTCTCGTACATCCTGCAGCAGATCAAGATCGCCGAGCAGCACGCGGTGACCCAGACGCCGACCAACCTGTGCGGCACCCTGCTGGGCACCGGTCCGAACCAGATCAACAGCCCGCTGCTGTCGTTCGGCCTGCGGACGGTGGACGGATCGTGCAACAACCTGATCGCCGGGCAGGAGAAGCACGGCGCGGCCGACCAGACCTTCCCCCGCCTGACCACGCCCTTCTTCGGTCCGGCCGAGGACTCGAACATCCCTGGCATCGGCCCGGTCGGCCCGCCGGGGCTCACCAACTACTCGCAGACGAGTGGCGTCGTCGTCGACAGCGAGCCGCGCACGGTCAGCAACCTGATCGTGGACCAGACCTCGGACAACCCGGCCGCCGTCGTGGCCGCCGGGTTCCCGCCGCGGACCCAGGGCAACCCCGGCGTCTTCCCGTGCACGGATCCGCCGACCAACAGCATGCCGCCCGGTTGCATACCGGCCCATGAGACCCTCGACATCCCGAACGTCACGACCGACGTCGGGCTCTCGCCGCCCTTCAACTCGCTGTTCACGATCTTCGGCCAGTTCTTCGACCACGGCCTCGACAAGATCACCAACGGTGGCAACGGCGCGGTGTTCGTGCCGTTGAAGGACGACGACCCCCTGGTGGCCGGACCGAACCACATCTTCGGCGACGGCGATGACCTCCTGCCCAGCCTTCGGTTCATGGCGGTGACCCGCGGCAAGATCGTCAACGCTCCCGACGGGTTCCGCAACGCGTTGAACACCGACTCGCCGTTCGTGGACCAGAGCCAGACCTACACCTCGCACGCCTCGCACCAGGTGTTCCTGCGTGACTACACCGTGGACGTGAGCGGCCGGCCCCTCTCGAACGGGAAGTTCCTGTCGACGGCCAGCGGTGGCCTCGCCACCTGGGCGATGATCAAGCAGCAGGCCGCCGCCAAGCTCGGCATGCAGCTCGTCGACGTCGACGTGACCAACATCCCCATGATCGCGACCGACCCCTACGGCAACTTCCTGCCCGGACCGACCGGTCTGCCGCAGTACGTGACGGCGAGCGGCCTGGTCGAGGGCAACGTGACGACACCCGTCCCGGCTCCGCTCGACGTCGTCCGCATCGACACCGCG
>JANMAT010000086.1:0-4014 GCA_031359995.1 Actinomycetes bacterium
GCTTCGGTGCACCGACCAGTGTGATGGTGAACGCTCCCGGCGTGATGAGTGACACGGTCAGGTTCGCCCCCAACGTCGCCGGGTCGAAGATCGTTCCGGTGTCCGTCAGGTACGGCTGCAAGACCATGCTGTTGACCAAAGCGTTGGTCGAGGTCGCCGTCATCACCAGGCGCTGCTTGGCGATGCGGTACTCCAACGTCCCACCGAAGGTGATCGTCGTCGGCACCGATGCCGTCGTCGTGATCGTCACGGACGTCGCCGACGAGGTGCCGTTGGCGTTCGTCGCCGTCACGCTGAAGATGTACGTGCCAGCAGCGGGTGCCGTTGTGAAGTTGATCGACGACGCAGCCGACGGGTTTGCCGCCGGATTCTGGGTGAAGACCACGGCCGGTCCCGTTCCACCGGTACGAGTCCAGGTCCACGTCGGCGCCGGGAGCGACGCGCTCGAGGCGTTGACGGTGACGTTGGCGCCCGCGGTCACCGTCTGGTTCTGGATCGGGTTGACGGTGGGCGGCGGTGCAGCCACCACGGTGATCGTGCTGCTCACAACGCTGACGCCACAGGGGTTCGCCGCCTCGAAGTTCACGTTGTACACACCGGCGGCCAGACCGGCGGCATTGAACGTCGGGGTGGTCGTCGTCGCACCGGTGAGGCTGCCGTTCAGGTCGGTGCCCGTCGGCGTACCGAGCAGCCCGGTGCCGGCGGTCCAGCTGATGGTGGTGGGCGTGGTCACACTGGCCGGCAGGCTGCCGGACAGTTGGATGCTCCCGCCATTGGCCACCGAGTACGGGGCTCCGTTCAGCGTCGGCGTCGCACAGACCAGCGCGGGCGGGGCGACGTTGCTGGGCCACGGCGTCAACACGCCGGCCTGGACACCGGTGATCGACTGGTACCCGCCGTAAGCGAGGAACGTGATCGTGTTGAAGTTGTTCTCCGGGACCCGGGTGCCGGGCACGTTCTCGGGGAAGATGTACTCGCCGATCGGTGCGTGGTACTGGCCGTAGAAGATGCCGTTGGCGAAGGCCACCGCCGAAGGCGTGCCGGGAACCTGACTCGCCGGGTTCGGCGTGATCGTGCCGGGCAGGAACTGCGACAGGCCGGTGATCACGGCCCGCACCTCACGGGTCGGCGGAATGAACTGGCCCCCCGGCGGCGGGGTGCATGCCTTGGTGGTGGCAACGGCCACGGTGCACGGCGGACGGAACCGCCAGCGGCCACGGACCGCGCCGGTGGGCGGGCCCTGGTCGGGCAGGATGGTTCCCCATTCGCGGTCGCTCGTCACGCCCGTGTTCGGGTTGATGTCGACGCCGTAGACGCGGATCATCCGGCTCTCGTCGGTGGTCATGCCTTCGAACTTGGTACGAATAGCCGCTTCGCCGGCGCCGAAGACCGTGAGGCCACCGGTGCCGATCAATGCCACCTCGACCGACACGTAGGCCGGGTCGATGCCAGGCTGCGTGTAGATGCCGAGGCTGGCGGTGACCGTGTGGGCCGAGATGTACTTGCCACCGTTGGCACCGCCGTCCTTGATGAGCGTGCCGGCGAAGGTGACGTAGTCGCCGATCTCGAAGGGGGCCTGCTTCCGGGGATCGAGGCAGGGGCGGGCCACGCCGGCAGCCGTGTGACAGGTCGGCGGAACGGCATCGACGTTGGCCGGCGCATCCATGCGGAACACCCGGTAGAACTCACCGGGCACGAGGGCGTTGGGCTGCGGCGTCACGTCGGAGGTGTTGACCACCGGGTTGCTCACCGTGGGTCGGTTCGACTGCGGGCACAGAGGATCGGGGGTGAGCCCAGCCGGGTCCGCACGGGGCACGCACATCGGGAAGCCGGTCTCGGCCAGGATCGTCGGGTTGTCCTGATCGACCTGGAACCGGTCGTCCGGTGTCATGGCCCGGCCGTAGCGACCACCGGAGCCACTGGTGGCGTTGGCCGGATCGTTGATCTGGACGCGAGCGCCGGTGCCCTTGACGCCGGGGGTGCCCGCAACCTCGAACTCACCGGTCGCGTAGTCGACGTAGCTGATGTTGCCGGCGCCCGAGTTCAGGTCCTGCTGCGAGATGTGGATCAGCCCGGCGATGTAGCGATCACAGCCGAGGCCGTTCGTGCAACCGTTCGTGCCGCTCGGGTCCTGGACCCGGTTGCCGACGACCTGGATCTCGTAGGTGGTCAAGGGCGTCGGAGCGTCGTTCATCGCCATGCCCGTGGCGGTGCCGGTGTAGGGCGCGGGAGCGTGCGTGAACAGCTCCTGCCACGTCAGGGCGTTGGCCGGAAGGATGACGATCGTCTCCTTCGGCACGACCATCTGGTGCCCGTTGACCAGCAGGGTGCCGCCCGAGTGCGTGTCGGCGATGTTGTCGACCGTGGCCGACTGGAGGAAGCCGGTGATGTCGAACTGCGTGCTCGGCGGCACGTTCTGGTTGATCCCTGTGCCGTTGAGTGCCGGTTGTCCGGTGCCCGCGGCACTGGCGTTGCCGCTGGTGACGGTGTTTCCGAGCGCGAGCGCCGACCCAAGCAGGGCCACGGCACCGAGCGTCGGCACCAATCGCTTCCTCATAGTTCGTGCGGATGGCAGTTTCATCATGCTCACTTTCGGCTGGGTTCCTGCTCGGTCTGCTGGGCCCGCAACCCCAGGAAATGGGGCGGTGGACGTCGCCGTGCAATGCCGTGCACGCCTGACGGGTTCAGCTAGACACCAGTCGTACTAGAGCCATCCTCGGAAAACGCCTGGGTACTAGCACTCACGTGCTACGACCCATGGCGGCTTGCCCCACCCCGCGTGACAGCGTCGCTACTCTTAGCCAGCAGTTCCAGAGAGTGAGCCGCCGAATCGGAGCAACCTTCGAAAAACCCTCCGACCCGCCCCAGTGTGCGGTCGCCCCCACGCCGTCGGTGTCTCCCGTACTGCGCGCGAAAGGCCCGGCGGGCGTGCCGTCGGGCCTTCGCAAACCGGTGGTGACGACGCCCATGCGGGCAACGCCGTGATGTGAATCCTGCGGCAGTGACCTGCCGCGTGGGGTGAGCCGCCCTGGCGTTACCCTGCTTGCACCTGGAACGGGCCCGTCGCCACCGCGGTGCGGCCACCAGCGCTGCTCCGAATCGTGACCGTTCTCGGGTCGTAGGGCTGGATGGGCATCACCGTGCCGCCGTACCGACTCCCGCCACCGTTCTGGACCTCACCGATGAGCGAACCGTCCGGACGGAAGGCGAACAGCTGAGCCGTCGGGTTCGAACTCGACGCCTTGATCAGCATGGCACCGAAGCCACTCGCCGTCGCGTTCGTCCAGCACTTCGAGACCCTGATCGAGTCAGCCTTGACGACCGGTTGGGGCTGCTGAACCACGACCGGCGCCGCAGGCGCGACGGGAGCCACGGGCACCAGTGCAATCCCAGGAGCGGTCTGGTCGGCAACCGCCGGAGGGCTCGGTGCCGGACCAGGTGTCGGCGCCAACGGCGTGGTGTTCGGGCCGACCACGGGTGTCAGCGGCGCAGTGGGAGCCGGCGGGGTCACGCCCAACGGCGGCACCGCGCCCGGGCCCACCGCAGGCGGGGCAGCCGCGACCACCGCGGCCGGGGCAGGAGCTACCTCCGGGGCAGGCGCCACCACCGCGGGAGGCGCCATCACTGCGGGAGGCACCACCACCGGGGCGGGGGGCACCACCGGGGCGGGGGGCACCACGGCAGGCTGAGGCGGAGCAGGAGCCGGGGGCGCGACCACGGCGGTCGGGCCACCCGAGCCGCTGCCACCCGAGCCACCACTGGTCCCACTGCCGCCGCTACCGAACGCTGCAGCCGGAATGGCGACGATCGCCACTGTCATCGCTGCGATCGCCAATCGAGTCCCACGCTTGTTCATCAGCTTCTCCTCGTCACCCCCATCATGAGCATCGACTACGACTCGCGCCGTAGCACATTGGTGCTAGTACTGCCGGCGGCAAGTGGTGACCCCTCAACCACCCGGCGCGTCTGCCGACAGCCAACGATCGACCACGGGACGGCAAGCTCGGTCGGAAA
>JANMAT010000201.1:0-26213 GCA_031359995.1 Actinomycetes bacterium
CCCGACAGGCCCAGCTGACGGGCCTTCAGCATCGGGGCGAGGACGGTCTTCATCAGCGTCTGGCCGGTCTTGAAGTCCTTGCCGCTGATGGCCACGTTGCGTTCGGTGGCCAGCTGGCGCAGCACCGGCGTGTCGACGGCGAGGTTGGGTGAACCGTTGGCGAACGGGACGCCTTCCAGGATGGCGGCGTAGGCGTAGAGCATCGACGGTGCGATCATCTCGCCGTCGACACGCCGGCGCTGCGCCAGCTGGCCACCGAGCGCAACGTGCCCATCAGCGGCAAGGACTTCAAGACGGGCCAGACCCTGATGAAAACGGTGCTGGCGCCCATGCTCAAGGCCCGTCAGCTCGGCCTGTCGGGGTGGTACTCCACCAACATCCTGGGCAACCGCGACGGCGAGGTGCTCGACGCCCCCGAGAACTTCAAGACCAAGGAGGAGTCGAAGCTCGGCGTGCTCGAGGACATCCTCGAACCGACGAAGAACCCCGACCTGTACGGCAACGTCTTCCACAAGGTCAGCATCAACTACTACCCGCCCCGCGGTGACAACAAGGAGGGCTGGGACAACATCGACATCTTCGGGTGGCTCGGCTACCCGATGCAGATCAAGGTCGACTTCCTCTGCCGCGACTCCATTTTGGCGGCGCCGCTCGCCCTCGACCTCGTGCTGTTCATGGACCTCGCCCAGCGCGCCGGCCTGGGCGGCATCCAGGAGTGGCTGAGCTTCTACTACAAGAGCCCGCAGACGGCGCCCGGCCTGTATCCCGAGCACGACCTGTTCATCCAGCAGACCAAGCTGAAGAACACGCTGCGCTGGATGATGGGCGAGGACCCCATCACCCATCTCGGCCGCGAGTACTACATGGGCGACGACGACTGACCGCTGACGCGCTCGTCGACGGTGCGGGCGAGATCGCCCAGGATCTGGTGCGTGCTCTCGGGCGCGAGGCGCCCGAGCACGGTGAGCTCCACCAGCATGTGGGCCCGCCGGACGTGCAGGTGCTCGATGAGCACGCCGCTACCGGGCGGCAGGGCGTCGGCGGTGAAGAACGCTTCGTCGCCCACGCCGGGCGCACCGATCCACGACGCCGTCGCCGCCTTCAGGGCGTGGAAGCGGGCCTCGGCGCGATCGTCGACCGACACCGCCACCGACAGGGCCCGCATCGAGCACGCCGGGCTGATGCCCCGCCAGCTGCACGAGCCCGGCGTGACCGACGTGGTCACCATCTCACCGGGCGACGCCGCGCCCACGGCCCACATGGCGGCGTCGGGTGGCACCAGGCGGCACACGTCGACCGGGGCGGCGCTGGCGGCTCGGTCGGCCGGCCACCACAGGCCGGCGGCCAACAGCGCGCCGACGGCGGCGAGTCCGGCACGGAGCTGTCGTAGCTTCATGGACGAGAGCCTAGGCTCAGGTCAAGCGGACCTGGACGTCGATGTTGCCGCGGGTGGCGTTGGAGTACGGGCACACCTCGTGGGCACGGGCGACGAGCGTCTCGGCGGCACCCTTGTCGAGGTGCGGCAGCTCGACTTCGAGGGTCACCGCCAGGCCGAACCCGCCCCCCTCGTTGGCGCCGATGCCCACCGAGCACGCCACCGCCGACTCCTCGACGTTCTGCTTCGTGGCACCGGCCACGAACTTGAGCGCCGAGTGGAAGCAGGCGGCATAACCGAGCGCGAACAGCTGCTCGGGATTGGCGCCCTGGCCCGACCCACCCATCTCGGTGGGGATGGCGAGATCGATCGACAGCGAGCCGTCCTGCAGCGCGGTGTGACCGTTGCGGCCGTCACCGGTGGACAGCGCGTGAGCGGTGTAGAGCGGGGTCATGGCCGGACTCAACACCGGCCGACCGGACCGGCATTCCCGCGGCGGGCGCGGACGCCTCAGGCGCCGACCTCGGTCAGCGCCTCGCTGATGCCGGCGGTGGTGCGCAGCTCGATCTCGGGCAGGAAGATCGCCCAGCCGATGGCGATGACCAGCGCGAACGCCGCCACCCAGTAGATGCGGCTCACGCCGGTGGCGAGAGCGTCGATGACGGCCGAACGGGTCGAGTCGGGCAGCGCCTTGATCTGGGCCGGCGTGCGGATGAGCTTCACCGCCGCGGCGGGTGTGCCGCCGATGCGGGCCGGCAGCTCGGAGCGGATGGTGCTGTTGAGCACGGTGCCGAACACGGCCAGGCCCAGTGAGCCGCCGAGCGAGCGGGCGAACATCATCGTGGCCGTGGCCACGCCGAGGTCACGCATCTCGCAGGCGTTCTGCAGCGCGATCGACGATGTCGTGTACACCGCGCCCGAGCCGAGCCCGAGGATGAACATGAACGGGGCGAGGAACAGGTACGAGGTGCCCCCGTTGATCTGGGCGATGAAGAACAGACCCAGGGCCATGCCGATGGTGCCGAGCAACGGGAAGACCTTGTAGCGGCCCGTCCTGGCGATGACCCTGCCGGCCGTGAACGACGTGATCACCACCCCGACCATCACCGGCAGCATGCGCAGACCCGACAGCGTGGGCCGCACGAACAGGGCGTCCTGGAAGTACAGCGGCAGGAAGTTCGCCGCACCGAACGACGTGGCACCGGCGAAGAAGCCGAGCATGCAGCACGCCAGCACGACCTTGTTGCGGAACAACCGCAGCGGGATCATCGGCTCGACGGCCCGACGTTCCTGGGCGACGAAGGCCACCAGCAGCACCACCGCGCCGATGAGGAACCCGAGCACGTTGCCATTCGTCCAGCCCGACTTCCCTTCTTCGAGCCCGATCATGAGCATGGCGAGTCCGGCCGACAGGAACGCCGCGCCGAGCCAGTCGATGCGCGCCTCGCGCCGATTGAACGGCAGCTTCAGCGCGAAGTGCGAGGCGATCGACGCCGCCGCCACCAGCGGCAGGTTGATGAAGAAGATCCACCGCCAGCTCGCATGGTCGACGATGGTGCCGCCCACGAGCGGGCCGGCCAGCGCGGCGAGGGCGAAGGCGATCGTGAAGTAGCCGATGTAGCGGCCGCGCTCTCGCGGCGGGAGGATGTCGCCCAGGATGGCGAAGGACAGCGCCTGGATGGCCCCGCCGCCGAGGCCCTGCACGGCCCGGAAGGCGATGAGCTGCCCCATCGACTGGGCCAGCCCGCACAGCAGCGAGCCGACGAAGAACATCGCCATCGTCGACTGGAACACGATCCGTCGACCGAACAGGTCGGACAGCTTGCCGAGCAGCGGGGCGGCGATGGTGGCCGTGACGATGTAGGCCGTGCCCACCCAGGCGAAGCTCTCGAACGCGTTGAACTGACCGGCGATCGTGGGCAACGCCGTCGTCACGATGTTGGTGTCGAGCGTGGCCAGCAGCACGGCGATCACGAGTGCACCGAGCACCGTGAGCAACCGGCGCTGGGTGAAGCCCGGCACCGTCGACATCCGTGCACCTCGTGCGGCCGACGCATCCTCGACTGACACGACGCCTCCCCCTCGGATCGTTGTCCCCTACAACGAACACTACGGCATGGTCTGTCGGCGGCCGTCAGCCGCCCTTGGGCACCCGGCCCATGAGGAAGAACTCGGCGTTGGGCCGCAAGGCCGTCCAGTGGGCCATGCGGTTGGACAGGGCGAAGAACGCGGCGATGGCCCCGATGTCCCAGATGTCGTCGTCGTTGAAGCCGACGGCCCGCAGCCGCTCGAAGGCGTCCTCGCCCACCGAGGCCGGCGCGGTGGCCAGTTGCACGGCCACGTCGAGCATGGCCCGCTGGCGCTCGGTCACCGGCGCCTTGGCGTGGTCGATGGCGAGCTCGTCGGCCAGCAGCGGGTCCTTGGCCCGAATGCGCAGGATCGCCCCGTGGGCGACCACGCAGTACAGGCAGTCGTTGGCCGCGCTGGTGGCCACCACGATCATCTCCCGCTCGGCCTTCGACAGGCCGCCCTCGCGCTCCATGAGGGCGTCGTGGTAGCTCATGAAGGCGCGCAGCTCGTCGGGGCGGTGCGCGAGCGCCAGGAACACGTTGGGCACGAAGCCCGACTTCTCCTGGATGCCCTCGATGCGCCGGCGCAGGTCGTCGGGCAGGTCCACGAGGGCGGGCACCGGGAAGCGGCTGATGGGTCGGTCGGCCATCGCGCCAGTGTGCCATCGGTCCGGGCGCGGCCGGCCCTCCGCGCCGGTACCCTGCAGCGATGGCCAGCTTCGCCAGCCTCCAGCGCTGCCCCAAGGTCCTGCTCCACGACCACCTCGACGGCGGGGTGCGCCCGGCCACGGTGGTAGAGCTGGCCGCCGAGTACGGCTACCCGAACCTGCCCAGCACCGACGTGGCCGCCCTGTCGACGTGGTTCCACCGCGGCGCCAAGCGCAACGACCTCGTGCTCTACCTGGAGACGTTCGCCCACACCGTGGGCGTGATGCAGCACCGTGACGCCGTCGAGCGCGTGGCCTACGAGTGCGCGCGCGACCTGGCCGAGGACGGCGTCGTGTACGCCGAGATCCGCTACGCGCCCGAGCTCCACGTGGAGGCGGGCCTGACCCTGGACGAGGTCGTCGATGCCGTCACCGCCGGGTTCGAGCGGGGCACCGCCGGCACCAACCTGCGGCTCTACTCGATCCTGTCGGCCATGCGCACCGCGGCGCGTTCCGCCGAGATCGCCGAGCTGGCCGTGCGCCACCGCGACGGTGGCGTGGTCGGCTTCGACATCGCCGGGGCCGAGGCCGGGCACCCGCCCACGCGCCACCTCGACGCGTTCCAGTACGTGAAGCAGCAGAACTTCCACGCCACCATCCACGCCGGCGAGGCGTTCGGCCTGCCCTCGATCTGGGAGGCGCTGCAGTGGTGCGGCGCCGAGCGCCTGGGCCACGGCGTCCGCATCGTCGACGACATCACCGTGGTCGACGGCCAGTACGTGCTCGGCCGCCTGGCCGCCTACGTGCGCGACCGGCGCATCCCGCTCGAGCTGTGCCCCACCTCGAACGTGAACACGGGCGTGTGCGGGTCGATCGCCGAGCACCCCATCGGCCTGCTGCGCAAGCTCCGCTTCCGCGTCACGGTGAACACCGACAACCGCCTCATGAGCGACACGTCGATGACGAACGAGTTCGTGCAGCTCGCAGAGGCGTTCGGCTGGGGCATCAGCGACTTCGAGTGGCTCACGGTGAACGCCATGAAGTCGGCGTTCGCCCCGTTCGACGAGCGCCTGCGCATCATCAACGAACGCATCAAGCCGGTGTACGCCTCGCTGAAGGACGCCGACATCGGCGTCAGCGCCGCCGGGCGCTGAACCGGGCCGCCGGGGTCGCGGTGGCCTACCCGGCCGCCACCGGTGCCACCGTGGCGCCGAGCAGCTCGATGAGCGCGGCCGGGGCCACGCCGATCTGGAGCCCGCGCCGCCCCCCACTCACGTACATGGTGTCGAGGGCGAGCGCCGACGCGTCGACCACCGTGGGCAGGCGCGTGCGCTGCCCCAGCGGGCTGATGCCGCCGACCACGTACCCGGTGAGCCGTTCGGCGACCTCGGGCGGGGCCATGTCGGCCCGCTTGGCGCCCACGGCGGCGGCCAGCCGCTTGAGCGACAGGTGCCCGGCCACGGGCACCACCGCCACCAACGGCCGGCCGTCGGCCTGGGCCACGAGCGTCTTGAACACCTGGTGCTCGTCGATGCCGACGGCAGCGGCGACCAGGCGGCCGTAGTTCGGCTCGTCGGGGTCGACGTCGTAGGGGTGCTGGGTGTGAGGCACCTTGGCCCGCTGCAGGGCCAGCAGGGCCGGGGTGCCCCCACCGAGGGCCTTGCTCACGACGCGCTCAGGAGGTTCATCGCCCGCGATCCTGCCAGGATGGGGCCGTGCAGATCACGGTGATCGACCATCCGCTGGCCGCCGAACGGCTGGCCATCCTCCGCGACGCGACCACGTCGAACGCGGAGTTCCGCCAGGCTCTGGACGGGCTCGGCGGCATGCTCGTGTACGAGGCCACCCGCAGCCTGGCCACCACCGAGGGCACCGTCATCACGCCCCTCGGTCCGGCGCCGTCGCGGTCGCTGGCCCAGGTGCCCCTGCTCGTCCCGGTGCTACGCGCCGGTGTCGGCCTGGTGCAGCCGGCCCTGCGGCTCATCCCCCAGGCCGAGGTCGGCTTCGTGGGCCTGGCCCGCGACGAAGAGACCTTCAACCCCCGGCCGTACCTGGCCAAGCTGCCCGGGAACCTGCAGGGGCGCCCGATCCTGGTGCTCGACCCCATGCTGGCCACCGGCGGGTCGTTGGAGTTCACGATCCGCCTGCTGCTCGAGCGCGGCGCCGAGCCGCCCCTCACCGTCGTGTGCGTGCTGGCCGCCCCCGAGGGCATCGAGCGCATGAAGGCCACGGGCATCGACATGCACCTGGTCACCGCCGCCATCGACAGCCATCTCGACGAGCACGCCTTCATCGTGCCGGGGCTGGGTGACGCGGGTGACCGCCAGTTCGGTCTTTGGTGACACCGGGTCCAGGAGCTGTCCGGGCGGGGGCACCGGCGCCCGCATGCGGCGACGACCGGGCCGGCGCGAGCCGCACGCCGTGTGCATCACGACGCCCATGCCCACCACGAGGAGCACGTCGCCCACGCTGAACACGTTGGCCAGCGGGAACCCCTGGGGGATGGCGAACACGTCGCCCAGGAACCACAGCGGCGCGCCGGTGGAGGGCACCGAGTTGTCGAACTGCGTGCTGTCGGCGACCATGCCGGCGATGCGGGCTGCCGTCGGCGACGCCGGCATCACGCCACCGTTGGTGGCGATGGCGAGGATGTTCAGCAGGCCGCCCAAGGTCACCAGCCACAGCCCGGGGATGCGCAGGTTCACGACCACGAACCAGCCGGCCAGCGCGTAGGTGAAGAGGTGGATCGCCGACGCCATCGTGTGCGGGATGACGTGGTTGAAGACGTTGAGGATCCCGATCTGCAACACGACCGATGCCAGCGCGGCCCAGAGCCCCCGCACCCGCACGTCGCCGAGGTGCGACAGGTGGCCGCCGAACAACGGCACCGACAGCACCACGAACACGAAGGCGACGGGCAGGATCACGGCGTCACCGGCACCAGGTGCGTGGGGTCTGCGTAGAGACCGCGTTCGGCGATCAGCCGCTCGATGGCGGCCGGCGGGCCGGGGCGACCGAGGTGGTAGCCCTGCGCCACGTCGCAGCCCATGGCCCGCAGCGCCTGCAGGGTGGCTTCGTCCTCCACGCCCTCGGCGACCGTGCCGAGCCCGAGGTTGTCGGCCAGGTCGATGATGCAGCGCACGATCACGAAGTCGCCACGATTGGCCACCAGGCCCCGCACGAACGACCGGTCGATCTTGATGTGGTCGATCGGCAGGTTCCGCAGGTGCGCCAGCGAGCTGTACCCGGTGCCGAAGTCGTCGACCGACAAACCGACGCCGAGCGCCTTCAGCTTGGCCAGCACGACCTCGGTGCGCGCCGGGTCGTTGGTGACGGTGTTCTCGGTGATCTCGAGCTCGATGCGGTCGGCCGGGAGGCGGTGCTCCGCGAGCACGCGCCGTACGACGTCGGGGAACTTCATCTGCACCAGGTTCCGCGCCGAGGTGTTGACGGCGACGATCAGGTCGATGCCCTGCCCCCGCCACTGCACCGCCTGGGCGGCGGCGAGGCGGAGCACCCGCTCGGTCAGCTCATCGACCAGCTCGGTCTGCTCGGCCGCGGGGATGAAGGTGTCGGGCATGAGCATGCCCCGCTGCGGGTGGTTCCAGCGCACGAGGGCTTCGACGCCCCTGACGGCACCGGTGCGCAGGTCGACCTTCGGCTGGTACGCCAGCACGAGCTCGTCGTTCTCGATCGCCTCACGGAGCTCACCGAGCAGTCCGAGGCGCGTGGGCCCGTAGCGGTCGCGGTCGCTGTCATAGGTCTGCAGGCCGAGGCGGCCGCTCTTGGCCCGGTACATCGCGGCGTCGGCGTGGGCGAGCAGGGTGTCGATGTCCTCACCGTGATCCGGGTACATGGCCAGGCCGACGCTGCCGTCCACGGCAACGGGCACGCCGTCGACCTGGAGGGGCTCGCTCAGGCTGTGGCGCACGCTGGCGGCCAGGCGCTCGGCCGCTTCCAGGTCGGCGATGCCGCCGAACAGCAAGGCGAACTCGTCGCCGCCGAGGCGGGCCACGATGTCGGTCGAGCGACGGTGCTTGAGCAACCGGACCCCGACCTCGCGCAGCACCAGATCGCCCACGGCGTGGCCGAGCCGGTCGTTGATGCCCTTGAAGCCGTCGAGGTCCACCAGCATGACGGCGAGGTCGCGGTCGTGACCCTTGGCCGCGTTCAACGTGACGGCGCCCTGCTCGAAGAACAGGCGACGGTTGGGCAGCCCGGTCAGCAGGTCGTGCGTCGCCTCGTGACGGTGCTCGAGGCCCACCTTGGCGCTCTGGTACACGCCGATCACGACGAGCAGCAGCAGCGGCACCAGGATGACGACGCGGGCGGCGACACCGGTGAGCACGGGGGCCAGGCCGACGAGGAGCAGACCCATCACGCCGTCGGCGGTGATCGTCGCTTTGAGCAGCGTCTGCACCGGGACGCGCTGCGACAGCGCCAGCACGACGGCGAGGAAGACGCCGTTGAGGCCGACCGCCACGACGCCGGCCAGCGCGCTGCCGGCCAACCAGAGCACCCCGGGCCCACCCGGCGACCAGAGGGCGGCGCCGGCGCGTGTGAGCGACATCACGGCGGCGCCACCGGTGAGCGACAACGTGACCTGCGAGGTGTTGAACAACACGCGGTTCAGGGGTTTGCGGGCCCACAGTTCGACCACGCTCGACGCGATGGCCACGGCCAGCAGGGCGGTGCCGAGCGGCGCCACGAACAGCAGCCCGAGGCTGAAGGTCCATGACGCGGTGATCTCCAGGCCGTCACGTCCGGTCAGCCACCGCAGTGGCCGCATCTCGGCCACCGTCAGCAACGTCGCGAACAGGACGAACACGATCGGCCGGGGCCCGAGCGGCGCCGACCGCGGCACCCGCGCCAGCGCGATGGCGGCCGCCACCAGCCCCGCCAGGGTGACCAGGGCGACATAGCCGTTCAGTGCGATGTTCCGCATGGGCCGAGTCACCCGCCTGGTCTCCTCTTCTACCGCTCAGCCGACCGAGCATGAGATCGGCCGGTGGCCGCCCTTACTGAGGGCTTCCACCGGCCGATGCCTGAAACCTTGCTTGTCGTGCTGCTTGAGTCGGGGTGTGGTCAGTACCACTTCAGTGGAGCGCCCAGCGCGGCAACCGCCGCGCCGATGCTCGCTACCGTGACGGCGGCGCGGAACAGTCGAGCCTTGTTCTTCATCAGATGTACCCCCTCACCACTTCTTGGGGGCCCCGAGGGCCACCATCGCGAGGGCAAGGCCGATGGTGGACGCAGTCCGCCCTCGGGACCAGTGCCGGATCTTGGTCATGCTGTTGCCTCTTCTTCCTGGGCAACCGCCGGGTTGGTTGCCTGCCGATCCAGTCGGCGGGCGCCCGGGCGGCTCCAACAACGACCGGGCAAGGTGATCGCAAGGCTCCGTCTGGTCGTCTGGATGCCGTCTGAGCGCCATCAGGGCATCGTCAATCCGGCCGGTAGGAGCGGCGGTCAGCGCGTCACAGGTCGGCGAGGCGGGGCGTCCAGCGGGTGCCGCGGGCGGCCACCAGCTTGTCGACCTCGGCCGCGGTGCACGGGCGGGCCAGCTGGTACCCCTGCGCGGCCTGACAGCCCATCGTCTGCAGGATCTCGAGCGTGGCCAGGTCCTCGACGCCTTCGGCCACCGTGCCGAGACCGAGGTTGTTGGCCAGCTCGATGATGCCGCGCACGATCACCCGGTCGGCGTGGTTGGTGACGAGGCCGTGCACGAAGGTGCGATCGATCTTGATGCGGTCGACGGGGAGCGTGCGCAGATGGGCGAGCGAGCTGTAGCCGGTGCCGAAGTCGTCCATCGAGAGCCGCACGCCCAGCGCCTTGAGCTTGCCCAGCACGACCTCGGCCCGCACCGGATCGTTGGTCACCGTGTTCTCGGTGATCTCGAGCTCCAGGCGCTCGGCCGGCAGGTCGTACAGGTCGAGCACGTGCTGCACGGTCTCGGGGAACTTCAGCTGCGTGAGGTTGCGGACCGACGTGTTGACGGCGACGGGCAGATCGATGTCACGGTCACGCCACGACGCCGCCTGGGCGACGGCCAACCGGAGCACGTGGTCGGTGACCTCGTCCATGAGCTCGGTCTGCTCGGCCGCCGGCATGAAGTGGTCGGGGAACAACACGCCGCGCTGCGGATGGTTCCAGCGCACCAGCGCCTCCACGCCGCTGAGCGCGCCACTGGCCAGATCGATCTTCGGTTGGTACACGACGAAGAGCTCGTCGCGTCGGAGCGCCTCGCGGAGATCGCCCAGCAGGCTCATGCGCGTCGGCCCGAAGCGGTCGCTGGCCTGGTCGTAGGTGAACAGACCGCGCTTGGCCATCTTGGCCCGGTACATGGCCGCGTCGGCGTGGGACAAGAGGGTCTCGGGGTCTTCACCGTGAATCGGGTACAGGGCCAGACCGACGCTGGCGTCCACCGCCAGGGGCACCCCGCCGACCTCGAGCGGGCGGCGCAGCTCGGCCAGCAGCCGCTCGGCCAGCTCCTCGGCCTGATCGACGTCGCTGGCACCGTCGACGAGCACGGCGAACTCGTCGCCGCCGATGCGGGCCACGCAATCCGACGGCCGGCGGTCCTCGGAGAGCCGGTTGCCGACCTCTCTCAGCACGAGATCGCCGACGGCGTGACCGAGTCGGTTGTTGATCTCCTTGAAGTCGTTGAGGTCGATCAGCAGCAGGGCCAGCGGACGGTGGTGACGGCTCGCCGCCTCGCAGGCGAGGCTCGCCTGCTCCATGAACAGGCGCTGGTTCGGGAGACCGGTGAGAAGGTCGTGGGTCGCCTCATGACGGTGGGCCACACCGACCTGCGCGCTCTTGTACATGCCGACGACCACCACGAGCATCATCGGTATCAACCCGGGGCCCCGGACCGCGATGAACGTGAGCAGCGGCGCGATGCCGAACAGCAGCAGGTCCATCAGGCCGGCCAGACCGGGCGCGTCGCGCAGCACCGCCACGACAGGGATGCGCTGGATGAGCGCGACGGCGACGAAGGTGAGCACGTAGGTGACCGCCAGGCAGACCAGGCCGGCGACCGTGGCGCCGAGCATCCACCGCAGACCGGGGCCGTTCACCCTCCACAGGTCGTCCGTCGCACCGAAGGCGCGCATCACACCGACGGCACACACCAGTGCGATGGTGTTCTGGGCCACGTTGAAGAACACCCGCAACGTGGCCTTCCGCAGTGCCAGTTCGGCCACCACCACGGCCAGCGTGCCGGCCAGCACCACCGAGGCCAGGGGCGCGAGGAACACCAGGCTCATGAGGAACACCGAGGAGGCCGCGACCTCGACGCCGTCAGAGGCGGTGATCCACCGCAGTGGCCGCGCCTCGGCCACGACGGCGAGGGCCATGAACGACACGAACAGGATCGGCCGACGGCCGAACGGCTGGTGCCCGTCGAGTGTGAGCACGGCCCGCACCATCACGACGGCGGCGACGGCCACGATGCCGGAAACGTACAGCGAGGCAGCCAGGCTGGTGCGTCGGTGGGCACCCAACGGAGGGGTCACTGTCGTCGTCAATGAACCGCTCCCCTCGCCCAGTGCACCCAGCGCTCTTGGAATCGCTCACGGTGGGTAACTTGACGAAAGTTTACCCAACTTTCGCCCTGGGGGGAGCCTCAGACGAAGAATTCGCACGGTGCGTCACCAAACACGCGCAAGGGACCGGCCGAAGGGCCGGTCCCGGGCACCACACGCTGGGTGTGTGCGCTCAGCGCAGGCGGAAGAACGTGCGCACGAGACCGAGAAAGAAGCGGGTGGTCTGGTGGGTGGACGGGTGGCTGATCAGGTGGGCGACGGTGCGCATGGTGGGTCTCCTGCGTTGAAGGCCCCGGCGGATGTAGAGGGTGTTGGGGCCGCCCACTCCATCGACGCGTCACCAGCTTAGCTCAAGAGCAGGTTAAAGAACGGTGCAGTCCTTGAGAGAAACCAGACGATTCGGGCCTTGCATCTGGCAGCGCCCGTGCCCTCATGCCGGCCTCAGGCCAGCGCCTGGAGGCGCCCGACCAGGTCGTCGAGCAGGGGCGCCGGGTCGGTGCCCACCGTCTCGGCGTACACCTTCACCTTGGGCTCCGTGCCGCTCGGGCGGACCTGCAGGCGACCGCCGCCCTCGAGCATCAGCCGCACCAGACCGGGCACCGGCATCGAGACCGACTGCACCGCCACCCCGGCCACCTCGGTCGGCGGTGCCGCCTCCAGCGCGGTCACCGCGGCGGCAGCCACGGCCGGCTCCATGCGCAGCGACCGCTCGGCCGTGTGATGACGCCCGAACCGGGCGGCGATGGCGTCCAGGCGATCCTCGAGCGTCACGCCGTCGTAGCGGGCCAGGGCGACGACCTCGGTGAACAGCACCGCGGCGGTGATGCCGTCCTTGTCGCGGGGCTCGTCGGTGACCAGGTAGCCGAGTGCCTGCTCGTACCCGAACAGGAACCGGCACTCGGGCCGGTCGCGGATGGCCTGGGCGATCCACTTGAAGCCGGTGGGGGTCTCCATGTGGCGCACGCCGTGGGCGGCGGCCATGTCGGCCAGCAGCGACGACGACACGAGCGTGGTGACGACGAGGCGGTCGCCGCCGGTGGTGTGGCGCAGCAGGTGGTCGGCCAGCAGCCACCCCACCTCGTCGCCGCGCAGGGGGCGCCACCCGCCGTCGGCCGTCGGGATGGCCACCCCGAGGCGGTCGGCGTCGGGATCGTTGGCCAGGGCCACGTCGGCGCCGACCTCGCGCGCCCGGGCCAGGAGCAGGTCCATGGCGCCGGGTTCCTCGGGATTGGGGAAGGCCACCGTCGGGAAGTCGCCGTCGGGGCGCCGTTGGGCGTCGACGTGGTGCACCGGGTCGAAGCCGGCCGCGGCGAAGGCGGCGTCGACCACGTCGGCCCCCACGCCGTGCATGGCGGTGTAGGCCACGCACGCCTCGCGCACGTCGGGCCGGTGGCGCACCCGGGGGACGCGGGCCAGGTAGGCGGCGAGCTCGCCGGCCCGCACGCGGTGCACGGTGCGGGCGCTGGCGTCGCCGAGCGGCACCTCGCCCAGGCGGCGCACCGCATCGATGCAGGCGGCGATGCCGATGTCGTGGGGCGGCACGATCTGGGAGCCGTCCTCTAGGAACACCTTGTAGCCGTTGTCGGCCGGCGGGTTGTGGCTGGCGGTGACCACGACGCCGGCCACGGCCGCGAGGTGCGTCGTGGCGAAGGCGACCACCGGCGTGGGCGCCGGCGTCTCGAGCAGGTGCACCGGGAGACCGGCCCCCACGAACACCCGCACCGAGTCGAGGGCGAAGACCTCGGAGTGGTGGCGACCGTCGAAGCCGACCACGATGCCCCGGCGGCGGGCGTCGGGCTGGGTGTCGAGCAGGTACCGCGCCAGACCGGCGGCGGCCCGGCGCACGGTGACGCGGTTCATGCGCATCGGGCCGGCGGCCATGGCACCGCGCAAACCGGCGGTGCCGAACTGGAGGCGGCCGTCGAAGCGGCGGGCCAGCTCCTCGTGATCGTGGGCCAGCAGCTCGCCCAGCTCGGCGCGGGTGACCGGATCGGGGTCGTCGTCCAGCCAGGCCCGGGCCCTGGCCTCGAGGGCAGGATCGAGGGTCATCGCCCGTCGACGAGGCGCGACAACGGCACCAGTGGTCGGGCGCCGACGTGGCCGATGACCTCGGCGGCGGCGATGGAACCGAGACGGCCGCACTGGGCCAACGGCATGCCCTGGGTGTAGCCGTGCAGGAAACCGGCGGCGTACAGGTCGCCGGCACCGGTGGTGTCGATGACCTCGTGGACGGGCTCGGCGTCGACCTCGATGACGTCGTCGTGCGTGATCACGACCGAGCCGGCCTTGCCCCGCGTGACCGCGGCGACGTGGACGTCACGGCGCACGGCGGCCACCGCGTCGGCGAACGTGGCGACCTCGTAGAGGGCGAGCAACTCGTCCTCGTTGGCGAAGAGGACGTCGACGTCGGAGCTGACGAGGTCGAGGAAGCCATCACGGTGACGGTCGACGCAGAAGCTGTCGGACAGGGTGAGCGACACCTCGCCGCCGTGGGCGTGAGCGATGCGGGCCGCCTTGCGGTACGCCTCCTTGGCCTCGGCGCGGTCCCACAGGTACCCCTCGAGGTACACGACCTTGCCGGCGGCCACGACCGCCTCGTCGACGTCGTCGGGCGACAGGAGCGACGAGATGCCGAGGTAGGTGTTCATGGTGCGCTGCGCATCGGGCGTGACCACGATGAGGCAGCGACCCGTCGGCACGTCAGATGTCTGCAGGGGGTTCGGGAACACGACGCCGACGGCGTGCAGGTCGTGCCCGAACACCTCGCCGAGGTCGTCGGCGGCGACCTTGCCGATGTAGGCCGCCTTCGACCCGAAGCTGGCCACACCGGTCATGGTGTTGGCCGCCGACCCGCCCGACATCTCGACGGCACCGCCCAACGAGCGGTAGAGCGACACGGCCCGGTCGGTCTCGATGAGCGTCATCGAACCCTTCACCAGGCCGTGCGTCTCGATGAACAGTTCGTCGTGGTGGGCGATGACGTCGACGAGGGCGTTGCCGATGCCGACGACGTCGAAGCGCTTGCCAGCCGGCCAGGAGCGGGTCACGTGCGCAGACGCTACCTGGCGGCCCCGCCCGGCGCCCGCACCGGCCCACCGGTCCGCACGCGCCCGGCATCGGACGCACCGGTACGCTCGCCCCCGTGACGAGCAACCCCCATCGCCTCCCCCGGTACGCGCTCCCCACGCGCTACGACATGCTGCTGGAGCCCGATCTGCGTGCGGCGACGTTCCGCGGCCACGTGGCCATCCGCCTCGACCTCGTCGAGGCGACCGACACGCTGGTCTGCAACGCCGCCGAGCTCACCGTGGCGTCGGCCCGCTTGACGACGCCCACCGGCGATCTCACCGGCACGGTCGTGCTCGACGAGGCGACCGAGCGGTGCACCGTCACCTTCCCGATGGTCGTCGCCCCCGGGCCGGTGACGCTCGAGCTGGTCTTCCTCGGCACGCTCAACGACAAGCTCCGCGGCTGGTACCGCTCCACCTACACCGACCCCGACGGCGACCCCCAGGTGATCGCCACCACGCAGATGCAGGCCACCGACTGCCGGCGGGCCTTCCCCTGCTGGGACGAGCCCGACTTCAAGGCGGTGTTCGCCCTGACCCTGGTGGTCGATGACGGGCTGACCGCCGTGGCCAACGGCCCCGAGGTGGGCCGCGAGGCACGGCCCGACGGCAAGGTCGCGGTGCGCTTCGCCGACACCATGAAGATGTCGACCTACCTGGTGGCCATGGTCGTCGGCCGCCTCGAGACGACCGCCGCGGTCGACGCGGCGGGCACCCCGCTGCGCGTCGTGCACGTGCCGGGCAAGGGCCACCTCACGTCCACCGCGGTCGAGGCCGCCGCCGCCGCGCTGGCCTGGTTCCAGGACTACTACGGCATCCCGTACCCGGCCGAGAAGGTCGACCTGTTGGCCCTGCCCGACTTCGCGGCGGGCGCCATGGAGAACCTGGGCTGCATCACCTTCCGCGAGAACCTGCTGCTGATCGACCCCACCACGTCGACCCAGCAGGAGCAGCAGGTCCTGGTCGACGTGGTGGCCCACGAGCTGGCCCACATGTGGTTCGGCGACCTGGTCACGATGCGCTGGTGGAACGGCATCTGGTTGAACGAGGCCTTCGCCACGTTCATGGAGGTCGCCGCCTGCGATTCGTATCGACCCGACTGGGACCGGTGGACCACGTTCTCGTTGGAGCGCAGCGGCGCGTTCGACACCGACGGTCTGCGGGCCACCCGTCCGGTCGAGTTCGAGGTCGTCTCACCCCGTGACGCCGAGGGCATGTTCGACGTGCTCACCTACGAGAAGGGCGCGTCGCTGCTGCGCATGCTCGAGCAGCACCTGGGCGGCTCCCGCTTCCGCGACGGCATCCGCCACTACCTGCAGGCCCACGCCTACGGCAACACCGAGACCTCCGACCTGTGGGACGCCATCGAGGCGGTCACCGGCGAGCCGGTGCGGCGCATCATGGACTCGTGGATCTGGCAGGGCGGCCACCCCGTCATCTCCGTCGCCATCGAGGGGGCCGAGCTCGTGCTGCGCCAGCGCCGGTTCCTGTTCGACGGCAGCGACGACGACACCACGCTGTGGGTCGTACCACTGCAGGTCCGCCAGCTCGCGGGCGGGGCCCAGCGGGTCGAGAAGGTCCTGCTGGAGACCGACCAGGTGCGCCTGCCCGCCCTCGGGAACGACCCCGTCGTGTTCGCCAACGCCGGTGGCCACGGCTTCTACCGGGTCGACTACGCGCCCGACCTGCTCGACCGCCTGCGGGGCGAGACGCTGCAGAACCTCAGCACGCCCGAGCGCTACGCGCTGGTCGACGACACGTGGGCGTCGGTGATCGCCGGGCGGCGCTCGGCCCTCGACTTCTGCCGCTTCGCCGAAGGGTTCGGGGCCGAGGAGTCGCTCCAAGTGTGGCAGACGCTGCTCGGCGCCCTGCGCATGTGCGACCGCGTGCTCGAGCCGGCCGACCGTCCGGCGTTCCAGCGCTACGTCGGCGGTCTGGTGGCTCCGTTGCTCGGACGGCTCGGGTGGGAGCCGGCGGCCGACGACGGCGACCTGCGCCGCGAGCTGCGCGGTCAGCTCATCCGGGCCAGCGCGCTGCTGGCCGGCGACGCCGCCACCGTCGCCACCGCCCGGGCCCGCTTCGCCCGGGCCGCGCCGAGCGACCCGGCCGTCATGGCCGCGTGCACGGCCATCGCGGCGGCCACCGGCGACGAGGCCGACTACGAGCACTTCCTCGACGGGTTCCGCACCGCGACCACACCGCAGGACCGTCTGCGCTACCTGTACGGCCTGGCCGAGTTCCCGAGCCAGGACCTCATGGACCGCACGCTCGCCTTCGCCGTGTCCGGCGAGGTGAAGACGCAGAGCGCGCCGTTCCTGCTGAACCGGTGCATCGCCCACCGCGACCTCGGCGCCCACGCCTGGCGCTTCGTGCGCGAGCGCTGGGGCGACCTGGTGACGCTGTTCCCCGACAACCTGATCGTGCGCATGGTCGACCCGGTCAAGCTGATGGTGCGGCCGCAGCAGCAGGCCGACGTGGCCGCCTTCTTCGCCGAGCACCCGATCCCGCAGTCGGCCAAGACGCTGAGCCAGGTGCTGGAGCGCCAAGAGGTCAACCGCAAGCTCTACGAGCGCGACCGCGCGACCCTGGCCGCCGGCCTCGCCGCCCGTCGCTAGCAGTCGAGGTGCTTCCGTGTGGGGCGACGGCAGCCCAGCTCGCTACCATCGCCGCCATGGGGGCTTCACGGCAGTTCATCAACCCGCGCCCGGGCGACACCCTGGACGCCATCGCCGAGCGCGTCCTGCCCACGGGGGCCGGCGGCGGCCAGCAGCTGTTGAGCTGGAACATGCACCTGGCGATGCGGGTCTTCCCGGTGGGCAAGCCCGGCGAGGTGCTGCCGAGCGACATCGTCTACATCGAACCGCCACTGGCCTGATGCCCGACGGCCGTTCCACCCCGGCCGAGGCGGTGATCGTGCGCGCCACCATCGGGCCCGGTCACGACGGCCGGGCCGAGGTGGTGGTGGAGCTGGCCTACCCGAACGGCGCACGCACCGAGCTGAGCATGGCGCAGGAGTCGGTGCTGCGGGCCATGGACGCCGCCGGGCTCACCCGCCTGGACCAGCTCGAAGGACGGTCGTGGAACGTGCTCACCACCGGCCCGCTCACCTTCCGGTACGACACGTAGCACAACGACACGGACACAACGACGCAGGGGGACACCATGTTCGATCTCATCATCCGGGGCGGCACCATCGTCGACGGCACCGGGCTGCCCGGCTACCTCGGCGACATCGGCATCGCCGATGGCCGCATCGCCTCGGTGGGCCGGCCCCTGGCCGACGCCGACGCCGCTCGCGTGATCGACGCGACCGGCCGCGTGGTGGCCCCGGGCTTCGTGGACCCCCACACCCACTACGACGCCCAGCTGTGCTTCGACCCGTACGCCTTCCCGGCCATCGAGCACGGCATCACCACGGTCATCACCGGCAACTGCTCGCTCAGCCTGGCGCCCGTTCACGCCGGCGACCGCGACCGCTTCTCGAAGATGTTCCGCCTCATCGAAGAGATGCCCGAGGCGGCCTTCGCCAGTGGGGTCGACTGGCGCTGGGGTGAGGGCTTCGACGGCATGGTGCAGGCCCTCACCGGCAATCTGGCGCTCAACCTGGCGCCGCTCGTGGGTCACTCGGTGCTGCGCATGTTCGTGATGGGTGACGACGCCCGACGGGCGGCCACGGCGGCCGAGGTGGCGGCCATGGGCGACCTGCTGCGCGCCTGCCTCGATGCCGGCGCGGTGGGCCTGTCGACCAGCTACGTCGACATGGAGGACGACCTGCGCCCGGTGCCCAGCCGGTTCGCCGAGCACAGCGAGCTGCGGGCCCTGTGCGCCGTGCTCGGTGAGCGCGGCCGCATGCTGCAGATCGTGCACGAGTTCTTCGACCCGGCGCTCACCGTGACCCGCGTCGAGATGCTGGGCCAGCTGTCGCGCGAGTTCGGCATCCCGACCACCCTGTCGCCGCTGTTCCACTCGGAGGCGATGCCCCAGAACGTGACGAAGGTGCTCACCGCGGTCGAGGCCGAATGGGCGGCCGGCGGCCGGGTGTGGCCGCAGGTGCAGACGCGGCCCATCGACATCTCGTGGACGCTCGACCAGCGCAGCATCATGTTCCTGATCATCCCGGGCTGGTGGCCGGTGCTGTCGCAGCCGTCGAAGGCCGACAAGCTCGCCGCCTTCGCCGACGCCGACACCCGTGCGGCCCTCGTGAACGGGCTGAACCTGCTCGGCTCCATGCCCGGTTCCACCCTGAACGCCGCGTCGTTCGTGGTCCGCGAGGTGGCCCTGGAGCGCAACCGCGACCTGGTCGGCCGCACGCTCGGCGACATCGCCGCCGACCGGGGCACCAGCCCGGCCGAACTGCTGATCGACCTCTCGGTCGAGGAGGACCTCGGCACCTGGTTCGTGCGGGTCGGCGTCGGCCACCACGACCCGGCCGCGGTCGGCTCGATCCTGCGCCACCCCTACGTGCACGTCGGCGCGTCCGACGGCGGCGCCCACGTCGGCTCCTTCGCCACCTACGGCGACACCGGGCTGCTGCTCGGCCGGTTCGTGCGCGACACCGGGGCGATGCGCCTGGAGGAGGCGATCAAGAAGATCACCTCCGACACCTGTGCCATCTGGGGGCTGCGCAACCGGGGCGTGCTGGCCGAGGGCTTCGCCGCCGATGTCGCCATCTTCGACCCGACCACCATCGACCGCGGGCCCGAGATCGCCTCGGACGACTTCCCCGGCGACGGCATCCGCTGGATCCGCCGCCAGGTCGGCATGGACACCGTGATCGTCAACGGCGCGGTCACGTGGACGGCCGCCCAGGGCTACATCGCCGGCGCCCGCGCCGGCACCATCGCCACGCTCTGACCGCGAGCGTCCGCACGGCGTCGGGCAACCGAGCTGCAGCAGCGCATCAGCACCGCCCTGCGGTCCTCTCCCACGGTCGAGGTCGGTGACGCCGCCAGTTGCACGCGCCTCATCGACCGCCAGGTACGGCCGACATCTTGCGAGCGATCGGGGGTCAGTCGCGCACGACGGGCACGCAGCGCGGCCCGCGCACCTGACCACCGGCCCACGTGACCGCCTCGGGATCGGCGAGGTGGAACGACGGGATGCGCTCGAGCCACACCTGCAGCGCGACGCGCAGTTCCATGCGGGCCAGGTTCGACCCGGCGCACCGGTGCACCCCCGACCCGAACGCGAGATGACGGTTCTGCTGGCGGTCGAGCAGGACCTCGTCGGGCCGCTCGAACACGGCGGCATCGCGGTTGGCCGACGGGAACGACAGCAGCACGCGCCGACCGTGGGGCACCGGACAGCCGGCGACCTCGGTGTCGGACGTGGCGATGCGGCCCATGGTGACCGGCGAGTACGCCCGCAGGAGCTCCTCGACCGCGGTGGGCCACAGCTCGGGGTCGTCGTGGAGCTGCTGCACCTGGTCGGGGCGCTGGGCCAGGTGCCAGAGCGATGAACCGATGGCCGACCACGTGGTGTCGATGCCGGCCACGAGCAGCAGACCCAGGTTGCCCAGGACGTCTCGGTCGCTCATCGCCACACCGTCGTCGGTCGTGTCGTGCACCAGGTGGCTGATGAGATCTTCGCTCGGCTGGCGCCGACGGTCGGCGACCTCGCCCATGAAGTACTCGAGCATGTCCTTGAAGGCGACGGCCCGCTGGGCCGGGTTCTGGGCACCGTGCTCGAGGATGTCGCGCACCCAGCCGATGAATCGATCGGTGAGGGCTTCCTGCACGCCGAGCATGCGGCCGATGACGCGCACCGGGATCTGCTGGGCGTAGTCGACGGCGGCGTCCACGTGGGGGCGCTCGCCCATCTTGTCGATGAGCGACTCGCACAGCGCCCGCGTGATCGGCTCGTAGTCGACCACGAGCTTGGGCGACAGGCTGGGCAGGATCATGCGCCGGATGGCGTTGTGCTCGGGCGGGTCGGTGTTGATGATCGACCGTGGCCGGTTCGGGTCGGTGAAGTCCTCGAGCGTGGGCGCCGAGGCGGTGCCGAGCGTCGAGGTGAGGTGCCCGGTGTTCGCCGCCGCCTGCACCACCGCGTCGTAGCCGATCACGAGGTGGGACCCGCCGAAGCGCTCGCTGGACATGACCGGGCACTCGCCGCGGAGCGAGGCCCACACGTCGTAGGGGTTGCGCACGAACCCGTCCTCGAAGAGGTCGTAGTCGGTGGCCCAGTCCTGCACCGGCGGACGTTCCGTCAGCGTGGGTGACTCGTAGCTCATGGCGATCCCTCCCGATCCACCGCCGCTCCCGGCGATGCCCCACGGGCAGCGTACCGCCCGCCGGGCGATCAACCCAGGGCGCGCAGGAACTCGAGCAGGGCCTCGTTCACCTCGGCGGGGCGCTCCTGCTGGGTCCAGTGGCCACAACCGGGCAGGATGATGCTGCGGTGCAGGCGGGGCAGCGTGACACCGAAGCGCTCGATGGCTGCCGCGCCCCAGATGGTGGGGCCGTCGCGGTCGCCACCGATGAACAGCGCCGGCACCTCGATGGGCCGGCCGCGGAACACGGTGAGGTCGGCCCAGTCGCGGTCGACGTTGCGGTAGCGGTTGAGGCCTCCGGTGAAGCCGGTGCGCTCGAACTCGGCGGCGTACACGTCCAGGTCGGCCTCGGACATCCACACCGGCATCGGGTCGGGCTCGGCGAAGCGGTCGCGCATCTTCGCCCCGTGCGCGATGGTGGCCACCGTGCCACCCGACGGCGGCGGTGCGTCGCCCGAGGCCGTGAAGTAGAAGCCGAGCAGCCAGCGGCGCACGTCCTCGTCGAGCTCGGCCTCGGCCCGGCCCGGCTGCTGGAAGTACTCGATGTAGAACTCCTCGGCACCGCCCATGGCACGGAACGCCTCGGTCGGGCGGGTGTCGCCCGGCGGCGTGTAGGGCACCGACAGGCCGGCCACGGCGCGGAACACGTCGGGGCGCAGCAGCGCCGAGTTCCACGCGATCGGCGCGCCCCAGTCGTGGCCGACGACGACGGCGGTGTCGGCACCCAGCGCCTTCACCAGCGCGACGTTGTCGCCCACGTGTCGGAGCATGCGGTACTCCTCGATCGGCGCCGGGGCCGACGAGCGGCCGTAGCCGCGCACGTCCATCGCCACGGCCCGGTAGCCGGCGGCGGCCAGCGCGTCGAGCTGGTGTCGGTACGAGAACCAGGACTCGGGGAACCCGTGCACGAGCAGCACGAGCGGCCCCTCGCCGGCCTCCACGCAGTGGATGCGGATGCCGTTCACCTGCTCGATGCGATGTCGCCACTCAGCCATGGCGGCATGCTGGCACATCGCCGCGCACGAGCATGCCGCCGGACGCGGTCCGGCGGCGTCCGGGCTACGGTCGCCGCGGTGCACGATCCCGGGCCGCAGGTGGAGATCGAGCTGCTCGAGCTCTCCAGCCGACGCGCCGACCACGACGTCGGCGACCGCCTGTCGGTGGCCGGGCTGTCGGTGCGGTACGGGAACCGGGTGGTCGTGCGCGACGTGACGCTGCGCGTGGGGCCCGGCGAGGTGGTCGTGCTGCTCGGCCACAACGGGTGTGGCAAGTCGTCCACGCTGCGCGCCATCGTGGGCCTGGCCGGCCGCCAAGGGGGCGACGTGGTGGTGGAAGGGCGAGATCTCACCGAGGTGCCGTCGGCGAACCGGGCCGCCGGCGTCGGGTTCGTGCCGGCGACCGACGAGGTGTTCGTCGACCTCACGGTGCAGGAGAACCTGGTGCTGGCGGCCGGCCGGCCCAGGGACCGCGCCGTGATCGACGAGCGCGTGGCCACCGCCCTGGCCCAGTTCGACGGGCTGCGCCGCCTGCTGCCCCGACGGGCGGGGACACTCAGCGGCGGCGAGCGGCGGCTGGTCGGCATCGCCATGGGGCTGATGGCCGACCCGCACCTGCTGCTGCTCGACGAGCCCACCAAGCACCTGGCGCCGGCCACCGCGGCCGGGATCATGGCCACCGTGGCCACGTTGGCCCGCCGGCTGCGGCTCGGCGTGCTGGTGGCCGAGGTGAACGTGGCCGCCGCGCTGCAGGTGGCCGACCGGGTGTACGTGATGCGCTCGGGCGAGATCCGCGCCGAGCACACCGGCGCCGAGCTGCTGGCGGCCGGGCCCCGCTCGTGGTGGTCGATGTTCTGACCCTCGGGGCGCTGGGGACCTGCGGCGCGACGTATCAGGCGTGCTTCGCCGCGCTGGCCGCGCTGGAGACCGACACCCACCTCCACGTGCACAAGGAGAACAACGTGCTGTTCCCCCTCGTGGTGCGGCTCGAGCACGAGCGCACGGCGGCCGTCGTCACGCGAACCTGACCGCCAACGGCCCGGGCCGCAGGCCGCACCGCGCGGTTAGGGTGGCTCGAACCACCTCTTCATGACGCTCCTTCCCGCTCCTCCGCATCGCGACCACTGGTTTGAACGAGTGTGCGCCGGCAGCGAGATGGGCGAACGTGTGCTCGCCCACGATTGGGCCCACACCCCACTCGGACCGCCGAGCACCTGGTCCACCGCCCTGCGCACGGCCGTCGGCGTGTGCCTGTCGTCGCGGTTCCCGATGCTGGTCGTGTGGGGCCCCGATCTGGTGAAGATCTACAACGACGGCTACCGCCAGATCCTCGGCTCTGAGAAGCACCCGCGGGCCCTGGGGGCCCCGCTGCACGAGATCTGGCCCGAGATCTGGGACACGATCGGCCCCATGCTGCGCGGCGTGCTCGACACCGGCGAGCCCACGTGGACCGAGCACGGCCTGCTCCTCATCGACCGCAACGGCTTCACCGAGGAGTGCTACTTCGTGTGGTCGTACCGCGCGCTGTACGACGACGACGGCGTCATCCGCGGCGTGCTCGATGTGGTCACCGAGACGACGCGCGAAGTGGTGGCCCAGCGCCGGCTGGCGTGCCTGGCCGAGCTGCGCGGTGCACTCGTGAGCGCCGAGCAGGTGACCGACGTGTGCCTGCGGGCCACGGCCACGCTGGCCCGCTTCACGGCCGACGTCCGCACCGCCGATCTGTACCTGTTGGTGGGCGACGCGCCGGTGCTCATCGCCTCGAACCGACGCGAGGACCGGGCCGGCACCGCGCCCGCTGACGTGGCCGAGGTGGCCACCTCGCGCCAGCCGCGCACCCTCGGCCGCCACGATGGTGCGGTGCCCACGGCCGAGCGGTACCTGATGCCCATCGGCACGTCGCGCACCGACGTGCGCGGCGTGATGGACGTGGCCCTCAACCCGATGCGCCCGTTCGACGAGACCTACGCCGAGTTCCTCGGCCTCGTCGGCGCCACCATCGGCACCGCGCTGGAGAACGCGTACCGGCGAGCGGTGGAGCTCGGCCAGTTCCGGGCCATCAGCGACACGCTGCAGGCCGCCATGCTCCGCCCGGCCAGCGACCTGCCCAACGTGGCGGCGCGCTACGTGCCCGCCGCCGGCAACCTCGCCGTCGGGGGCGACTGGTACGACGTGATCGACCTCACCCCCGGCCACCGTGGTGTCATCGTCGGCGACTGCGTCGGGCACGGACTCGATGCCGCAACCGCCATGGGCCAGTTGCGCGCCGCAGCCCGTGCCATGCTGCTCGAGAGCCACGATCCGGCGGCCACGCTCACCGCGCTCGACGGGTTCACCGCGGCGGTGCCCGGCGCCGAGTTCGCCACCGTCGTGTGCGCCGTGTTCGACCGCGAGACGAACGTGGTCACCTACGCCCGGGCCGGCCACCTGCCGCCCCTCGTGGTCGGCCGGCACGGCACCACCTGGCTCGACGGCAGCCCCGGTGCTCCCCTCGGCGCCGACCCCTCGGCGCCGCGCGCCAACGCCGTGCACCAGTGCGAGGACGAGGCGATCGTCGTGCTCTACAGCGACGGTCTCATCGAGCACCGGGGCGAGTCCCTCGACGTCGGGTTCGCCCGCCTGGCCAACGCCGCGACCGAACTGCGCGGCTTGACCGTGCAGCAGATGGCCGACGGTCTGCTCACCATGCTCCTGCCCGAGCCGTCACGTGACGACGTGGTGCTGGTGGTCAAGCAGCTCCCCACCGCCAGCCGCTGAGCCGAAAACGAACGAGGAGCGGGCCGATGGCCCGCTCTCGATCATTGCTCCGGGTGGAGGTGCGGGGAATCGAACCCCGGGCCTCGACAGTGCGATTGTCGCCGGTGGTGTTCAGCTGAGGTCTGGCGCGGTCCTGACCAGGCATTTCGTGTCGCCTCGGTGCGAACGCCGCGGCGAGCATACAACCGACCTGCATCTATTCCGGCTCACGGCTCACGGCACCAATGCGCGGTTGTCGGAGCCCTACACTTCGGTCGTGGGCGATCCGATTTGGTGTGAATGGGTGACACTCGTGCAGTGGACGTGGCGATCACGGCCGGAAGCGAAGCTCTCGCCCCTGTTCTCGCCGACGGTACTCATCACCGCAACCAGAGACTGGTTTGTCGTCGACCTCCACGTGTCGCAGAACTTCGGTCTCACTAAGCGAGTCGACCGCGCTTTCGAGATACCACTGCGTGACATCACCAATATCGAAGTCGAGGGTTGGTCGGCAGAACGATCTGCCTACGGGTGGCGATGGACCACGGGGTTGCTTCATGGGCCGACGGTCGTGGGGGCCACGACTGGCGTCACGATTTTGTCGGCGGACGGGTACGCAGTCTTCCGGCTCAACGGCCCTCCGGTGGCCGTGAAACCGCGCGTCGAGCCACTCTTGAGCGTGTGCGGCTTCAGTGAGCGCTCGGCCCCCGGGCAGGCCCTTCCTCCACCCGCCGTCGGTCCACACGAGAACCTCGCTGGCCAACTCGCGCAGCTCGTCGCGCTACGTGATGCCGGGGCGCTCACCGACGCCGAATTCGCGGAAGCCAAGGCGCGCCTCCTGCGATGACGACTGCATTGTCGACCGGACGATGACGTCGTAGGCGGAACGGTCGAAGTCGTCGTCGTGCGTCACCGCGACCAGCTCGACGAACGGCGCGTCCCCATCGTCGGCGGCGCGGAGCTGGGGTGCCATCGTCTGGCCGCCCGGCTTCGTCGCGGTGCGCACCTCCACGACAGCGACGCCGCCGACGAACATCTCGGCGCGCACCCCCTTCGTGGTCGTCATGGTCGCCTCCGATGTCGGTCTCGTGGCCACCATACGGACCTCGTCAACGCCCCGGCATGCGACAACCGTGGACTCCGTGCGAGTCCGCGGGGGATGTCACGCGCCCGTCACGCGTCGGCCGAGATTTGCCAGGAAGCTCTTGCATACTGGCACACAACCGTCATCACTTGAGCGCCTTCACTGCCTCGACAACCCTGAGTAGGGACACGAGTCCGGTCTCGTCGTCCGACGATCCATTTCGACCGAGATGCGGAGGGCCGGAGAATGCCACTCGCCCGAACTCGCGGCGCACCTGATCACGCGAGTCGACATCCAACTCAGCAGTAAAGAGCCGAACAGTTCTTAGCTGAACGCTCATGTGCCTCGCCCACATCGCGTTAGAGCGCTCAACCGACGCCTCGTAGGTTGTGATGCTCAGAAACACGGCAAGCGGCAGCCCAAG
>JANMAT010000217.1:0-7070 GCA_031359995.1 Actinomycetes bacterium
CCGCCCGCCGCGCGAGATCTGGGCGCGGGGCGGGCCGGCGGGCCGACTCGTACCTCGCGTCCGGGCGCTCGCCCGCCGCGGCCCGCGGGGCGCGCCCTCGCCGGGCGGCCCCGCCCCGGCGGCGCCGGCCCGCCGCGGCCCCCGCTCCGGCCGCCGCCGCGCCGGCGGCACCTGCCGCCCGCGCCCCCGGCGGCGGGCGCGCCCAGGTCGGTGCCCGCGCTCAGCGCACCGAGCCCGCGGCCGCGGCACCACCGCCGGCGGCGATGCCGGCCGATGCCCCGCCAGCCGGCGCGGCCGCACCGGCCCCGGCATCGGCCGCTCCCGGCGGTACGGGTGTGCCGTCGCGCGACCAGCTCACCCTGGCCTGGGCCGACCACGTGCTGCCCATGTTGAAGGGCATGGCCAAGGCCCGCTTCGCCGCCGGTCGCTTCATCGACGGCGACGGCACCGCCGCGGTGCTGGCCCTGCCCAACGGCCCGCACCGAGACGCCTGCGAGCCCCTGCGGCCCCAGGTGGAAGGCGCCCTGGCCGCCCACTTCGGGCGAGCGGTACCGGTACGGCTCGTCGTCGACGGCGGTCCACCGACTGACGGGCCCGGAGGGGCCGACGGACCACCCCCTCCGGCCGACGACGACACCGGTCCGATCCCCGACGAGCCCTTCGACCCGGGCGAGCTCGTCGACGCCCCCCTCGAGCCGACCGTCAGCGCGGTCGAGCGCGTCGCCGCCGCCTTCCCGGGGGCCAAGCTCCTCGACGACGACGGCGGGGCCTGAGCCGTGGCCAACACCTACGCCCCGCCGGTCCAGTCGCTCATCGACGAGCTGGCCCGCCTGCCCGGCATCGGCCCCAAGTCGGCCCAGCGCATCGCCTTCCACCTGCTGAAGATCCCGGTGCAGGACGTGGCCAACCTGGCCCACGCCATCACCGACGCCAAGGCCAGGGTGCGCTTCTGCGAGCGCTGCTACAACCTGGCCGAGGGCGAGCTGTGCACCATCTGCGCCGACAGCCGCCGCGACCCCCGCATCGTGTGCGTGGTGGAAGAGGCACGCGACGTCGTGGCCATCGAGCGCACCGGTGAGTTCAACGGGGTGTACCACGTGCTGCTGGGGGCGATCAGCCCCATCGACGGCGTCGGCGCCGACCAGCTGAAGGTGCGCGAGCTCGTGCTGCGACTGGGCGCCGAGCCCATCGAAGAGGTCGTGGTGTGCACCAACCCGAACATCGACGGTGAGGTCACGGCCATGTACCTGGCCCGCCTGCTACGACCACTCGACGTGAAGGTCACCCGGCTGGCCAGCGGCCTGCCCGTGGGTGGCGACCTCGAGTACGCCGACGAGCTCACGCTCGGCCGCGCCTTCGAGGGCCGCCGTGAGATCGATGGCTGAAACCCTCGACCATCGACGGCGGAAAAAGCACTGAGGTGCCGGCCTTCGAGCTGGAGCGGGCGGACAAGCCAGCTCGAAGACAGGCACCTCAGATCTGTGGTCGGAAGGCGGGGGAGGACGCCATCCGGCTTTACGAACACGTTACGACATTGACGGGATCATGACAAGGTGCCGTCAGGCCAGCATTCGGTCAACGGGCGGCAAACGCAGTCTTCCCCACGTCGCGGTAGAAGCCGGTGATGTCGACCACGAGGCCGGACCCGTTCTGCGTGTAGATCGAGAAGTGGCCGGTGGCCAGGGGCGACGTGACCTGGTTGGGTACGGTCTGGCCCGGCCGGTCCAGGTTCAGGTTCGAGGCCAACGGCGGTGACCCGGCGCCCGACCACACCGTCACGTAGCCCCGGTCGAGCGCATCCACGGCTGTAACATTTGCCGTGACACCCGTCGCATCGGCGCTCACCCCCGCCGCCGTCGCGTCGATGACGGCGATCACGTCACGGCCGGCCACTGGCCCGGCCACGCGGGTGTCGAGCAGGCGCAGCGGGCCCACCGGGAAGAACAGACCGACCACGTCGACCGCGGCCGACGCGTCGGTGTACCAACCGACCACGTCCACGACGACATCGGAGCGCTGGTGGCTGTAGAGGCTCAGCTTGCCCGACGCCGGCAGGCTCACCACGACCTGGTTCGCAATGGTCTGACCGACGCTGTCGGTGTTCACGTTCGACACGACCGGCCGCACGATGCCGGCCGGCCACACCGTGACGAACCCGGCGCCGGCGGCGTTGGTCGACGTCAGGTTGAGCATGACGGCGCTGACCCCGGTCGGCGGCACGCCGCCCCGCCCGGTCACCGCCAGGTCGCGCTGCTCGCCCGGGATGAACGGGCCACCGGTGTCGCGGGTGTCGAGCAGGCGGGCGGGCATGACCGGTTGGTACCGCCCCGAGGCCGTCGGCGCGGTGGGCAGGAAGTAGCCGGCGATGTCGGCCACCAGATCGGACGTGGACGTGCTGAAGAAGGCGATCGTGCCGCCCGCGCCCAGCCCGACGGTCGCCAGGTTGGCGATGGTCTGCCCGGCCCGCTCGACGTTCAGGTTCGAGGCGGTCGGCTGGGGCTTGCCCGCCGGCCACACCGTCACGTAGCCGGGCCCGGTCGTGTTGGTGGTGGTCACGTTCAGCACCACGGCACCGGCGGCGGCATCGATCGTGCCGGCCGGCAGCGTGAGCACCTGCGTGCCCCCGGCGGGCACGACGCCCGACCACCCCAGCCCGGTGCGCGAGTCCAGGACGCGCAGCGGGCTCATGGCGACGAACCGGTAGCCGGCCAGGTTGCCCCCCAGCACCACCTCGGAGCGGGCCGTGCCCACGAGGTCGACGGCGTGGTCGGCGCCGTTGGTCGAGAACGCCAGCGTCGCCCGGTAGGTACCGCCGACGTACGGCAGGAACTCGACGTTGTACGCCCACGCGTCGCCGGGAAGCACGGTGCGCGGCTCTTTCACCCCGACGATGCTGAACAGCGCGGCGTTGGCACCCTCGATGCGCGGCACGCCGAGCTTCACGCTGCTGGCGGTGTCGTTGCGGACCGTCACGGCCAGACGCGGGCCGGTGTCGAACACCGGCAGGGTGACGATGGGGAACGTCACCGACGACGGGAACGTGACCGCGTTCGTGGCCGCCGACGCGCGCATCGCCGCGGGTAGCTGCACGCTCCCGAGCACGACCAACGCAACGATGCCACGACGCAGCCGCATAGCTCCTCTCCGCCCGGACGGACCCTAGCGGTCACTGTGGGCGGCGGCGACGCTGGAAGCGTGACGCGCCGGCAAAGCCGACATCAAGCTCTCTGCCAGGCGCGTGCTGGCACGCGTCGGCCCGTGACCAGCGGTCGTGACGGCTGCTCAGACGGTGCGCACGATGATGGCGTCACCCTGACCGCCACCACCGCACAGGGCCGCCGCGCCGGTGCCGCCACCACGGCGACGCAGCTCGTGGAGGATGGTGAGGGCGAGCCGGTTGCCGCTCATGCCGATCGGATGGCCGAGGGCGATGGCGCCACCGTTGACGTTCGTGATCTCGTCGGTGATGCCGAGCTCGGCCATGGACGCGATGCCCACCGCGGCGAACGCCTCGTTCAGCTCGAACAAGTCGATGTCACCGACCGTGCCACCGATGCGGCCGAGGGCCTTCAGGATGGCCTGGCTCGGCTGGTGCAGCAGGCTGGCGTCGTCAGGGCCGGCCACCATGCCGTAGGACATGACCTCTCCCAGCGGCTGCACCCCGCGCGCCTCGGCCGCGCGCTTCGACATGATCACCATGGCCGATGCGCCGTCGGACAGCTGTGACGCGTTGCCGGCGGTGATGGTGCCGTCGGTGCCCTTGTCGGCGAACGCCGCCTTCAGGCCGCCGAGCGACTCGGGCGTCGTGCCCGGGCGCACACCCTCGTCGTGCTCGACGAGGAGAGGGTCGCCCTTGCGCTGCGGGATCGACACCGGCGCGATCTCGTCGGCGAAGCGCCCGTCCTTGATGGCGGCCGCGGCCCGCTCGTGGCTCTGGGCCGCCACCTCGTCCTGGGCCGCGCGCGTGATGCCGCCCCCGTTGTAGCGCTCGGTGCTGGTGCCCATGAGGCACGCGTCGAACGCGCACCACAGGCCGTCGCGGACGATGGCGTCGTACATCTCGGTGTTGCCGTAGCGGAAGCCGCCGCGCGCGCCCGGCAGGATGTGGGGCGCCTGGGTCATGGACTCCATGCCGCCGGCCACCACGATGTCGGCCTCACCGGCGGCGATCATCTGGTCGGCGAGGTAGATCGTGTTCAGCCCGGAGAGGCACACCTTGTTGATGTTCACCGACGGCACGCTCATGGGGATGCCGGCGTTCACGGCCGCTTGGCGCGACGGCACCTGCCCCTGCCCGGCCATGAGCACCTGGCCCATGAGCACGTGCTCGACCTCGTCAGGCGGCACGCCGGCGCGCTCCAGGGCGGCGGCGATGGCGAACCCGCCCAACTCGGCCGCGGTGAAGCCGGCCAGGGCGCCACTCAGCTTCCCGATCGGGGTACGGGCACCGGCGACGATGTAGGACCCAGCCATGGCGGACCTCCTGGAACGAGAGGCCCCCAGCTTATGGGCGCCGTCGCCCGCCTCGAAAGCGGCGACCCGGCCGGCGACCCGGCCCGGGCCGGTCAGCTCAGGACGGCGCTGATGCGGGCCAGCAGCTCGTCGTAGGTGTCGAGCGCCGGGAACCGGGGGAACTCGGCGATGACGTGGGCGGGAGCGTGGAACAGGAAGCCGGCGTCGGCCTCGGCCAGCATGGCGGTGTCGTTGTAGGAGTCGCCGGCCGCCACCACCCGGTAGTTCAGCCCGTGCAGGGCCTGCACCGCACGGCGCTTCTGGTCGGGCATGCGCAGCCGGTAGTCGACGACGCGGTCGTCGGTCACCACGAGCCGGTGGCACAGCAGGGTGGGCATGCCCAGGTGCCGCATGAGCGGGCGGCCGAACTGCTCGAACGTGTCCGACAGGATCAGCACCTGGGTGCGCTGGCGGAGCTCGTCGAGGAACGCCGGGGCGCCGGGCAGCGGTTCGAGCCCACCGATCACGTCCTCGATCACCGACATCGTGAGGTCGTGGGCAGCCAGAAGTTCGAGGCGGCCCTTCATGAGCACGTCGTAGTCGGGTTCGTCGCGCGTGGTGCGCCGCAACGCGTCGATCCCGGTGCGCTCGGCGACGGCGATCCAGATCTCGGGTACGAGCACCCCCTCCAGATCCAGGGTCACGATCGACTGGCGGGGGTCGGCAGAGCTCGTCATGGGCGAACAGTTTGGCCCAAGCCCGGTCGCGGCACCGAAGACGGCGAGCGGCCCGCCGAGGGGCGACTCGGTGGGAAGTTCCCGGGCATCGGTGACGTAACGTCACGGCATGCGCGCTGCCGTCCTGCACGAAGTCGGTGGACCTCTCGTCGTCGAGGAACTGCCCGATCCGGTCCCCGGCCCCGGTGAGGTCCTCGTCGACATCACCCACGCCTCGGTGAACCCGCTCGACATCTGGGTGTCGCGCGGCGTGCCCGGCGCGGCGGCGACCAACCTGCCGTGGATCCCCGGCACCGAGGCGGCCGGCCTCCACAACGGTCTGCCCGTGCTGGTGCGCGGCGCCGGGCTCGGCGTGATGCGCCGCGGGCTCTACGCCTCGAAGGTGGCGGTGCCGCCGTCGTGCCTGCTGGAGCTGCCCGAGGGCAGCGACCCCGTGGCCGCCGCCGGCATCGGCGTGGCCGGGCTCACCGCCTACCACTGCGTGCACACGCGTGGCGAGTGCCGCCCGGCGTCGCGCGTCGTGGTGCTCGGCGCGTCGGGCGGTGTCGGATCGATGGCCGTGCAGTTGGCCAAGGCCGCCGGCGCCACCGTGTGGGGCCAGACCACGAGCCAGGCCAAGGCCGCCGGCGTGCGCGCCCTCGGCGCCGACCACGTGGTCGTCACCGAGGCCGACGGTCTGGTGGCCGCGGTGGCCGAGCTGAAGCCCACGCTCGTGATCGACGGGCTCGGTGGCGCGTTCACCACCGCGTCGTTCGACGCGCTCGAGCCGTTCGGTCGCCTGGTGCTCTACGGCGCCAGCGCGTCCGACGACATCACGTTCTCGAGCCGTGGGTTCTACCGCAAGGGCCTCACGCTCGCCGGCTACACCGGGCTGTTGGAAACGCCGGCCGAGCAGGCCGACATCCTCGCCAGGCTCCTGGTGCAGGTGCGCGACGGCGTGCTGCGCGTGCCCGCCGAGGTGCTGCCGTTGTCAGCCGCGGGCGACGCCCACCGTCGCATCCTCGAGCGTCGGGTCGAGGGCAAGCTCATCCTCGACACGAGCGCGTAGGGCTACACCACCAGCGTGGTGCCGCCGTCGACCACGAAGACGACACCGGTGGCGTACCTGGCCCGCACCAGGCCGAGCACGGCCTCGGCGCAGTCGTCGGGCGTGGCCGACCGACCGAGCGGGGTGATCTTGCCGATGTGGGCGTGCTGGGCGTCCCAGGTGGACGTCCACGGCGTGGCCACCAGGCCGGGCGCCACTGCGTTCACGCGCACCGGCCCGCACGACTTGGCCAGCAGCACGGTCATGTGGTTCAGCGCCGCCTTCGTCATGGCGTAGGCGATGGAGCTGCCCACCGGGCGCACCCCGGCGATCGAGGTGATGTTCACCACGTTGCCGTCGTCGCTCTGGCGCAGCAGCGGCATGGCCGCCTTGGTGAGCCACCACGTGCCGAACACGTTCACGTCGAAGGTCTTGCGGAAGATCTCGTCGGTGAGGGCGTCCAGGTCCGTATGGGGCACCACCGTCGTCCACCCCGCGTTGTTCACGAGGATGTCGAGCCGGCCGAACCGAGCCATCGTCTGGTCGAGCAGAGCCTGACCCTGGGCCTGATCGCTGATGTCGGCCTGCACGTAGAGCGACTCGCTCGGCAGGGCGGCGGCCACGGCCTGCCCCGCCTCCACCGACGACGACGAGTTCACGACCACCGAGGCGCCGAGCGCGGAGAGCCGCTGGGCCGTGGCCTCACCGATGCCGCTCGACGACCCGGTGACGATCGCTACCCGACCATCCAACTCGCCCATGGCTCCCCCTCGGTGCGGGTGGCGCCCATGCGTCGGGCGGCCCGCCCGGAGTATGGCCCGCGGCGCGGGCCCCCGGCGCCCGGGGCGCGCCCC
>JANMAT010000058.1:0-34389 GCA_031359995.1 Actinomycetes bacterium
GTGGGACGCCCACTGGTACGGCCCCACCAAGACGCTCGACGTGCACATCTCGGCGGTGCGCCGCAAGCTCGGGCACCCGGAGTGGATCACCACCATCCGGGGTGTGGGCTACCGGCTCGAAGTCCCCGAGTGACGGGGTCGCCGTGCGGCGCCGCCTGCTGCTCTCGTACCTCACCATCACCGCGGCTCAGCGTGAGCGGCACCATCGTGCTCACCACGGCCTTGGCCAACGCCGCCCGGCAGCCGGCCGCCGCCTTCGTGGCGACGGTGCCCGAGGTGCCCACGGTGCTAGCGGCCGCCGCCGTGGCGCCTGCCCCGGCTCAGGCGGTGGCCCGCACACCGGCGGCGAAGCCGACCACGGCGAGCAACGGCAGCTGAGCTCGCTCAACGGCTGACCACGAGGAGCACGAGCCCGCCGAGCACGGTGCCCGCCGCGGCGACGCGGCGGGCACCGGCGCGCTCGTGCAGCAGCCGCCACCCGATGAACGCGGCGAGCACCACGCTCGATTCGCGCAGGGCGGTCACGTAGCCAACGGGCGCCGATCGGAAGGCCAGCACCACCATCGAGTACGTGAGCTCGGTGCACAGGCCGATCACCACGAAGCGGCGCCAGTTCGTACGGGCCGCCGCCACCAGGGCCGGGCCCTGGCCGCGGGCGAGGCCGTACGCCGACACCGCCAGGCCGATGGCGGCGAACGTGGCCAGCGCGTAGGCCGGGGTGTGGGTGACCCGTACGCCCTTGGCGTCGGCCACCGAGTAGATGCCGATGCTGGCGGCCACGGCCAGCGCGTCGGCCAGCCGCGACCACGTGGCCCGACCGGCCAGCGCCACCAGGCCGGCGGTGACCACGCCCAGCGCGACGAGGCCCCACGCCGACAGGTGGTCGCCAAGCAGTGCGACCCCACCGATGCCGGCCAGCAGCGCTCCGCCACCGCGGGCCACCGGGTACACGAGCGAGAAGTCGCTGCGGCGGTAGGCGCGGGCGAGGAACACGCAGTACGGCACGTGGACGACGCCCGTGACCGCCGCCCACGGCAACCCCGAGGCGGGGATGCCGCCCACGACGACGAGGCCCACGAGCGCCACGATCCCCGCCACCAGGAACTGGCCCCACAGGGCGAGGAACCGGTCGACGGTGCTCTGCTTCACGGCCAGGTTCCATCCGGCGTGCAGCACGGCGGCGCCCAGGGCGAGGAGGGTGGCGGCCAGCACGGAGCCCGTTGTAGCCGACGTCGGCCGCCCCGCTCGTGGAAATCGGCGTGACGGCGCAACGTCGCTCGGTCAGGATCGGAACATGACCCACAAGACGACCGACGAGTTGATGGCCGGCGCCGACGCGATCCGCGAGGCCCCCCGAGGCGTAGGCACGGTCCAGCTCATCGTGCGCCGCCCGGCCGAGGGCGAGCGCGAGGTGCTCACCGAGGGCCACCTGGACCCCACCGTCGGACTCGTGGGCGACACCTGGAGTGCTCGGCCCAGCACGCGCACGCCCGACCGGTCGCCCCATCCCGACATGCAGCTCAACGTGATGAACGCACGCGCTGCCGCGCTGTTCGCCGGCCCCGACAAGGCGGGCTGGCCCAACGCCGGCGACCAGCTCTACCTCGACCTCGACCTGAGCGGTGAGGCGTTGCCGGCGGGCTCTCGGCTGCAGCTCGGCACCGCGGTGATCGAAGTGACCGACCAGCCCCACCGGGGCTGCCCGAAGTTCAGTGCCCGCTTCGGCGCCGACGCGCTCCGCTTCGTGAACTCCGAGGTCGGCGTGGCGTTGAACGCGCGCGGCATCAACGCCCGCGTCGTCACCGCGGGCGCGGTGCGGGTGGGCGATGCGGTCAGCGTGCTAGCGGGCTGACGCGATCCACGCCGCGGCGACCTCGGCGGCATCGGCCGCGTTGCAGGCGATGTCGGGCTGGACACCGACGCCCTCCCAGCTCGTCCCGGTCGCCACGTCGACGACGCGGGCGACGGGGAGCAGCGCCCGCACGTGCGCCGTGAGGGCGATGGGCGTCACGTGGTCGGCGCCACCCGGCGTCACCTCGCCGATCACCGTGACCCGGCTGCGGGCCCGGAGGTGGTAGGCCAGCGCCTCGGCCGACGAGAACGTGCGGGTGCTGGTGAGCACGGCCACCGGCGCGTCGGTGGCCACGTGGCGTCCGGGCAGCTCGTGGCTGAACCACGGCTCGATGCCGTCGGCGCCGTGCACGTCGGACAGGTGCACGGCCGGACCGCCGAGCACGAACCCGGCCAGGTACGCCACCGTCGCCGGATCGCCACCGCCGTTGGCCCGCAGGTCGAGCACCAACGCGGTCGCCCGATCGGCCAAGGCCACCGCGGCGTCCAGGTACGGCTCGGCCACGCCGAACGGGTCGAGCGTGTCGATGGCGAGGGTGCACACGCCGCCGTCGGTGCGGGCCACGGATCGCACGCCGCCGGCGCGGCGCCGGATGGCCCGCAGGTCGGGCGACGGCCAGCCGTGGCTCTCCTCGTCGGGTGTGAGCGACCCGTCGGGTACGTGCATCAGTTCGAGGTGACGGCTGTGGGCCCATGCAGCCGCGCTGACGCGAGCGAGCACCGCGACGCTGACCGGCTCGTCACGGTCAGGCGCCGCGGCGCCCACTGCGGCCAGGATGCGCTCGACCCTCGGGAGCTCGGGCAGCAGCGCCGGCAGCCAGCGGGTGAGGGCGTCGAGGGTGGCACCGATCGTCTCGGACATGGTCGGCATTGTGGTCCGGTCACGGCCGCGCCCGCTGCTTCAGTCCGGTTCGACACCCAGGTCGACGAGGCGCTGGCGCAGGTGGGCCGCCTCAGCGGTGGTGCCCACCAGGTCCAGCGCGGTGCGATAGGCGGCGACGGCGTCGGCCCGCCGGCCGAGCTGGGCCAGCAGGTAGCCGCGGGTCGAGTGGTACAGGTGCAGTCGTTGCAGGCCCTCGTCGCCGGCGAGCTGGTCCACCAGGCGCAGCCCGGGGTCGGGGCCGTCGGCCATGGCCACGGCCACGGCCCGGTTCAGGGCGACCACCGGCGACGGGGCCAGGCGGTGCAGCACGGTGTAGAGCGCGGCGATCTGGGGCCAGTCGGTGGCCTCCGCGGTCGGTGCCTCGGCGTGGAGGGCGGCGATGGCCGCTTCCACCTGGTATCGGCCGATGCGCCGCCGGCCCATGGCGTGCTCCACCCTGGCGACACCCTCGGCGATCTGGGCCCGGTTCCAGCGGGTGCGGTCCTGCTCGCCCATCACGAGCAGGCGCCCGTGGTCGTCGACGCGTGTGGCCCGGCGCGCGTCATGCAGCAGGGTGAGGGCGAGCATGCCTTCCACCTCGGGCTCGTCGGGCAGCAGCAGCACGAGCAGCCGGGCCAGGCGCACCGCCTCCCGGCACAGCTCGTGGCGCACGAGCTCGTCGCCGGCGGTGGCCGAGTAGCCCTCGTTGAAGACGAGGTACACCACCTGCAGCACGGCCTCGACGCGCTCGGGCAGGGCGGACCGGCGCGGCACCTCGTAGCGGATGCCGGCCTGGGCGATCTTTCGCTTGGCTCGCACGATGCGCTGGGCCATGGTCGCCTCCGGGACCAGGAACGCCCGCGCCACCTCGGGGGTGGTGAGCCCACCGAGCGTGCGCAGCGTGAGTGCCACCTGGGCCTCCACCGCCAGGGCCGGGTGGCAACAAGTGAAGATCAGCCGCAGGCGGTCGTCGGGGACGGCCAGCTCGTCGGCGGCGGCGGCCAGGTCGGCCGGGTCCGGCGCCGGCGCGTCGAGCCGGGGGTCGGCGGCGGCGTCCTGCTTGCCGGCGCGCTTGGCTTCGCGGCGCACCTGGTCGAGGGCCCGGTGGCGCGCCGCCACCAGCAGCCACGCTGCCGGGTTGTCGGGCGTGCCGTCGCGCGGCCAGCGCTCCAGCGCGGTCACGAACGCGTCCTGCAGTGCCTCCTCGGCGGCGTCGAAGCTGCCGAGGAGGCGGATCAGGGTGGCGAGCACCCGACCACGGTGCTCGCGGAAGACGTCGTCGAGCACGGTGCTCACGGCCGGGGCCTCACATCGGGGCGAGCTCCTGCAGCGGCCGCACCTCGACCGATCCGGTCCGTGCCCCCGGGATCAGGGCGGCCAGCTCCAGGGCGCGGTCGAGGCCGTCGCAGTCGACGAGGTAGTAGCCGCCCAGGACCTCCTTGGTCTCGGCGAACGGGCCGTCGGTGGTGGTCACCCGGCCACCCCGCTGGCGGACCGTCGTGGCGCTGTCGATGCCCTGGAGGGGGTCGCCGGCCACGAACTCGCCCGACTCCACGATCATCTGGGTGAAGGCGAAGTAGTCGGAGATCATCCGGGCGCCGTCCTCCCGGGTGCTGTCGGCGAAGACGGCCGGGTCGTTGTAGATGAGCAGCATGTAGCGCACGGGAGATCCTCCTCGGCTCGGGGCACGGGGCCCACTCGTGGTGATGACGATCGGCGACGCCACCGAACGACAAGATCAGCACAAGAACCCGGGGAGGTTCGCGTCAGCGCAGGTCGTGGGCCGAGATGCCTTCGAGGAGGTCGATCGTCGGCGCTTGGGTGAGCAGACCGGTGCACGACCGGGCCATGTCGACCATCACCTCGGCGTCGAAGTGGGCCCGCTGGGCGTCGACCGACTCCCACTTCTCGATGACCACGTAGCGTCCGGGCGTGGTGACGCTGCCGCATAAGTCCACGTTGCGGCACCCGGGTTCCATGCGCGCCAGCACCACGTACTTCGACAGCACCCCGAGCAGCGTGGCCGGATCGGACGCGTCGAACGTCATGGTGACAAGGGTGATCTCGGGTTCCTCGGCCACCGCCGCATTCTGCCCGGTGCCCACCGGTTTTGCCTGTTCGGGGGCCTGCGACGGGGTACCGGGTGGGTCCCAAGCGGCGGAACAATAGCGCGTGCCGGGGGTTGAGGGGGTTGACCTCGTCGGTATGGTTGAACTACCCCGAGAGGCCCCCTCGGCGGCTCAGGGTACGTCCGGTGGGCAGCAACGGACGCAAGAACCAAGGAGTGGATGTTGGCCAAGGAGCGCATTGAGCGCGACGAAGAAGATCTGGTTCGTCTGTATCTCACGGACATCGGCCAGTACCCACTTCTCACCAAGGACGACGAGGTCCGGCTGGCAAAGGCGATCGAGGGCGGCGCCGCAGCCAAGGCCACGCTCGCCAAAGGCGGCAAGGAGATCACTCCCGCCCGCAAGCGGGAGCTTCGTCGCACGGCGAAGGAAGGTGAAGACGCCGAGCGCACGTTCGTGCAATCGAACCTGCGCCTCGTGGTGTCGATCGCCAAGAAGTACCAGGCGTCCGGCCTGCCGTTGCTCGACCTGATCCAGGAAGGCAACCTCGGCCTGATGCACGCGGTCGAGAAGTTCGACTGGCGCAAGGGCTTCAAGTTCTCCACGTACGCCACGTGGTGGATCCGTCAGGCCATCACCCGCGGCATCGCCAACACGGGTCGCACGATCCGGTTGCCCGTGCACGCGGGCGACACGCTTGCCCGGCTGCAGAAGGCCCGGGCCCGGCTCGAGCTCAAGCTCGGTCGTCCGGCCACGCTGGCCGAGCTCGCTGCGGAAGTGGAGATGCCCGAGGACAAGGTGACCGAGGCCCTGCGCTTCGCCGCCGAGCCCCTGTCGCTCTCCGAGCCGCTGCGCGAAGACGGCGATGCCGAGCTCGGCGACGTCGTCGAGGACCGTTCGGCCGAGAGCCCCTTCGAGGTGGCGGCCACTGCGCTGCTGCCCGAAGAGATCTCCCGGTTGCTCGCTCCGCTCGACGAGCGCGAGCGCGAGATCCTGAAGCTGCGCTTCGGGCTCGACCGTGGTGAGCCCCGCACCCTCGAAGAGGTCGGCGAGCACTTCAACCTCACCCGTGAGCGCATCCGCCAGATCGAGGCCCGGGCCATGTCGAAGCTCCGGCATCCCAGCTCCGACACCGGCGCCCGCGACCTGCTGGCCGTCTGACGATCAGCACCTGAACGAGCAAGAGGCCCCGCCTTCGGGCGGGGCCTCTTCGCGTTGCGGAGATCGGTCAGTTGTCGATCGACGCCAGGAGCTCCAACGCCACCCGTCGAAGGTACGTCCGGGCCTGCTCGGCGGCAGCCGCCTTCAGCTCCGGCTCGAGGTCGGTAACCCGGAACTCTCTCCGTTCGCCGGGAAGGTCGGTGGCGACGACGATGATGTCGGCCCGTCGTCGGGGGCACATCACCACGAACGTCCGGCCACGAGAGACCGCGCCCCGCGTGGCGACGATCCGGTGTGCTCGACCGTAGGGAAACTCGTCACCTCCGCCGGCGAACGTCACCTCCTGGGTGTCGGCCGCGAGCTGACCGGGTCGCTCCGCCGCGACACCGAGCAGTTCTCGCTCGACCGTCGACCACAGCCGCGCCGCTGCGGCGATCTGGGCCTCCTCGGCGAGTGCACGTGTCGCCTCGTCGCCGAGCGCCGTCTCGGCGCTCCTTGCCCGGAGGCGATCGGTCATCAGGCTGATGGCGTCGATGGTGCGATCGAACACGAAGTCGACGAACGGCTGCGGGTCGCCGTCGTCCGCCCGCTTCAGGGCCGCCCGGTACTCGACCGACTGGTCGGACCAGATCATCAGTGGCACGGACGCGGCGCGCATCGTGGAGATGCTCGCCAGCAGGCGGGCGACCCGCCCGTTGCCGTCGGCGAAGGGATGGACCGCGACGAAGGCATGGTGGGCGAAGGCGGCCATCACGATGGGATGGGTGGTGCCGTCGTCGGCCGACAGCTCCGTGACCAGTCGGTGCATCTCGGTGGGCACCGTGTCGGGCGGGGCGTAGGCGTGCGGCGTGCCGTCGGGCTCGATGACGTGGTTCGGAAGCGTCTTGTAGGTGCCGCGGGGCAGCGGGACGTCCTGGCGCCCGATCGCCGTGTGGGCCACATAGGTGAGCTGCGGTGCCGTCACCACCTCGTGGACACGCCGGATGAGCGCCTCCGACAACGGGCGGTCGTTCGTCGCCACATCGAACACGAGATCGAACGCCTCGAGCGCGGCCTCCATGAACGAACGGGCGGCCGGTCCTTCCGCTCGTTCCACCGCTACCTGCCAGGCGGCGTCGTTGACCACGGTGACCGTCAGGCCCCGGTCGGCGTGGTGGAGGCCTTCGATCGCGCCGGTGTTCAGCGCCGCGGCGCGCAGTGACCCTTCCACCTCTTCTCGTCGGGCCGACTCGGACTGCGCACCCTGGGCCGCTCGCAGGCGGTCGAGGGTGCGCGTCCACAGCGTGTCGTCGACGCGAGCGGTGCGCCAGGACGCGAGCGACGTGAACGGCTCGTACCGCCAGTCCACGGGCTCGCTTCCGGCGCTCACCGCGCCAGTATGCCGGGTCAGCCGGCGACGATGGGGTTGGTCAGCTCGCCGATGCCCTCGATGATGGTGCGCATGGTCTGGCCCGCCTTCAGGAACACGGGGGGCGTGCGGCCGGCACCCACACCGGCCGGTGTGCCGGTGGCGATGAGGTCGCCCGGTTCCAGGCTGGCGACGGTGCTCACGTAGGCGATCAGGGTGGGCACGTCGAACAGGAGCTGGTCGGTGTTGTCGTCCTGCATCGTCTGGTCGTCGACCAGGGTCTGCACGCGCAGGCCCTTGCCCCCCGCGGGCAGTTCGTCGGCGGTGACGAGCCACGGGCCCACGGGCGTGGCCTTCTCCCACGTCTTGCCCTGCAGGAACTGCTGGGTGCGGCGCTGCCAGTCGCGCATCGAGACATCGTTCACGACGGTGTAGCCGGCGACGTGGTCGAGGGCGTCGGCCGCGCTCACGTTGCGGCCGCCTCTGCCGATGACGACGCCGAGCTCGACCTCCCAGTCGACGCGCTCGCTCGCGGCGGGCACGGCGATCGGGTCGGTGGGGCCGGTGAGGGCGATGGTGTACTTGGCGAACATGGTCGGGAACTCGGGGGTCTTGCTGTTGGTCTCGGCGATGTGGTTGGCGTAGTTCAGCCCGACGCACCAGATCTTGGGCGGGCGGGTGATGAGCGTGGCCAGCGTGGCATCGGCCAGGGCGATGCGCTCGCCGCCCGCGGCCGCAGCCCGGGCGGCCCAGTCGGCGCCGGATGCGATGACCCCGCCGACGTCGGCGGCGTCGAGCAGGACGAGCTCGTCGCCCTCCACCCGTGCCGCTCGTGTGGTGCCATCGGCTCGACGAACAGTGGCCAGTCGCATGGTGGTGCCTCCCAGTCCGGCGCCGCCTCGGCGCCGGGCGCGCAGGCTAGTCGGCCACGACGACGGCAGCCGGTCCGCTCGTAGGGTGCAGGCATGTCGCTGCAGCCACCCGTCCAGGGTCACACGCCGGCCTTCGATCCGCACTCGCTCATCACCACGGGCCTCGAGTTCCCGGGCTGGCGCGTCAGCCGGATCCTCGGTCCGGTGTTCGGGATCAGCGTGCGGTCCATGGGCATCGGCAAGTCGTTCACCGCCGGCATCCGGGCCCTCGGGCAGGGCGAGGTGCCCGAGTACGAGGAGCTGCTGACGGTGAGCCGCAACCACGCCATGGATCGCATGATCCAGCACGCCCGCGAGATGGGCGCCAATGCCGTGATCGGCTTCCGCTTCGACGCCAGCGAGTTCGCCGGTCAGTTCACCGAGATCGTGGCCTACGGCACCGGGGTCGTCTGCGTGGCCGCCGAGTAGCGGGGCGCCTACAGGACGCGCGCCGCCCAGATCACCGCGGGCCACGCCGACGCCCACGCCAGCAGGAAGCGGTTCAGGCCGAAGGCGACCACGTTGCTCACGTGGAACGTGACCGCGATGGCGGCGAACACCACCACGGCGGGCACGCTCGTGAACGCCACCGGGAACGCGCACTCGAACGCCATCACGCACCACGACAGCACCACGGCGCCACCGCGTCGGCGCACCGGTCGTTGCACGGCGGCGGGCACGTTGAAGTCGGCGCGGGCCAGGATCTCGCGCACGGCGGTGCCGCCACGCCACGCCGGGTTCGCCAGCTTCACCACGCCCGCCACGAAGTACGACAGCATCACCTGGGCGGCGACGTAGAGCAGGGCGCCGTTCACGAGGACAGGCGAGCGGTGACCCAGGTCGGCCACCACGAGACCGGTGAGCACCACCATCGTCATCAGGTCGCTGCCACCGTTGAAGGTGCCCCGGAAGCGCACGTTCACCAGCACGGTGGTGACCCACAGCACCAGGCTGACCGGGCCGCGCACGCCGGCGAGGAGCAGCACGGCGCACGCGAGCCGTACCCCGAGCACGGCGAGGAACGGCCGGTAGGCCAGCACGGTCCGCAGCCAGCCCAGTTCGGGTTGCAGGGTCGACCACCGCCAGATGCCGTCGTCAGCGAACGCCCGCTGCAAGGCGAGCAGTTCGAGGGTGCCCACGACGATCCAGATCGCCGTGGTGATCTCGAGGATGCGGAGCATGTGCAGCGTCACAGCGCATGCACCTCGGACACCATCAGTTCGAACGGTTCGATCCCGCCGATCGGATCGCCGTCGGTGAGGCGGAACTGGACCCGGGTACCGGTCGGTCGGTCGTGCAGCCACCAGCGCACCAGGTTGAGCACGAGCTGGTAGCTCACGAGCTCGGCGGCGGGGGTGGCGTCGTCCTCGTCGCGCTCGTCGAGGTCGGACCGCAGCCGGCCGAGCACCGAGTGGCAGGCGAAGGAGAGGTTGCCGGCCGGGTTCCACACGACGTGCCACCAGGCGTGCCGGGGCAGCGGGAGCAGCCGGCGCCACGGCCCGAACGCCTGGTCGGGCTCGGGCTCGGGCCCGGTCTCGGCGATGCGCACGAGCAGCGTCGGGTGCGACGACACCGAATCGAAGAACCGCCACGACGGCACCAGCACCCGGAACAGGGTCATCAACGGGTGGTGCACGTCGACGCGCGGCAGCACCAGCAGGATGCCGACGAGCACGAGCACGCCGAGCACCACGAGAGCGGTGGTCATCGCGGACCTGGCGGAACGGTCACGCTTCTGACGCTATGAGGTCAGGCGACCTCTCGGCGTGGCTGGCTGGCTGGCTGATACCGGTCAGCGCGCGCCGAGCACCGCGTAGGCGGCGTCGACCAGCGACTGCCCCCGCTCGTTGAGCAGGATGCCCGGGCCCATCCGGTTCATCGAGTAGCCGAACGAGAGCCCGAGCGACGGGTCGGCGAAGCCGATGCTGCCGCCTGCGCCCACATGGCCGAAGGCGTGCTCGCCGAGCACGGCGGAGTCGGTCTCGGCCTTGGCCCGGTTGTCCATGCTGACCATGAAGCCGAGGGCGAACCGGGTGGCGATGCGCAGGGTGGCGTCGTCGTTGGTGGCGACCGACACCGAGCGCATGCGTCGCACCGTCTCGGGCCGCACCAGGCCGCCCCCGCCGGCGGCGAGCGGTCGGTACATGCCGGCCAGGCCGCGGCCGTTGGTGATGCCCCCGCCGCCCCCGATCTCGGCGGCGTGGGCCCCGCGGCTGTTCATGCCCATCGACATCAGGTTGGCCACCGCCAGCGCCGGGATCGAGTCGGGCTGCCGGACGACGTCGAGGGCGAAGGCCGACAGCGGTTCGCCCTTCTGGCGTACGTACGGCACCATCGGCGCCACGCGGGGCTCGAGCACCTCGGGCAGGCCGATCCAGAAGTCGATGCCGAGCGGTCGGGCGAGCTCGTCCTGGAAGAAGGTGCCCAGCGAGCGGCCGGAGACCCGCCGCACGATCTCGCCGACGACCCAACCGAAGTTGATCATGTGGTAGCCGTTGCGGGTGCCCGGCTCCCAGAACGGCGCCTCGGCCTCGAGCCGACCGACCATGCGGTCCCAGTCGTAGAGCTCGCCCGGCTCCACCGGGCCGCGCAGCACCGGCACGCCGACCGAGTGGTCGAGCATCATCCGGACCGTCGCCCGCTCCTTGCCATTGGTGGCGAACTCGGGCCAGTACTCGGCGACGGGTGCTTCCAGGTCGACGAGGCCGCGGTCGACCAGCAGGTGGAGGCACAGCGCGGTGGCGCCCTTCGTGCAGCTGTGCACGACTGACACGGTGTCGGTCCGCCACGGCCGCCCGCTCCCGCGCTCGGCGGCGCCGCCCCACACGTCGACCACGGGCGTGCCCTCGTGCAGGATGCACAGCGACGCGCCGAGCTCCTGTCGGTCAGTGAAGTTGGCCACGAACGCGTCGACCACCGACGACCAGGCGGGCTCGCAGGTGCCGTGCACCGCGCCGGTCGGCACCTCACGCTGCATCTGCTCCATCACCGCTCCTCCCGCCGGCGCGCCGTGTGCCGCCCCCGCCGCGACGTTGGTCCAGGCGACGCGCCTGCGTCAACGTGAGTTGGTGAAGGTGGCGGTCTCGGAGCGAACGCCGTCGACCTCGATGGTGATGCTGTCGCGCCCGTTGCCCGTGGTGCAGGCCTGGTCGACGCGCGTGAGGCGACCGAGGGGATACGAGAACCGGCTGCCGTTGGCGAACTCACACGTGAAGGTGTCGGGGAGCCGGCGGAAGCCCGACAGGGTGAACCCGGCCACCAGGCAGTCAGGCCCGAATCGACACGCCTCACGCCGGGCATCGATCGCCACGACCCGTCCGTCGGCCACAGTGCTCGCCGTCGTCTCCGTCGCGGCCGTCGTGGCGGGTTCGGTGGTCGGTGGCGCCGTGGTCGCTCGCGCGGTGGTCGGTGGCGCGGTGGTCGGGGCCGCGGTCGTGGCGGCTGGCGCCGTGGTGGCGATCGTCGTGCTCGCGACGGTCGCAGTGGTGGTCGTCACCGCCGTTGCGCCGCTGGTCGCTGTCACAGTCGACGCTGTCGTCGTGGCGGCGCTGCTCGAGGAGGTCGTGGTGGTGCCGTCACCGCCACGGGCGACGGCGAACACGATCACGGCGATGACGGCGAGCGCGAGGGCCAGCGCGATCGGCAGGGTGATGACGCGCCGGGTCCACTCCGGCGGGCCCGCATCGGGCACGCCGGCGTCGTCACCGCCGGGCGGTGGCCCTGCGAGCGGTGGTCCGGATGGCGGGGGGAACGCCGCCCCTCCGTTGTTCGACATGGCCTGGACGTTAGCGATGCCACGGTCGATTGGCACACCGCGTGCCCGCTCGACGGCATCGCGGCGTCTCAGGCGATCAGCGCGGCGATCTCCCCGGTGAAGCGGGTGCGCAGCGCCCGCTTCTCGTCGTCGGGTGCCCACGACGCCTCGATGCTCGCCATGGCGAACGCCGCCATGGTCGCCAGGTCGTAGTCGAACGCCGCCGCGACGTGCTCGTAGTCGTCGGCGATGGTGGTGGCCGTCATGCCAGGGTCGTCGGAGTTGATCGTCACCGTCACGCCGGCGGCGTGCAGACGACCGAAGGGATGAGCAGCCACGTCGGGCACGATCCGGGCGATCAGCACGTTCGACAGCGGGCACACGGTCAGGGGCACTCCGGCGTCGCCGAGGCGGCACATCAGGTCGGCGTCGTCCACCGCCCGCACCCCGTGATCGATGCGTTCGCAGCCGAGCACCTCGAGGGCGATGGCCACGTTCTCCGCGGGGCCGTCCTCGCCGGCGTGCATCGTGCGGCGGAGGCCGTGGCGCCGGGCGAGGTCGTAGGCGTCCTTGAACGTGCGATGGTCGACGCCGCGCTCGGTGCTGTCGCCGCCGATGCCGACGAGCAGATCGCGGTCCTGGCCGGCGGCGAACTCGACCAGTGAACAGGCCGCGCTCACGTCGGCGCCCTTGTCGAAGTCGAGGATCATGCGGCAGCGGATGTCGAGGTCGGCGTGGGCGTCGGCCAGGCCGGCGCGGATGCCGGTCCAGATGGTGTCGAGCGAAGCGCCGTGCGCGAGTAGGAACGATGGCGAGAAGAACATCTCGCGGTAGCGAACGCCGACCGCTGCGGCGTCCTGCAACGCCTCGTAGGTGACGCGCCGCACGTCGTCGGCGGTGCGCAGGCTGGCGCAGATCACGCCGTACACCGCGAGGAAACCGTCGAGGTCGGCGAAGTCGTACAGCGCAGTGGGGTCGTCGACGGGCAGGGTCACGCCGTTGGCCCGGGCCAGTTCCACCACGGTGCCGGGCCGGATCGACCCCTCGAGATGGGCGTGCAACTCGACCTTGGGCAGCAGGCGGGCACGCTTCGGCGCGGTCATCGGCTCGGACACGGCGCGATCGTACGGCCTGACCGTGGGCCGTGGATCACGGCCGTGTGAACGTTGTCGGTAGCCTCGGGCCGATGGGGGATCTGCTGTGTGCCGACGTGCTGGCGGCGATCGTGGCGCAGGCGGGGGAAGCTGACCGCACGCGGTCCGTCGCGCCGCCGGTGATCGCCGCGCTCAAGGCGTCGCCGCTCATGACGATGGCCGCCTCGGCCGAGATCGGCGGGCTGGGCTCCACGGTGGGCGCCATCGCCGCCGAGCTGCGCGCCGTCGCCGCCGCCTGCGGGTCGACGGCGTGGTGCCTGTGGAACCACCTGAGCGTGTTCCACCTGTACGTGAGCGCGCTGGGACCGGCCAACGCCGAGTTGCTGCGGTCGATCACCGAAGCGCACGAGTGGGTCACGTTCCCGGCCGGGGCCGGCTCGCGGCTCCTGGGTCGTTGCGACGAGGCGACCAGCGAGGTGGTGCTCGACGGCGTCACCACCTTCGGCTCGGGGGCGCGCTACGGCGACTGGGTCGGCGCCGCCTTCGCCATGGTCGACGCCGCGACCGGGCAGCCGGCCAGCCCGCCCGACCTGTGGTTCACGGTGATGCGAACCGACGCGCCGACGGTCCGCATCGAGGAGACGTGGGACGGCATGGCGCTGCGGGCGTCGGCTACTGACACCATCCACCACGATGGCTCCCGGGTGCCGCTGGCCCGGTGCGCGACATGGTTCGCGGCCAACCGGGCCGAGGTCTTCCGCCAGCTCGACTTCCCCGCGGTGCACGCGCGGTATCGCGAGGACTGGGTCGGTCTGTCCGACCTGTGGTTGGCGGCCCAGGCCGTGGGGGCGACGGCGGCCGCGCTCGAGGAGGCGGCCGCGGGCGTACGGGGCCGGCGGGCGATCATGGGGGCGGCCATGGTCGACATGCCGATGGTGCCGATGCGCCTGGGCGAGGCGGCGGCCATGGTGGCTACGGCGCAGGCCGCGGTCACCGTGGGCTGCGCCGAGGTCGACGAGCGGATCGGGCGCGGCGTGCCGCCGACCGAGGCCGACTACGTGCGCCAGCTCGGCTTCTCGGCTCAGGCGCTGCGGCTGTGCCGGGCGGCGATGGACGAGCTGCTGACGGTGCTGGGTGGCAACGGCTTGCGCGAGAGCGGGTCGTTCGAGCGCCGCTACCGCGACGTGACGGCGATGGTGCTGCACATCAACGCCCATCCCGACCGCGTCTACGACAAGGTCGGGCGCAGCCTGCTCGGCATCGCGCCGGTCATGAAGTTCTGAGATCGAGGGCGAACATGGCCACGGTGGTGGCGTAGCGGGGGTCGACCTGTTGGCCGACCTCGGCAAAGCCGTAGCGCCGGTGGAAGTCGAGCGAGCGCTCGTTGGGCGGGTCCACGTTGACCTCGGCGGTGAGCACCGGCTTCCCGGTGGCCCGTGACGCGGCGACGGCGTGGTCGTAGAGGCGGCGGCCGAGCCCGTGGCCGGCATGGGCGGCGTGCACGACGATGCGGTCGACGTAGGCGAACGTGACGTAGCGGTCGGTGAACCAGCGGTAGTTCGGGCTGGTGTACCCGCACCCGTCGACCATGGTCACCAGCAGCGCGCCGATCGTGCCGTCGCCGGTGTCGGCCACGGTCACCTCGGCATGGCCCAGGAACCAGTCGCCCTGCTCGTCGGTGAGCGGCCCCACGTGGGGCACCTCGCCGTTGTTGAGGACGACGATGTCGGCCCAGTCGCGCAGGGTCGCCGGTCGCAGTTCGTGCATCCGCCGAGTCTGACCGATCCGTCGCTGGGCCGCCCGAGGTTTGCCACGGCCACTCGCACCGGGCTACGTGATCTCGGTGCCGTCGGGTCGGTAGGTGTGCCAGCGCCCGTGGGGGTCGCGCCAGGTGCGGAACCCGCGTCGGGACTTGAGCCGGTTGTGGACGCCGCAGCGGGGGCTGCCGTTGTGCTGGTCGCTGGGGCCGCCGTCGTCCCATTCGTCGATGTGGTCGCTCTCGCAGCGGCTGCTGGGGATGTCGCACCCGCGATGGTCGCAGTGCTGCCGTTGCAACTTCACCGCTTCGGCGGCGGGCCCGGTGAAGAGTCGTCGTCGCCGCCCGAGGTCGATGACGACACTGGCCGAGTCGAACACGACGCGGCGCACGTGCCCGTGGAACGCGGCGAGCAGGATGTCGTCGGGGGCGAGCTGGTCGCCGCGGTCGCTCTCGCACCGTCGTTGCAGGACGGATAGCTCGGGCAGATCGGTCGGGGTGGGGATGAGCCCCCGTCGGGCCAGGTGCTGTTCGAAGGTGACCTGATCGACGACCACGTTCGCGGTGAACACCGGCCGGTCCGCGTCCACCGGTGTGGACGCCGCGGCGAGGAAGATCGCGTAGACGGCATCGAAGCGACGCTGCGCATCGGTGCGCGGCAACTGGGCGGCGCCGGTCTCGGCCATGGTGGCCCGGTCGGTGAGCACTTCGGCGGTGAGGTACGCGTCGAAGATCTCGCGCATCATCACGCCCTCGACCTTGCCGCCCTCCGCACTCAACCGCACGACCGCGTCGTCGATGCTGATGCGAGCGCGGCGCCGCCGGATCGACGCCTCACTGGTGCGGTGGGCGCCGTCGGCATCGGCCAGGTTCTCCCACCTGCGCACGACGGTCTTGAACTCGTCGAACGACAGCACGGGGGCGTGTTCCAACAAGGTCGGCAGGAACGGGTCGATCTCGTGGCCGACCCGCGGGTTCGCCGCCGCCCGCGCCAAATCGTCGGCCTGCGCCACCCCACACGATCCGTCCAACAACGCGTCACCCACCACTGGCGCGCGTTCCTGCAAGCGGCCGCGACGAACGACGCGTACGCACTCGCTCGTCGACCACGACAGCGTCGCCCGCAACCAACCCGATACCGACAAGTGACCGTCGGCGCGGTGCAGGTCACGCCGCTCCACCTCACGCACCAGCAACGCGCGTCGGGCTTCGATGCGACGATGCTCTGCGTCGAGCACACGCAACTCCTCCACCACCTCCGCATCGATCGACGAGCGAGCCTCGTCCAACCAAGATCCGTACACCGGAGCGAACGCCGTCATCCCCTTCGACATGAGCCCATCATGTAGGAGGGGTGTGACGGAGTTTCCGCCTGCCCTCTAGGTGTTCGAGAACTTTTCGAGTTCGAGGAGCGCCCGCACGTCGGCGTCGAGCACACCGTTCGAGTACACGCCCCAACTCAGATCGAAGCACTGGCCGCCCGTCGGTCGCAGAACGTGCCTCCGGCCTCTTCGACGATCAGCACCTCTGGCGCCTGGTCCCACACCTTGCCACCGTCGTCCACGACGACGTCGAGACGGCCCTCGGCCAAAGCACCGATGATGCAGAGCTCCTCGCTCTGCCAATGGGCCCGCTCGCTCAGCGTGATGCGGGCGCGGGAGTCGGCAGGGGCGAACCCGCTCACACGAGCCTCGTGGAGCGCTGCCGTCGTCGAGTCCCGAAGGCGTGTGGAGGTCGCCATCGGAGCGCGGCCGTCGCTGCGGAACGACCCGTGACCCCGGTGGGCCCACCATCGCTGGTGCACCGTCGGTCTGGTGATCACCGCGATCTCCACTGCGCCCTCGCGCTCGAGGGCGATGTGCGTGGCCCAGCCCCGCTCGCCGGCGATGAACAGATGGGTCATGTCGAGCGGGTCGATGATCCAGCGTCGGGCCGCTTCCGGCGCGCCGCTCGCGCCGGACTCCTCGGTGACGATCGCGTCATGCGGTCGCGCTGCAGTCAGCATGCCGAGGAGCAACTGCTCGACGAGCACGTCGACCTCGCTGACCGGCGTGCCGTCGGCCTTCATCTCGTGTGCGATCCTCGTGCGGAAGAACGGCAGGGCGAGCTCGCCGGCGGCGGTGGCGAGGCGATGGGCGAGCTCGAGATCGGACCCGACGACTGCTCTCAACCCGGCGTGGCGCCGCGGATCATGCGGCTGGGGCAGTAGCGCAGCACGATCTCGTCCCGCTGGTTCACGACGTCGTTGCGCGTGGTCACGATGCCGCGGCCGCCTTTCGACGTGGGGCGGCAGGCGGTGACGGTCACGTGCACCTCGATGGTGTCGCCCACGAACGTGGGGCCGAGCACGTCGACCGCGCCGCCGAGGTAGGCCATGCCCGTGCCGGCGATCACGCCGGAGCCCAGCACCAGTCCCTCGGCGAACGAGAACACCATGGCGCCGGGTGCGATGCGGCCGGCGTAGCCGGCCTCCGACACCGCTGCGGTCGCGTCCAGGAAGAGGCTCTCGCTGAAGCCGCACACGCTCACGAAGTTCACCAGGTCGGCTTCGGTGAGGGTGCGGCGGATGGTGCGGAAGGCGAACCCGACGGGCTGCTCCTCCCACGTACGGCCGACTTGCAGCCGGGCCGGTCGCTCGCCTGTGAACTGCTCCATCGCGATGCTCCTGGTGCTCGTCGGTTCAGTGCGCGGCGAGCGATGCGAGCTCGGCCAGCAGCTGGTCGCGCAGACGGTACTTCTGGATCTTCGTGGCCGACATGGGCCATTCGGCGACGAACCGGACGTGCCGTGGCACCTTGAAGCTGGCGATGCGTCCGCGGCAGAACTCGATAAGCTCGTCGGCGGTGGCGCTGGCGCCCGGCTTCAGCTGCACGAAGGCGGCGGGCACCTCGACGTACTTGGCGTCCGGTGCGGCCACGACCTGGGCCAGCATCACCGCGGGGTGCTGCGACAGGAACCCCTCGATCTCGGCCGCGGCCACGTTCTCGCCCCCGACCTTGAGCATGTCCTTCGAGCGCCCGAGGTAGCTGATGCGGCCGTCGGGGTCGAGGCACCCGATGTCACCGGTGCGGAACCATCCGTCGTCGGTGAACGTCTCGTCGTTCTTCACCGCGTCCTTGTAGTAGCCCTCGAACAGGCAGTAGCCGCGCAGCAGGATCTCGCCCCGCTCGCCCGTGGCGACCACGGCGTCGGTGTCGAGGTCGCGCACCTGCACCTCGATGCCGCGGAACGGGCGCCCGCTCGTGGTGGTGCGCTGCTCGAGCGTGTCGCCCGGTTCGCCGAAGGCGACCACGCCACCGGCCTCGGTGAGGCCGTAGGCGGAGATGAGGCGGGCGAACGGCATGCGCTCCTGCATCGAGCGCAGCATGTCGGCGGGCGCCACGTTGTTGACGAGCCGGAACGACAGCGGCGTGGCGGCGAAGTCGGGATGGTTCAGGAACGCTTCGGTGATGGTGGGGAACGAGGCGAAGTTGACCGTGGTGCCTTCGCGCGCCATGTAGGCGAGGGCCTCGCCGGGCTCGAACCGCTCCATCGACAGCAGCGCGGCGCCGGCGTCGAGGCAGGCCACGAACGGGAGCACGAAGCTCATGTGGAACATGGGGAGCGGATCCCACATGCGGTCGCGGGCGGTCAGCTCGAAGCGGGTGCGGCCCGCCTCCATGGCCGGACGAACCAGCGCCTCGTGGCTCAATGGGCAGCCCTTGGGCATGGCGGTCGTGCCCGACGTGTACATCATGAGCGCAACGTCGCGCAGGGCGATCCGCTCGCGGCGGCGTTCGATCTCCTCGACCGTGGTGTGGGCGGCGAGGGCCACGAACTCGGACCACCCTACGGTGCTCGCGGGCTGCTTGTCGCCGATGACCACGACCGCCTCGAGATCGGGCGCCCCTGCGAGCGACAGCGCGAACCGGTCGGTCTGGGCGTCGAGGTCGGGGAAGGCGTCGTGCAGCAGGCTCACGTAGTCGACGAACTCGTCGATGCGGTCGGTCGTGAACAGCACCTTGAGATCGGCGTTCTCGATCACGTAGGCGAGCTCGCTCGCCTTGTACCGCGAGTTGATGGGCACCGCCCACGCGCCCAGGTACATCGTGCCGAGCATCACGTCGACGTACTCGGCCATGTTGGGCAGCACCATGCCCACGTGGTCGCCCTTCCGCACCCCCATGGTGGCCAGCGAGCGGGCCGCGGCGATGGCACGGTCGTGCAGCGCACCGAAGCTGAGTCGCTCGTGCGGGAACACGAGAGCGTCCGCGTCACGGTCGCGCTCGGCCGCCCGCACCACGAGGTCGGGCAACGTGTACAGATCGATCCAGGCCCCCATGGCCCCGGAGCCTACGACGCGTATCGATCGGGTCCGGACGCGCCTCTCAAGAGCACGACGATCCGTGCCGATCCACTCGGTAGGGACGTGGCACCGAGGAGGGAGCCATGGAGGACCGTATTGAACGACGCGACGAGGAACGCGCGGCGCTCCGACCACCGATGGCGGCCGACGACTGGTTCGTCGGCGGCGACAACGGCCATGTGGACGGGGCCGCGCTCGGCGCCGCCATCGAGCTGCGGAAGCTGCGCCTGGCGGCGTGAGCCGGCGCGGGTCGACGCCGAATTCGCTCGTGCCGGTGGAGCACCGTGCGCGAGCGTGCGCCCGTGCTCATCGATCACTTCGACGAACCCGTCGCAGCGCACTACGACGCGACGGAGGCCGCCATGTTCGAACCGGCGGCGGTCGACCCCGCCGTGACGGTGCTGGCCGGCCTGGCCGGTGACGGTCGGGCATTGGAGCTCGGCATCGGCACCGGCCGCCTCGCCCTACCGCTCCACGCCAAGGGCGTACTGGTGCACGGGATCGACCTGTCGACCGCCATGGTGGCGCGCCTGCGGGCCAAGCCGGGCAACGAGGGCATCGGGATCACCATCGGCGACTTCGCCACGACCGCCGTGCCGGGGACGTTCCGTGTGGCGTACCTCGTGTTCAACACGATCACGAACCTCGCGACGCAGGACGCCCAGGTCGCGTGCTTCGAGAACGCGGCCCGGCACCTGGAGCCGGGTGGCACGTTCGTGATCGAGGTGTTCGTGCCCGCGCTGCAGCGGCTGCCACCCGGCGAGACGGTGCGCGCCCACCCCGTGGGTCGGACCCGGCTCGACTTCGACGAGTACGACGTGGCCAGCCAGACGCTGCGTTCGCACCACTACCGCCTCCGCGACGGGCAGTGGTCCGGGTGGTCGCTGCCGTTCCGCTACGTGTGGCCGGCCGAGCTCGACCTGATGGCCCGCATCGCGGGGATGCGGTTGCGTGATCGCTGGGGCGACTGGAACGGCGAGCCCTTCACCAGCGGGAGCGAGAAGCACGTGTCCGTCTGGGAGAAGGCGGGCTGACGCTCGTCAGGGCCGACGGTCGGTCGGGCTGCGGTGCACGAGCGTGGTCCACGCCCGGCGGGCCACCACGAGCACGCCGGTGCCCACGATGGCGTACGCGAGCGCCTGCAACATCGTGATGCCCGGATCGTGCGTGTTGTCGTCGGTCCAGGGCGCCATGGCGGGAACCTACCGGTCAGCGGCGGGACGCGCGTACGTGAGCGGCGCGTGACCGCTCAGAAGGGGTGACGCGGCCAGGGGCGTGCCGTCGACCGCAGTGCTCCCCACTTCCATCGCCACCGCCGGTGCCGGGTCGAGTGGGATCCGGGCGGCGAAGGTCCACGCCGTTCCGGGAGCATCGAGGGAGAGGCGGCGCCGCAGCCGCTGAATGGCTCGTCGGATGGTCGGCGCCAGCTCCTCGGCCGTGGTGGCGACGTGAGCCACGACGACGTGGACGGCCGGGAGGTCGACGACCGCGGTCTCGAGCAGTCGGCCGGCATGGGCCAGCGCGTCGAGGTGGGCCAGGCGCCGCTGCTGCGCCCGCACCGCCGCGCTCCGTCGGACCGGCCGCGGGTACTGTCGACCCTCGTGCACCTGAACGAGTACGCCGAGGGCCAGGAGTCGTTGGACATGACGGCCACCGACGAGTTCGCCAGCCTGTGCACGAGCGCGGCCGACCTCGGCATCCCGCACCGACCCGAGGTGCGCTACGTGTCCCGCAACATCGTGATGCGGCACCAGCGGTTCCACTTCCTGGAGTGGGGTGACCCGGCCAACCCGCCCGTGCTTCTGCTGCACGGCGGGAACCAGTCGGCCCACTCGTGGGACCTGGTCAGCCTGCACCTGGCCGACCGCTGGCACGTGTACGCCCTCGACCAGCGCGGCCACGGCGACAGCGAGTGGACGCGCGACAGCGACTACTCGTCGTCGGCCATGGGGCTGGACGCCGCCCGCTTCATCGACGCGATGGGCCTCGACCGGCTCACGGTGATCGGGCACTCGATGGGCGGTCAGAACGCCATGCGGCTCACCCTCAGCCATCCCGAGCAGGTGACGGCGCTGGTGCTGGTCGACATCGGCCCCGAGGTGTCGACCATCGGCGCCCAGGTGATCCGCCGCTTCGTCACCGAGACGCGCGAGTTCGACGACATCGACCACTTCGTCGCCCGCGTGCAGGAGTACGACCCGTACCGGCCGCGGGCCCACATCGAGCGCACGGTGAAGTACAACCTGCTGCAGCGGGCCGACGGCAAGTTCATCAGCAAGCACGACCACGGGCCGCGGCTGAAGGCCACTGGCGAGCACCGCGAGCGGGGCGACCGGTTCACCCTCGACGACGTTCGCCACCTGCCGATGCCGGTGCTGATCATCCGGGGCGCCGACTCCAACATCCTCGACGCCGACGCCGCCCAGCGCTTCGCCGACGCCCTGCCCCACGGCCGGCTCGGGACGGTGCCGAAGGCGGGCCACAACGTGCACGGGCAGAACACGCCCGGGTTCCTGGCCGCCCTGTTCCCGTTCCTCGAAGCGAACGCGCGGCACGGCCGAGCCGGGTGATGGTCGATCTCGCCGACCCGCGGCTGGTCGACGCGCGGGTGGCCCGCCTGGCCACCGCCGACGCCGGCGGCGTGCCCCACGTGGTGCCGGTGACCTTCGCCGTCGTGGACGGTCGGGTCGTCACGGTGGTCGACGGCAAGCCGAAGTCGACGACGCGGCTGAAGCGCCTGGCCAACATCGCGGCGAACCCGTCGGTGACGCTGCTGGTCGACCACTACGACGACGAGGACTGGTCGGCGCTGTGGTGGGTGCGGGTCGACGGTAGGGCCCTCGTGGTGCCTGAGGGGCCGGCGTACGAGGCGGGCGTGGCCGCGCTGCAGGCGAAGTACGGGCAGTACCGCGACGGCGTGACGACCGACGGGCCCCTGATCGTGATCGCGGCGGAGCGCGTCACGGGCTGGTCGGCGCGCTGACCGCCGGGCTCAGGAGCAGCTGGCGCGGCCGGGCACGTCGGTCGGCCGCCACAGCTGGGTGTCGTCGGCGTGGGCCACCATCGTGTAGTCGGCGGGGAACGTGCGGGCGATCGCCGCGGGTAGACGGTCGAGAGCGGAGCGCACCTCGTCGCCTCGCGGCGCGGCGATGGTGTCCGGGTCGCTGGTGAGCACCCACGCGTCGTGCCAACGTGGGCCGGCGAGGTCGTGCATCGTCAGGTCGAGGACACGGGCGGCGTCGGGATAGCCGAAGATGGTCAGGATCAGGTGCTCGGGAACCTCGGCCCCCATTGCGAAGGCGGTGGTGGAGGTCCACCCCCACACGGTGCCGATCAGCGGTGTGCCCGGGCAGTAGCCGGCGGCGTGCGCGGTCTGCTGCAGGCGGGCGAGGTACGACGCCGTCGACGGGTCCACGCGCAGCTCGTCGCCGTGTGCGCCGAGACGCACCGGCGTCTGCTGCTCGGCCATGTCGCCGATGTCGAAGGGATGGTGGCGACTGTCGACCACGTTGCTCACCGACATGGCTGCCGAGGCCACGACCATCAGCCCCATGGCCACCGGGCGCCACGGGCGGGCACCGGCCACGGCCAGCACCGCTGCGGTGGCACACCACATGAGCACGGCCGCCAGCGCGGCCTGGTGGTAGATGCTCAGCGCTGAACCGAAGCCGAACGTGAACGCGGTCGCGATGCACAGGCCGGCTATGCCGAGGGCGTGGCGGCGAGCAGCCGGCACCGTGGCCCGCCAGTGCACCAGCAGGTGCAGCAGCGCTCCCACGAACAGCAGCACGGCGGCGTTCGTGGTGCCGTACCACGCAAACCGGACGAACGGGTTCGGCTCGCCCAGCAGTGGCCACGGCACGGCCGTGCCCACCGCGCCGACGGCCGTGAGCGCGAACGGCGCCAGGCGCACCAACGGCCCGACGGCCGGGCGCCGGAAGCCGACGATCGCGAGTGCCGCGGCGACGACCACCAGCACGGCGGTCGCCGGCCGCAGCAGGGCGAGGTCGTGGGCGGCCACCTTCGGCGTGCGCAGCACATCGCGGAACGCGCCGGGGACCGTCTGGTTCTCGTGCAGCGCGGGGAACTCGGCCGACCGGCCCAGCACGGTCAGGAAGCTCGCCGGCCACCAACCGATGGCGACGCCGAGTGCGGTGAACACGAGCCCCCAGCCGGCGGTGAGGGCGCCGACGACCCACGCTCGTCGGCGGAGGTGGACGGCGACGAACACGGCGGCCGCGCCCAGGAACAGGGGCGCGCTCGTCGGCTTGGCCGGCACGGTGAACCACACGCCCAGGGCCAGTAGGGCGACGGCGACGTGGGTCGACGGCAACCGCCACGACACCGCGTCGAGGGGCACACTGACCACGAGCACCGCACCGGCGGTGGCGACGAGCAGGCCGACCAGGTTCACCCAGTTGTAGCCGGGTGTGCGCAGGAACCCGCTGGCGAGGAAGGGCGCGCCGAGCGCGCCGACGGCGGCGATGGTCCATCGCGTCAAGGGCGAGCGGCTGTCGAGTCGCCGCCCGACGGCCCAACCGAGGAGGGCGCCCACGAGCACCAGCGACCACACGGCGAACGTGCGCAGGCGGGCCACGTCGTCACCGAGCAGGTGGAAGAACGGCGCCGTGTGCCAGCCGAACGGGGTGACCCAGCGCGCCGTCGCCGACGGCGGGTCGGCGGCCAGCAGGTACAGTCCTTCATCGCGGAAGCCGATGCCGCGATCGCTGCTGAACACCCAGGCGACCACGGGCCAGAGCACGACGGCGGCCAGGCCGACGCCGAGGGCGCGCGGAAGCGCCCGCAGCCTCTGGCGCTCGGTTTCCCCCACGCGGGGAGCGTAGTCGTGGGACCCGCGGCTGCGGTCAGGCGGGTGCGCGGACCCGGACGGTGCAGAACGAGTGGCCGGCCGGGCCGAAGTACACGCGGTAATCCGCGGGAGCCAGCTGCTCGGCCGCCTTGGAGGCGCCCAGGGCGAGGACGGCCGCCTCGCTGGTGTCGAGGTCGTCGACCTCGACGCGACGGCGATGATCGATCGGGAACGCTCGACGTTCGGTCATGATGGGCCGGTGACCGATCTGCTCGAAGCGTTGCGCGCCCGGCTCGACGACGACTGCATCCAGACCGACCCTGACGTCGTGCTCGCCTACGCGCAGGACCGGGCGATCTTCGAGCACGCCGGCGCGGCGGCGGTGCTCGTGATGCCCCGCTCCACCGCCGAGGTCGTGGCCGCGGTGGACGCGGCGCGAGCGGTCGGTGCGCCGATCGTGACCCGGGGCGCCGGGTCGGGGCTGTGCGGTGGTGCCAACGCGGTGGACGGCTGCGTGCTGCTGTCGCTGCACCGCATGAACCGCGTGCTCGACGTGGACACCACGAACCGTCTGGCGCGCGTGCAACCCGGCGTGTTGAACGGCGAGCTCAAGCGGGTGGTCGCGGGGCACGGGCTCTTCTACCCGCCCGATCCGGCGTCGTACGAGATCTCCTCCATCGGCGGCAACGTGGCCACCAACGCCGGCGGGCTGTGCTGCGTGCGCTACGGCGTGACGCGCGACTACGTCGCCGGGCTCGAGGTCGTGCTGGCGTCGGGCGAGGTCATCCGCACCGGCCGTCACACGTTGAAGAACACCGCCGGGCTCGACCTGACCGGTGTGTTCGTGGGCTCCGAAGGCATCCTCGGCGTGATCACCGAGGTCACCGTGCGACTGATCCCCACGCCGCCCGCACCGTGCACGGCCATCGCCTACTTCGCCGACCTGCCCAGCGCCGGGCGGGCCATCGTCGACATCTTCCGCGCCGGTCACCAGCCCACGCTCATGGAGATCGTGGACCGCGCCTCGCTGCGCCAGGTGGACGCCGTCTACCAGATGGACCTCGACACCACCGCCGCGTGCCTGCTGCTCATCCAGACCGCGGGTGACGATGCCGAAGGATCCATCGCCGCCATTGCGGGTCTGTGCAAGGCGCAGGGCGCGACCGAGGTGTACCACGTGTCCGATCCGGCCGAGGGCGACATGTTCATCGAGGTCCGCCGCCGCGTGTGGCCGGCCTTCGAGCAGCTGGGCAAGGCGCTGTTGCCCGAGGACGTGGCTGTGCCCCGCGAACGCCTGCCCGAGCTGCTGGCCGGCATCGTCGAGATCGGCGAACGCCATCGGGTGGCGCTGCCCACCATCGGTCACGCCGGCGACGGCAACATGCACCCGCTGCTGGTGTTCGACGGCGCCGATGCCGACGAGGTCGCCCGGGCCCAGGCCGCGTTCGGCGACATCGTGGCGCTGTCGCTGCGCCTCGGCGGCACCATCGCCGCCGAGCACGGCGTGGGCACCTTGAAGCGCCGCTTCCTGGAGCTGGAGCTCGACCCCGTGCACCACGCGGTGCAGCGCCGCATCAAGGCCACGCTCGACCCCGACGGTCTGCTCAACCCGGGCAAGGCGCTGTAGCGGTCACCCGACCGTCGGCGCGAGTGCCAGGGCGCGGATCTCGCCGAAGGTGCGCCGGCACCGCTCCCACGTGACCCCACCGTCGCCCGAAAAGAACAGCTGCCCATACAGGCTGGCGGCGGCGATCACCTCGGGTCGGTCGGGATGCGTGGCCATCCAGTACACGACCGAGTTGGGCTGCTCGGGCAGCTGGGCCAGCGACCACGTGCGACCGCCGTCGCGCGACACGCGCAGGCCGCCGATCTCACCCGGGATCGAGTCGCCGGTGCCCACGAAGATCGTGTCGGGGTCGTCGGCCTTCATCAGCACCAGGCGGCAGTAGGCGGCGTCGTTGCGCTCGTGGAAGCCGGGGAACGCCGTGAGCTCCCAGTTCTTCCCCTCGTCGGTGGAGCGGGTGAGGCCGAACGGTCCGCCCACCAGCACGGTGGCGCCGCCGTCGGTGTCGGGGCGGATGGCCACGCTGTGCACGTCGCCGTTCAAGGGCGCCGGGCCGAGGTCGGCGCACCGGCTCCAGGTGACACCGCGATCGTCGGAACGGAACACACCGTCGATCTCGACGCCGGCCCACACGACGGTGGGATCCCGGGGGTCGATCTGCACGCTGGTGGTGCGCGGCGCACCCACGAGGCACTCGTCGATCACGGGCATGGCCATCTCGGTCCACGTGTCGCCGCCATCGGTGGAGCGGTAGCCGCGGGGCTGGGTGCCGAGGTACACGCACGCCGGGTCGGTGGGGTCGATGGCGATCGACCAGATCTGGCGGCCCTCGACGGGCGACGGCGCAGGTGCCCAACGGACGCCGCCGTCGACGCTGCGGAACAGGCCGGTATCGGTGCCGGCCCACACCCGGGCCGGGTCGGTCGGGTCGACCCGCAACGCCCGCACGTTCCCCTCGAACGGCACCGACTTGAAGATCTGCTTGAAGCGGCCACCACCGTCGCGGCTGACGTGCACCCCACCGCCGATCGTGCCGACGAAGACGCTGATCCCCTCGATCATGAACGAAACCCCCCGATTCGGGCCGAGCGTAGCCGTGAGGTGGCGCGGACCGGTCAGCGCTGCCGCAACCGCTCCCACCACGACGGGCGACCGTCACCGTCGTCGGAGGGCCGGGCGAGGGCGACGACCTCGCGGCTCGATGGGTTCACCAGCGCGACGCCGCCGATCGTCACGGTCGGGACGGTCTCATTGCCGTCGGCCACCGAGCGCACGAAGGCGGCAGCGTCGGGATCGTCCCAGATGTTGACCTCCTCGAAGGCGAGGTCGGCCCGACGCAGGCCGGCGCGCAGCATGCTGCAGAAGCCGCAGCCCGGCCGCCAGTAGACGGTGACGTTGGCGGTCGACGGCTCGGTGGCGCTCACAGGGGGGGGGTCTCTCTCGGCGGGACTCGTGCACCGGGTGGAACCCCGCGCCGGGCCCCGGGTATTCCCCGTGGCGGCACTCAGGAAGGTGAGGTGGTAGCAGGGGCGATGGGGTCTTCGCCGTGCGCCGGACGTTCTCCGTTCACACGGTGGTGGTCGGCGCGCCATGTGGGCTCCGTACGGTGGTTGGCGAGAGAGGTGATCCGGCATGAGCACGACCGATCCGGTCCTGCACTCCCCACTGTCGCTGGTACCGGCGGTGCTGGAGGAGCTCCGAGCGAACTGTCTGGCGGCCGAAGCGGACTTCGAGCCCTGGCTGCGCTCGGTGCGGGCCCACCACGGCGCCAGCGCGCGCAACCTCGTGCACTACGTCGCGCTGCGGCGCCACGACCTGCGTGAGCTCCAGGACGTTCTGACCACGTGCGGCCTGTCGTCGCTCGGGCGGTGTGAGGGCGACGTGCTCGGTGCCCTCGATCAGCTCATCGAGGTGGTCGGCGCGCTGACCGGAGCCGGGTCGGCCGTACGGCCGACCCGTGCCGCGGCGCGGTCGATCCTCGAATGCAACGCAAACGCGCTGCTCGGTGTGCTCGCTGCCGGACGGCACTCGCGCGTCATGGTCACGTTGCCCACGGAGGCGGCCGTCGATCCGGCCGTCGTCGGCGCCATGGCCGAGGCGGGCATGGACGTGGCCCGGATCAACTGCGCCCACGATGATCCGACCACCTGGCGGGCGATGGCCCGCCAGGTCCGGCAAGCGGCCGATCGGCGCGGTCGAGCCTGTGCCGTCGCAGTCGACCTGGCCGGTCCGAAGCTGCGGACCGAGATCACGGCCGCCGGTCCCGTCGTACGGCGGGTGTCACCCCGGCGCGATGGGCGCGGCATGGTGGTGGCGCCGGCGCGCGTGCTGTTCCACCACCAGGACGACGTCCCGCGCGATCTGCCCGTCGACGTCGTCCCCGTCCCTGTGCTGGAGCGCTACTGGCTGCGCCGATGTGAGGTGGGGGACGTGGTGCACCTGACCGATTCCCGCCTGTCCCACCGACAGCTGACCGTGGTGGTCGCCACGGGGCGCATGGTCCTGGCCGAACTGCGCAAGACGGCATACGTCGAGTCGGGTGCGACGCTGAAGGTGACGCGCGACGGCACGGGGCAGATCGCCACGGTCGGTTCGCTCCCGCCCCTCGACGCATCGGTGCTCGTCAGCGTCGACGACGAGATCGTGATCGGGCGGGACGTTCGGGAACGGGTGCTCGTCGACGGCGGGAGACCGTGGATCGGTTGCACTCTGCCCGAGGCCCTCGACGGGGCCCGCGTCGGCGATCGCATCTGGTTCGACGACGGCAAGGTCGGTGGGGTGGTGAGCGCCGTCGAGGACGGCGAGCTCGTGGTGCGCATCGTCGAAGCGCGGTCCGGTGGGGTGCGGCTGCGCAGTGGCAAGGGCATCAACCTGCCCGACACCGAGCTGCCCGTCGCCGGCCTGACCGAGCAGGACGAGCGGGACCTCGCGGTCGCCGTCGAGTTCGCCGACATCGTGAACGTGTCGTTCGTGCGCAGCCCGAGCGACGTCGCCTTCGTGCAGGAGCGGCTCAGCCAGCATGGGGCGACCGACGTCGGCATCGTGGTGAAGATCGAGACGGTGAGCGGCTTCGAGCAGCTCCCCGAGATCCTGCTCGCGGCGATGTGCTGGGACCGCGTCGGGGTCATGATCGCCCGAGGTGACCTTGCGGTGGAGGTCGGGTTCGAACGAATGGCCGAGGTGCAGGAAGAGATCCTGTGGCTGTGTGAAGCGGCCCACGTTCCGGTGGTCTGGGCCACGCAGGTGCTCGATCAGATGGCGCGCACCGGTCACCCGTCGCGCGCCGAGATCACCGATGCCGCCCTGAGCGCGAGGGCCGAGTGCATCATGTTGAACAAGGGCCCGTACGTCGCGGCAGCCATCACGGCGCTGATCGACATCCACGGGCGCATGCACGACCACCAGCACAAGAAGCGGGCGTTGCTCCGGCGCCTGCGCGCCTGGGATCATCGCCGCGCCGCAACCTGACCGACGGACGCAGCGCTCCCGGACCGGGCGAGATCCGGGAGCGCTGCCCGAGATGGCACTCACATCGCGGCACCGATGCAAGACGCCGTCGGCGAAGGCACGTGGCCCCCGTGCCTCCACTCAACCAAGGCGGCCGGGCGGTCCGATAGGTGACGTTCGTGCTACGACGATCTGGGCCACCTCCGGTGTATTTCCGGTGGGCAGTCGCCGCACACACGACGGCGATCGGCCGCCGAACGCCGCTCGGATCGAACACCAGGTAAGTGTTGGCAGTGGGGGTGCTACGAGATCGACGTGGCGCGGTCGGGGGTCGTAGGTCGCCGGGTGACCGCGGCGCGCCGCTCGTCACGGGCGGAAGCCACCCACCGCGGGGGCGCCAAGGTCGGCTGTTCCGATGTGAGCGCCGGGTCGTGTCGATCGAAGGCGCGGGTGGTGAAGACCACGCGCCGGTCGTCGGGCGCCTGCGGCGCGCGGTGGATCATGACGAACGTGGCGACCTCGGTGACGGCCGCCAGGCCGATGCGGGTGAACAACATGAGCGGCAGGCCACCTACGGCGAGCAGCCAGCCGGCGAGCACCGGGCCGACGGCGTCGCCGGCGTCCTCGCCCACGTCGATGAGGCTCATCGTGCGGGCGCGCTTGCGACGGTCGAGCGCGGACACCTCGGCCATGATCGAGCCCCAGGCCGGCCGGAACGCGGCCTTGCCCATGTCGTCGAGCGAGCGGCCCACTCCCACGATCAGGGCGCCGTGGGCGACCAGGAACACGAGCGACGAGCACGTGTTGGCGACCGCGCGCACGAGCAGCACGATGTTGCGGCTGGCGTTGTCGGCCAGCCAGCCGAACACCGGGCCCGAGATCAGGATGACAGCGGTGGAGGCCAGCATGATGAGGCCGATCTGCGCCGGCGTCATGTGGAAGTACTGCTGGGCGATCACGGGGAACAGCCCGAGCATGCCGGCGGTGAGGCCGTAGAGGAAGCCGAGGCCACTGAAGCCGAGGACGCGTCGGCGCACGGCGCGGGCGTGCACCGGGTCGGGAAGCGGTTCGGGTTCATCGAGCTCGGCCTCGGTGAGCGCGACCTTCCGGCCCACGTGGGCGGGTAGCCCGCGCAGCACGGCGAGCAGCGGCAGGATCGACAGTCCGAAGCCCACTGCGAACACCAGCGGGTAGTTGGAGGCGGTGACGCTCAGCAGGACGCCGGCGATGGCCCGCCCAATCGCGCTCGCGGTGTTCTTGGCCGTGTGGTACCAGGCGAAGGCGGAGGCCACCTTCTTCTTCCCGCCCGCATCGGCGATGACCGCGTTCAGGGCGGGGTCGCGCCAAGCCTGGGTGAAGCCGTAGAAGAGGCGGATCACGAACAGCTGCCACGGCACCCGGGCCACGATGAAGGCGAGCGGCACGATGCTGCGCAACGAGATGGCCCAGATGAGGCTGCGCCGGGCGCCCAGGCGATCGGTGAAGGTGCCCATGATCGGCTTGAGCACGATCTGGATGATCACGTTCACCGACGTGAGGATGCCGATGATCTCGATGTTCAGGTGGAGCCTCAGCGCGTAGAGCGGCACCGCCAGGTTCACCAGTCCGAAGCTGAGGCGCGACAGGAAGCCCTCGGTGGTGAGGGCCAGCAGGGCCCGGTCGCCTCGCGGCTGCTTCACGGCGTGGCCGTCAGCGCCGGCCGGGCCAGCGGGGGCAGCCGGAGTTGGATGGCTCCGGCGGCGTAGCGCAGGATGTAGTCACACAGGCGCTCGGCCGCATCGGGCACGCCCTTGTAGCCGGGGAAGCCGTTCACGTCGATCACGACCGGGCCGTCGTCGGTCTCCACGACGTCGATTCCGTACAGACCGAAACCGAACGCCGCGCCACAGCAGCGGGCCACGTCGACGACCGCGGGCGACAGGGTCACGGGAACGCCGGCGCGCCCGTGGCTGTGCGGGTCGAACACCTTGCGCACGCCGAACACGTCGTCGCCGATGACGTACACCTTCAGGTCGTCGGCGCCGGCCACGCGCTCCTGCACGATCACCGCGGTGTCGGTGCGGGGCAGCTCGGCGAGCTGGCCGGCGTGGTCGAGGAACCGGACGCCGTAGCCGTGGTAGCCGTTGTACGGCTTCACCACGAGGCGTCCGGGGCCGACGATGGCCTGCAGCCGGTCGGGCTCGGCACTGACCCACGTGCGCGGCGTGCGGATGCCGAAGGCCGCGCACCGGGCCGAGGCCACGACCTTGTCCTGGGCGACCTGGTTGCTGACGACCGGGTTGAGCACCATGGCGCCGAGAGAGTCGAGGGTCGCGGCCAGGCTGAGCGTGGCCGACGCCTGCGACTTCAGCAGGTACAGGTCGTGGTCGACGCCGAGCATCGTGGGGTCGTAGGCGTGCTCCTCACCGATGCTCCATGTGACGTCGCAGCCCGCTCGGCCGAGACGGTCGAACAGCTCGGCCATGACCGGGCTCAGGGTGGTCTCGAGTCGGGGCATCAGCAGGGCGTGGATCCTCATGGCGCGTGCGTCCCGTCAGGCCCAGAGGGCCTGATCGATGCTGAGCAGCGCGCTCCGCGGCCGCCAACCTGTGGTGAGCTTCTCCCACGCCTCGGTCACCGAACGCAGCAGCGAGCTGCGCTCCGACAGCCCGCACTGGTCCACCAGCGTGCTCGACACGCCAGCGTCCCGGACCCCGCGGCGCATGGTGCCGGCTGACGGGTCGGCGGCGCCGTCGAAGCACAGCGCGGCGGCGGCGGCCAGCACGAGGCCCGAGGGGTCGACCCCGGCCCGGTCGGCCAGGGCGGCGGCCCCGAGGAGGCGGTCGTCGTTGGCCAACTTGCGGCGGGGGTCGCGACCGACCCGGGCGACCGGGTCGCCGAGCGCGGCGTTGGCGAATCGGTCCAGGATCGCCGCGAGCGCCCGCTCGGCCTGCTCGGTGTCAGCGGTGGCGTCGGTGCTGGCCTGACCGGGGCGGCCGGCGAAGGCGGCGAAGGCGAGGCCGTGGCGGGCGGCGATGCCCTGCTGACCCTCGCGCATGGAGGTGAGCACGCCCCGGCGGATCTCGTCGTCGCGCACCGCGGCGTGCACGTAGCGGTAGCCCTTCAGATGGCCCAGGTACGCGGCCGTCGCGTGGCCAGCACTGAACACGAACAGCTTGCGCTGCACGTAGGCGCCGAAGTCGGCGATGGCATGCAGGCCGTCGACGACGGGGAGCGGCGCCAGGAGGGCGTGGCCCTCGACGGCCACGTCGCGCACCGGCTCGCCGGTCACCAGGAGCAGGCCGTCGTTGGCCGTGTCGATCTGGGTGACGGCGCGGGCCACGAGGGCGCCAGCGCAACCGACCGTGCGACGAAGCACACCCGACCGGTCGCGGGTGTCGAGCGCGGCCCGCATCGCCGCACCCGGGTCGGCCATGTTCTCGAAGGCGATCACGTCGATCGGTCGGCGGCGGTGGCGCAGCGGTCCGGTGAGGGCGGCGCCCACCGACGCCAGGTTGCCGGCGCCGACCGCCGTCACGATGACGTCGGCATCCACCACGGCGGCGAAGAACTCGGGCGAGCCGATCGTGACGGCGTCGATGCCGGCGATGGTGCGGGTGCCGGCACTCGACCGCGACACGAGCTGCAGGTGGTAGGCGCGGTCACGGTTCAGGTGGGCCACGGTGGTGGCGTTGCGGCCGGCGAAGGTGACCGTCCAACCGGCGTCGTGCAGCAGCTCTCCAGCGACGCCGAGCGCGATGCGTCCCGTGCCGATGACGAGCGCCTGCTTGCTCACGCCGGCACCTCGAGCAGTGCGGCGGTGACGGGCTCGCCGTTCATGGCCTTGGTGGCGGCGGCGAAGATGTAGTCGGCCAGGCGCAAGGCGGCGTCGGGCACGCCCTTGAAGCCGGGGAAGCTCGACATGTCGACCACCCACGGGACACCGTCGCTGTAGATGATGTCGACGCCGAAGAGGTCGATGCCCATGGCCCGACCGCACGCCAGTGCGATGTCGCACAGCTCGTCGTCGAGCGTGAACGGCTCGCCCATCTTGTCCTGGTAGCTCTTCACCGGCCACGAGCGCTTGACGCCGAAGAGCTGACCGCCGATGCAGTAGATCTTGCGGTCGCGTCCATCGGCCGGCTGGTAGCGCATGGCGAACAGCGGGCCCTCGTGGATGGTGAGGCCGATGAGGTCGTCGGCGTCCCAGACGATGCGCACGCCGCGACCGTCGGAGCCGGTGTAGGGCTTCAGCACGAGGGGGCCGTCGTCGAGCAGGGGGGCGAGCTGCTCGGGCTCCATCGTGACGAACGTGTCCGGCACCCGCACGCCGGCGGCGAGCAGCATCTGCGTGGACACGATCTTGTTGCGCAGCACGTTGGCCACCGGATACGGCGCCAGCGTGGCCGCACCGGCACCGTGGAGCGCACCGGCAAGGCTGAGGGCGAGATCGCTGTTGGACCGCAGTACGTAGAGGTCGTGCTGGGCGCGCACGCGACCGAGATCGACGTAGCCGTCGTCGGGGTAGAGCGGGTCGACGTCGGCGCCCCACTCGGTGAGCAGGGAGATCACCTGGGGCATGATCGGGCTCAGGCGCGTCGGTGGGTGCCGGCGCATCAGGAACCCGATGCGCATCACTGCACCTCTATCACGGTACGGGTCGAAGCCTGGGCCAGCACGAACTCGGCGAGCATCTCGTCGGCGCCGTCGATGCCCGAGTAGTTGGGGAAGTCGTTGATCTCGATGACGAGCAGACCGTGCGGCGTGTCGATGCAGTCGACGCCGAACAGGTCGAGGCCGACGGCGCGGGCGCAGCGCCGGCCGAGCGTGGTGTGCCGGGGCGATGTGGCCACGAACGTCGCGGTGTCGCCGAGGTCGGGTCGCAGGGGTGACGGTTTGCGCACGGCCCACACGTGCCTGCCTATGCCGTACAGCTTCAGGTCGTAGCCGTCGTTGGGCAGGTAGCGCTGCACGATGGCGTCGGCGTAGGGGAAGTGCAGCCCGGCGAGGGCGGCGCCGTTCGGCAGCACGTGCACGTCACGGGAGTTGTCGCCCCGCACCGGCTTCACCACGAGCATGTGGTCGAGGTGGGCGAGCCCGTCGGCCAGCGCCGGCCACGCCCCGATCCACGTCTCTGGCTGGGGGATGCCGGCCAGGGTGAGGCGCTCGTGCATGATCGCCTTGTCGACGACGTTACGCACCGAGCCGCTCGAGTTCACCGTCGGGATGCCCCGTGCCTCGGCCAGCTCGAGCACCTCGATGGCCGCCTCGCTCCGACCGCGTGCCACGACCACGTCACAGCCGTGCAGGCCGTTCGCCGTGTCGAGCACCGGGACACCCATTCGATCGAGGGCGCGCAGCATGCCGCTCGGCTGAGCCTGGCCGAGGTACCGCTCCTCGCAGGCCAGGCCGACGTTCGTCGCACGACACCTGGTTGT
>JANMAT010000099.1:0-29589 GCA_031359995.1 Actinomycetes bacterium
TGCCAGCATCACCGACGCCGCCAACCAGGCCGCCACCGAAGCCGAACCCTCAGCCGACCTCAACGCCTCGGTCGAATACCGCACCCACCTCGCCAAAGTCCTCGTCCGCCGCGCCCTCGAACAAGCCGGCAGGTAACCAACGCCAACGGCCCGACGACGACGGCCGCCCCGTCGGTTCCCGGTTCGATTCGGCCGGCCCGCAACCGACCCGTAGGCTTTCCCCGATGCCTGCTTCCCTCACGGCACCGACCTCCGTCGCCGTTGTGGCCGACGCGCTGTCGGCCCACGACTACCTCCCCGACCAGGGCCTGGCCACGGCCGTCTTCCTGGCCCTGCGCCTCCACCGACCCCTCCTGCTCGAGGGCGAGGCGGGCGTGGGCAAGACCGAGGTCGCCAAGGTGCTGGCCCGCTGGACGGGCGGTGAGCTGATCCGCCTGCAGTGCTACGAGGGCATCGACGCCTCGCAGGCCGTGTACGAGTGGGACTACTCCCGCCAGCTGCTGCACCTGCGCACCGCCGAGGCCACGGGCGCCGCTTCGTCGGCCGACACCGAGGGGCTCGAGGCCGAGCTCTACGGCGAGCGCTTCCTGGTGAAGCGACCGCTGCTGCGGGCCATCGACCACCGCGAGGGTCCGCCGCCGATCCTGCTCATCGATGAGGTCGACCGGGCCGACGACGAGTTCGAGGCGTTCCTGCTCGAGGTGCTCTCCGATTACCAGATCACCGTGCCCGAGCTGGGTACCTTCACGGCGGCCACGCCACCCGTGGTGATCCTCACGTCGAACCGCACCCGTGACGTGCACGACGCCCTCAAGCGCCGCTGCCTCTACCACTGGGTCGAGCACCCCGACTTCGAGCGCGAGGTCGCCATCGTGCGCCTGCGGGCCCACGACTGCTCCGAGCGCCTGGCCCGCCAGGTCGCCGGCGCAGTGGAGGCCATGCGGGCCCTCGGGCTCTACAAGCCGCCGGGCGTGGCCGAGACGATCGACTGGGCCACGGCGCTGGCCCTGCTCGGCGTGACCGACCTCGACGAGGACACGGTGGTGGCCACGTTGGGCACCGTGCTGAAGTACCGCGAGGACGCCGAGCGCATCCACGGCCAGGGCGTGGGTGACCTGATCCGCCAGGCCCTCGAGCGGAGCGCCTTCCACACGTGAGCGACGCGCCCCGCTCGAGGCCGAAACCGCCGATCGAGCTCGACTTCGGCGCCGGCCTGGCCATCCCCATCGGCGACCGCTTCGACGGCCCGATCACGCCGGCCGAGGACGTGGCCGTGAGCTTCGCCCGCGTGCTGCGGGGCGCCACGCTGGCCGTGCCCACCGACACGGTGCTGGCCTTCGTGGCCGCGCTCGACGCGGTGGGCCTCGACGACCGCGACGAGGTCTACTGGGCCGGGCGGGCCACCCTGGTGCGCCGCCCGGAGGACATCGGCCTCTACGACCGCACGTTCGCCGTGTTCTGGGAGCAGCGCAACGTGCGGGCCCTGCGGTCGTTGCAGCCCGAAGAGCAGCACATGACCGTGCTGCTCGACGACGACAGCGACGACGGCGACCAGGACGACGTCGGTGAGCAGCCGCCGAGCGACGAGCCGACCATCACCCTGCGCTTCTCGGCCGCCGAGGTGCTGCGGGACAAGGACTTCGCCGAGTACACCGACATCGAGCTGGCCGAGGCCCACAAGATGATGGCCCGCATGCGTCTGGCCGGCGCGCTGCGCCGCTCGCGCCGCATGGTGCCGGCCAAGCGGCAGCGGGGCCGCCCCGATCTGCGCCGCACCGTGCGGGCGGCGCTGCGCGCCGGTGGCGAGCCGATGCGGCGCCGGTTCCTGGAGCAGGGCACGCGGCCCCGCCGACTGGTGCTGCTGCTCGACGTGTCGGGCTCCATGGAGCCCTACGCCCGGGCGCTGTCGCGCTTCGTGCACGCCGCCGTGGCCGGCCGTACGAAGGTCGAGGCCTTCGCGCTGGGCACGCGGCTCACTCGCATCACGCGCGAGCTGTCGAGCCGCGATCCCGACATCGCCCTGCGCAAGGCGGCCCAGACGGTGAAGGACTGGTCGGGCGGCACGCGCCTGGGCGACGGGCTGCGCCTGTTCAACGACGAGTGGGGCCAGCGGGGCATGGCGCGCGGCGCGGTCGTGGTGATCCTGTCCGACGGGTGGGATCGCGGCGAGCCCGCGGTGCTGGCCGAACAGATGGCCCGCCTGCACCGCGTCGCCCACAAGGTCGTGTGGGTGAACCCGTTGAAGTACACGCCGGCCTACGCACCGCTGGCGCGGGGCATGGCCGCGGCGTTGCCCTACATCGACGATTTCGTCGAGGGCCACTCGATCGACGCCATGGAGCGCCTGGCCCGCGTCATCTCGACGGACTGAAGCGGCCCGGCTTCGCTGCGCTCAGCCGGCGCGGCGGGCGGTGCGCAGGGCGTGGGCCCACCACGAGAGATCGCCGAGCATGCGGTCGAGCATGGCGTCCATGGCCGGGTTGGTCATGTTGCCCTCGGCGTCGAAGGCCTCGCGGTGGTTCGACACGTGCACGCCCATGCCGAGAGGGGCCATGCCCGCGGTCAGGTTCACCAGGCGCAGCTGCTCGACCGCCCGGGTGGCGCCCAGCCCCCCGTAACCGACGTAACCGGCGGGCTTGCGGCGCCACGGGAAGAAGGCGTGGTCGATGGCGTTCTTGAGGACGCCGGTCATGCCGTGGTTGTACTCGGGTGTCACGAAGACGAAGGCATCGGCGCGATCGAGGGTGGCCACGAAGCCCTCGGCCTGCGGGGCGATCTGACCGGTGAGCGGCTGGCCCGGATCGTCGTAGTGGGGCAGGACGTGATCGAGCAGGTCCACGATCTCGACCGTCATGTCGTCACGCTGGGCGACGTGGCGGGCCACCCACGACCCGACCGTGGGGCTCATGCGACCCTGGCGGGTGGAGCCGAGAACGATCTGGACGTGGCACGGGTCGCTCATGGGCGCAGATGCTGGCACGGGCTCGCGAGCGGCGACAACGAGCAGGGACCATCGCCGGTAGTCAACGGATGACCATTCGCGCCATACTGGCCGGGTGATCGAAGTGCTGAGCGACATCGAACGCTGGCGTCGTGCCGGCAAGCGCGTGGCCGTGGCCCGCGTGGTGGGCATCGACGGTTCCGGCCCGCGCGACCCGGGCGCCACCATGGTGGTGTCCGAGGACGGCGAGGTGGCCGGCTCCGTGTCGGGCGGCTGCGTCGAGGGCGCCGTCGTCACCCAGGCCCTGGCGGTGCTGCAGGGCGAGCAGCCCCGCGGCATCGTCACGTTCGGCTACTCCGACGACGAGGCCTTCGCGGTGGGCCTCACGTGCGGCGGCACGATCCGCGTGTACGTCGAGCCGCTCGACTGGTGACGGACCCGACCATGGCGAGCATCTACGAATCCCTGCGCGACGCGCTCCGCAACGCCGAGCCGGTGGCCCTGGCCACCATCACCGAGGGCCCGGGCATCGGCGCCAAGCTGCTCGTGCGCGCCCTGGGCTCCACCCTCGGCACCCTCGGCGACCCCGAGCTCGACCGTGTCGTCGGCCGCGATGCCCTGGCCGAGCTGGAGGCGGGCCGTACCGGCACGCGCCACTACGGCCCCCAGGGCCAGACCCTGTCCGAGGACGAGCCGGCCCTCACCCGCAACACCGTCTTCATCGAGAGCTTCGCCCCGCCGCCCACCATGGCGATCTTCGGCGCGGTCGACTTCACCGCCGCGTTGGCCAAGGTGGCCAAGGTGCTCGGCTATCGGGTCATCGTGTGCGACGCCCGCAAGGTGTTCGCCACCGAGCGACGCTTCCCCATGGCCGACGAGGTCGTGGTCGACTGGCCCGACCGTCTGCTCGATCGCATCGGCAGCGGCCTCGGCCGCCGTGACGCGGTCTGCGTGCTCACCCACGACCCCAAGTTCGACGTGCCCGCCATCAAGGGCGCGCTGGCCACCCGGGTCGGCTACATCGGCGTCATGGGCAGCCGCACGACGCACGCCAAGCGCCTGGAGCGCCTGGCCGAGGTGGGCGTGACCGCCCCCGACGACCTGGCCCGCGTGCACGCCCCCACCGGTCTCGACATCGGCGCTCGCACGCCCGAGGAGACGGCGGTGTCGATCTGCGCCGAGATCATCGCCAGCCGCACCGGCCGGGTGGTGCCGTCGCTGCGCGGGGGCGCCGGCCCCATCCACTAGCGAGCCAGGCGGGATCCACCGGCCCGCCAGGTGCGTTCTGGGCAGTGACAACGATGCCCAGCAACGGCTTCGCTGCCCAGAACAGCGAAAGGGGACGGGCGGCCGGACCGGTAAGGCGGCCGCGGTCAGGCGAAGGCGGCGTACTCGCGCACCGACGTGGACCAGTCGGTGATGCGCACGGGCACGCTGGCCTGCTCGGCGTGCACGATGGCCCGCCCCACGCCGAGGTAGATCGAGACGTGGTTGGGGTAGTGCGTGATGTCGCCCGGCTGCATGACCTCGGGCGTGACCGGCTGGGCCACCGCGAGCTGCTGCTCGGAGTTGTGGGGCAGCTTCACGCCGACGCTGGACCAGGCGTAGAGCACGAGTCCCGAGCAGTCGAAGCCGGTGGCCGGATCGGCGCCGAGCCAGGTGTAGGGCCGACCGACCTGGGCCAGGGCGGTGGCGATGACCTGGAGCCGCTGGGGCGTGGTCTTGGCCCACGCCGCATCGAGCTCGGAGGCGGTGGCGGTGGTCGTGCGGGCGGCGACGACGGCGGCGAGGCTCTTGCGGACGTCGACGACGACGGCACCGGATTCACCGGCGTTGAGCCTGGCCGCCAGCGAGGTGGCCAGCACGCTGGCAGGGTCGTTGGTGACGCCACGGCTGATGACCGGTCGGGGCAGGGCGCCGGGCGCTTTGGGGGCGAACGCCGGCCGGGAGCCGGTGGCGCGCGGGTCGAGCGTGGTCGCCGCCGTCGGCACCGGTGTGGTGGTGGGGGTGGCCGCGCCTGCCGCTGGGGTCACCAGGCCGACGACGCCGAGCGCCATGACCATGCCCGAGCTCCACCACCGCATCCGAACCATCCACCGACCCTTCCTCGCCATGGCGTCCTCAGAACGCCCGGACTCTAGCGATGGCGAACGCGTGACGGGAAGTGTCGGCAACAGCCACGATAGGCGTCACGAAATGGTCACGGTGCTTGCGCAGGCCCTGCACCTCGACCGTGCGGCCCCGCATGGGGGCGTGCACGATGGCCCTGCCACCGAGGTAGAGCATGACGTGACCGGGATAGCCGACGAGGTCGCCGGGGCGGGCCTCGTCCACGGAATGGCCGGGAGCGGCGAGCTGGTCGTAGGAGGAGTGCTCGAGCTCGACGCCCACCGTGCTCCACGCCCACGAGGTGAGTCCGGAGCAGTCGAAGCCGACGCCGGGCTCGGCGAGGACGGACCGGTAGGGCACGCCTACCTGGCTCAGCGCGTTCAGCACGACGGTGATCTCGACGGCCGTGGCGTTCTCCCACGCCGCCAGCAGGGCGGCGGGATCGACCTCGGCGGCGACGGCGACCTGGTCGGCCAGCTCACGCCGGTACCGCACGAAGTCGGCATCGGCCACGCCCACGACGTTGGCGCGGGCGGCGAGGGCCGCCAGCGGCACCGGTGCCGCCTTCACCGCCGCCTCCAGCCACACGACCCGACGAGGGCTGGCCATCGCCGAGCCGGCCGGAGCGAGTGCTCCGGCCAACCCGACGACCAGCCCGCTGCTGAGCAGCGTCACCCGCCACCGACCCGACCGCCGTTGCCGGCGACCGCCCACGAACCTCACCTCACCGTGCGACCACCGTGACCGGTGGCCGTGCGCTCCTCGCGCCATGAACGTCCTGCACCCTCTCGAACCGCCGCTGCCGCCATCGACGCCGGGGGGACCTCTCCGATGCCTGCTCGGGGACCGCCGTCGTTGTTGCACCGTCGTAACGGTATTTCCGTTGCGTTACGTTGTAACGCACAGAACCACAACAAGGCAACCATCATGTGACGGGAGTCAGTCCACATGACATGTTCTTGAGGGTCACCCAACCTCTGCTTGACTTGCGTGGTGACGACCGCCGGCCCTCCTGCACCGACCGGTCTGGTGGTCCTGGCCGCGGGCGCCGGCACCCGGTTCCGGGCTGGATCCCACAAGCTCACGACCCTCTGGCGGGGTCGCCCACTGGTCCACTGGGCCGTCGCCGCGGCGGTCCAGGCCCAAGTAGGACCGGTCGTGGTGGTCACCGGCGCCGCCCGGCTGACCCTGCCCGACGGTGTCGTGGTGGTGCACCACGACCGCTGGGCCGAGGGCCAGGCCACCTCGCTGGCGCGGGCCGTGGCCGTAGCCCGGGCCGCCGGATGGGGGGCGGTCGTCGTCGGCCTGGGTGACCAACCCCAGGTCACTCCGGAGGCGTGGCGCGCCGTCGCCGAGTGTGACGCTCCCGTTGCGGTGGCCACCTACGAGGGCCGCCGCCGCAACCCGGTGCGCCTGGCCCGCGAGGTGTGGGACGACCTCAGCACCGACGGCGACGAGGGCGCCCGGACCCTGATGCGAGTTCGGCCCGAACTCGTGCACGAAGTACCGTGCACGGGCGATCCCGCAGATGTCGACACGTCGGAGGACTTGGCACGATGGAACTGGTCAACGAATTCACCGTGAACGTCCCGGTCGACGAGGCGTGGGTCACCCTCACCGATGTCGAGCGGATCGCCCCGTGTCTGCCGGGTGCCCAGCTGCAGGAAGTCGAGGGCGACACCTACCGCGGTGTCGTGAAGGTGAAGGTGGGTCCGATCCTCGCCCAGTTCAAGGGGCAGGCCCACTTCGTCGAAAAGGACGACACGAACCACAAGGCCGTGCTGAAGGCCGAGGGACGTGACACCGGCGGCAAGGGCAACGCCTCGGCCATCATCACGGCGCAGCTCACGTCCAAGGGTGCCACCAGCACCCACGTGTCCGTCTCGACCGACCTCACCATCACCGGCAAGGTCGCCCAGTTCGGCCGGGGCGCCATGGCCGACGTGTCCAACAAGCTGCTCGGCCAGTTCGTCGAGAACCTGGAGACCACGGTGCTCACGCAGCCGGCCCCGGCCGCCCCGGCCCCTGCGGCACCGGTCGCCGATGCGCCCGTGGCGCCGGCTACCGCAGCGGCGCCGACCGCCGAGGCACCCACGGCGCCCGAGCAGCCCACGGTGCGCAAGATCGACCAGCCCGAGGCCGCCCCGCTCGACCTCGCCGAGGTCGCCGGCGGCGCCCTGCTGAAGCGCCTGCTGCCCCTCGTCGGCGTGGTCGGCTTCATCCTGCTGCTGCTCGTTCGCCGCAAGCGCCACTGAGGCGTCGGCACGGGGCGCGCCGCGCTGAACCACACCCCGGTCCGTCAGTTGTCGCGCCGCGGTGCTCATCCGCGCGACAATGGCCCCAGTGCATGAACCGTCCCCTTCCCGGACGTCACATGCCGAGCGGGCGCTCGATGAATCCTCGACCTTGCCGAGGGCTTCCACGCGTCGGACTCGGCTGACGTTAGACAGAGTCGTTTCCGCCGCGCTCGAGCTGAGCACCGAGATCGGCGCCGATCGCTTCACCATGAAGGACGTCGCCACCCGACTCGAGGTCGGGACGATGAGCCTCTACTACTACGTCGACGACAAGACCACGCTGCTCGTGCAGATGGTGGGCCGGCTGTATGCCGACGTCGAGGTGCCGTCGGCGGCCCGGCCCTGGCGCGAGCGCGTCGAAGCCATCGCCCACCAGCTCTACCGCGGCCATCAGTCGGTGCCCGGCCTCGACCCGCACCTGTTCATCCTGGCCGAGGCGCCGCTGGCGTCGGTGCTCACGGTGGCCAACGCGACGAACCGGGCCATGCTCGACGCCGGCCTCCACGAGCGGGCCGCCACCATGGCGGCGCGCGCCGTGCTCGGCTACGCCGCCGACCGGGGTGCGTCCACCGCCAAGCGCCTGGCGCTGCGGCGGGCCAACCCCACGCTGCCCAAGCTGCAGTCGGTCGACGGCACGGTGGAAGCGGGCGAGGGGCCGAGCTACGCGGCGCTGGTCGGCGACTACGACGACGTGTTCGCGTTCGGGCTCGGCTGCCTGCTCGACGGCATCGATCAGCAGATCCCCCTCCCACCCGCGTAGCGTGGGGTGGTGCCCGCCTCACCCGACGATCGCGCCGCTGTCGCCGTCCTGCTGGGCCGGACCCCGCGGGGTGACTTCGACGTCGTGGTGCGCCGTGCCGACGGCACACCCGTCGTGCTGCGCAACGCGCCCCTGCTCGACGACGGTACGCCCATGCCGACGCGCTACTGGCTCGTCGGCCCCACCGAGCACACCGCGGTCGGTCGGCTCGAAGCGGCCGGCGGGGTGCGGCGGGCCGAACGCGAGCTCGACCCCGCCGCCATCGCCGACGCCCACCGGCGCTACGCGACCGAGCGCGACGCCGTCGTGCCGGCGGCCCACACCGGTCCCCGACCGTCGGGTGGCGTCGGCGGCACGCGCCTGGGCGTGAAGTGCCTGCACGCCCACTACGCCTGGTTCCTGGCCGGCGGCGACGACCCGGTCGGGCGCTGGGTGGCCGACGCGCTGGCGGCCGAGCGCGCCGGCGACGCGACGGTGCGCCGGTGAGCGCCGTCGCCGCCATCGACCTGGGCACCAACTCGAGCCGGCTGCTGGTGCTGGCCGCCGACGGCCGCACCGTGCTGCGCACGGCCGACATCACCCGCCTGGGCGGCGGCCTGGGGCGCACCGGCCGGCTGTCGCCGGAGGGCGTGACCGCCACGCTCGAGGTGCTCGGCCGCTACCGGGGAGCGTTGGACGAGCACGACGTGCACGAGTACCGCGTCGTGGCCACCGCGGCGGCCCGCCGGGCCGCCGACGCCGCCGGGTTCCTGACCGCCGCCGCGGACGTGATCGGCCGACCGGTCGACGTGCTGAGCGGCGACGAGGAGGCCCGGTTGAGCTTCGCCGGCGCCACCGCCCACCTGGCGCCCGACCAGGGGCCGTTCCTGGTGGCCGACATCGGCGGCGGGTCCACCGAGCTGGCCGGCGGCACCGACGCGGCGACCACGGTCACGTCGCTCGACCTCGGCTGCGTGAGCCTCACCGAGGCCGAGCTGCACCACGACCGGCCGCGACCCGAAGAGCTCACCAACGCCATCGGCTTCGCCACCGACGCCATGGCCGAGGCGTGGCGCCATCAGCCGGCACTGCGCGACGCCACCACGCTGGTCGGTGTGGGCGGCACGTTCACCACCCTGGCCGCGGTGGAACTGGGCCTGGCCACCTACGACCGCACCCGCGTGCACGGGCTCGTGCTCGTGCGGGCGGTGGTGGAGGACGTGTTCCGCACCCTGGCCACCGAGTCGCTCGAGGACCGCGTGCACAACCCGGGGCTGCAGCGGGGCCGGGCCGACGTCATCGTCGGCGGGCTGTGCATCGTGGTGGCGCTGCTGCGCAACCTGCCGGCCGACGAGGTCCACATCGCCGACGCCGACCTGCTCGATGCGGTGGCCCGGTCGCTTCTCGCCTAGCGGCACCGTCCGCATTGCCGTCGCGTCACCCTGGCCCCCTACGATCGCGCCGTCATGGCCCGATCCTCGCCGCCGCTGCACCATCCCGCGTACGATCCACAGCCAATGGTTCGCCTCTACGGTCGGCGCGTGATGCTGCGACCCCTGCAGCCCACCGACTACCCGGCGTGGAGCGAGGTGCGGGTGCGCAACGAGGGGTGGCTGCTGCCGTGGGAACCGCAGCGGCTGCCCGGCAACCCCGACCCGGCCCGTGACCGCACCGCGTTCTCGCTGCGGTGCGCGGCGCGTGACCGCGAGCGCCAGCAGGGCGTGGGCTACGGGTTCGGCATCTTCGTCGACGGCGCGTTCGCCGGCGAGATCAACCTCAACAACGTGCAGCGCGGCCCGTTCCAGAACGCCTACGTCGGCTACTGGATCGACCAGGCCCGCGCCGGCAACAGCTACATGAGCGAAGCGGTGGTGGTGCTCTCGCGCTTCGGGTTCGAGGACCTGCGCCTGCACCGCCTTCAGATCGCCATCGTGCCCCGCAACCTGCGCAGTCGCCGGGTCATGGAGAAGCTGCGCGTGCGCGAAGAGGGCGTGGCCGTGCGCTACCTGGAGATCAACGGCGTGTGGGAGGACCACATGCGCTTCGCCCTCACCTCCGAGGAGTGGGCCGAACGCCGGGCCGAGTTCCAGCAGCTCTGGCTCTGATCTGAGCGTCCGCCGCGTCAGCGGTCGACCATCGCCGCCAGCGTGACCACGGTGCGCCAGTTGCGCACGGTGGCCACCGTGGCGAGCACGCGGTCGAAGTCGGGCAGCTTCGTGCGCCCGAGCCCGTCGGGCGCCCGCAGGTGGACCTCCTGGCCGATCACCACGTACTCGTTGGGCGGGAAGTGCGTGGCCGCCAGCGCCACCACCGCCGCGGCGGCCGGTGTGGTGGCCAGGAACGCCACGTGCAGCGTGGTGGGGTCGACCCCGTCGGTCGGGTACGGCATGGCCGCCACCGTGGCCCGCACCTGCGCCGCAGTGCGCACGACGACGGGTACCGCCTTGCCCAGGGCATCGGCGATGGCCGTCTCCAGCGCGTGGGCCACGCCGACCGTCGTCGCCTTCGCCAGGTCGAACACCACGTTGCCGCTCTGGATGTAGGTGGTCACGCCGCTCGCACCGATGCCTTCGCACAGCGCCTTCAACGTGGCCATGGGCAGCTTGTTGTTGCCGCCCACGTTGATGCCGCGCAGGAGAGCCAGGTACGTGGTCATCGACGCGACGCGGCCGACGCGCTCACTTCTTCGACGAGATCTTGTTCTGCAGCGCGGCGATGCGCTCGGCGAACCACGGCTGGCGGGTGCTCCACACCTGCGGCTCGATCTCGCGGTCGACCGCCCCGTCGTGCACCGCGATGAGGGCCATGTCCTGGATCGTCTTCTTCGTCACGATGGACAGCTCGCGCGGGGCGCTGGCGGCTCGGGCGGCCATCTCCTGGGCGGCGGCGAGCAGCTGGTCGTCCTCCACGCAGCGGTGCACCAGGCCGATCCGCTCGGCCTCGGTGCCGTCGAGGACCTCACCGAAGATGACGGTGGCCATGGCCGCCTGCGGGCCGGCGATGCGGCGCAGCATCCACGTGTGGCCGCCGCCGGGATGGATGCCGATCTGCAGGAAGCGGGTGTCGAACTTGGCCCGCCGGCCGGCGATGCGCACGTCGCAACCCAGCGCCATGTTCATGCCGGCGCCCACGGCGGCGCCGTTCACCGCGGCCAGCGTGGGCAGCGGGCTACGGGCGATGCGCAGGAAGCCCTCGTAGATGTTGCGTAGCCCACCGCCGTCGGTGGTCTGCAGGTTGCCCAGGTTGGCCCCGGCGCAGAACGCCGGCGCCGCTCCGGTGACCACGAGCGCGCCGACGCCCTCGTCGTGCTCGATCTGGTCCATGGCGGCGAGGATCTCGGCGACCATGGGGGCGGTGAGCGTGTTGCGCTCGGCCGGGTTGTTCAGCGTCAGGGTGGCGACCCGGTCAACGATGGCGAGTTCGACGAGAGACATGGAACGCACCGTAACCGCGGCGGCGACGGCCCCGTCAACCGTCGAAGGAGGCGTCGAAAGCGGCCCGCGGCTCGGCCCCTTCGAAGGCCACCGAGTGCACCGCCGGGACGAAGCGGTCCATGGTGGACGCCGCCGCGTGGACCACGCCCTTGATGAGGTCCATGGTGAGGTTGGTGCCCTCGAAGTCGAGGCTGGACCGGAAGCGCACCTCGCCGTCGGACAGGTCCATCTCGAGGTTGCCGAGGCGGAGCACGTAGTTGGCCCGGGTGACCAGCTCGGCCACCGCCGCTCGCCGATCCTCGGGCACGTTCACCGCCATGATGGCGTAGCCGATGAGGATCTCGCGGTCGATCACCACCTGGGCGACGACGCGCAGCGCACCGTTGGCACCCCGGAAGTTGCACAGGTACGCCGACAGCCCATCGAGCGGTTGCGGGTTCCAGCCGTCCACCTCCAGGAACTGGAGCACGGCCTCGTAGCCGGCCCAGCCGTTGGGGTGCTCGAGCCCTTCGTCGGCCATGGATCGAGTCTGGCAGACGGCCCGGCGACGCCGCCGGTCGGCGCACTCCGGCGGTCAGGCGCCGTACGGCGACCAGGTGGCGTCACGGATGACGGCGAGCGAGCCGGCGTCGGCCACGCGCACGCCGCCCACGCCCACCAGCACGAGCTTGCCGCCCACCACGAGGGCGCGCTGCACGTCGGCCAGGCCCATGCGGTTCTGCACGTCGGGATCGTCGGGGTTCTCGCCCGCCTTCAGGCCGGGGCCCGGCACGGTGCCGGCCACGGTGAGGCCACCGTCGGCCACCCGTACCGCGGTGACCCCCCCGAGGTTGGGCGAGAACGGGTCCCACCACGGGCTGCGGGCCACGTAGGCGGTGCCGTTGGGCGACCAGTACAGGAAGGCGTGCGGATCCCACTCGATCTGGCTGTAGCCACCGACCACCTCGTTGTCGAGGCGAACGGGGGCTGTCGGGTCGCGCACGTCGAACAGTGACACCTGCAGCCCCTGCACGCGACCGTCGTCGCCGGCCGACTGGCCCACGCCGAGGAGCAGCCCGTCGCCCACCGGGTGCAGGTACGACGAGTAGCCGGGCAGGTCGAGCTGGCCGGCCAGTGCCGGGTGGGTGGGGTCGCGCAGGTCGAGCACGAACAGCGGATCGGTGCGCTGGAACGTGACCACGTAGCCGTAGGCGCCCAGGAACCGCACCGCGTAGATCTGTTCGTTGCGGCCCAGGTCGGTGACGGCACCGACCTCGGTGAGCGTGTCGCCCTGGCGCTGCAGCACATGCACGCCGGAGCTCGACGACGAGGACGCGCCGGTGCCGTCGCTGGTGATGGGGTTGGTCGTGGTCGCCACCCGCAGCGTGCCCTCGTGCTCGCTCAGGGCGTACGAGCTGAACAGCGTCCCGGTGACCTGACCCGAGGCCACGTAGCGGGCCGACGTGCCGCTGCTCACCTCGAACTGGTGGATCGCCGTCTTCGCCGGGACCGGTGCCGCGGTGATCGAGCGGGTCGCCTCGTCGAACACCGGCGGCTGCCACTCGGTGGTCGTCACGTACAGGCTGGACGCGCTGGCGTAGGTGGTGCCGCCCTGGGCGACCACCCCGGCCGAGCCCTCGATCGTCGCCGACTGGGTCAGGTCGATCGAGGCGACCCACGTGAGGCCGAGGCCGCTGTCGCGTGACGGCAGGTTCAACTGCTCGCAGTCCAACGCCGGCTTCGGGTCGGCGATGCTGCCATCGGTGCCGACCTTGCCCACCTGGGGCAGCCAGTCCTCGATGGTCGACTCGGCCACCGCGGACTCGTTGCTCGCCCTGGCCTTCTTCTCGGCCGCGGGTGACGACTGGGCCGGCTGCACCAGCGCCAGACGCCCGCCGAACACGCTCGACAGCACGAGGCGCACGGTGCCGCCCGCGGCCCGCACGGCGATCGGGATGCCCTCGACCTGGCGCTGCTCGAGCACGGTGGCCTTCATGGGGTCGCTCACGTCGAGCACCGTGACGGTGGTGAGCGCGTACGACTGGTACGGCACGTAGATGCCCCGGAAGCCCATGGGGTACGAACCCCAACCGCCCGACACGACCACCAGCCGGGCGCCGTCGAGCACGAGCTGGTGCTGACCGAGGGTGGGCAGGTCGACGGTGCTGACGGCGGCCGTGGTCGTGTCGATGACCCGCAGGCGCCCGTCGAGCACCGTGTACACGTAGCGCCCGTCGTTTTCGACCTGGTCGCCCTCGTCGATGCCCTCTTCCTGCACGTTGGTCGACGACGAGCCGGTGCCGGCTCCGCTGGGCACCCCGGCCGCCTGCCGGAACGTGTTGCCGCCGGCGGCCGCCGCGGTGGTGGCCGAGCTGGCGGAGGTCGAGCTGTCGGCGGCGTACGCGATGCCACCTCCCCCGTACGGCCCGTACGTGTCGAGGCCCCAGGCGGTCACGTGGGCCCGCGCCAGGGTGCGCAGCCGGTCGAGCAGGGCCGGGCAGTCGTTGGCGGTGGCCAGACCCACCCCGGAGCGCCCGGGTCCGCCCACGGGCGGCCGCACCGACGTGCCGGTGCCGGGCGGGGCGACCGAGGTGGTCGCAGCCACCGTCGTGGTCGACGCCGGCCCACTGGTCGGCGCCGCCGCCGCCGTGGTGGTGGGGGCGGCCCCACCACCCGACGAACACGCGCTCACGACGATGGTGAGGGCAGCAGCGAGGACGACGACACCACGGGAGCGAGCCATGCCCCTTCGACGTTACGCCGGACCGGGTCGGTTCCCGTCCGGGCGGGCTACCGTGACCTTCATGGGGGCAGCGGATCCGCACGCGATGTACAAGGGCACGTCCGAAGGGCCACCGGCCACACCGGCGGCGACGGTGATCGTGGCCCGTGACGGCGACGTCGGCCTCGAGATCCTGCTGCTGCGGCGCAGCGACGTGGGCGCCTTCGCCGGCATGTGGGTCTTCCCCGGCGGCCGGGTGGACGACACCGACCCGGGCGACGACGAGGTCACCAAGGCCCGGCACACCGCCGTGCGCGAGGCCCACGAAGAGGTCGGCGTGCGGGTGCCGGTCGAGGCCCTGGTGCCGTTCTCGCACTGGACGCCGCCCACCACCACGCCGAACCGCCGCTTCGCCACGTGGTTCTTCGTGGCGCCGTGGTCGGGCGACGACGTCGCCATCGACGGCCACGAGATCGTCGACCACCGTTGGCTCCCGCCGCTGGCGGCCGTGGAGGAGCGCCTGCCGCTGGCCCCGCCCACCTGGGTCACCCTGCACCACCTGGCCGCCTACGGCACGCTGGCCGCCATCCAGGCCGCCCCGCCGGTGGTGGAGCGCTACCTGACCCAGCCGGCCAAGGTCGACGACATGCCCGTGCTCCTGTGGCACGGCGACGTGGGCTACGGGGCCGACGCCGCCCATCCGGCGACCGACGGTCCCCGCCACCGTCTGTACATGCCGGTGAGCGGCACGTGGCGATACGAACGCAGCCCCGCATGACCGCCCGATAGCCTTCGGCCGCCATGCTCGACCACGTCTTCACCGATGCCATCAGCGCTTTGCGTGAGGCCTTCGAGACCGCTCTCCTCGAACGCCAGGCGTTCGAGGAGCACTTCCAGAGCGACATCCTCCTCGGCGACCTCATCTGGGAGACCAGCTACGGCCTGCCCGGCGAGGGCACGCCGCCGCGCGTCGTGGCCCACGTGACGCTCGACTGGCCCACGTGGAGCCAGACCGCCTACCGGCGCTGGTACGTGGAGGAAGTGCTCGAAGAGGCGCCGGCGATCGAGCTCGAGATCGTGTTCCGCGTGCAGCGACTGGAGAAGCTGCCCGAGCCCGAGCGCTTCACCGAGATCCTCACGCCGACCAGCCCGCCCATCGGTGCCGAACCCATGGAACGGGCGGCACCCACCGTCGAGATCCAGTACGCCGACCGGCCGGGTGAGCCCATCTCCCACGCCATCGAGCTCACCTACGAGGGCCTCTACGAACTGGCCGAGGACACGCTGGCCGACGGCTCCAACACGCTGCTCGACGAGCACTTCGGCGCGCTGGGCGCGTGGATCTCGTCGATGCTGGTGCGCCTGGGCGACCTGAAGCTCGACTACCTGCCCGCCGACACCGACGAGCCATAGAGCCCGGCGCCGGGCTTTTCGGCTCGGCGCGACGCGGTCGGTACGGTGCGCCCATGACCGACGTCGTGCTGCTGGACGTGAGCGAGCGCATCGCCACCATCACCCTCAACCGGCCCGAGGCGCGCAACGCGCTCTCCAGCGAGGTGCTGCGGCGGCTGCCGGCCCTCATGACCGAGGCCGACGGACGCGACGACGTCGACGTGCTCATCCTCACCGGCGCCGACCCGGCGTTCTCGGCCGGGCTCGACCTGAAGGAGCTGGGCTCCACCGCCGGCAACCTGAGCGACGGCGGCGCCGACGGCGGCACCAACCGCTCGGGCGTGCGGGGCCCGTTCCCGCCGCTGCGCAAGCCGCTCATCGGCGCCATCAACGGCGTGGCCATCACCGGCGGGCTCGAGCTGGCCCTCAACTGCGACCTCCTGGTGGCGTCGGAGCGGGCCCGTTTCGGCGACACCCACAGCCGCGTCGGCGTGATGCCCGGCTGGGGCCTCACGGTGCTGCTCCCCCAGGCCATCGGCGTGCGCCGGGCGCGCGAGATGAGCTTCACCGGGAACTTCCTCACCGCCGAAGAGGCGTGGCACTTCGGGCTGGTGAACCACCTCGTCGCCCACGACGAACTGCTCCCTTTCTGCCGCACGCTGGCCACCGACATCATCGGCAACGACCAGCCGGGCGTGCGCCAGATCCGGGCGACGTACGCCGAGATCTGGGGCGAGGCCGACGGCTGGGAGGCCGAGGCGCGCGACGGGCTGGCGTGGAAGCGGGCCACGTTCTCGGCCGACGAGGTCGAGCGCCGCCGTCAGGCCATCGTCGCCCGCGGCCGGACCCAGAACTGAGGCGTCAGATCGCGGCGCCGCGCGCCTTCAGCTCGGCGATGATCACGTCGAGCACGTTCCTGGCGAGGTAGTTCACGCCGTCGGTGTTGAGGTGGAAGCCGTCGGTCTTGCGGACCTGCTTCAGATCGCCGTCGACCACGATGTAGTCGGCGTAGTTGCCCTCGGGGCTCTCGAACAGGGCCCACGTGTCGACGTAGGCGATGCCGCGCCTGGCCGCCTCGTTCTGGCACACCTGGCGGATGACGGCCAGCTCGGCCGTCTTGGCGTCGTCACGGTTGTTGGGCACGCCGACCCAGACGAGCTTGCGGTTCTCGGCGTTCAGCAGGTCCATGGTGGCGCCCACGCGGCGGGCGTACTCCACGGCCCACTTCGGGTCGAGCACCGACTGGATGTCCTGCCCGCCCGGCATGGGGATGCCCTGGGTGTCGTTGCCGCCGAACTCGACCACCACCACGTCGGGCTTCAGCGATGCCATGTCGGCCTTCAGCTGGGCCGGCCAGTTGTAGCGGTCGGGGCGCACCAGGCCGGTGCCGACCTCGGCCCGCACCGCGGTGCGCACCACGCCGGTGTCCTCGGACAACGCCTGCAGCGGGATGGCGAGGTCCTTGCCCAACGAGTCACCGGCGATGTAGAGCAGCGCCTTGTCGGCCTTGGTGGGCACCTTGGGGCCGGCGGGCAGGGTGGGCACGGTGGGGTCGCCGGCCGAGGCGGCAGTGCCGTCGGCGGGCACGGTGGTGGCGTTCGGGTCGCCGACCACGGTGGTGGCGTTCGGATCGGCCGCCGCGGTCGTGTCGCCGGTGCCGTCGGCCGCCGTGGTGTCGGTGGCCGCGGCGCCGTCGAGCCCGGCTTCGGCGAAGCCGGCGCCGCCCGGCCGACGCTCGTCGATGGCCCGGCCCGGCCGGGTCAACTGGAACGCACCCGAGAGCGACTTCAACCAGCCCGTCACCGTCATGGCCGGCTTGCGCACGTCGGACGACGTGGGCAGGTCTTCGGCCATGCGGTGCAGGTGCTGCGCGTTCAGCAACGAGGCCACGAGGAAGCACACGAGACCGGCGATCAGGACCTGGAACGCCGACGACGGCCGGTTGCCCGAGCGCCGGGGGCGTTCGGGCGGGTGCGTCGGTCGGCGAGGGGGCGAGGTGGTCGTCACGGTCAGAACTGGAAGTAGATGAAGGGGGCGACGCCCTTGGGCCGCAGGTGCTCGATGGCGAAGAACGCCAACCCGAGGGTAACGCCCTGGGCCAGCGCGGGGAGTCGCGAGAAGCGTCGCACGCCGGTGACGGTGATCTCGGCGGGCACGAACTGGGCGGCCAGCATGGCGGCCACCACGGCGATCACGCCCGGCGTCACCAGGTTGGGCAGGCCGCTGTGGAAGCCCCACCCGCTCGCGATGCGACCGATCATCTGAGTGGCCAGATCGAAGCTGGCGGCCCGGAAGAAGATCCACGCGAAGCACACGACGTGGAACGTGAGGAACCAGCCACCGATGCGCGACCACACGGTCGGCCCGGCGTCGAAGCCCAGGGCGTCACGCCGGCTGTGCCAGAAGCGCTCGGCGGCGAGCCCGAGCCCGTGGATGGCGCCCCACAGCACGAACTTCAGATCGGCGCCGTGCCACAGGCCCCCGAGCAGCATGGTGAGCGACAGGTTCACGTAGGTGCGGGTCTCGCCCCGTCGGTTGCCCCCGAGCGGGATGTACAGGTAGTCGCGCAACCAGCGCGACAGCGTCATGTGCCAGCGGCGCCAGAAGTCCTGCAGCGACACGGCCCGGTACGGCGCATCGAAGTTCGGGGGGAAGCGGATGCCGAGCAGCAGGGCCAGGCCGATGGCGATGTCGGTGTAGCCGGAGAAGTCGGCGTAGATCTGCACCGCGTAGCTGTAGGTGGCCACCAGGTTCTCGGCCGCGCTGAAGCCGCGCGGGTTGCTGAACACGGGGTCGACGATCCAACGGGCCAGGTTGTCGGCGACGACCACCTTCTTCACCATGCCGGCCACGATGAGCCGGAACGCCAGCGATGCGTCGATGCGACGGGGGTCGAAGCGCTCGTGCAACTGGGGCAGGAACTCGCGGGCCCGCACGATGGGACCGGAGATCACGTGGGAGAAGAACGACAGGTAGCAGGCGAAGTCGATCAGCGTGTGCGGCCGCAGCTCCTCGCGATACGTGTCGATCACGTACGACAGGGCCTGGAAGATGTAGAAGGACACCGCGACCGGCACGATCACCGTGCGCGCCGGCAGGAGCTCGAGCTTCAGGTCGTCGCGGAAGAAGTTGTAGTACTTGAAGTAGCCGAGCACCGCGAGGTCGCCGACCACGCCGACGGTGGCCCACACCTTGCGGACCCGGGCCGCGTGCGACTCGGCCACCCCCACCGCGACCACCTGGTTGGCCACCGTGACCCCGGCGAACAGGGCCGGGTAGTGCCACTTGCGCCACCACGCGACCCAGTCGAGCGACGAGGTCAGCGGCATGCCCTGCCACGGGGTCCAGTGACCCTTGAACGCGAACGCGTAGAAGACGTAGCTCGCCGCGATCAGGAAAAGCTTCCATCGGCGCGGGCGCGGCCGCAGGAGCCACGAGCCGACGAAGACGATCGGGAAGAAGATGCCGAACTGGATGGTGGGGAAGAGCACAGCGGGCCCCACGGTACCGAGACGGGCCCTGCGGATCGGGGACCGCCCGGGCACCCCCGGGTTTGTAACCGGACAACCCCGGACACAGGTCACTGTGTCGGTTCGGTCGCGAGACCCCCACCGGCCCGGAACGGCTTAGTAGTCTCGTTTCACACCCAACCTTCAAGGGGAGAGAACAATGCAAAAGCGACGCGTCGCCGTTGCCGGTTTCGGCCTGGCCATGGCGCTCGTAGCTGCGGCCTGTGGCAGCAGCAGCACCACCAAGGGCGCCGCCGGCGCCACCACGACGGCCAAGGCCGCCGCCGGAGCCACCACGACGGCCAAGGCCGGAGCCGCCACGACGGCTGCCGCCGGCGGGGCCACCACGACGGCCAAGGCCGCCGCTGGAAAGAAGGGCGGCAAGATGGCCATCCTGTTCGACCTGCGCGGTCGGGGCGACAAGTCGTTCAACGACTCCGCCGCCGTCGGCCTCGACAAGGGCAAGGCCGAGTTCGGCTTCACCGCCACCGAGGGCGTCCGCACCGGCAACGACACCGCCGAACTGCTGAAGAAGTCGGTCGACGACAAGAACACCCTCATCGTCGGCGTGGGCTTCGCCTGGGCCGAGGAGATGAAGAAGTCGGCCACCGCCAACAGCGGCGTGCACTACGCCATCGTCGACGACGCCAGCATCGACCTGCCCAACGTGTCGGGTCTGGTGTTCAAGGCCAACGAGGGCTCGTTCCTCGTCGGTGCCGCCGCCGCCCTGAAGTCGAAGTCAGGTTCCATCGGCTTCATCGGTGGCGTCGACATCCCGCTGATCCAGGACTTCTTCGTCGGCTTCGAGGCCGGCGCGAAGGCCGTGAACCCGGCTATCAAGATCGACGCCAAGTACATCTCGCCGGCCGGCGACTTCTCCGGCTTCGCCGACCCGGCCAAGGCCAAGACCATCGCCCTCAAGCAGTACGAGGACGGCGCCGACGTGGTGTACCACGCGGCCGGCGGTTCCGGTGACGGCCTGTTCGGTGCGGCCAAGGAGTTCAGCGCCAAGGGCAAGAAGGTGTGGGCCATCGGCGTCGACTCCGACCAGGCCCTCACCCAGCCGGCCGACCTGGCCCCGTTCATCCTCACCTCGATGATCAAGCACGTCGACGTGGCCGTGTACGAGACCATGAAGGCCGAAGCTGCGGGCACCTTCAAGGGTGGCGTGCGCGTGTTCTCGGCCAAGGACGGCGGTGTCGACTACGCCACCACCGGTGGCAACCTCGACGACGTGAAGGCCAAGCTGGACGGCTACAAGGCCGACATCGCCAGCGGCAAGATCACCGTGCCGACGAAGGCCTGATCGATCGAGTAGAAATCCGGTCGTGACCAACGACCGAGGAACGGGCGCCAGCAGCGATGCTGGCGCCCGTTCTGCATCTCCCGCCATCGAGCTCCGCGACATCGTGAAGCGCTTCCCGGGCGTCGTGGCCAACGACGGGGTGAACCTCACCGTCCGCCCCGGCACGATCCATGCCCTCATCGGCGAGAACGGCGCGGGGAAGTCCACCGTCATGAAGATCCTCTACGGCGCCCAGCGCCCGGACGAGGGTCGGATCTCGGTGAACGGGGTCGACACCCACTTCAAGTCGCCGCGTGACGCCATCAACGCCGGCATCGGCATGGTCTTCCAGCACTTCATGCTGGCCGACAACCTGACCGTGTGGGAGAACATCGTCCTCGGCTCCGAGCCCGTGAAGGGCGTGCAGCTCGACCAGGGTCTGGCCGAGGCCCGCATCACCAAGCTGGCCGCGGAGAACGGGCTCGAGATCGACCCCGACGCCTTCGTCAGCGACCTCGGCGTGGGTGAGCGCCAGCGGGTCGAGATCCTGAAGGTGCTCTTCCGCGGTGCCCGCATCATCATCCTGGACGAGCCCACCGCCGTGCTGGTGCCCCAGGAGGTCGACGAGCTGTTCCAGAGCCTGCGCGAGCTCACCGCCCAGGGTGTGACCGTGGTGTTCATCTCCCACAAGCTCGACGAGGTCCTGGCCATCGCCGACGACATCACCGTCATCCGCGCCGGCAAGACCGTGGCCGAGGTGAAGCCGGCCGGCGTCACCGCCCGGCAGCTGGCCGAGCTCATGGTCGGCGCCGAGCTGCCCAGCCCCGAGACCCGCACCAGCACCGTCACCGACCAGGTCGCCCTGGAGCTCGTCGCGGTGTGCCTCGCCGGCCACCAGACCCGCATCCAGAGCGACGCCGCGGGGGCCGGCGGCGACCACGCCACCGGCCGGCTCGAGCTCGACCACGTGTCGCTGAAGGTGCGCAAGGGCGAGATCGTCGGCATCGCCGGCGTGGAGGGCAACGGGCAGTCCGATCTGCTCGAGGTGCTCATCGGCACCCGCCATCCCACGTCCGGGGCCATCACCCTGGACGGCCACGACCTGAACGCCATGCCCACCCGCGAACGGCGCGACAAGGGGCTGGCCTACATCCCCGAGGACCGCCACCGCGACGGCCTGCTGATGCCCAGCCCGCTGTGGGAGAACGTGATGCTGGGCTACCAGCACCGCGAGCAGTACTCGCCGAACGGCCTCGTCGACCGCGAGGCGGCCCGGGCCCACACCGCCCGGATCGTGCAGCAGTTCGACGTGCGCACGCCGGGCGTCGACACGCCGGCCATCGCCCTGTCGGGCGGCAACCAGCAGAAGCTCATCGTCGGCCGCGAGATGCTGAGCGACCCCAAGCTCCTGGTGGCCGCCCACCCCACCCGCGGCATCGACGTGGGCGCCCAGGCCGCGGTGTGGGACGCGCTCCGCGACGCCCGCCAGGCCGGCCTGGCCGTGCTGCTCGTGTCGGCCGATCTCGAAGAGCTGATCGGCCTGAGTGACACCCTGCTCGTCATGCTCCGCGGGCGCATCGTGGCGAGGCTCGATCCATCGAAGGTCACCAAGAGCGAGCTCGGTGAGTACATGACCGGCGCCCGCAACGCCGAGGAGGCAGCGTGAACCGCCAGAAGGTCTTCTACGCGGTGGCCGCGCCCGTCACCGCCATCGTCGCCGCGCTGGTGGTGACGGCGCTGGCCCTGCTGGCCGGCAGCCACAACCCGTTCGTGGCCTACGGCAAGATGATCCACTACGCGGCGTCCACCGACTCGGTCATGGTCATCCTCAACAAGTCGCTGCCGTTGTTCATCTCGGGCCTGGCCGTGGCCATCGGGTTCAAGATGAACATGTTCAACATCGGCGTCGACGGCCAGTACCGCCTGGCCACCATCGTCGCCGCCGCGGTGGGCGCCCAGCTGCACCTGCCCGGGCCCATCCAGATCGCCGTGATCATGCTCGTCGGCATGATCATCGGCGCCATGTACGCCAGCATCGCCGGCCTGCTGAAGGCCTACCGCAACGTGAACGAGGTCATCGCCACGATCATGTTGAACGGCATCGCCGCCAGCATCATCGGCGTGCTGGTGAAGTGGAAGTCGGTGTTCGTGGCCACCGGCTTCTCCCGTGGCACCAAGGAGCTGCCCCGCTCCGGCTGGATGCCCACCCTGAACCGTGTGATCTCGTGGACGGGCTTCCACCTGCCCAAGGGCACCGTGCTCTACGGCTGGCTCGTCATCGCCGTCGTCGTCGGCGTGACCTTCCACTTCGTGATCACCCGCACGCGCTTCGGCTACGACCTGCGGGCCTCGGGCGTGAACGCCGGCGCCGCCCTGGTGTCGGGCGTCGACCCCAAGCGCATGATCGTGCGCACCATGCTCATCAGCGGCGCCCTGGCCGGCCTCGTGGGCATGCCGATCCTGCTGAACGACACCCACAAGTTCACCACCGAGTTCCCGTCGAACTACGGCTTCGCCGGCATCGCCGTGGCCCTCGTCGGGCGCCAGAAGGCCGGTGGCATCGCCGCCGCCGCTGTGCTGTTCGCCCTGATCGAACGCTCGGCCCAGGTGCTGCCCGACCCACCGCTGTTCGCACCGAAGGAGATCGGCACCATCATGCAGGGCACCATGATCCTGTCGGCCGTCATCGCCTACGAGGTGATCCGCCGGCGGGCCCAGGCCGCCGCGGTGCACGAGGCGGCCCAGAAGTCCGCCGCCGGCCACACCCTCGCCGGAGCGGCGTCGTGAGCACCGCCCTCACCGCCCCCGACGTGACCGCTCCCACCGGCTGGTGGTCGGGCCTCAGCAAGCGCCAGCGCACCCTGCTCATCGCCACCGGTGTCTTCCTGGTGCTGGCCGTGGTGCGGGCCGTCTCGGGCGAGAACGACCTCACCTCCAGCTTCACGGTCACCGCCACCATCGCCGCCATGTTGCCCATCGCCATGGCCGGTCTGGGCGGTCTCGTGGCCGAACGGTCGGGCATCGTGAACATCGGCCTCGAGGGCATGATGATCCTGGGCACCTGGGGCTGCGGCTTCTTCGGCTACCACTGGGGCCCGGTCGCCGCGCTGATCGGTGCCGCCGTCGGCGGTGCCGTGGGCGGCCTGCTGCACGCGTTGGCCACCGTCACCTTCGGCGTCGACCACGTGGTGTCGGGCGTGGCCATCAACCTGCTGGCGTTCGGCTGGGCCCGGTTCCTGGCCGGGTCGCTGTTCAAGGGCCGCGGCGCCGGGTCCGAGACCAACTCCCCCGGCTTCGACACCCACGTGGTCACCATCCGCGTGCCCGGCATGGGCGACGGCCAGTTCATGGCCAAGCTGGAGAAGAAGCACTGGGCCGTGCTCTCGGATCTGGCGGGGTTGATCCGCGGCCTGAGCGTGTGGAAGTTCGAACAGCTCGTCGCCATCGCCCTGGTGCCGTTCATCGGCTGGCTCGTGTGGAAGACCCGCTTCGGCCTGCGCCTGCGGGCCAGCGGCGAGATGCCCTCGGCCGGCGACTCGCTGGGCGTGAACGTCTACAAGATCCAGTACGTCTCGCTCGCCCTGTCGGGCGCCATGGCCGGTGTGGCCGGCGGCCTGCTCGTGCTCAACAACAACGGCGTGTACCAGGAGGGCCAGACGGCCAACCGCGGGTACCTGGGCCTGTCGGCGCTGATCTTCGGCAACTGGCGACCGGCCGGCGTGGTGGCCGGCTCCACGCTGTTCGGCTTCTTCGACAGCATCCAGCTCACCGCGTCGAGCGCGGTGCGCGCCCTCTACCTGGCCGCCGCCGTGGCTGCCGCCGTGGGGGCCGTGCTGTTCTTCCGCCGGGGGAACAAGCCGAAGGCGGCCGCCTCGCTGGCCCTCGGCGTCGGCATGCTCATCCTGTTCATCTCGAAGTTCAAGCTGAACGAGGACATGGTGAAGTCGCTGCCCTACTTCGCCACGCTGGTGGTGCTCACGGTGTTCTCGCGGCGCTTGCGACCGCCGGCGTGGGCCGGGCGCGTGTGGCGCAAGGGGCAGAGCACGTGAGCCCCACCATCGACTGGGACGCCCTGCGGGCCGCCGCGCTGGCGGTGGCCGAGAAGGCGTACGCGCCGTACTCGGAGTTCCACGTGGGCGCGGCGGCGCTGGTGGACGACGGCCGCATCATCACCGGCTGCAACGTGGAGAACGCCAGCTACGGGCTGGGCCTGTGCGCCGAGTGTGCACTGGTGTCGATCCTGCACGTCACCGGCGGCGGCCGGTTGGTCGCCGTGGTCACCGTGGGCAACGGCCGCCCCGTCATGCCGTGCGGCCGGTGCCGCCAGCTCCTGTTCGAGCACGGCGGCCACGAGCTCCTGGTCGACGGCACGGGCGAACCCCTGCCCATGTCCGTCGTGCTCCCCCACGCCTTCGGCCCCGCCGACATCTTCTAGGCGGGGGTCGGGACGAGGGCGGACCCGGGGACGGTGGCGGGCGTGCGGCGGACGGTCCACACGAACCAGGCGGCCACGGCCAGGGTGATCAGCCCGCCGTAGCTGATGGCCCAGCCGGCACCCACGTGGTCACCGATCCAGCCGGTGATCGGGCCGCCGATCACCGTCGATCCGAGGAACGCGGTGGCCTGCAGCGCCAAGAGCCGCCCACGCATGGCCGGCGGGGTGCGGGGCTGCATGACCCCGTTGGTCACGGCCAGGAAGCCGGCGCCACCGACGCCCATCGGCACGGCCAGCACGAACGCCACCGGCAGCACGCCCGACGCGCCCAGCAGCGCGGCCGACAGGCCGAGCACGACCATGGCGAGGGCGTACGCCCGCGCCCCGATCGAGCGGCGCGACGCCACCGTGAGCGAGCCGATGACGCTACCGATTGAGGTGGTGGCGAGCAGCCAGCCGACCCCGGTGGCGCCGCCGTCGAACTTCTGCTTCACCAGCAACGGCAGCGACACGTTGTAGTTGAAGGCGAACGTCGACACGATGGTGAGCGCGATGAACATGGGCCGCAGCAACGGGTCGCGCGCCACGAAGGCGAGACCGTCACGCAGCGGCCGCCCACCGCGCGGCGCCCTGGGTGGCACCCGCAGCTCGGCCGGGTTCATGCGCGCCAGCCCGCCGAGGACCGCCACGAACGACACCGCGTTGGCCACGAAGCACCAGCCGGTGCCGATGGTGGCGACCATCAACCCGGCCAGTGCGGGGCCGAACACCCGCGACCCGGTCATCACCGCGGTGTTGAGCGACAGGGCGTTGGCCACGTCCTCCTCGTCGACCAGTTCGGTCACCACCCCGCGGCGCGCCGGGTTGTCGAGAGCGGAGAACGTGCCGAGCACCAGGGCCAGGAAGGCGATGAGGCCGACCGTGGCGTGGTGCGTCAGGTCGGCGACGGCCAGCGCGACCGCCTGGACCGTGAGCCCGGTCTGCGTGATCATCGTCATGCGGCGACGGTTCGTGCGATCGGCGAGCACGCCGGCCCACGGCCCGAGCAGCAGCATCGGCAGGAACTGGGCGGCGGTGATGATGCCGAGCGACGTGCCCTTGCCCGTCAGCTTCAGCACGAGCAGCGCCGTCGCCGTGGTCTGGATCCACGTGCCAACGTTCGACACGAGCATGCCGGCGAAGAACAACCGGGCGTTCCGGTGCCGGAGCGATCGGAACGTCTCGGACATCGCCGGTCATCATCACACGTCGGGCCCGGCGGTCGCCCGGCGGAGGTGGGCGACCAGATCGTCGACGCGCACCGATGCGTTCAGGCCACTGGTAGAGGGCATCACGTAGGTCGGACGACCACCGAGCGAGGTGGACTGCCAGCCCGGTCGGGCCTTCCGGTCGACCGCGGCCCGCCACCCCTCCAGCCCGACCAGGCAGAGCGCTCCGGGCTGCAGCCACGCCGCTAGCTGGTCGATGCGGGCGGCACCGGCGCGGTACTCGGTGCCGGTGATCTCGGCCGACTTCGGGGTGGCCCGCTTCACGAGGTCGGTCATGCCCACGCCGTCAACCGCCCGCGCCCGCGGCGGGTCGTGGGTGGCGCTCACCACACCGGCGGCCACCGCGGCGCGCCAGTAGCGGTTCGACGGCGAGGCGAAGCCGAACCCGGCGTCGGCGGCGATCACGCTCGGGTTGAGGCCCACCATGAGCAGGCGCAGTCCCGGGCCCACCGTGTCGGGCAGCGTGCGCTGCCGTTCGACGATGCCCGTCCAGCGACCGGTCCGGACGCGACCACCGGCGACCACCACGAAGCCGGCACCGAGCACGACGTCGCCGACGCGCACCGCCGGCTCGTCGCCCCAGTCGGCACCGAGCGTCACGCTCAGCCGTACCGACGCACCCACCGCCGTGGCCACGTGGGCGGCCCGCAGCGCCTCGGGCGCCACCACCGCCGGACCGTCGAGGGTGAGCTGCACCCGGCCAGGCTGCCAGAGCCGGTGCGAGACTGCACCCGTGGCCGCCCGACCGATCACGCGCCAGCACCTGGTCGACGACGTGATCGGGCCGGCCGACGCCGCCGCCCGCGCCGACGCGACCTGACCGGGGCGCTCCCCCGGTGCGTCGCCTAGCCTCGGTGCGTTCGCAAACGAAGGGAACACGCGTTGACCGTTCAACCTCCTGCCTCCATCGCCCCCGCCGACGGCCGCCTCGGTGTCCTCACCGTCGGGCTCGGTGCCGTGGCCTCCACGCTGATCGCCGGCGTGGAACTGGTGAAGCGGGGCCAGGGTCTGCCCATCGGCTCGCTCTCGCAGATGGGCACGATCCGCCTCGGCCGGCGCACCGAGGGTCGTTCGCCGCTCGTGAAGGACTTCGTGCCGCTGGCCTCGCTCCACGACATCGTGTGGGGAGCGTGGGACGTGTTCCCCGATGACGCCTACGTCGCCGCTTCGCGCGCCGGTGTGCTCGACAGCGGCAGGCACCTCGAAGGCATCGCCGAGGCGCTGCGCGAGGTGCGGCCCATGACCGCGGCGTTCGAACGCAAGTACGCCCGCAACCTCGACGGCGAGCACATCAAGCCCGACTCGAGCAAGCGGGCCATGCTCGAGTCGATCCGCGAGGACATCAACCGCTTCCGCGAGGAGAAGCAGGTCGACCGGGTCGTGATGATCTGGTGCGCCAGCACCGAGATCTACATCGAGCCCGGCCCCGCCCACCAGACCGTCGCCAGCCTGGACGCAGCCATCGACGCCGACGACGAGATGATCGCACCGTCGATGCTCTACGCCTACGCGGCGTTGCAAGAAGGGGTTCCGTTCGCGAATGGCGCACCGAACCTCGCGGTGGACACTCCGGTGCTGCGCCGGTACGCCGAGCAGCAGAACATCCCCATCTCGGGGAAGGACTTCAAGACCGGCCAGACGCTCTTGAAGACGGTGCTCGCGCCAATGCTCAAGGCGCGCATGCTCGGTCTCTCCGGGTGGTACTCCACCAACATCCTCGGCAACCGCGACGGTGAGGTGCTCGACGATCCGGAGAACTTCAAGACGAAGGAAGTCTCCAAGCTCGGCGTGTTGCACGACATTCTCGAGCCGGAGCGGTTCCCGGACCTCTACGGCGACGTGTACCACAAGGTGCGGATCAACTACTACCCACCGCGCGGTGACAACAAAGAGGGTTGGGACAACATCGACCTGTTCGGGTGGATGGGGTATCCGATGCAGATGAAGGTCGACTTCCTGTGTCGCGACTCAATCCTCGCGGCGCCACTCGCATTGGACCTGGTGCTGTTCATGGACCTTGCGCAGCGCGCAGGCATGGGCGGGATCCAGGAGTGGCTCAGCTTCTATTACAAGTCGCCCCAGACGCCGCCGGGTCTCTATCCCGAACACGACCTGTTCATCCAGCTCACCAAGTTGAAGAACACGCTGCGCTGGATGATGGGGGAGACGCCGATCACCCACCTGGGCCAGGATTACGACCTCGAAGAGTGAGGTTGCAGTGATCAAGCGGGTGTTCAAGAACTTGGGCGTGTTCACCGGTGAGGTGCCGGACGAGAGCGCGCAACTCGAGCGTGACGGGCACACGGTGATCGAGGGCGTGTTCACCGTGGCTGAGGTCGAGGAGTTGCGCCGCCAGATCGACGACGTCTTCGCGACGACCGAACCCGAACGTTCCCGTTCCGATGCAACCGAGTTCCGCTACGAGATGTTGAACCGCAGCGCCGCGAGTCAGCGCGCGCTCGCTCACCCGAAGATTCTCGAGGTCATCGAACCGCTGCTCGGTGACGATTGTCATGTGATCGCGAACACGGCGTGGCGCAACCCACCGGAGTTCAAGGGCGGACCGTGGCACTGCGACGCCGGACCGCACGTGCCGCGTCCCGAAGGTGTCAAGTGGGACGACCGCATTCCGTACCCGGTGTTTGCGATCGGCGCGCACCTGTACCTGAAGGACTGCACGCTGGCCGACGGCCCGACTGCCGTCGTGCCCGGCAGTCACCGCTCCGGGCGCCTCGCACCCTTCGACCAACTGTGGAATGCAGAACTCACGTGCGACGGTCGTCCGCCGGCGGTACTGACCGCGCGCGCCGGAGACGTTGCCCTCTTCGTCTCCGATTGTTGGCACCGCGGGCTTCCGGCCGAAGGTGGTTCAGGTCGGTACTTCCTCCAGGTGCACTACGGCCGGCGTGACATCGCGCCGCGTCTGCGCACCAGCGACGTTGCGAACCAGCTGAGTCCGGAAGCGATCGCACGGGCGCGTGCGGGCAGCGAGCGCGACCAACAACTGGTGGGCTTGCACGCGCCGATGTTCTATGACGGCTGAGCTACTTGTCGCGTCCGCCGCCGCGGCCGTGGCCGTTGCCGCCGCCATCGTGGCTCTCGTCGTCCGGACCGTCATCGCTTCCTGCGGGGGCAGGCGGAGCCGACTCGGGCGCATCGTCGGCCTCCGCGGCATCATCGGCGTCGGCTGACTGCTCGTTGCACTCGCCGTCGTGGTTGTGCGCCGCCGCTGAAACCGCGGCTCCGTGTCCCGGGCCTGGTGGGGTGTCGTGCGCAACCTTTGAGACGCGGGCGCCGTGGTTGACGCACGTCGGGTCGGTCGCCGGCGGTTCGACGACGGGCGGTGGGTCGGTCACCGGGGGATCGGTCGGAGTCGTGGTGGGTTCGGTAACCGGAGGATCGGTCGGGGTCGTCGTCGGGGCCGACGTCGGCTCGGTGGTCGTCGGGTCCGTGGCGGCGGGGTCGGCGACCACCTTCGG
>JANMAT010000102.1:0-19734 GCA_031359995.1 Actinomycetes bacterium
CCCGCCCCGGCTGCGGCGCCCGCCCCGGTGGCCGCGGCGCCGGCGCCCGTCGCCCCGGCGCCGAGCGCGCCGGCCGTCGAGGCCGGCGACGGGGACAACCGCCTGCTGTCGCCGGTGGTCCGCCGTCTGGTGACCGAGCACGGTCTCGATCCGTCCGCCATCACCGGCACCGGTGCCGGTGGTCGCATCACCCGCGAAGACGTGCTCGCCCACATCGACGCGACCGGTGCCCAGCCCGTGGCCGAGAGCGTCCCGTCGCCGGCCGCGTCGCCGGCTCCCACCGTCACCCTGGCGCCGCCGTCGAACGTGCCCGACAAGCGGGCCCAGCCGCCGGCCCTACGCGTCGGCGAACGCGACGAGGTCGTGCCGCTGTCGAAGATCCGTCGCCTCACCGGTGACCACATGGTCATGTCGAAGGCGGTCACCCCGCACGCCTTCAGCGTCGTGGAGGTCGACTACGCCAACGTCGACAAGATCCGCAACAAGCACAAGGGCGAGTGGAAGGGTCACGAGGGCTTCAGCCTCACCTACCTGCCGTTCATCAGCCGGGCCATCATCGACGCGCTGGCCGAGTACCCGCACCTGAACGCGTCCATGGGCGACGGCGAGCTGATCGTGCACAAGTACGTCGACCTCGGCATCGCCGTCGACCTCGACTACCAGGGCCTCATCGTGCCGGTGGTGCGGGCGGCCGACGGCAAGCGCCTGCGGGCCATCGCCCGCGAGATCAACGACCTCGCGACCCGGGCCCGCACCCGCAAGCTCAGCCCCGACGAGATCACCGGTGGCACATTCACCATCTCGAACAACGGCTCGGCCGGTTCGGTGCTCACCGCGGCCATCATCAACCAGCCCCAGGTGGCCATCATCTCGACCGACGCCATCAAGCGCCGGCCCGTCGTGGTCGACCTGCCCGGCGGCGGCGAGTCCATCGCCATCCACTCCGTCGGCAACCTGGCCATGAGCTGGGACCACCGTGCCTTCGACGGTGTCTACGCCGCCAACTTCCTCGTGAAGGTGAAGGACATCATCGAGACCCGCGAGTGGGAAGCCGAGCTGTGAGGCATCGTGTGACCGACGGGCCCCGCTCCAGCGGCGGGGTCCGTCGATCGCTTTGGTAGAACTGGTCCTGTGACGCTGCGTGTGCGCTGGCTGGGACGGGTTCCCTATCGCGAGGCACTGGCCGTGCAGCAGGGTCTGTTCGAGCGGGGCCACGAGAACCACCTGCTCCTTCTGGAGCACCCGCACGTGTTCACCCACGGGCCGGCGGCCGACCTGGCCACGAACGTGCGCGTCGACCCGGCATCGGTGGGGGCCGAGCTCGTCGCCGTCAACCGTGGCGGTGACGTCACCTACCACGGCCCCGGGCAGCTCGTCGGCTACCCCATCCTCACCCTCCCGGCCAAGCACGGCGGTCGCTCGGGGCTGTCTGACACCGTCGCCTACGTGCGCTCGGTGGAGCAGCTGATCATCGACTCCCTGGCCGAGTTGGGCCTGCCCGGCTGCGGCCGGCTGCGCGAGCACCCGGGCGTGTGGGTCGACCCCGACGGACCCGACCCCCGCAAGATCTGCGCCATCGGCGTACGCCTCTCGCGGGGCCGCACCATGCACGGGTTCGCCCTGAACGTCACCACCGACATGCGGTACCTGCGCGACCACATCGTCCCCTGCGGCATCGCCGACCGCCCGGTCACCAGCCTGGCCGAGGAGGGCATCGACACCGACCTGCACGCAGTGGCCGACGTGATCGCCCGACTCGCCGCCGAGCCGTGGGGCGCCGGCACCATCGACCGCGCCGACGTGGCCTGGCGGCACACGCCCGACGACCTGTCGCCGTTCAGCCGGGGCGAGGGTCCCGGCGAGCGCGTGGTGTCGGCGTCAGCCCACGCCGAGGGCACGCCGGTGCGCCTCGTCGGCCGCCTGGCCCAGGCCGGTGTCACCGAGGGGCTCACCATCGGCACCCGCAAGCCCGAGTGGCTGCGCCCGAAGGTGCAGCACGGCGCGGGTGTGCTGTCGCTGAAGCAGACGGTGCGCGATCTCGGGCTCGTGACCGTGTGCGAGGAGGCGGGCTGCCCGAACCTGAGCGAGTGCTGGAGCGACGGCACCGCCACGTTCATGATCCTCGGTGAGCGGTGCACCCGGGCGTGCGGTTTCTGCCTGGTGGACACCAGCAAGCCGCTCCCACCGGCGGCCGACGAACCTGACCGCGTCGCCGAGGCGGTGGCCCGCATGCACCTCGGTCACACGGTGATCACCATGGTGGCGCGCGACGACCTGGTCGACGGTGGCGCCGCCGCCGTGGCCGCCACCATCGCGGCCGTGCGCGCCCGCTCGCCCGAGTGCGCCATCGAGGTGCTCATCTCCGACCTGAAGGGTGACCGCGACGCGCTGGCCACGGTGATCGACGCCCGCCCCGACATCATGAACCACAACACCGAGACGGTGGCCCGGCTGCAGCGGGCCGTACGCCCGTCGGCGGGCTACGCCCGCAGCCTCGGCCTGCTGGCCACCAGCAAGGGGGCCGGGCTCACCACGAAGTCGGGCCTCATCGTGGGCATGGGCGAGACCGACGACGAGGTGCACGGCGCCCTCGCCGACCTTGCCGGCATCGGCGTCGACATCGTCACCATCGGGCAGTACCTGCGACCGACCTCGCACCACCTGCCCGTGCACCGCTGGGTCGAACCCGCCGCCTTCGACCGCTACCGCGCGGTGGGCGAAGCGCTCGGTATCGGCCACGTCGAGGCGAGCCCGCTCACGCGTTCGAGCTACCACGCCCGCCAGGCGGCGTCGCACGTGGCCGGGGTGCCCGTGCTGCGCTGACCGGCGCGCCGCGGCGGCGTGCCAGGCTTGGCGGCGTGACGCGCCGCTGGAACCCGGACATGACCACCGACGAGTACGACGCCCGTTGGCAGCGGCTCGCCGCCCAGGGCGGCAACATCCATGGCGAGGCAGACTTCCTGGGTCGCTACTCGCCCCGCAGCGTGCTCGACGGCGGCTGCGGTACCGGGCGCGTCGGCATCGAGTTGGCCCGCCGCGGTGTCGACGTCGTCGGGGTCGACGTGGACGCCACCATGCTGGCCGCCGCCCGCGCCAAGGCGCCCGACGTGTCCTTCCTGGAGGCCGACCTGGCCGAGCTCGCCCTCGCTCGCACGTTCGATCTGGTGGCCCTGCCCGGCAACGTGATGATCTTCGTGGAGGCGGCCGACCGCGGGCGGGTGCTGCGCCGCTGCGCCGAGCACCTCGATGTCGGTGGGCTGCTGGTGGCCGGCTTCCAGCTCGGCCGGGGCGTGACGCTGGCCGACTACGACGCCTTCGCCACCGGCGCCGGCTTCGACCTCGTCGAGCGTTACGCCACCTGGGACGGCGAGCCGTTCGCCGGCGGCGACTACGTGGTCTCGGTGCATCGCCGGACGGCCCGTGGCCCCCGCACCACGGTGCACGCGTTGCTCGACGAGGCCCGCGTCGGGGCACCGCCGCGCCTGCACGCCGTCGAGCTCGCCGCCGCGCTCGACGACCCTGACACCGTCGTGATCGACGTGCGCACGCCCTCGCACGTCGACGCGTTCGGCATCATCCCCGGTTCGGTGCACGCACCCATGTCGGTGCTGCCGTGGCGCGCCGACCCGGCCAGCGGTGGCCACGACGCCCGGCTCGCCGGCTTCGAGCGCCGCCTCGTGGTCGCGTGCCAGCAGGGCCACAGCTCGGCACTGGCCGCGGCCACGCTGCGCCGGCTCGGCCACGCGCGAGCGACCGATCTGGTCGGTGGGGTCGAAGCGTGGACGCGGGCGGGACTCACGCTGGTGCCGCCCCCGACGGGCTGGGCCGAGATCGAGCCGCGATGACGTCGCGGTGCTGATCCGGCGCGACGCTCTGGACGCGATCGTGGCCGGGCGCGTCGACCGCGCCTTTCGCCGGTGGAAGCGGCCCGCGGTCAAGCCCGGCGGGCGCCTACGCACCCACCTCGGCGAGCTGGCCATCGACGAGGTCACGCCGATCGACGACGCCGAGCTCACCGATGCCGAGGCCCGGGCCGCCGGCCACGCCGACCTCGCGACCGGCGCAGCTCGTTCGGCCCGTGGACGCGCGCCACGTTGGCCGCCATCGCCGCGTAGCCGGGTCGGCGGGCGCCCGACCTCGCCGCCGGCCAAGGACGCGACACGGCCCCCTTCAAGGCCGACGTCCGCAAGCTGAAGGAGCTCGGCCTCACCGAGAGCCTCGAGATCGGCTACCGCCTGTCACCGCGCGGCGAAGCACTGTGGCTCGTTCTGCAGCCTGGGTAGCTGCGGCCCTTCGTGGTCGGTCATCCCCGTGCCGGCCCGCCCCTCGGCCGACACGTCGGGCCGCCCGCGACGGCCGGAGCCACGCGGACGACCCGACCGTTCGTCAGCCTGTGGTCGACGTGCTGGCGGAACCGCCGGAGCTGCTGGCGGTCGAACCGCCGGCGGCGGTGCTGGGTGTCGCACCGCCGGTGGTGGTGACGTTGGATCCATCCGTCGTGACGGTGGTGCCGTTGCTGGGGCTGCTGCTGCTCCCGCAGGCACTGATCATCAGTACGGCGGCGACGCCGGTGGCGGCAAGGATGCGTGATCGCATGGGGGGACCTCCTGAGTTGGGCTCGCCTCGGGATACCCCGTCCTTGCCGTGGGCAGCCATCGCGCCCGATGCCCTCAGGTGCCAGCTGTCAGCGGGTGACCTCGAGGTAGTCGAGGTCGAGGGGTCCGTCGCCGCTGGTGGGTCGCGTGAGCGTGATGGTGTTGGTGCCGTCGATCAGGGTGATCGTGGCGGTGGTGTCGTTGCTGCCGGCCCAGTTGGTCCAGTCGCCGCCGACGATGGTGGTCTGGGGGAAGGTGAGCGGTGCGGGTTGGGGTGTGGCGTTGACGGTGAGGCTGCGGCGCGCCGCCGAGAACGGGGCCTTGTAGTGCACTCGTACGGTGGCCGTGCCGGCGGTGGCGTTGGGGAGGGTGAAGGTGGCGGTCTGGCCGGCGTTGCTCCAGTTGGTGATCCAGCCGGTGCCCGACCAGCCGGCGCCCCACGTGACCACCGTGGGTCCCACGAGGGCGGCCTGTTCGGCCTCGAGGCGTGTCGTGGCGCCGGTCGGTGGCGGTAGCGCGATCGTGGTCGTCGTCGTCGCCGGCGCGACCGTGGTGGTGGTGGTCGCGGGTGCGACCGTCGTCGTGGTGGTCGTGGGGGCCACGCTGGTGGTCGGTGGTGGCGGTGCCGCCGCGCCGGTCACGTCGACGTAGTCCACGTCGAGCGGGCCGTCACCGCTGGCCGGTCGCGTGAGCGTGATCGTGTTGATGCCGTTCACCAAGGTGACCGCCGCTCCGGTGTCGCTGCCGCCGGCCCAGTTGGTCCAGTCGCCGCCGACGATGGTGGTCTGGGGGAAGGTGAGCAGCGCGGGTTGGGGCGTGCCGTTGACGGTGAGGCTGCGGCGCGCCGCCGAGAACGGGGCCTTGTAGTGCACCCGTACGGTGGCCGTGCCGGCGGTGGCGTCGGGCAGCGTGAAGGTGGCGTTCTGGCCGGCGTTGCTCCAGTTGGTGATCCAGCCGGTGCCCGACCAACCGGCGCCCCAGTTCACGACGGTCGGCCCGACGAGGGTGGCCTGCTCGGCCTCGAGGCGCACCGTGCCGCCGGCCGGCGGCACCACCGTCGTCGTGGTCGTGGCGACGGTCGTGGTGGTCGTGGGCCCGGCCACCGTCGTGGTGGTGGTCGGCGTGGTGCCGCAGTCGGCCACCGCGGCTTGGTCGAAGTGCACGAGCCAGTTGGGCAGGGCCGTGCCGCTGGTGCCGGTGCGGGTGTCGCTGTCGCGCAGGTTGCCGGCGGCCAGGTGGGCCTGGCCGGTGGCGCCGGCGACGGGGGAGTGGGCGTAGCGCAGGCGGGCGTTGGTGGGCGCCTTGCTGAGGTCGATGCGCACCGTGTCGGCACCGGTGACGGTGACACCGGTGATGGTGGCGCCGGCGCCGTCGGCCAGTTCGAAGCCGAGGTTCGCCCGGGCGCCGACGGCCGTGGTGTCGACCATGATGGGCGGCGAGGGCACGTCGAACGTGGCGGTGAGCGACGTGCCGCACGCCCGCACGATCTGCGGCTCGAACGGCTTCCAGGCCACGCCGTTGACGATCTGCTGCTGGTAGGCCTTGGCGTAGTACTCGCCCAGCAGGCGCTCGGCGCCGTTCGACAGGTGGTCGACGTCGCTGGCGTACGGCAGGAAGTACTTGGGTCCGACGAGCACGATGCGGCCGGGGTTGTGGTCGGCCGCCGCGAGTTGGGCGTAGGGGATGGCCGACGGTTGGTTCTGGCCCATCTGGTCGGTGAAGAGCACGACCTCGTTGGTCTGACCGGTGATGGCCTTCACGTCGGTCGTGTAGTCGCGCTGCCATTCCACGAGGCTCGCCTCGTAGGGCGTGGGCGTGCCGTAGGCCACCGAGTCGGATTCACCGTGGATCACGGTGACGGCGTCGACCTGATGGCTCAGCCCCAGCGCGCCGAGCTGCTGGTGGGCCAGCGACACCTGGGTCATGCCGTCGACGTAAGGCGCGGTGCCCTTCTTCAGCTCGGTGTAGGTGAAGCCCGACACGCCGTGGCGCGTGACGATCGAGCGGTAGACACCCAGGTTGCGGGTGAGGCTGTTGGCCATGGCCGACGAGATCGTTTCGCCGTCGTGGGGGAAGCCACCCTCGATCAGCGGGGTGAGCCCGGTGTAGATGCGGGTGGAGCCCGAGAACCCGATGCCGAGCATGAGGTTGTCGAAGGGCTGGGTGGTGGTGAGCGCCGGTGTCGAGAACAGCCCCTGCGACAGGCTCTGCCCGGTGCCGAGGATGTGGTGCACGACGGGGCCGGCGGCCGCGGCCCGCTCGACGGGCGGGCGCAGGTAGGCGAACGCCGCGACGAGCAGGGTGATCGTGACGGTCGCCACGAACGCCCGGAACCCCGCGCGCTCTCCCGAGTTCTCGTTGCCCGCCACCGGTCCGCCTTTCGCCCCTCCCCGCCGGGAGGAAGCTCCACCTTCTCCGGACCTTCTATCGGCTGTCAAGGATCGAGAGTCAAGCACCACGCAAGAAGTGCCGGGATTCCCGCCGGTCCCCGTTCGGGTGCCCCGCTACGGTGACGGGTCCCATGGGCCCCTACCTCGCCGCGGCGCGCTCGAGCTTCCGGCGGCAGAGCACGTACCGCGGTGCCACGGTGGCCGGGGTGTTCACGAACACGGTGTTCGGCTTCATCCTGGCGTCGGTGATGCAGGCGGTGTTCCAGACCCGCCCGACCGTGGGCGGGCTCACCGCCACCGGTGCGGTCACGTTCGTGTTCGTGGGGCAGAGCCTGCTGGTGGTGATGGGCGCGTTCGGCGAGCGCGAGGTGGCCGAACGCGTCCGCACCGGCGACATCGCCACCGACCTGTATCGCCCTGTCTCCTTCTCCGGGTGGTGGGCGGCCATCTGGGCCGGGAGGGCCGCATTCGCCTTGGTGGCACGCGGTGTCCCACCGTTCGTCGCCGGCGCGTTGGCGTTCCACGTGCAACTGCCCACCCGCGCACTCACGTGGCTCTGGTTCCTGGTCGCGGTCGTGTTCGGTTCGCTGGTGGCGTCGCGGTTCTGGCTGATCGTCAACCTGGTCGCGTTCTGGCTGGTCGAGGTGCGCGGCCTGCTCAGCCTGTCGGGCCTGGTGCTCATGATGGCCAGCGGGTTCCTGGTGCCGTTGCAGTTCATCACCGGGCCGCTCGGTTCTCTGTGCCGGGCCACGCCGTTCGCGTCGATGGGTCAGCAGCCCATCGAGGTGTTCCTGGAGCTCCGCCCGGCGTGGCAGGCGTGGCTGCCGCAACTCGTGTGGCTGGTGGCGCTGGAAGCCGTGCTGCAGCTCATGATCGGCTCGGCCACGCGCAAGCTGGTGGTGCAGGGTGGCTGAGGCCCACGCCCTGGCGCGTGACTGGCGCGTGTTCCGCCGGCTGGCGGGAGCGCGGGTGCGCTCCGAACTGCAGTACCGCACCTCGTTCGCCCTGTTCCTCGTTTCCCAGGTGATCATCTCGGTGCTCGACCTGGCGGCGATCCTGGCCCTGTTCACCAAGGTCAGCTCGCTCGGCGGCTGGTCGCGCTCGCAGGTGATCGTGCTGTACGGCGTGTCGAGCACCGGCTTCGGGTTGGCCGACGTGACGCTCTCGCCCGTGGAGCTCACCGGCCAGTGGGTGCGCCTGGGCACGTTCGACCGGCTGTTGGTGCGCCCGGCCGGTTCACTGGCCCAGCTGCTCGGCCACGAGTTCGAGCTGCGTCGCCTGGGCCGTTCGGTGCAGCCACTGGCCGCGCTGGTGATCGGGCTCGTCGTCGTGCGATCGGCCCTCGGCCCGCTCGAGCTGTTGCTCCTGGCCGGCGCCATCGTCGGGTCCGCGGTGCTGTTCGGTTCGCTGTTCGTGCTCACGTCGTCGCTCGCGTTCTGGACGCCGAGCACGCAGGAGGTCGCCAACGCGTTCACCTACGGTTCGAACGTGGCCTCCACCTACCCGGTGCACATCTTCGGCGAGTGGCTGCGGCGCTTCCTGCTCGGCGTGGTGCCGGTGGGCCTCACCGCCTACGGCCCGGTCGTGGTGGCGCTCGACGCGCCCAATCCGCTGGCGCTCCCGCGGGCCGTGCTCGCCGCCGGTCCGCTGGCCGCCGTGCCGTTCGTGGTCGTCGCCGGGCTGGTGTGGCGGGCGGGCAACCGGCGCTACTGCTCGACGGGGAGCTGACGTGGCCCCCATCGTGCTCACCGACGGCCTGACCAAGACGTTCTCCGTGCGGGTCAAGCGCGGCCGCCTGCGCCGCGAGCGCAAGGACGTGGCAGCGGTGCGCTCCGTGCACTTCACCGTGGAGCCGGGCGAGATCGTCGGCTACCTCGGGCCCAACGGCGCCGGGAAGTCGACCACCATCAAGATGCTCACCGGCATCCTGGCCCCGTCGGGCGGCCGGCTTGAGGTCGCCGGTCTCGTGCCGTTGCGCGACCGCGTGGCGCTGGCCCGGCGCATCGGCGTGGTGTTCGGCCAGCGGAGTCAGCTCTGGTGGGACCTGCCGCTGCAGGAGAGCTTCCAACTGCTGCACCACGTGTACCGCACCGACCCCGTCCGTCACCGCGCCAACGCAGCCGAACTGGTGGAGCTGCTCGACCTGCACGAGCAGCTCGCCGTACCGGTGCGGCAGCTCAGCCTGGGTCAGCGCATGAAGGGCGAGCTGGTGGCTGCGCTGCTTCACGACCCGGCCGTGCTCTTCCTGGACGAGCCCACCATCGGTCTCGACGTGGTCAGCAAGCACGCGGTGCGCCAGGGTCTGCGCCAGCTCGTGGCCGAACGCGGTGTCACCGTGCTGCTCACCACCCACGACCTCATCGACGTGGAGGAGCTGTGTCCGCGCGTCGTCATCATCGACCACGGCACCGTCATCTACGACGGCGACCTCGACGAGCTGCGCACCCGCCACGGGCGCTTCCGCACGCTCGTCGTCGACCTCGTCGGCGCGGTCGGCCCGTTGGTGGTGCCCCTGGCCGACACGGTGAAGGTGGACGGGCCCCGCCAGTGGTTGCGCTTCGACGGGGGTGTCACGTCGGCCGCCGCCGTGCTCGCGGCCGTGTCCGAGCAGGCCGAGGTGCGCGACCTGTCGGTGGAGGAGACCGACATCGAGGAGGTCGTACGCCGCATCTACGAGGGCGGAACCGCGGGCCACGCCTGACCGAACCGGCCGAGGCGCTGGCATGATGGGCCGATGGCCAGCGCTCTGTTCCCCACCTCCGTGTACGTCGACCGGCTCGCCCGGGTGCGGGCCACCATGGCCGAGCAGGGCGTGGACGTGCTGCTGCTCTCGGTGGGTCCCGACCTGCCGTGGCTCACGGGGTACACGGCCATGCCGCTGGAGCGACTCACCATGCTGGTGGTGCCGCGTGACGCCGACGCCACCATGGTGATCCCCCGGCTGGAGGCGCCCCGGGTGGCCGAGCAGCCCGGCGTGTTCTCACTGCGCACGTGGAACGAGACCGACGACCCCATCGCCATCGTCGCCGAGCTGACCGGTGCCGCGCCCGTGGCCGCCATCGGTGACCACACGTGGGCCCGCTTCCTGGTCGACCTGTTCAAGGCCATGGCCGGCACCCGCTTCGAGCGCACGGTCGGCGTGACCGGCCCGCTGCGCATGGCCAAGGACGTCGCCGAGATCGATCGGCTGGTGGCCGCCGGTGCCGCCGCCGACCGCGTCGCGGCACAGCTCCACGCCGGCGAGATCGCGCTCGTGGGCCGCACCGAGGCCGACGTGTCGGCCGAGATCTCGGCCCGCCTGATCGCCGAGGGCCACGACAAGGTGAACTTCGCCATCGTCGCCGCCGGCGCCAACGCCGCCAGCCCCCACCACCACGCGTCCGATCGTGTCATCGCCGCCGGCGAGACGGTCCTGTTCGACTTCGGGGGCACCATGCACGGCTACTGCTCCGACATCACCCGCTGCGTGTCCATCGGCGAGCCCTCGGCCGAGGTGGCCGCCGCCTACGCCGTGCTGCACGAGGCCCAGGCCGCCGGGGTGGCCGCCGGCCACGTGGGCGTGCCCTGCGAAGAGGTCGACGGGGCGACGCGCCGCATCATCGCCGCCGCCGGCTACGGCGACTACTTCATCCACCGCACGGGGCACGGCATCGGCATGGAGGAGCACGAGGACCCCTACATGGTGTCGGGCAACCAGTTGCCCCTGGCCGCCGGCCACGCCTACTCGGTGGAGCCCGGCATCTACGTGCCCGGCCGCTTCGGCCTGCGCCTGGAGGACATCGTGGTCGCAACCGAGGCCGGGCCGCAGGCCCTGAACCACGCCAACCACGACCTGGTGGTGCTCGACCGCTGAGCCGGTTCAGCCCCCGCTGACGGGGGCGTCGCCGATCGGGAGCTGGAACAGCTCCTGGCGCAGGTTCGGTTCCACCGCGGTCAGCTCGATGGTGAGGTAGTTCGTGTCCCACCGCGCCAGGGCGCCGCTGGCCAGCGAGCAGTAGTGCTCGGTGCCGGTGCCGACGGGCACGGCCACGCAGTGCGCCGCCTGGTCGGCGATGGTCGAGTCGGTCCTCGTGGGTGGGCTGGCCCGCCGGCTGTAGGTGACGCGCAGGGCGCGGGCGGGGGAGTCGCGCCAGAACGCGGAGGAGATGCCCAGGTTGCTGATGCGGGCGTCGTTGATGATGCTCTCGCACGCCTTGGTGGTGAGCACGCAGGTGTGGTCCTCGTCGGCCTTCAGGAAGCGGACGTCGCCGACGGTGACCGACGTGGCCATGGGGCCCCGGCTCACCGTGGCGGTGGCCGTCGTGGTCCCGAGCTTGCGAAGGATCGTGTAGGTGAGCGTGAACGACGACGTGAGCGGCGCCTCCAGGTCGGCGAGGACGGCGTCGACCGCGGTGTCGCCGGTGGGGATGCCGGCGTCGCCGCCGAGCTGCTCGGTCTTGGTGGCCGAGAGCGACGGCCGGCCACCTGCGCAGGCACTGAGCGCCACCGCCAGTGTGACGATCGCCACGACGGAGCGGGCGGGGCGGCGGAACGGCACCGGGGAATCGTAGGGCGACGGGTGCCGGGCCATAGGATCGCCCGCCGTGACAGGTGCAGCGTGGGTGCTGGCGGCGGCCGAGAGCCGCGCCGGGCGCATCTCGCTGGATGCGGCGACGGTGCTGCTCCAGTGGGCGGTCGGAGGCCTGTTCTTCTGCTGGGTCACCACGCGCCACCGTGAGGCCGGCCTCGGCTACGGCTGGTTGCTGCGGGGTGTCTACGGGGCCATGGCGATCCTGGCCGCGGTGGTGGGCGTGCGCTACGGCGGGCCCGTGCTGCGCACGGCCGGCGCCATCGCGGTCGCGGTCGCGGCCGTCGCCGTGCTCGCCGTGTCGGTGGTGCAGCGCAAGGCCGGCGTGTCGGGCCACCTCGCCGACCACGACCGGCGCTCGGCGCGGGTCGCCGCCATGACGGGCATCGACCGCGACGTGGACGACGACGCCGATGACGACGACGCGGCCCGGGGCCCCGAGTTCGCACCGCGGCTCGACCTGCTGGCGCCGGCCATCGGCGTGATCGGTCTGGTGGCCGCCGGCTGGGCGTCGGCGGCGGGCGGTGGGCCACGGCTGCTGGGCGTGGCCCGCGTGCTCAGCGGTGCCGCGTTCCTGGGCGCCGTCACCGACGCCATGCTGCTCGGCCACTGGTACCTCACGCAGCCGGGTCTGCCCCGGCGCCTGCTGAACGAGCAGGTGCGCTGGCTCGGGTACGTGTGGCCGTTCGAGGTCGTGCTGCTGCTGGTGCCCACCGGCATGTTCAGCGTGTTCTCCGGCCGCATCGACGACGGCTACGGCGGCATGCTCGGTTGGTTCTGGATCGCCTGCGCCGTCACGACCATCGTGCTCGTGGTGGTCACACGCGCGGCGCTCAAGGAGCGGGCCTACTCGGCGGTCATGGCCGCCACCGGCCTGCTGTACCTGGCCATCCTCACGGCGTTCGGCACCGACCTGGTGGCCCGCGCCGTGCTCGCCTCCTGAGGCGTGGTGACGGCGGTCCGGATCACCCATCGGGGCGGCGCGCTTCCCGTATGGGAGGTTTTCCGGCACACTGGGGCCATGCCTCGGCCGATCTGGTCCGGTGCCATCAGCTTCGGGCTGGTCAGCATCCCGGTCAAGCTCTACAACGCAGTGTCCAAGAAGTCGGTGTCGTTCAACCAGCTCGACGAGCGCACCGGCAGCCGGATCAAGCTCAAGAAGGTCTCGGCCCTCGACGGTGCCGACGTACCCGACGAGCACATCGTGAAGGCCTACGAGCTCACCAAGGACCGCTACATCCAGGTCGATCCCGACGAGCTCGAGCCGTTCATGCCGGCGGCCAACAAGGCCATCGAGCTCGAGGAGTTCGTCGACCTGGACGAGATCGACCCGATCTACTTCGACAGCCCGTACTACCTGGCGCCCGACAAGGTGCCCAAGCCGTACGCGCTGCTGGTGAGGGCCATGTCGGCCTCGAACAAGGTGGGCATCGCCCGCTTCGTGATGCGCAACAAGCAGTACGTGGCCGCCATCCGCGCCGTCGACGGGCTCCTCGTGCTGAACACCATGGTGTACGCCGACGAGGTCGTGGCCCCCACGGCCATCGACGAGCTCGGCACGCTCGACTCCATCGAGATCAACGACCGCGAGCTCACCATGGCCGAGGCGCTCGTGCAGTCGCTGTCGGCCGAGTTCGTACCCGACAAGTACAAGGACGCCTACCGCGAGCAGGTGCTCGATCTGATGGGCCGCACGGCCGCCGGCGAGGCGTTCGAGGCGCCCGTCGCCGCCGCGGCGGCCCCGCAGGTGGTCGACCTCATGGCCGCGCTCGAGGCGAGCGTGAAGGCGGCCAAGGAAGCGCGCGGTCGCCATCCCGCGGCCACGGCCAAACCCGCCGCGGTGCAGCTCGACGACGAGGGCGAGGAAGCCGACGAGGCGCCGGCGGTCAAGGCCAAGCCGGCGCGCACGCGCGCCCGCAAGTCGGCCTGACGCCGCCGCCGTGGCGCCCCTGGGCACGACGGTCGCCGTCGCCGGTCGCACGCTGACCCTCACCAACCTCGACAAGGTCCTGTACCCCGAGGTCGGGTTCACCAAGGCACAGGTGATCGACTACTACGCCCGCATCGCGCCCGTCATGGTGCCCCACGTGGCCGGGCGGGCCCTCACGTTCCACCGCTTCCCGAACGGTGTCGACCAGAAGGGGTTCTTCGAGAAGAACTGCCCGCAGCACCGCCCCGACTGGGTGCCGGTGTCGATCGGGCCGGGCACACCGCCGCCCCGGAGCTGTCGCATCGAGGAGCCCGCCACCCTCGTGTGGGCGGGCAACCAGGCCGCCATCGAGATCCACGCGCCCATGGCGCTGGCCGACGATCTCGACGCGCCCCGCATGGTCGTGTTCGACCTCGACCCGGGCCCACCGGCGGCCATGCGCGAGTGCGCCGTGATCGCCCGCCACATCCGTGACGTGCTCGCGTCGGTGGGCCTGGAGGCGTGGCCCAAGACGAGCGGCAGCAAGGGCCTGCAGCTGTACCTGCCGGTGAACGGGCCGCTCACCCACGAGCACGCGTCGAGCTTCGCATTGGCCGTGGCCCAGGTGCTCGAACGGCAACTACCCGGCCAGGTGCTGAGCGTGATGACCAAGGCACAGCGCACCGGGAAGGTGTTCGTGGACTGGAGCCAGAACTCGTTCCACAAGACCACGATCGGTGTGTACTCGCTGCGGGCCCGCCCACGGCCCACGGTGTCCACCCCGGTCACCTGGGACGAGGTCGACGCCGCCGCCGACGGCGAGGTCGAGCTGCGGTTCGAGGCGGCCGACGTGCTGGCGCGCGTGGACGCGCTGGGCGACCTGTTCGCGCCGACGCTGACGCGGCGCCAGGAGCTGCCTCAGCCCGCCGGGCGCACGTAGGTGCCTTGGGCCACCGAGACCGGCTTGCCGGCGCGGTCGTCCATCCAGAGCTTCACGGTGCCCACCACGTTGCGACGGCCCACCGTGTGCAGATCGGCACGGGCGTAGAGCACGTCGCCGGCGGCGGGGCGCAGGAAGCGGATCGAGAGCTCGCTGGTGAGCGCCATCGGTTCGAGGCCGACGGCGCCGAACAGCGCGTACCAGAGCACGGCGTCGGCCAGCGAGAACTGCGTGGGCCCCGACACGAAGCCGCCCGGGCGCAGGTTGTCGCCGAGCACCACGTGGTGGGCCAGGGCCCAGTCGGCCCCGACGTCGAGGCACTCGTTGCCCGTGCCGGGGAAGGCGTCGCGCAGGAACGCGTTGATCTCGGCCGGGGTGATGGTCACACCGGCAAGCTAACCGGCGACCGACGCGTCCTGCCGCCTCAGGTATCGCAGCTGCTCGCGGCTCGAGGTGTGATCGGTGCTGCTGGTGACGGAGGATGGGTGCATGGACGTGGTGATCGAGGTCGACGGGCTGCGCAAGACGTACGGCGGGTTCACCGCCGTCGACGGGGTGGACCTGGAGGTCGTGCGGGGCGAGGTGTTCGGGCTGCTCGGCCCCAACGGGGCGGGCAAGACGACCACCGTGGAGATATGCGAGGGCTATCGCAAGCGCAGCGGGGGCGAGGTGCGCGTGCTCGGCGAGGACCCGCAGCACCCCTCGCCCGACTGGCGCTGCCGGATCGGGCTCGTGCTTCAGGCCAGCCAGGCCAGCGAGGAGCTCACCGTGGCCGAGTGCATCACCCACTTCGGGTCGTTCTACCCGGCGCCGCGCACCACCGACGAGGTCCTCGCCCTGGTGGGGCTGGAGGCCAAGCGCGACGACCGGGCCGGCAAGCTGTCGGGCGGTCAACAGCGCCGTCTCGACGTGGCGCTCGGCATCGTCGGCCGGCCCGAACTGCTGTTCCTCGACGAGCCCACGACCGGGTTCGACCCCGAGGCCCGCCGTCAGTTCTGGGACCTCATCCGGGCCCTGCAGGCCGAGGGCACCACCATCGTGCTCACCACCCACTACCTCGACGAGGCCGAGGCGCTGGCCGATCGCGTCGCCGTGCTCGCCGGCGGCCGCATCAAGGCGCTCGGCGACCCGGCGACGCTCGGAGGCCGGGCCGATGCCGCCGCCACCGTCACGTGGATCGACGACGACGGCCACCACGAGCTGCGCACCGACGAGCCGACCCGCACGGTCGCCGAGCTCGGGCAGCGCTTCGGCGGAGAGGTGCCCCACCTCACCGTGCGCCGGCCCACGCTCGAGGACATCTACCTGTCGCTGATCGGAGACCACACGTGAGCGCCACCCTCGGCCGTCCCCCGCTGACGAAGGTCATGTGGTCTCGATTCGTCGTCGAGATGAAGTCGTTCGTTCGCAACCCGCAGTCGATCGGGTTCTCGCTGGCCTTCCCCGTGATGATGCTGTTCCTGTTCGCATCGATCTTCCGGGGGCAGGTGCGCGACAGCGGCGTCACCGTCAGCCAGCTCTACGTGGCCGGCCTGATCGGGTCGGCCGCGCTGTCCACCGGCTTCGTGAACACGGCCATCCGCGTCGCCTTCGACCGCGAGCGCGGCGAGCTGAAGCGCCTGGCCGGTACGCCGATGCCGAAGATCGCCTTCTTCGTCGGTCGCGGCGCCACCGTGCTGGTGATGACCGCCCTGCAGGTCGCGGTGCTCCTGGCTGCCGGCGTGATCCTCTACGACCTCACGCTGCCCTCCGACATCGGCCGCTGGCTCACGTTCCTGGGCGTGCTCGGTCTCGGCGTGTTCTCGTCGACCCTGCTCGGCCTGGCCGTGGGTGGCCGGGTGCGCAACGCCAACGCCGCGCCGGCGGTGGTGAACCTGCCCTTCGTGGCGCTGCAGTTCATCTCGGGGGTGTTCATCCCCTTCACCCAGCTGCCGTCGAGCATGCACACGCTGTCGGCGTTCTTCCCGCTGCGTTGGCTGGCCCAGGGCATGCGCAGCGTGTTCCTGCCCGACCGCTACCAGGTGAACGAACCGAGCGGCACGTGGCAGCACCCGCTCATGTGGGCCATCCTGGCCGGGTGGTGCCTGGTCGGGTTGCTGGTGTGCGTGCGCTGGTTCCGCTGGGTCGATCGCGAACCTCGGGCCCGTCGGGGCGCGTCGCGCTGAACCGCGGTCAGATGGTGGCTGCCGGGGCCGCCGCGTAGTGTCGAGCCCGCTGCACGGTGCGAGGGTCGCACCAGCAAGGGGGAAGTCGTGAGCGTGCCCGTTCGCCCGGGGATGACGGTGCCGTTGCCCGGTCATCTGCACACCCACCGCGAGAAGCTGATGGAGCTGGCCGACCTGGGCTACACCGACGTGTGGTCGTCGGAGGCCGACGGGGTGGACGCCTTCACGCCGCTGGCCATGACTGCGGCGTGGGAGCCACGGCTGCGTTTGGGGACCGCCATCGTGCCCGCTTTCACGCGGGCGCCGGCGCTGATGGCCCAGAGCGTGGCGTCGCTGGCCGACGCCGCGCCGGGTCGGTTCGCGTTCGGCATCGGCTCGAGCTCGAACGTGATCGTGGAGCGCTGGAACGGCGTGCCCTTCGTGGAGCCGTACAAGCGCGTGCGTGACATGGTGCGCTTCCTGAAGGACGCCTTCAGCGGCGAGAAGGTGGCCAAGAGCTACGACACGTTCAAGGTGGACGGCTTCAAGCTGGGCGTGAAGCCCGAGGTGCCGCCGACGGTGCTGGTGGCCGCCCTGCGCGAGGGCATGCTGCGCCTGGCCGGGCGCGAGGCTGACGGCGCCATCATCAACTGGCTGTCGGCCGACGACGTGGCCAAGGTGGCCGCCGTCGTGAACGGCCAGGGCGCCGACAAGGAACTGGTGTGCCGGATCTTCGTGTGCCCGTCCGAGGATGCCGACACGGTGCGCCAGGCCGCCCGCTTCGCCATCACCGCCTACCTGAACGTGCCGGTGTACGCCGAGTTCCACCGCTGGCTCGGCCGCGGCGACCAGCTGGCGGGCATGTGGGACGCCTGGAAGGCGGGCGACCGCAAGGCGGCGCTGGCCGCCATTCCCGACGAGGTGGTGGACGACCTGATCGTGCACGGGTCGCCAGCGCAGTGCCGGGCCCAGATCCAGCGCTACTTCGACAACGGTGTGACCACGAGCTCGCTGTCGATCATGCCGCTGGCCCCGATCGACCACTGGGATGCGGTGCGCCAGCTGTCGCCGAGCGCGGCGGGCTGAGCGGGCCGAGCGGGCCAGCGCCGCCGCCGCCGCCGCCGTTCAGGCCGCCACCCGACCGGCGTCGGCCAGGATGCGCCGTAGCTCGGCGATGCCGGCCCGGCCGACCTGGCGGGTGCGGGCGTCCAGCCGGAGCTGGGCGGGGAGCTGGCGGGCGACCAGCCGCACGGCCGGCATCGCGGTGGGCTCGAGCCCGAGGCTGAGCTGCCCGGCGGGCAGCTCGGTGTCGGCCGGGACGAGGAGCGAGGGCTGCTCCGAACGGGGGAGGTGGCGGGTCGTGCTCATGTCCATCACCCTGCCGGAGGGGTGTCATGAAGTTTCCGGGCCCGGGAAGCGGCGGGCTGACCCGATGGTTGCAGCTTGCAGCTAAACAGGGGAGATGGCAGTGAACGAGAACGCGCACACCGGTGGGCTGACGGCCGCCGGGACCCCCGATCCGAGGCGATGGTGGGTGCTGGCCGTGCTGTGCACCAGCCTCATGATCGTCATCGTCGGGAACACCTCCCTGAACATCGCACTGCCCACGCTGGCCCGTGATCTCGACGCCAGCAGCACGGCCCTGCAGTGGATGGTGGACGGGTACGCCCTGGTGTTCGCCGGCATGCTGTTCAGCGCCGGTGCCCTCGGAGATCGATACGGACGCAAGGGCGCTCTGCAGATCGGCCTGTTCCTGTTCCTGTGCGGTGCGCTCGTGGCCACCTTCGCCAGCGGGGCGTCCATGGTGATCGCCGGCCGTGCGCTCAGCGGCTTCGGGGCCGCCTTCGTGATGCCGTCCACGCTGTCGATCCTCACCAACGTGTTCCCGGCCCACGAGCGGGCCAAGGCCATCGCGGTGTGGGCGGGCATCTCGGGTGGCGGCGCGGCCCTCGGGCCCATCGCGTCGGGCTTCCTGCTGCAGCACTTCTTCTGGGGATCGGTGTTCCTGGTGAACGTGCCGATCATCGCCATCGCGCTGGTCGCCGGACACTTCCTCGTGCCCAAGTCGCGCGACCCCGACCAGGCCCGTCTCGACGTGGTCGGCTCGGTGTTGTCGATCGCCATGATGGGCTCGCTCGTGTACGCCATCATCGAGGCACCCAACGCCGGCTGGCTCAGCGGCAAGACGCTGGCCTGGTTCGCGGTGGCCATCGTGTTCGGCGCCGCCTTCCTGCTCTGGGAGCACCGCACGCCGGTGCCCATGCTGGACCTGACGCTGTTTCGCGACCGGCGCCTGAGCGTGGCCTCGGGCTCGATGTCGCTCATCTACTTCGCCATGTTCGGCACGTTCTTCCTGATGACCCAGTACTTCCAGCTGGTGCTGGGGTACGGCACGCTCGAGGCCGGCTGGAAGCAGGGTCCCTTCGCGTTGATGATGATGTTGGTGGCGCCCCAGAGCCCCCGGTTCGTCGCCCGCTTCGGTCGGGCGCGCGTCGTGGCGGTGGGCATGGCGTTGGCGGGGCTCGGGCTGTTCTTCATGGCCGCGGTCACCCGCGTCGATTCGTCGTACTGGAAGATCCTGCCGATGTTCCTGGTCATGCCGGCGGGCATGGCGTTGACCATCTCGCCGCTCACCGCGTCGATCATGTCAGCGGTGCCGCTCGGGCGGGCCGGCGTCGGCTCGGCGCTGAACGACACGACCCGCGAGCTCGGCGGCGCGCTGGGTGTCGCCGTGCTCGGCAGCGTGCTGGTGAGCCGGTTCTCGTCCCACGTGAGCGGGGCGCTGGGCAACGTGCCCGCGGCGCTGCTCGGTGAGGCCCGTAGCGGCCTGCCCGGTGCGCTGAAGGTCGCCGGGCAGTTGCCGGGCGACGCGGGGACAGCGCTGGCCACGGCGGCCAAGCAGTCGTTCATGTCGGGCATCCACATCGCCGCGTTCGCCGGCAGCGTCGCCGCCTTCGTGGCGGCGCTGGCCGTGCTGCGCCTGCTCCCGGCGGCGGGGAACGTCACCCACGCCGCGCCGGCTCACGGGGCCGATCTGGCCCCGGGCGCCCGCGCCGCGGCGCTCGACTGATCGGGTCGACGGGCTGGTCACCCGGGCCGCGCCCGCGGTCTTCCGACGCGCCCCGGCGCCGCCCGCGCCGCCCCTGCTCCCGGATTCGCCGCCCTGTCCCGGCGAATCTTCGAAGATTC
>JANMAT010000124.1:0-11188 GCA_031359995.1 Actinomycetes bacterium
GAGGCCGGGATGCTCCCCACCGGCGACCTTCACCAGCTCACCCAGCTTGTCGACCGGTACCAGTGGCGCCTCGTCCTCGTGGGGGACCCCTACCAGCTCCCGGCGGTCGGGCGGGGTGGGATGTTCGCCGAGCTCCTGGCGCACACGGACCCGGTGGAGCTCACTGTGGTGCGCCGGTTCACCGCAGGGTGGGAAGGGGCCGCGTCGCTGGCGTTGCGACACGGTGACCCCGACGTCATCGCCACCTACCAACACCACGACCGCATCCGCACCGGCACCTTCGACGAGCACACGGCAGTGATCACCGACCAATGGCTCCACCACACCACGGTGGGGGAGACGGTGGCGATCACCGCCGCCACCAACGACGAAGTCGAACGCCTCAACACGGCGATCCAGACGGCGCGCCTCGAACGCGGCGATCTCGACCCCACCCAGGCCGTCGCCGGTGGTCACGGCGACCAGCTCCACCCCGGCGATGTCGTGGCCACCCGACGGAATGATCGGACCCTCACCACCGACCGCGGGCACATCATCAAGAACCGCGCCCTGTGGACCGTCACCCACACCGATCCTGATGCGGGGACCGCCACCCTGCACGGCCGCGACGGCACCATCGCGCTGCCCGTCGAGTACCTACGCGAGTACGTGCGGCTCGCCTACGCGACGACCGTGTACGGCACGCAAGGCGCCACCGTGGACTGGGCGATCACGCTCGTGTCCGGGGCGACGGATCATCGGAACCTGTACGTCGGCGCCACCCGCGGCCGCCAGGTGAACGAGATGTACGTGATCGCTGACAGCATGGAGGACGCCCGCCGACGTCCTCGAACAAGCCCTGGTGCGGGACCGGGTCGACACCCCCGCCGTCACCGTGCGCCGCGAACTGTTGGAGCAGGAGCATGGTCGGGGAGTGGCGGTCGAGGCGCCCGCCCCGACCGCCATCCCGCAGTCCCCCAACGAGCGCTCTGGCGTCGGTACACCGGAAGAACCGCCAGCGGTGGCGGCCGCGGCAGGTCCCCCCGATGCCCGACCTGCCGAGCCTACGCCCCGAGATCCGTTCCACAGCCTGGAGACCGTCGCCCACGCCCTCCACCGGTTGGAGACGGAGCGGGCGGCACGGGCGGAGCCCCGCGGGGAGTACCGGGCGTTGCAGACCCGGCTCCACACCCTCCGCCGCGAACGCGAGCAGCTGGACAAGTCGTGGAGCCCGTACCAGACGACCCCGGTGGATGGTTGGGCGATCGCCCGCCACAACGCTCACGCCGACATCAATCAACTCACCGCACGACTCGCCCACACCCCCCTCGGCCATCGGCGCTCGGTGCGCCGCCTCCTCGAACAGGCACAAGAACGCCTCGAGACCGCCGAGACCGGCTGGCAAGGCGTGTACCAGCAAGAGGCCGGACGGCTCGACCCCCTCATCCGCCAAGCCGAACACGCGCTCGAACGTGCGGCCGTACCCGAACCCGTCGGGGAACGAGACCGGCAGATCGACAAGGCGATCGGCTGGCTGCAGTGGGAAACCAGTGTCGACAACCAGGACCGGCCCACCCTCGAAAGCCTGCATGAGCTCCGCGAGCGGCTCGTCGAGGGGCGTGAGCTCACACCCAGACAGTGGGCCGTCGTGGCCGCTGTTGATGGGGAACTTGAGGTGCGGGGGGCGCAGTACGAGACGACCCTTACCGCACAGCAAACCCGCCAACGCGAACGGCAACTCCATCGCGATCAGGGTCCCGAACTTGGTCTCTGAGAATTCATGGCCAGGAGCCGCCACGAAGGATGAGATGTCGACGATTCACTTCACAGACCAGCCCCTCGACGCCCTCCACGCTCGACGCACCGAGTTCACGGGCCGTGGAGTCACGCCCGTCGACCAGGCTGTCGTCGGTGAGCTCGACCGTCGGGTCGGGCAGTACGAGAACGCAAGAACCGCTCAACGGACCCGCCAACAAGAACAGCAACCGCAGCGAGATCATGGCCCTGAGCTGGGTCTTTGAATCTCAGCATACGGAATCCGGAAACGCATCGAGGAACCCTTCGGTTGGATCAAGACATCGGCGGCGGGCGACAACTCCGCTACCGAGGCCGAGACCGCAACCGGGCCTGGTTCAGGATCACGACCGCCGTCTACATATCGTCGCCCTCGGCGCCAGATCTGCCTAACTCGACCAGCCCAGCGAGCGATGAGCGAATCCTCGCCGCTCACCACAGCAAGCACCGGCCACCCTTTGAGCCAGGGCGGTCCGCCCATTGACAATTTTGGGGATCAACGCGACCATCAATCTACTAGGGGGCCGTTCGGGCCAAGTGTCCGGCTGGCAACACGCGAGGAGACACCGATCGTGGACCCACTTCGTGGACCCACTTCGTAGACCCTTCGATGAGCGTTCAACACCTTCACGCCCGCGGTTCGCCTCAAGCCTTGTCCGTGGGCTGCTGTCTCTGCTCGCACTGTCCATGGTGCTGAGTGTGAACGACTCACCTGCGTCGGCCACCGTACTCCATGCCTACTCAACCTCGCGTGAATCGTCAGCTGGCGTGCTCTATTCGGGCATGCAGCATGTGCACACAGACGTCGCTGTCTACAACCAGCCAGCCACGGGATGCTCTCAGTATTTCACCGGCGAGCCTGTCTACCAGACTTCTTGGGTTCTGCTGAACTCACCATATTTCGATTGGTTGGAGTTCGGCACAGCACATCAATGTAACGACGGTCTCAAGTTCTGGTTCTGGGGATATGGCGAGCAAGGGATTTGGCATCCGCTGGGGATCTCGTGCTGCATTGCGAACGGCGGAACGAACACCTTCACTATGAATTACGTGTCTTCGACGGGTAGGTGGCAGTGGCTCTTCAGTGGCACGTATCTAACGGACATCTACTGGCCCGTTCGTGGGAAATACGTCGAGCAAGGGCTTGAATCCTACTCGCAAGCCGCAACCGTCTATTACTACGGGGATTCGACTTTACAATACAAGTATTCAACGGGCGGGTGGCAGAGCTGGGCGGGTAATGATTCATCCTCGGTGGGCACGGGGATGTGCGGCTACTGGACGGGTGCCACAACCTGGAATGCTGGGAAGGCGAATGTATGTTAAGCGCTAAGCAGGTCATTGGTCTGGCCCGGCGTGCAAGTCTCGGTTCGCTGGTTTCCCTTGGCATCGTTGCGGTCGGATGCGGTGATCCACGTTCGTTGGACACGGCGAGGGGAGCATTGCCAACTGCGACTTCTCCCGCGCCCGCAGCGGTCGCCTCCGATCCGACAAGCGCGGCCGCTGAGCAATCGGCCCAGCCCGAGGCTTCCACGCAAGCCGTTGTGGCGCCGGCCTCGATGTGCGAGACGTACCTGAAGATGCAGGGCCCTTCCGGCGAACTGCGGAGCCTGCTCGTGGAGCGGACCGTGACCGTGGGCGAGTTCAAGGCGTGGGAGGGTCGGGTGCGGCGAGGTCCCACACCGAACTTGCCGGACGACCTGGCCGCGTCGGAGTCAGTGGGCATTTGCCTTTTCGCGGGTGCCTTTGCGATGGCACCGCCGCAGGCCGAGGACGGAGCGGTGCAGAAGGATTTCGATGCCGCCCGATACATCGTCCGTGCGGACGGATCCGGCTACTTAGAGGCGCTCGGCTATCGGGACGTCTTAGTGGCTGATACTGTCAACGCATTCGGCTAGCGGTCCGTCGTCGAAATAGCCAGACGGGTTAGTCTGGCGTGGTGCCGGTGATCGTTGCTTCCGCGTTGGACGTGATCGCTTGAGCAGCGCCGGGGATGCTGGAACGGTGGGTTCAGTCGACGACCGAACCGCACCGCCGGCTCGTGCGGCACCGACGTCTTCGCGTTCTTCAGATGGATCGATCTGCTCGTGCCCCTCGGTGGCTGACTCACGATAATATCTCCTTCTCGTGAGTCAGAACTTGCTTATTGGTCGGGTAGCCAGGGTGGGGGCCAGTCGTCGGGTATCCATGGGGGGCGTGGTTGCGGGAATCCTGGTGGGGCGGTGATGTGGAGGCGACCCCTGCGGTCCGGGCCGTCGATCTTCAATCCTCGGTCGAGGAGTACTCCGCGGAGTTCGCGGGCGTGTCGACGGCCGCGCATGAATCGCCCGGTCCAGATCGTGACGCCGCGCTCTCCTCGCGTGTAGGCGCTGCAGATGATGTCCTCGAGGAACTCGCCGGGGAGGGAGAAATCGTCGTGGCGCACGTCGGGTTGACCGCGAGGGTGTTAGCGGAGGTCAGACCAAGGATCAGAGCCGGAAGTCCCCAGCATGCGTCGTCTTGGGCTCTGCTTGGCAGGAAGGTGTGGCTGGGGCCCTTCGACTGCCGCGTTCTTGTGGCCGTTGGCCGCTTTGGACTGGCGGACACATTTGAACTCGATCTGGCGGTACCAGGGCGCCATGTCTCAGATCAGATGTTCCATGACTGACGACCGTGACTAAAGACCGTGACTAACTAAACTAGTGCCAACCGGCTCTGTCGCGGTCAAAGAGTTCGGCGTAGTTGTTAAGTCGCCTCGACTGGTGGGCGCCGATGCCCACGGAGGAGGAGTGCGGCATGAGGACTCGCGGCAGTGGGAGTGCAAGGGACAGGGCTCATCCTCGCGGCTGTTCGTCGGGCCGTGCCGCCGGTTGCACATCAACAACCATCGAACGAAAGGCGGCGCGGAAATGAAGCACTACAGGCGTAGCTCGGCCGTTGCAGGTCTCGCGGCGGTCGCGTTGGTGTTCAGTGTTGGAGGAGTGGCGTTTAGTCGTGCCCAGGTCGCGGCGCCACCCCCAAGGGTTGGGCACCTCGAGATATCGCCCGGCTTTGTCAACGCGCTGAGTCATCCCGAACTGGTAGCCGTCGCCCGACCCAATCTTGGTGCGCTCCGGGCAGGAGACCATGTGTCCTTCGCAGCGATGCGGGATGCCCCCATCGTTGCGGTGACCCTGGACGGTACAGCGTTGACACTGACTCGTGCAGGTGAAGAAACGACGACGAGTCTGCCTGGCGCGCTTGCGCCGGGCGCGCATCAGCTTGTCGTGGAGCAAACCTCGAAGGCGGGTCCGGTCACTTCGGAGATCGTGCTCATGACCGACGCCACTCGTGAGGTCACGAGCACGCCGTCGGTCGCTGCTCTTCCTGGTCGACTGCTGGCTTGGGCCACGATCGGTTTCGACACGACGTTGACATCACAGGCGGACCGGTCACCAGCGTTCACGCTCGACGAGAACGACGACAACGGGGTCACGCTGACCGCGACCGGGTCGGGCAAGGTGACATGGCTGGACAACAAAGGGGACCCGGTCCCACCGGGTCTTGCTCGCAACGTTCCCAAGCCGGTGAAGGACTTCAAGCAGCTCGTCGACAAGACGCCCCGGTCGCCGGTGGTGTTCGAGTCGGCCGGTGCCGCGGCGAGTTTCCGGCACCCGATGGACCGGTTCTGGTACTCGCTTGCCGCCGACGGGTCCGCTCTTGACGTCAACGGTGACGCTCCTCGCGTCACGCTGGCCCAGTCCGAGCCAGGATCGGTGCAGGTCCAGTGGCCTGACGGCCGCACAGTGATCCAGCAGGTAGCGCCCGGCGCACGGATGTCGATCCTCGACTCTGTCGCGACGGTCAATGGCAAGCGCACGTTCGCTCTCGTACAAGCGAACGACCGGGTGTTCGTGTTGACGGTCGATGAGGCCAAGAACGTGCGAGTCACCGGCACGATCGACCCTCCTGCAGCGATTGCTGCTCCTCGATACCTCGCATTGACCAAGACCGGGGCCATCGCGACGATCCCAACGTTGGACGGCGTGACCGTTACCCCGCTGACATTGAGAGGAAAGTGACATGAACCGCTTCAAGAAGCACCTCTTGGCCCTCGCAACGGCAGCGGTTCTCGTCGTCGCCGCCACGGTGTTCGTCGTCAACCGTCCTGCTCACGCCGTACCGTACGTCTCAAGGGACCAGGTCAACTACTACGCCTACGGCGGCCTCTACGAGAAGTACTTCCTCACCGGCGTGACGTTCTACGACAACGACTATCCGGACTCCTTCGAGGGGATCGACTGCTCCGCCTACGTCTCCAAGGCGTACCAGTTGCCGTACTACCTGGATCCCATGGACGGCTACCGAGATCCGGTCATGTACACCGGACGATGGTGGGATGACACGGTCGACGGTGCGGTGCAGGTCCCCGGCTGGAATGACGGTTCACCGCCCAACTACTGGATGAACGTCTTCGTCTGGCACAACAGTCCAGGATCTGACCAGCACATGGGTCTCATCCTATGGTTCGACTACAACACCGGCTACTACCACACCTGGGAAGCGCTCAACCCTGGCAGTGGCGTGATCGTGAACGACCGCACCTGGCAGGACATCGAGTCCTACCACGCGGCGCATCGCATGATCAGGACCGGCTGGACGGCGTAGGGATGTTGATGATGCGTGCAACATCGAGAGTTCCCCACCGTGCACTGTGGAGCACACTTGCGGCGCTCGCAATGGGAGCGGCGTGCTCGTCCCAACCGACAAGTGGGACGAGCACCCCGTCGAGCCCGGCAGCCTCGGCCACTTCCTCCACCGTTGCGTCGTCCAACGTTCCGTCGTCGACCGTTCCGTCGTCGATCGTTGTGTCGTCGACGGTTCTGCCGCTGCCGACGACAACCACAGCCACGCCGGGCACGACAGCGCCGGTGAAGGCCTGGGAACCGCTGCCCCCCGCACCGTTGACAAGTCGGGTTTTGACCGGGTCAGCATGGACCGGTAGCGAACTCATCGTGTGGGGCGGCGCCTCGCGTTCCGAGGGCAGAATGACAGACCTCGCCGACGGCGCCGCGTTTGATCCAGCGCAAGGCACGTGGCGCGTCCTGGCAGCAGCCCCGTCCGGTCTTCGGGGCTCGGTACAGGTGGCTGCGTGGACCGGGAGTGAGTTCCTCGTCGTCGCGCACTCTGTGCTCGGCAATGAAACGTCGTCGTCTGGCGGCGCGAGGTATCGACCGGCAGACGATGCCTGGACGCCGATGGCGGTCGGCCCGATCGGCGACCGTTACAACGCTGCGTCGGTGTGGACCGGCGCCGAGTTGCTCGTCGTGGGGGGCCATGGCTCGCAGTCCCTAGCTGACCCCGCGGCGATGGCGTACTCGCCTACTACCAACCGATGGCGCGTCGTCGACACACCCGACTTCGTGCCCCGACGCTCAGTGAACCTCGCCTGGACCGGGACCACCGTCCTGGCCGTCGGTTTGATCGAGACATGCGCAGCAGCCGACGTCGGACCGTGCGGCAACCTCAAGCCTGCGCTCGCTGCGTTCGACCCGCACACCAGCCGATGGTCCGCGCTCAACGCCGACGCGCTCGGGCCGCCAGGGAACCCCGACTACGTCTACGGGTTCATTCGTAGCGCGTTCTGGACCGGGCACGCCCTCGTCGTTGTCGACCGGACGCAATCGATCGTCATCTACCAGCCTGACCTAGGACAGTGGTCCGCACCCCTCGCAACAGGCTGCGCTCACACGCGGGCCACCGGCTTCGATCTCCCCGAGGTTTGGACACCAGCAGGTCTGCTGCTGGTCTGCCCGACCGGCGACCTGTACCAGTCATCGGAAGACGTCACATCATGGACCAAGCTCGCCGGAGCGCCGCCACTTGAACCCGTCCAACAACCGGTCATGCAATGGACTGGGCATGAGCTCCTGATCTGGGGCGGCCAGCTATCGAAGCAGTTCAGTCCAACATCGGACACCGGCGCACTACTAGCGCCATAGCTACCACGACCACGCCATCGGGGTCACCGACGCCAGCCTCGTCGTGCTCGCCGACTGCTACCACACCCGCACCATCCTCACCCTCGACCACCGCCACTTCACCACCCTGCGACCACTCACCGGTGGCCGCTTCACCCTCCTCCCCACCACCTGATCCAACCGTCACAACCTGAAAATCACAGATCGAGGTAGTGGGCGCTGGTGTGGCGGAACGGGTCGGCGTCGCGGACGTAACCGGCGAGGCTTTCGATGCGGGTGTGGTGGGTTTGGTTCATGACGGCGAGGTCGGGGGCGTCGTGGCGTTTGGCTTCGGTGACGTGCCCGGCCCGCAACGAGTGGGGGGTGATGCGGTCGGGGTCGAGGCCGGCGGTGGTGGCGAGGCGGGTGATGATGTCGGCGATGGCGTCGACGGTGAGCCGCCCGGGCAGGACGCGGGTGTTGTTGCGGTGCACGGCCCGCCACAGGGGCCCGTCGAAGATCCCCGCTGCCTGCTGCCAGCTCCTGACGGCTCGCACGGGACACAGGTCGGGGCGGGTGGTGGCGTGGGGAAGGGTCTTGGTGCGGCCGCGCCCGTCGGGGTCGGTCTTGGAGCGGCGCACGTGGACGAGGAGCCCTTCCGGGCGGGGTTCGAGGTCCTCGACGTCCAAGGCGGCGAGCTCGCTACGGCGGAACGCGCCGACGTAGCCGACGAGGAGCACGGCCCGGTCCCGCCGGCCCCGCACATCGTCACCGGCGACGGCGGCGAGGCGTTCGATGTCAGCGGTGCCCAACGGGCGGGCCTGGCGGGGGGCGGTGCCCTTGGTGCGGCGCAGGCCGGCGAGGGTGCGGCGGACGTGTTCGTGGTCGATCGGGTTGGCGAGGCCGGCGAGGCGGTGGGCTTTGCCGATGGCCATGGCGGCGCGCTGCGTCGTGGTGGCCTTGCGACCGTGGCTGTAGGCGGCGAGGAAGGCGCACACGTGGGCGGGGTCGGCCGGGAGTGGGTCGAGGCCGTGCGCGGTGGCGTAGGCGGTCCACGCGCGCCAGTCGCGGGTGTAGGCCCGGATCGTGTTGGCCGCCATCGACGCGTCCATCAACGCCGACGCCGCCGCCAGATCGGCCGCCGCAGGCGCCACCACGAGGCCGCCGGCGGCCTCGAAGCGCTCAGGGGCGTCTGCAGGGCCTCCCGGGCGTCGTGGGGCACCAACGACCGGGCGGAAGACGTCGAGTTCGCTCACGCGCCGTGACGCTAGGCGGTGGGTGTGACAGGGACGGGGATGCTCCCGATAACAGGCAGAACAAGGAGCCAGGGCCAGCTTCGCCCGGCGCCCGTCCACCGCTGAACGTGAGGAATGCCGCTTGAGGCAACAAGGGTTCCCCCTACGATCGCGTCGGCCATGAACAAGCTGTCAAGGTTGGTGAAGCGAGCCGAGTTCAAGCACCTACTGCTCCTCGTCGGTGTTGGTGCCGTTGGCGTCGGCACTTGGCGCGCCTTCTTCGACCACAACTCGACACCGGTGCTCATCGTGGGAGCCGCCCTCGCGTTCGCTGCACTCATCTCAGATCGCCTGACGAGCGCGGAGGTTGCCGTGGGCAACAGCAGAGCCGTCTTCGGTCTCGCCGCGAAAGGACACGAGCAGAACGCGAGCGATCTTCGCGTCGCGGCCGGCGAGGTGAGCCAGGCCACTGAAGCTGAGATTCCTGAACCGTCGAAACGCCTACTACTCGACGCGCTCCGCCGACTGGAGACCGTCGCCGAGCGAAGCGACGACCAAGCGCGACTCCTGGAATCCGCAGGTGCTCTGTACCCGGCCGAGTCCACGCTCGGCCTCATCCTTCAAACATCCCGCGGGATGCAGGTGGGTGATGCCGGCGCTGACGTGTACGAGCGAACGACTCGCGGACGGCTGGAAGCTCACCGCTCACGTCATCGCCGGCCCGAGTCTGCCCTTCGACCTGGTGTGCGCAGTGACGCTCTCGAACTCAACCCCTCTCAGGAAGAACTTCCGTGCCGTGTCACGGGGGGACACGGTGAGCTTGCACGTACCTGCTGACTTCGGAATCGCCAGCGATCAGGTTCCTCCCGGAGCGACACACGTCAACTGGCATGGTGTCGTGCGAGGCCTAATCATCAACCTCCAGGACCTCACGATTGAGCTTCCGTAGCGTTGGCGGAATCAGCAACAGCATCGGCGGCGTGGCGCAGGATCGCACCCAGAGCACGACGAAGGCTGAGGACCTCTACCTCTAAATCATGGATCCGAGCCTGGAGCTGCTCGCGCTCGACGCCCCCACGCCATCTCGGCCTCAAGCTGTGGCAGCTCGACCGTCTCCCGCGCCTTGGACGGAGGGCGAGGCACTACGACAGGGCGCATGGCCCCAAGCCGCGCCCGCACCGCCTGAATACCTTCGCGGCCCGCGGCGGTCTCCTCGTCGGTGTGGCGGAGTCGCTCGTCCACAGCACATGGTCGCGTTCACCGATGTGCGAACTTGACTTCTCTTTATTTATGTACTACAGTATTCCCGGTGTTGGTGGTTCGCAGGTCAGCGTTGAAGCACGGGGTGACGGTCGAGTCGATCGAGCACGCCGTGACGTTCGCGCTGTACTGGGATGACGACGCCTACGACACCGAACCGCCAAAGATCTTGATCCTCGGTCCTGACCTGGCTGGCGATGTTCTCGAACTTCTCGGGCATGTCACCGGCGACGACGAGCTGACGATCTTCCACGCAATGAGAGCCCGACCGCAGATCCTCGATCTGCTGACCGATCGAAAGGAGTAGCGATGAGACCCGACACGAGAATCACAACCGACGACGTGACCCTGCCCTCAGGCGAAGTGCTCACTGAGGCCGACTTCGAGCGGCTGGCAAGCGAAGCAGAGACGACGCTGCCTGACCTCGATCGGCTCAAGGCCCGGCGAGTTGGGCGCCCACCGCTTGGTGAGGGCGTGTCACCTGTGCTTCAGGTCCGCCTCGACGAGCAGACACGCCGCCAGCTCACCGAACGCGCCGAACGTGAGCACCGCACACCTTCCGAGGTTGTCCGAGAGGCCATCCAAGCCTGGCTCGCCGCTTCCTGAGCGAGCGCCAACACGCCAGCGGTCGCGGCCACGATCGCAACAGTCACCTGTGTCCATCGGTTCACTTCCAAGGCTCCAGCGTGAAGGTCTTGGCGTACTGAATCGACCCTGCTTGGCCCACTGCAAGTCACGGGAAACATCAGCCTCGCCGCCACGAGCTTCCTGCGTACCAGTGGCCTCGAGACCCACCTGCGTTTGCCTGGAGCCCCACGGTGGGGCCGACGTCGCAACCGTCAGGTCCTCGCGGACGAGACCACCTGCAAGGCTCAGCACACGCGGCGAGGTTGGCAAGCGACTGGTGGACATCGACGACGACCTCCTCGAACACGCAACCGCGATCCTGGGCGCGTCCACCATGAAAGAGACCGTGAACCGCTCCCTCGAAGCCGTCGTGCT
>JANMAT010000131.1:0-14481 GCA_031359995.1 Actinomycetes bacterium
GGTTGCAGGCCGGCGAGACCATCCAGAGCCGCATCGAAGGCATCGGCGAGCTGCGCACGCGGCTCGTCTGACCGACACATCCGAACGGACACAGGAGCACCACATGCCCCGCAAGTCGATCGACATCGGTGGCTTCGGCCACCAGAACCCCATCCCCGCCGCCACCTGTCTGGGCCCGCTGCTCGTCACCAGCATCATCGCCCCGTTCGACCCGGGCACCCGCAACGTGCCCGCTGACGCGGCGGCCCAGATCGAGAACGTGTTCGTCCACGCCGGCGAGATCCTGGAGGCCGCCGGGGCCACGTGGGAGGACGTGGTGAAGTTCACGTTCTACGTGGAGGACATCAAGACCCGCGAGCTCATCAACGACCCGTGGGTGAAGCGCTTCCCCGACCCCGAGTCGCGCCCGTCGCGCCACACCATGCTCGCCCTGGGCGGCCCCGCCGTGCGCGGCGAGCTCATGGCCTACATCGAGCGCTGATCAGCCGGCGGTGCGGCGGGTCGTCTCGTCGCGCAACGCGCGCTTGAGCACCTTGCCGGGGCCCGACTTCGGCAGCGCCTCGGTGCGCAGTTCGATCTGCTCGGGCACCTTGTAGCCGGCGATCGACGCCCGGCAGTGGTCCTTCAGCGCGTCGTCGCCGGTGACGCCGGGCCGGGTCACGACCACGGCATGCACGGCCTCACCCCAGCGCTCGTCGGGCAGGCCGAACACGGCGACCTCGGCCACCGCGTCGTGACGGGCGAGCACGTCTTCCACCTCGACTGAGTACACGTTCTCGCCGCCCGTGACGATCATGTCCTTGGCCCGGTCGACCACGAACAGGTTGTGGTCGGTGTCGAGGCGGCCGAGGTCACCTGTGTGGAACCAGCCTTCGCGCAGCGCGTCGCGGGTGGCGGCGTCGTTGCGCGAGTAGCCGGCCATCACGTTCAGGCCCCGCACGATGACCTCGCCGACCTCGCCGGTCGGCACCGGCACGCCGTCGGGGTCCACGATGGCCACCTGCACGCCGGCGCCGGGAGTGCCGCACGAGCCCTGCAACGGCGTGCCCAGCACCCGCTCCTCGTGCATGAGGTGCGTCACGATGGAGCACGTCTCGGTAGCACCGTAGAAGTGAGCCAGCTCCGCTCCGGGGAACGTCTCGTGGGCCCGGCGCAGCACGTCGCCGGCGATGGGGGAGCCGGCGTGGCCGAGCAGGCGCAGGGTGTGCACGTCGCGGGGTTGGCGCTGCTGCTCGTCGACCAGCGCGGCCAGCATCGTGGGCACGGGGATGGCGAAGGTGACGCCGTGGCGCTCGATCAGGTCGAGGGCGCCGGCGGGGTCGAACGATGGCTGCACCACGGTGGTGGCGCCGCGCCAGCAGAGGGCGTGCAGGGAGCGGTGCCGGCCACGTGGAACAACGCCGGCGCGGCCAGGAACCACGTCGTCGGTGTCGATCCGCACCGCGAGGGCCTTGTGGAAGGCGTTGGCGATCAGGTTCCGATGGGTGAGCATCACGCCCTTCGACCGGCCGGTGGTGCCGCCCGTGTAGAACATGGCGGCCAGGTCGTCCTCGCCGACACCGGCGCCGAGCACCACGGGCGTGGCGGCGTCGAGGGGCCGCCTCGTACCCTTCGCCCCATTCGGATCACCGTCGACACCAGCGCGGCCAGGCCGCCTGGGTCGCGGTCGGTCAACAGGATCCGGGCGTCGGCGTCGGCCAGGATCACCTCGAGCTCGACCGTGGCCAGGCGGGTGTTCAGGGGCACGATCACCATGCCCGCCGCCGGAACGGCCAGGACCCGGCGACGCGGCGCGCGTGGTCCAACGGGTCGGCCAGGGTCAACATCATGTGACTTCTAACAGACGCGCCCGGAGGTGCACTACGGTCCGTTTCGACAGGGAGAACGCGTCGGTCGTGCCGGCAGGCGCCGCCGGTTTACGGTGGGGTGGGGCGCACGACGAGCGGCGCGCTGCAGAGCAACGGAGGCAACGGCCATGAGCGTTCTGGACGGACCGCGTCGCGAGATCCGACGCATCCTCGACGACGGCACCCCGCAGTGGGTCACCCCGTCCGACGACGGCAGCGAACTGACCCTCGGCAACGGCCGGCGCGTCACCGAGGCGACGGCCACGTACCTGGCACCGTGCGATCCGACCAAGATCCTGTGCATCCACCTGAACTACGACAGCCGCAGGGTCGAGTTCCGGGCCCGGCCGCTGACCACGCCCACGTACTTCCAGAAGCCGACCACCACGCTGAACACCCACCGCGGCACGATCTACCGGCCGGCCGACACCCAGTTCCTCAACTACGAGGGCGAGATCGCCGCCGTGGTCGGCCGACCGATGCGCAACGTGAAGCCCGACGACGTGTACGACTACCTCGCCGGTTTCGCCCCGGCCAACGACGTGGGCTCACAGGACTTCCGCGACACCGACGCCGGCTCCATGCTGCGGGTCAAGGGCCAGGATGGCTACTGCCCGATCGGCCCCGGCCTCGTGTCGGGCGTCGACATCCGCCGGCAGACGCTGCGCACGTACATCAACGGCACGGTGGTCCAGGAGGACCCGGTCGCCAACATGACGTTCCCGATCGAGTACATCCTGGCCGACCTGTGCCGCCACATCACGCTGTTGCCGGGCGACATCATCCTCACCGGCACGCCCGCCAACTCGCGGCCCATGGCGTTGGGCGACGTGGTCGAGGTCGAGGTCACCGGCGTCGGTCGCCTCACCAACGCGGTGGCCGAGTGCCCTGCCGCCCACAACCTGGTCGGGCACCTGCCCACCGCGTCGGAGGAGGTCGTGCGCGTGGCCCTGGGCGGCGACTGGTGGGCGGCGCGCGACGCCGAGAAGGCCGCCGCCGCGGCGACCGGGAGCAACTGACCGATGGCGTCCATCCTCGGCAACCGGGTCACGCGCGTCGAAGACCAACGGTTCCTCACCGGCACCGGCACCTACGTGGAAGACCTGGACATCGACGCGGCGTGCGTCACGTTCGTGCGGTCGCCGTACGCCCACGGCGTGATCACCGACATCGACCTCGACGAGGCCCGGTCGATGCCGGGTGTGCTCGGCGTGTTCACCATCGACGACATGCCCGAGCTCGGCGTGTTCCCCCACCCGCTGCCGATCCTGCCCGCCGGCTGCGAGCGACCACTGCTCGCCCGTGAGCACGTCCGCTTCGTGGGGGAGGCCATCGTGGCCGTGGTGGCCGAGAACCGGTACCTGGCCGCCGACGCGGCCATGGCCGTCATCGTCGACATCGACCCGTTGCCCGCAGTGGTCGAGGTGGACCACGCGCTCACCGACGAGGTGCTGCTGCACGACGCGGTCGGCACCAACGTGTACGCCCGGTTCCAGAGCGAGAAACCAGCCGACTTCACCGACGCCGAGGTCGTGGTCGAGCTGCGCGTCATGAACCAGCGCATCAACGGTTCGCCCATCGAGCCGCGTTCGGGTGCGGCGTGGTGGGAGACGAGTGCCGACGGCACCGAGCGGCTGGTGCACTACTCGGCCTGCCAAGGGGCTCACCCGACGCGCGACGTGCTGGCCAAGGTCTACGGACTCGACCCCGGGCGCGTGCGCGCCGTCGTGCCCGACGTGGGCGGCGGCTTCGGCGTGAAGTCGCGCACCGTGGGCGAGGAGGTCACGCTCGGCTGGTTGGCCAAGAAGGTCGGTAAGGCGGTGCGCTTCACCGAGACCCGTACCGAGTCGATGCAGTCGATGCCGCAGGGTCGCGGCCAGCGCCAGGACATCCGCCTCGGCGGCACCCGCGACGGGCGCATCACCGCCTACCAGCTCGACGTCGTGCAGGACGCCGGCGCTTACCCGCTGCTCGGTGCGTTCCTGCCCGCCATGACCCAGCGCATGCTGACCGGCACGTACCACATCCCCAACTGCGGCTACACGGCGGTGTCGCTGGCGACGAACAAGATCTCGGTCACCGCGTACCGCGGCGCCGGGCGCCCCGAGGCGGCCCTGGCCCTCGAGCGGGCCATCGACCTGTACGCGACCGAGATCGGCATGGACCCGGCCGAGGTGCGCCGCATCAACCTGGTGCCGAAGTTCCTGGAGCCGTACACCACCGGTGCCGGCACCGTCTACGACGTCGGCGACTACCCCGAGGCGATGGCACGCGTGCTGAAGGCCGCCGACTACCCCTCGCTGCGCGCTGAGCAGGCTCGCCGCCGGGCCGAGGGCGGCCCCGCGCTCATGGGCATCGGGCTGGGCGTGTACGTCGAGATCACCGCGGGCGGCCCACCCACCGAGTACGGCGCCGTCGAACTGCAGTCCGACGGTCGGCTGCGGGCCGTGTCGGGCGCCACGCCCTACGGGCAGGGCCACGACACGACGTGGAAGATGATCGTGAGCGACCGCACCGGTGTGCCCATGGACCGCATCGACGTGGTCCACGGCGACACCGACCTGGTGCCCGCGGGCGGGCTCACCGTGGGCTCGCGCTCGGTGCAGGTGGCCGGCAGCTCCCTGTCGAGCGCGTCCACCAAGCTGGTCGATGTGGCGCGCGAACGCGCCGCCGAGCTGCTGGAAGCGGCCGGCGCCGACGTGGTGATCGACACCGACCGCGGGGTGTTCCACGTGGCCGGCAGTCCGGCCGGCCGCACCGTCGGCTGGACCGACGTGGCCGCCGCGCCGGGCGACCCGCTGGCAGGCCTGTCCGACTTCAAGGCGGCCCAGCCCACGTTCCCGTTCGGCGCCCACCTCGCCGTGGTCGAGGTGGACCGTGAGACGGGCCGCGTGGTGCTCCAGCGCATCGTCGCCGTCGACGACGCCGGCACGGTCATCAACCCGTTGCTGGTCGACGGTCAGGTGCACGGTGGGCTCGGTCAGGGCATCGCCCAGGCCCTGCTCGAGTGGATGCAGTACGACGAGGACGGCAACCCGGTCACGTCGAACTTCGCCGACTACCCGGTGATCTCGGCCGCCGAGTTGCCGAGCTTCGAGCTGGTCCACATGGAGACGCCCACGTGGGTCAACCCGCTCGGGGCCAAGGGTGCCGGCGAGTCGGGCACCATCGGGTCCATCCCCGCGGTGCTCAACGCCGTCATCGACGCGCTGGCGCCGTTGGGCGTGCGCCACATGGACGCGCCCTGCACCCCGAACCGGGTGTGGGACGCCATCCAGGCGGCGCACGCCTGACGGACTCAGTTCACGGCCCAGCCGGCGTCGACCTTCAGGATCTGTCCGGTCACGTGGCGTGACTCATCGGCGCACAGGAACACCGCGGCGTGGGCGTGGTCGGCGGCCGCCAGCGGGCCGCCGCCCGAGAGACCCATGCGCGTCTTCACCGCGGCGAGCGTGTCGGGATCGGACGCGGCGCGCGCCGACGTCGGCGTGACCGTGAGCGCCGGCGCGATGGCGTTGAAGCGCACGCCGTGCGGGGCGTACTGGCAGGCACCGTTCAGCGTGAGCGCGTTGATGCCACCCTTGGCCGCCGAGTAGCCCTGGGTGTCGAACAGGCCGAGCACCGGGTCGGTGGCGGCCACCGACGACACGAACACGATCGACCCGCCCGAGGGCTCCTGGGCCAGCATGATCTTCAGCGCCTCACGCGCTGTCAGGAACGCGGTGGTCAGGTTCAGTGCGACCGCGCGGTCGAAGGCGGACAGCGACGTGGCGTGCAGCGGGCCGTCGCCGAGTGGCCGCCCGCTGCCGCCGGCCTCAGTGGTCAGGTCGGCCTCGGCCCAGGCGTAGTCGACGCCGGTGCCGAACGCGTCGCCCAGCGCCTTGCAGTCGGCGCCGCGGTTCGAGATCATGAACAGCGACGCGCCTTCGCGAGCGAACAGCAGCGCGCTGGCCTCGGCGATTCCGGTCGCCCCGGTGATCACGCACACCTTGCCTGCCAGCCGACCGCTCATGAACTGCTCGTCTCCTCGGCGATGTCGAGAAACATGCGGGTCACCGCGGTGGTGTCGTCGCGGCGCCAGGCGAGGTGGAACTCGTCGACGCGCGTGGCCGGCCGCAGCGGACGCACCACCACTCCCTCGTGCGTCACCTGGCCAGCTTGCCACGCGTTCAACCAGCCGATGCCGGTGCCCACCGCGACCATGTCGAGCACGCGCTCGACCCGGCTCGCCGGGTGCCGCACCCATGCCGGGCGCACGCCGTGGGCGTCGGCGAACGCGAGGGTGGCGTCGTGGTAGCTGGGCGCGTCGGTCCGGTCCACCAGCAGCACGGGCTCGCCGTCCAGGTCGGCCACGTCGACCACCGCACTGGCGGCCAACCGGTGACCCGCGGGGACCGACACGTGGTCGAGGGCCACCCGGGTCAGCGGGCGCGACGCCAGCGGCTCCGGGTCGGGCACCGGGCCGTGCACGATGCCCACCGTCAGCCGCCCGGCGCGCAGGTCATCGAAGATGCGCAACGACGTGAGCGCGGTGGGCCGGATGGGCACGTCGGGGCGCAGCTGATGGCAGCGGCGGGCCGCGGCCAGCGCCGCTCGCTCGCTGCCGTGGCAGTAGCCGATGGGCAGAGCGGTGCCGGCGGTGGCCAGCTCGCGGGCGACGGCGCTGAAGCGGTCGGCGGAGCGGAGCACGGCCCGGGCCTCGCCCAGCAGCCGCTGGCCGGCGTCGGTGAGCGACACGCGCCGGCTGGTGCGCTCGAACAGGGTGACGCCCAGCTCGGTCTCCAGCTCGCGGATGCGCTGCGACAGGGGCGGTGTCGACATCGACAGGCGGGCCGCGGCCCGCCCGAAGTGCTGCTCGTCGGCCACGGCCACGAAGTAGCGGAGGCGGCGCAGATCCACAGCTGCACGGTAGCGAACGTTATCGATCGGGACATGATCGGGCCCCGGTTCGGTCGTGGACAGCCCACTCGCCGGGCTGTCACGCTGCTTCCATGAAGATGATGTGGTTCCATCTCATGCCGTACCCGGACCTGCCCCCGGACTTCAACACGAAGCACCGCAGCGTCTGGGTCGACATCGACCCGAAGCTGTTCGACGCCCGGGTCATGGCCGAGACGTACCAGACCTACATCGACCAGCTCGTGTACGCCGAGGACTGCGGGTTCGACGGCATCTGCGTGAACGAGCACCACAACAACGGCTACGGCCTGATGCCCTCGCCCAACCTGATCGCCGCCGTGCTGGCCAACCGCACGTCGCAGGCGGCCATCACCGTGCTGGGCAACTCGGTGGCGCTCTACAACCCGCCGATCCGCGTGGCCGAGGAGTTCGCCATGCTCGACCTCATGTCGAACGGGCGCCTCATCGCCGGCTTCCCCGTGGGCACCACCATGGACACCACGTACTCCTACAGCGTGAACCCGAGCCAGCTGCGCCCGAAGTACTACGAGGGCATCGAGCTCATCATGAAGGCGTGGCAGGCCGAGGAGCCGTTTGCCTTCAACGGTCGTTTCAACCAGTTGCGCTACGTGAACCCGGTGCCCCGCCCGTGGCAGAAGCCGCACCCGCCGGTGTGGATCCCCGGCGGTGGATCGGTGGAGACGTGGGACTTCTGCGCGGCCAACGACTTCGTGTACGGCGCCCTCACGTACTACGGCTACAAGATGGTGCGCGAGACCGTCGCCAACTACTGGGCCCGGGTCGAGGCCCACGGCAAGGACGACAACCCGCATCGCCTCGCCGTCACCCAGTTCATCGGCGTGGCCGACACCGACGCCGAAGCCCGCAAGCTCTACAAGGAGCCGGCCGAGTACTTCTTCAACCGGTCGTTGCACGTGTACCCGGGCTTCACCGATCCACCCGGCTACGTGACCGAGGCGTCGGTGCGGGCCCGCTACAAGTCGCAGGTGCGCCAGGCGGCCCGCGCCAAGCAGGCCAAGCACGACCTCACCTGGGACGAGATGATGGAGAACGGTTACGTGGTGGTCGGCAGCCCCGACACCGTGCGCGAGCAGCTGGAGGAGGCGGCCCGCGAGCTGCGCATCGGGCACCTGTGCGCCATGCTCCAGTTCGGCAACATGTCCGACGAGCTGACCCGCTACAACACCAAGCTCTTCGGCGACAAGGTCGCCCCCGGGCTCCGTTCGATGTTCGCCGAGTACCCCGACCCGTGGTGGCCGACCAATGCCCGCTGATCCGACGTCCGACCGCCGTCTCGTCTACCTGTGGGGCATCGCCGGCCACCCCGAGCTGTCGCCCGCGCTCCAATCGCTGGCCGCCGACGGCTGGGAGGTGGTCGTGCCGAAGGTGCCCGGCTTCGACGGCGAGGCCGGCTTCGTGGCGCCCGACGAGTACCTCGACTGGCTCATCACCTTCTGGGACGCACTCGACGCCACCGGCGCCCTGCCGTGCCCGGTCGTCGGCGCGTCGCTGGGCGGCATGATCGCCGCCGAACTGGCCGCTCTGCGGCCCGAGGCGGTCACCAAGCTCGCGCTGCTGGCCCCGTTCGGCACCGCCGACGGCGACGACCCCGGGCTCGACCTGTACGCCGTGCCCACCGCCGAGCGCATGGGCCACCTGTTTGCCAAGGGCGTGCCCGCGGCGTTCGAGAACCGCTTCGGCCACCTCGGGGCCGAGGAGGCGCCGGTGGCCCGTTACCTGTCCGACATCGCTTCGGCCAGCCTGCTGTGGCCCTTCGGCGAGCACGGTCTGGCCAAGCGCCGGCACCGTCTGCCCGCCGATCGGCTCGTGCTGCACGGCGAGCTCGACGAGCTCATCCCGCTGCCGACGGCGCGCCGGTGGGGTGACGTGCAGGTCGTGGCCGGTGCCGGGCACCTGCTGGAGTGGGACGCGCCCGACGAGGTCGCCGCGGCGCTGCGGGCGTTCCTGGCCGACTGACGGGCCGGCTCACGGGGTGAGCGCCACCATCAGACCCCAGCTGTCCTCCTGGACCCGGTAGCGCGTGATGGCGCCGTCGGCCACCGTGACGTGGGCGGAGAACATCGACGTGAACACCTTGCCCGTGGGCGTCATGCGCGACGACAGCTGCCCGGTGATGATGCAGTGGTCACCGTCATGCACGAGGTGCTCGAGTTCGAACGCGAGCGGTTCGGTGGCGGCCCAGAGCAGCTCGAAGAACTCGCGTACCTGCGCCAGCCCGGTGCGACGACCGACCCACGGCGCGATGGCCGGGTTGCCGGCGATGTCCCAGTCGACGTCGGGGGAGTAGCAGGCGACGAGGGCGTCAAGATCGCGCCCGCCCAGCGCGCCCAGGAAGCGGCCGATGGTGGCCTCGACGGAGAGATCGTTGGTGCTCATGGCTCCACCGTAGGACAGGTAGCTGGTCCAGCCGCTCAGCTGCGCCGCACCACGACGAACGACTCGTCCTGGAACCACAGGCCGCCATGCTTGCGCAGGATGTCGGCCGTCGGTCGCAGGTAGTCGCCGGTGCGGAGCAGTTCGGCCACCCGCTCGTCCTCGATCTGGGCCACGTACACCGCGGCGTTCCACGCCGCCATCGCCGTCGAGGTGCTGATGCGGCTCGACACCTCGCTCGGCATGGCGTGCAGGTGGTAGCTGAACAGCGCCTCGTTGTCGCTGGTGCCCTCGAAGGCGAAGTCGCGGCGGCCGTCCTCGTTCAGTTGGGCGTCGAGCTCCTTGAGCAGCAGGTTGCGGGGCGTGGCGAAGGGGTCCTCGTCGGGCCAGATGCGGCGCACGATCTCCATGCCGGGGTCGTGCCCGGTCGACTGCACCACCACCAGGCGACCGCCGGTGTCGAGCGCACGGGCCAGCGGCGCCAGCACCGTCTTCACCTTGTTCGGCGCCGACGTGCGGCTGCGGTACGGCTGGGCTGCCAGCACCAGGTCGTAGTCGGCCCGCTGGCGCCCTCCGGTCGGTGTGGGGATCACGTTGTCGAGGGTGAAGGCCTGGTCGGCGCGGTACAGCACGAGCACCGAGGGCGTGGCGTACACGGGGTTGCCCGTCTTGGCGCTGGTGGCGGTCTGCCAGCCCTCGGTCAGGATGTGGTCGAGGGCGCCCACCTGCTCGCTGAAGGCGTGGGCCGAGCTGCCGCTGAGCGGCACGTCCCACCACTTCAGGTCGGCCTCGTTCGCCGGCGAGGTGGGGTGCAGCCACGGCGCCTCGGCGTAGAACATGTTGGTCAGCACGACCACGGTCTGCGGGTGCTCGGCCAGGCGGTCGGGCAACCGTGACAGCGTGAGCCGCACGTCCTCCATGCTGATCTCTTTGCCGACGGCCAGGACCGGCACGGTGGGGAACTCGCGGTGCATGTGGCGCAGCACCTGGCTGAGCACCTCGCCGTTGCCGGTGCCGGCGTCGAACACCCGCAGGGCCGGGGGCCGGGGCCGCAGGGCGGCCAGCTCGCGACCGATGCGGGCGGCCACCTCGGCCTTCTCGCTCGTCGTGGTCACGAACAGCAGGTACTTCTCGCGGTTGTCGTAGAAGCGGAACGGCTCGTCGTCGAGCGACGGGTCGACGGAGTCGGTCACGCTGCTGACCCTACGACCGTGGGGTGCGCCCGTCCCGCCGTTCGTTCGCGGGTGGGCAACGGCGCCGGCGCAGCACCTCATCTCACGTTCGCGACCATGCGCATCACCGATGTGCGCGTGGTCGTGCACGAGCGTCACACGATCAGGAACGCGCCGCCCCTTTCCCCCGATGGCCGCATGCCCATGGGCGTGCCGCGGATACTGACCGATGAAGGCGTCGAGGGCAATGCGTTCGTGAGCGGGCCCGGCCCGGCCGGCGACGTGCTGTGCGCCAACCTGATCCGCCTGCTCAAACCGATCCTGATGGGACGCGACCCGCTCGACATCGGGGCGATCTGGGCCGACATGTGGAAGCGGCGCGCTTTCGCCAACGTGATGGCGATCGGCGCGGTGGACGTGGCGCTGTGGGACCTGGCCGGCAAGGTCGCCGGGCTGCCGGTGCACCGCCTGCTGGGCACGTGCCGCGCGAAGGTGCCGGCCTACATCTCGTCGTGGGTGCACCGCACCCCGCAGGACTACGCCGACGAGGTCGCCCACTACCGGGCCGATGGGTGGCCCGGCTACAAGCTGCACCCGCTCACCCAGCGTCGCATGTTCGGCCTGGAGCCGGGCATGGACGTGCGGGTCGACATCGACACCTGCACGCGCGTGCGGGATGCGGCGGGCGACGACATGCTGCTCATGCTCGACTCGGCGTGGGCCTACACCTACGCCGAAGCGCTGCGGGTCGGCCTGGCTATCCAGGACCTGGCCTACCACTGGTACGAGGACCCGCTGGCCGCCGACGACCTGTACGGCTACCGGAACCTGAAGCAGCATCTGCGCATCCCGATCGTGGCCACGGAGATCACCGAGGGCGGGCTGCACGCCATGCCGGCCTGGATCACCGAACGGGCGACCGACGTGCTGCGGGGCGACGTGATCCTCAAGGGCGGTATCACCCCGTTGATGAAGATCGCCCACCTGGCCGACGCCTTCCACCTGAACTGCGAGGTGCACGACGGGTTCAACGCGCTGGGCAACGCCGCGTGCCTGAACGTGGTCTGCGCCATCACCAACTGCGAGATGTTCGAGGTGATCACCATCAACCAGACCGGCGCCTACGGGATCGACCACCTGAACTACGGCCTGGCCGAACCGATCGAGTTCGACGCCAACCGCAACGTGCTGGCGCCGACCCGACCCGGGCTCGGTTACGCCATCGACTGGGACCTGATCAACGCCAACGTGATCGGCGAACTGGCGTGAGCGACCCGGTGTGCACCACGGGCGAGGCGATGGTCGACGGGCTACTGGCCCACGGGGTCGACACGGCATCGCCGTGGCCGTTCCTGATGCCACCGCCGTGACCGATCGTCATGTCCGCCGGACGGGAAGCTCGGCCGCTCGACGAGGCCGGGGTAGCTGCCGCCGTCGAGGTGGACGTTCGTGCCTGAGATGTAGCTCGCCTGCACGCTGCACAGGAACGCGCATGTGGCCCCGAGCTCGCTCGGGCGGCCCAGCCGACGGGCGGCGATCGAGGCGGCCTGGCGTCGGCGGGCCTCGTCGAACGCGATGCCGTGCCGCTCCATCTCGACTTCGGCCACCTGCAGCTGGCGGGGCGAGTCGATGCGCTCGGGCAGGATGTTGTTGATCGTCACGTTGTGGGCGGCCACCTCGCCCGCCACCGCCTTCATCACCGCGGTCAACCCGGCACGCGCACCGGCCGACGCGACCATCACCGCGCGCGGAGTCGTCACCATGGCGGAGGTGATGTTCACGATGCGACCGAAGCCGCGCGTCCGCATGCCGGGCAGCACGGCGCGCACGAGCGAGATGGGGGCCCAGTAGTGGAGCTCCAATGCGCGGGCGAGGTCGTCGTCGGTGACCTCGTCGATGGAGCCGGGCTTGGGCCCGACGTTGTTCGTGATGAGGATGTCGGGCTCCGCACAGGCGGCCAGCAGCGCGGCCCGCCCGTCGGTCGTCGTGATGTCGGCGGCCACCGCGGTGACCGTCGCCCCGGCCGCGCCGACCGATCGCATCGCCGACGCCACAGCGTCGAGCTTGGTGGCGTCACGTCCGTTGATCACCACGTGCACCCCTTCGGCCACGAGCGCCTCGGCGGAGGCCAGCCCGAGCCCCTGGCTCGACGCGCACACGATCGCTCGACGTCCGGCGATGCCCAGGTCCATGTCGGTGCCTCAGACGTGTCGGGGAACGGTCGAGTGGTCACCTTGGAGGTGTCACGAGACGTGACCAGCGCCGCATCTATCGTGTCGCTCCATGACGAGCATGACTGGCACCCTGGCGTGGCCGATCCGGCGGGCCATGCAGGTCCACCACGACCGCGAAGCCCTGGTCGACGGCGACACCCGCATGACGTACGCCGAGTGGGGGCGCCGAATCCTGGGCCTGCCCGCCGGGCTGCGGGGCCTGGGTCTGGGCGATGGCGACGTGGTGGCCGTGGTCGCGCTGAACACGTGGCGCCACCTGACGTGCTGGCTCGGCGTCCCCGCCGGGGGGCTCGTGCTGAACGACCTGAACTTCCGGCTCGCGCCGCCCGAGCTGGTGTTCATCGTGAACGACTCCGAGGCCAAGGCGCTGGTGGTCGACGATGCCCACGTGGAGCTGGGCCGCACGTTGCGGGCCGAGTGCCCGTCGCTGCAGCACCTCGTGTACGCCGGTGAAGGTGACGTGCCCGAGGGCTTCGTGGCCTTCGACGAGCTGTGCCGGGTCGAGCCGTTGCCGGCGGCGGCGACCGCGTGGATCGGGCAGGACTCGTTGGCGGCGATCTCCTACACCGGCGGCACGACCGGTTTGCCCAAGGGGGTCATGCAGAGCCACGGCAACCTGCTGGCCAACGCCAAGCACATGCAGTACGCCTTCGCCTATGCGGAGACCGACACGTACGTGCACGCCGCGCCCATGTTCCACGCCGCCGATGCCGCCGGCACGTTCGCGGTCACATGGGTCGGGGCCAGGCACGTGGTGCAGCGGGCGTGGGATCCGGCGGTGTTCTGCGAACTGGTCGAGCAGGAGGGCATGACCATCGCCCTGCTGGTGCCCACGATGATCAACTCGCTGGTGAACATGCCGGGCGTGGAGCACCGCGACCTGAGCTCGTGGCGCCTGCTCGGCTACGGGGCGTCGCCCATGCCGGCCGAGCTGCAGAAGCGGGCCATGGCGGTCCTGCCGTGCGGCTTCATGCAGCTGTACGGCATGACCGAGGGCGCGCCGCTGTGCACGATCTGCTCGGCCGAGATCCACCGCCGCGGCGCGGCGGGCGAGCCGGGCTACGTGGAACGCCTCACATCGGCCGGTGCGGCGGTGCCCGGTGTGGAGTGTGAGGTCCGTCGCCTCGACGGCACGGTGTGCGAGCCGGGCGAGGCGGGCGAGGTGTACGTGCGCGGCCCGAACATCATGCTCGGTTACCTGAAGCGGCCCGAGGAGACCGCCAAGGCACTGATCGACGGCTGGTACCGCACGGGCGATGTCGCCTACGCCGACAGCCACGGCTACCTGTTCATCGTCGACCGGGCCAAGGACATGATCATCTCGGGGGGCGAGAACATCTACACGACCGAGGTCGAGAACGCGTTGTACGCCCATCCCGCAATGCTCGAGGCGGCGGTGCTCGGCATCCCCGATGCCAAGTGGGGCGAGGCGGTGCACGCCGAGGTGGTGCTCAAGCCTGGCGCGGCGATCACGGGCGACGAGCTCATCGCCCACTGCCGGGCATTGATCGCCGGCTACAAGGTTCCCCGCAGCGTCAACGTCCGTAGCGAGCCGCTGCCCAAGAGCGGCGCCGGGAAGATCTTGAAGAAGGACCTGCGTGAGCCGTTCTGGGCGGGCCGCACGAGGAGCGTGAACTAGCAGGTCCGGGCCGGCTACGTGTGCGCTGAGCTGGGACGACTTGGCGTCTTGGCTCCGCTGTGTGGTGTCCGCCAGCGACCGTGACGATCCGGGATTGACCGCCACTGACCGCTGGAGGGTGCCAACGAGCGGCTGACCTGCCCCCGACCAGAGTCCTGGCTCTCGCGGCCACGTCGGTCGACACTCGCTGCAGACCCGAATGCAGAGCCCGGCGCTGTCCGAACGAAGCACCTCGCTGAGCCGAACCAGAAACCTCACGATTGAGCCACTCCACA
>JANMAT010000151.1:0-36395 GCA_031359995.1 Actinomycetes bacterium
TGGGCCGTGGGCACGCGACGCCGGTTCGGGCGGGCGTTCCGCTCGTGGTCGCCCACGCCGATGGAGCGCATCGCCCTGGCCGGCCTGGCCATCGCCAGCGTCGACTACCGACTGTCGGGCGAGGCGATCTTCCCGGCCCAGCTCGACGACGCCCTCGCCGCGGTCCGCTGGGTGAAGGCCAACGCCGACGGGCTCGGACTGGCCCCCGACCAAGTGGTCGCCTGGGGCGAGTCGGCCGGCGGCCACCTGGCCGCCATGGTCGGCCTGACCGCCGACGACACGGCCGTGGTGCGCGGGGTCATCGACTGGTACGCGCCGACCGACCTGGTGCACGCCGGCCGGCAGCGTCGGCCCGACGCCACCAGCGACCCCGACGGGCCCGACAGCTGGGAGGCGCGCTTCGTGGGGGCACCGCTGCCGGCGGCGCCCGACCGCGCCGCGGCGGCCAGCCCGATCACCCATGTGCACGCCGGCGCGCCGCCGTTCCAGATCCACCACGGCGACGAGGACCACGTGGTGCCCTTCGAACAGAGCGCGTCACTGGCCCGGGCGCTGCGGGCCGTGGGCGTTGCGGTGGAGCTGGTGACCGTGCCCGGCAGCGACCACTTCTGGACCGGCGCGCCCGACCTCGAGCAGATCTTCGAGGCATCGCTCGCCTTCGCCCGCCTCGTCACCGCCTGACCGCCTGACCGCCTGACCGCCCCCGTTCCCTTCCCCGTCCCTGTCCCCGTCCCCGCCGATGCCTTTGTTTGCGCGGGCCCGCGCCATGGGCCGGCCGGCGCAACCAGAGCGCACAACGGGACCGGCCCGGCCCTTCGGTCGCTCTGTTTGCGCGAACCCGCATCCCCTCCCCACCCTCCCGTCCCCACCCCTTCACCCACATTGGTTGCGCGATCAGGTCTCCCGCGATGTCTCGCGCTAACAGAGCGACCTGGCGGGTGGCGGGCGCCAGGTGGCGGGCGCCAGGTGGCGGGCGGGCGGGCGGGCGGGCGGCCGCCGATTGGGACCGTTGCACAGGGGACAACGGTCTGGTTGCCGGCACGTTCGGTCTCGGCGCACTCTGCACCGGTGACCTACCTCTTGAACACGTGGTACGTGGCCATGTGGGCCGACGATCTCGCCCCCACCCAGCTGGTGAGCCGCACGATCTGCGAGCAGCCGGTCGTGCTGTACCGCGACGGGCGGGGCGCCGCCCGCGCCCTCGCCGACCAGTGCTCGCACCGCTTCGTGCCGCTGAGCATGGGCCGCGTGTGCGAGGGCTCGGGCAACGTCGAGTGCCCGTACCACGGCCTGCAGTTCGCCACCGACGGCGAGTGCGTGATGAACCCCCACGGCACCGGTCGCATCCCGCGCACCCTCGACATCCGCGCCTACCCCATCGTCGAGAAGCACACCCTGCTGTGGATCTGGATCGGCGACGAGGAACCCGACGCCGACCGCATCCCCGACTACTCCTACCTCGACCCCGACGCGCCCGGTCTGGTGTCGAAGCGCGACTGGCTGATCATGGACGCCGACTACGAGCTCGTCGTCGACAACCTGCTCGACCTGAGCCATGTGCACTTCCTGCACCGCGGCATCCTCTCGAACGGCGTGCACGACCTGGAAGCCGACATCACCATCACCGAGGACGACGACACCATCATCGTGACGCGCCGCCGATTCGGCGTGGTGCCGAGCCCGATGTTCGACCTGATGTATCGCAACGACGGCCAGCCGGTCGATGCCTTCGGCACGATGCGCTGGAGCCCGCCGAGCTGCCTCGTGAACGACTCGGGCGTGTGCGCACCCGGCGCCGCGCCCGAGGAGGGCATGGTCGTGCGGGGCACCCATCTGCTCACACCGTCCACACCCGGCCGCTGCTACTACCACATCGCCGCGGTGCGCATCCGGGCCGATGAGTCACCGTCGGATCGCGACCCCGCCGTCGCCAAGCAGCTCTCCGCGCTGCGCCGCTACGCGTTCGAGGAGCAGGACAAGCCCGTGCTCGAAGCCCAGCAACGCGCCTACGACCGCGCCGGCGGCAAGGGCTCGCTGCGCCCGGTGATGATGGCCATCGACGCCGCGCCGCTCAAGGCTCGGCGCATCCTGGCCCGGCTGATGGCCGCCGAGCAGGAGCGTCGGGGCGACAAGGCTCAGGACGACGACGGCACGCTGGTGGGCACCGTCAACTGACCTTTGCTGATGGCCGACTCCAACCGGCGGGCCGCCAGGCGCAGGAGCTCCACCAGTCGTGATTCGTCGTCCATCACCTGGTGCGTGGGGCCGACCAGCGCCAGCGCCGCGACCACCATTCGGGTGCGCGGGTTGCGCACCGGCACGGCCAGCGACGCGCCGCCGATCTCGGTCTCCTCCACGTTGGTGGCGTAGCCGCGCTCGCGCACGCGGTCGAGCTCGGCCATGAGCAGTTCGGGCACGACGATCGTGTAGCCGGTGCGGGCGGGTAGGCCCGCCTTCAGGCGCGCTTCGAGCACGTGGGGCAGGTAGGCGGCCAGCACCTTGCCGCAGCTCGACCGGTGCACCGGCGAACGTCGCCACGGCTCGCTGGCGTAGCGCAGGTGGCGCGACGCCTCGACGCGCTCCACGAACAGCACGTCGGCCCCGTCGGGCACACCCAGGTGCACGGTCTGCTTCACCGCGCCGGCCAGACCCTGCAGGATCTCGAGCGCGGTGGAGCCGAGACCGGTGCGGATCTCGACGAGGCGCCCCAGCTCCAGCAGCTGCATGCCGAGCCGGAAGCGGCCAGGGCCCACCCGGTCCAGGTAGCCGCGCGCCACCAGGTGCGCGCATGTGCGCGACACGCTGCTCTTGGCCACGCCGGTGCGGCGGGCCAGTTCGGAGACACCGAGCTCCACGTCGCCGGCGAAGGCGTCGATCAGATCGAGGGCGATGCCCACGGAGCGACCGCCCGACCCCCGCGCCGGGGTGTCGTCTTTCTTCGTCGACGCAGCGCGGGCCATCGCCGCATTGTAGAGAGCGGTCAGCCCGCGGCGGGCTGTCGTGTCTGCTCGGGGCTGCCTTCAGCCGACGACGGAGCGCACAGCGGCGAGCCACTGCTGGGCGGCGGCGGTGTGCTCGGCCGGCGTGGCGAAGCCCACCGTGGACACCTTCAGATGGTCGGCGCCGCGCTGCTGGAACGCCAGGGCGTGGTGCACCCACGCGTCGGGGTCGTCGCCCGGCTTCACGCGGGCCACGCCTTCGACCCCGATGGTGGCCGGGTCCCGGCCGGCGTCGCGCGCATAGCCCTGCAGCCGTTCCAGCACCGCGCTGAACGCGTCGTCGGGCTGCATCTGGGCCATCCAGCCGTCGGCCGTGCGGCCGATGCGGCGGATCACCTTCTCGACCACCTTGCCCACGAACGAGCCCATCCAGATCGGGATGGGACGCTGCACCGGCAGCGGGTTGATGCCCATGCGGTCGACGTGGTGGTACCGGCCGTCGAAGGTCACCAGCTCCTCGGTCCACCAGCGCCGCAGCAGCGCCACCTGCTCCTCGAGCCGCTCGCCCCGCTCGGCGAACGGTACGTCGAGCACCTCGTACTCCATCCAGTTGCGGCCGACGCCCACGCCGAGGCGCAACCGCCCGCCGCTCAGGATGTCGAGCTCCGCCGCCTGCTTGGCCACGAGCGCCGTCTGTCGCTGCGGCAGGATCAGGATCGACGTGCCCAGCTCCAACCGCTGGGTGAGCGCGGCGATGTAGCCGAACAGCACGAACGGCTCGTGGTACGGCTTGTCGTAGGTGTGCACCACCTCACTGGCGGCCCGGTCGGGGTGCCCGCCGATGACGTGCTCGGGCGTGGTCAGGTAGTCGAGACCGGCGCCTTCCAGGCTCTGCACGTGGTCACGGATGGCTCCCGGATCGTGGGCCAGATCGGGAGCGAGGAGCATGGCACCGAGCTTCACGGAGATGACGGTAGTGGGTCGGCGTCGTGATAGATAGATGTCGAACGACAAGGGGGATCCACCATGAAGCTCACGAGCGAGCAGCACAACGCGGCGGCGCAGGCGCTGTACGAAGCGGAGAAGTCGGGCGTGCCGATCGACGGCACGATCTCGTCGATCTACCCCGATGCCGACGTGGAGGACGCCTACACCATCGCCAAGGGTGTCATCGACCGCAAGGTCGCCGACGGTCGCACCATCAAGGGTCACAAGGTGGGCCTCACGTCGAAGGCCATGCGCTCCATCGCGTCGGCCACCGAGCCCGACTACGCGCAGCTCACCGACGACTACTTCGTGCCCGAGGGCTCGGTCATCTCCCCCAAGCGTCTCAACCGGGCCCTGGTCGAGGTGGAGATCGCATTCGTGCTCAAGAAGGACCTGTCGGGTCCCTCGATCAACACCGCCGAGGTCATCCAGGCCACCGACTTCATCCTCCCCTGCCTCGAGATCGTCGACCAGCGCCAGACCGGCCGCGGCCCGACGCCCCTCGTCGACACCATCGCCGACGCCGCTTCGTGCGGTTTCGTGGTCGTGGGCGGCAACCCCCGCAAGCTCACCGAGCTCGACGTACGCCGCATCGGTGGCGTGCTCTACAAGAACGGTGAGGTCGAGGAGAGCGGCGTCGGCGCCGCGGTGATGGGCAACCCGATCAACGCCATCGCCTGGCTGGGCAACAAGCTGCACGAGTTCGGCGTCACCTTGCGCGCCGGCCAGATCCTGCTGAGCGGCTCGTTCGTGAAGGCCATCCCCTTCGGTGCGGGCGACACGCTCACCGCCATCTTCGATCAGCTGGGCGAGGTGTCGCTCAGTGTCGCCAAGGAGTAGCGCACGATGACCCGTGCCGATGTCGCCCCCACCGTGGAGCGCGTGCTCAAGCCGATCCAGCAGTTCGTCCGGGGCTGGATGATGGGCCCGCGCGTCAACGAGCGGGCCGCCGCGCTGGGCCTGCCGTCGGGCCAGGACCTGTGGATCGTGGGGCGGGCCGGCGTGGTCGGCAACGGCGACGCCGACGTGGCCGCGTCGGGGCTGGCGTTCATCGCGCCGGCCCGGGTGCGCCTGGCATGGGAGTCGCTGCCCGCCGGCACCACGCCGCAGGGCGTGGCCGCCTCCTACGCCGAGCTGTGCTGCGACTGGGGCCGCGAGGCGCTGGCCGACTTCGACCAGAGCGACCTGGCCCGCCTCGACGGCCTCGGCCGCCGGGTGGCCGCGGCGGCGTCGCCCGCGCTCGGCGCGGTGTTCGCCGGCTGGCGGGCCATCCCCGAGCCCGACGACGTGGGGGCGCGCGTCGCGCTCACCATGCACGTGCTGCGCGAGCTGCGAGGCGGCGCCCACATCATCGCCGTGCAGGCCAGCGGGCTCACACCGCTGGAGGCGGTGCTGGCGTCGCCGGCCCCGCGTCCGCGCAGTGGGCCCGAGTGGGCCGAGCACCTCGGCTGGTCGGGCCCGTTCGCCGACATCGAGCACAAGCGCTCGCGGCGCCTCGACGCCGAGCAACTCACCTCGGACATCATGGCGCCGGTGCTGGCCACGCTCGACGAAGCGGAGCTGGCCGAGTTCGCCGCGCTGGTCGAGACCACGCGCAACGCCATCGACATGTGAGTCACACCGGCAAGGTCACCAGCCGCACGTCCGCAGGAAAGTCGGTGCGGATCTCCACGCCGGCGGCGGTGAGACGCTCGAGGAAGTCCGGCAGCCGGTCGAGCGCGCCGACCTTGACGTCGTGGAGCACGACGACCGACCAGGGCTGCGACGCGACGGCCGCCATGGCGACATCGACCCAACCGACCGGGTCGATCCAGTCGCGCGGCACGCAGTTCCACGTGATCACCTGGTAGCCGCCATCGGTGAGGTGGGCCAGCCCTTGCGGTCCGAGCAGCCGATCGTCGAGCACGCCGCCGGCGCCGTAGGGGCGGAAGTAGCGCTCGGGCGCCAGGTCGCCGAGCAGGTGCTGAGCGTCGTCGATCTCGCGCCACACCGACGTGAGCTGCCCGTGCTGCTCGAGCTCGCCGAGGGGCACGGTGTGGGTGAGCGTGTGGTTGCCCACGCGGTGGCCCTCGGCCACCGCCCGTTCGGCCAGCGCCCTGGCCGCCGGGTTGCGCAGCCTGTCGGCGACCACGAAGAAGGTGGCGGCCACACCCGCCGCCGCGAGGATGTCGAGCACGCGCTCGGTCACCCCCGGAGTCGGGCCGTTGTCGAAGGTCAGCGTGACGCGTGCCATGGGCCAAACTCTGCCACGGGTGATCGACCGGTGACATCACCCGGGGAGACGGTGATGATCGACGTCCACGCCCACTACCTGCCGCCGCGCTACCGGGAAGCCCTGCTGGCCGCCGGCATCGAGCACCCCGACGGCATGCCGGCGATCCCGTCGTGGTCGCTCGACGGCGCGCTCGCCACGATGGACGCCCTCGATCTGGTGGCCGACCCGGCGCGCGTGCTGTACGGCAGCGACTGGCCGTTCACGCCCGAGCCCGCGGTGGCCGGCCTGCGCCGGGCGCTCGACGACGGCCGCGTGGCGACCCTGACCGCGAACGCCTTGGCGCTGTTCCCCCGCTTCGCCTGAGATCGCTCAGCCCGACGCGAGGGCGGTGCGCAGCGCCGTCACCAGCGCGCTGGCGCCGGACGCGTCGACGGCGGAGCCGAAGATCTTGACGTCGGGCCGTACGAGCACGGCGGCGCAGCCGTGGTCGGCGAACCAACGGGCGTAGGTGGCGTCCACGTCGGCCGAGGGGCCGACCACGACGACCCGCCCGCCGATGGTGGCGAACCAGGCCGCCTCGGCGCGGTCGAGCACCACGTCGCCGTCAGCCACGACGAGCCAGCCCGTACCGGCCACGTCGTCGAACCAGCCGGTGGCGCCGCCGAGGGCGACACGGCCCTGCACCATCAGGTGGCCGGCGTTGGAGTCGCCCGTGCGGAGCGTGCCGTCGCGCACGACCGGCCCGGGGCGCATGGGTGTGGTGCCGGTGACCGCCAGCGCCGCGCTCATCGCCTCGTCGCGCGCCGCGGCCGCCACCGGATCGGGCACGCAGATCACACCGCCGAGCTCCATCGACAGCTCGATGGTGGCCCGTACGTGGGGCATGCGCTCGCGTGCGTAGTCGTCGAGCAGCACCTCGGGGGCCTGCCCGTCGAGCACGAGGGCGAGCCGCCACGCCAGGTTCGCCGCATCACGCACACCGCTGCACATGCCCTGCCCGGCGAACGGGGGCATCTGGTGGGCGGCGTCGCCGGCCAGCAGGACGCGGTCGGTGCGCCAACGGTCGATCCAGCGGGCCTGGAACGTGTACACGGTGTGGCGTTCGAGCACTGCGTTGCCCGGGTGCACGTCCCACGGCGCCAACAGCTCCCACGCCCGGCCGCTGGTGTTGAGCTCGTCGACCGACTCGTCGGGCAGCCGCATGAACTCCCACCGGCGCCGCCGGGGCCCGCCCGACACGGCCGTGGTGGGCCGGAGCGGGTCGCACACCTGCAGGTTCATCGGGTCGTACACGCGGTCCGCGTGCAGCACGACGTCGCAGATGAGCCAGTCATAGAAGAAGCCGAGGTCGGTGACGGGCGGGTCGGTCAGGCGCCGCACCGTCGAGTTGGCACCGTCGCACCCGACCACGTAGCGGGCGGTGAGCGACGGCTGCGGCCCGCCGTCGGGACCCGTGCCGTGGATGGTGACGACACCATCGCCGGGCACGAGCTCGCTGACCTCGAAGCCACGCGTGATGGTGAGCGCCGGCAGGGTGCGGCCGCGGGCTTCGAGCACGCGCTCCAGGTCGGGCTGGTGGAACATGTTGCCGCCCGGCCACCCCATGTCGCCCGGCCCGCTGTCGGCGAAGCGCAGCAGGCTCACACCGGCGGCGTTGCGCCACTCGTACACGCCCGACGACTCGGTGATGGCCGGCAGCTCGGGGCCGACACCGCAGCGCTGGAAGATGCGGGCGATCTCACCGTCGAAGTGCACGGCGCGCGCCAGAGGGTACGGCGTGGGGAAACGCTCGAGCACGGCCACGCGGTGGCCCTGCTGGGCCAGCAGGATGGCGAGCGTGCTGCCGACCGGTCCGTAGCCGACGATGGCGACGTCACACGAGGGATCACTCATGGCGGTGATCCTCGCAGATCCTGCGGTCAGGCCGACGAGGGCCGTTCGCCCCGGAACGCCCGCCCGAGCAGGCCGGCGAACACGGCCTCGTCGACCGGCACCGGGTTGGCGGTGATCTCGGCCGCACAACGGGCCGCCGCCTCGGCCAGGTCGGTCTCGCGCAGGCCCAGGTCGGCCAGCGACGTCGGCACGTGCGACGCCCGGGCCAGGTCCCACACACCGCCGGCGGCATCATCGGCGGCCACGCCCAGCGCGGCGGCCAGACGGGGCAGGTCATGGCGGATCGCCGACGCGTTCAGGGCGAGGGCGTGGGGCAGGATCACCGAATGGGTGTCGGCGTGCACCAGGTTGAAGGTGCCGCCCAGGACGTGGCACACCTTGTGGTGCAGGCCCGTGCCGGTCTGGGCCAGCGCGGTGCCGGCCAGGCAGGCCCCGTACTGCAGTGCGCCCCGGGCGTCGAGGTCGTCGGGTGCACCGACGACGGTGGGCAGCGCCGCGGCGATCGCCCGCACGCCCTCGATGGCCATGGCGCTGGTGATCGGGTTCGCCTCGGGCATCCACAGCGCTTCCACGCAGTGGGCGATGGCGTTGAAGGCCGACGGCCCGGTGACGCCGGGCGGCAGACCGACCGTGAGCGTGGGGTCGTAGACCACCACGCGCGGCAGCACGTCCGGGCTGCGACCGGTGCGCTTGTGGCGGTCGCCGGTGGAGCCGTAGATCGGCGTCATCTCGCTGCCGGCGTACGTGGTGGGCACGGCGACGATCGGCAGCTTCAGATCGAGGGCCAGGATCTTGGCCAACCCGGTGGACGAGCCGCCACCCACGCTCACGAGCACGTCGGGTCGCACCCCCTGGGCCGCGGCCAGCGCCCGCTCGGCCAGCTCGACGGGCACGTGCTGCACCGCCTCGTTCCACCGCAGCGCGAGGTGCTCGCCCAACGCGGCGGCGACGCGGTCACCGAAGGACGCCGCGGCCCGGTCGACGATGAGGAACGCGCGTGATGCGCCGAGGCGCGCCACCTCGTCGGCGACGCGGTCGAGCGCTCCGGAGGCCAGCACCACCCGACCGGGCAGCGCCTCGTAGACGAACTCCACGGCCGGCGGCCGCGTCAGAACTGGACGGGGACGGTGGGCGCCTTGCCCGTGCGGATCAGCTCGGGCAGCTCGGGCGACGCGTTCTCCCACACCAGCAGCATGGAGCGCTTGGGCGAGTAGCCCTGGTGGCGGATGTCGGCCGGCATGGCCGCCACGTCGCCGGCGCGCATGGTGACGGTGGCCCGCTTGGCGCCCGTGTCACGGTTCTGCACGTCCCACACGATGTGGTCCGACAGCTGCAGGAACCACTCCACGCGATCGTTGCCGTGGATGACGGGGAGGATGTACTCCTCGGTCGTGGGGCAGTACAGGCTGGCCTTGCACTGCGAGACCACCGACGGGTTCCACGTGACGTCGGAGCGGCTCAGGTAGGCGTACAGGTTGAAGGCGGCGACCTCGCTCTCGAAGCCGGGCTCGGCCTCGACGACGGGCTCGTCCTGGGGCACGTCGGCGAACATGCGGTTGATCGGGTGCGTGGCGTCGGTGCGGATGGCCTCGTCGCCGGGCACGCCGACCATGCGGTCGGCCTGCACCCGACGGCGGGTGACGGCGCCGGTGTTGCTGCCCGACTTCACGCCGAACGGGTTGCCGGTCTCGGCCGGGCTGGCGAACGGGTCGAACGACGCCGACGTCCAGTCGTCGAGCATGGCCTTGAACGTCCCGAGGATGACGGGTGACTCGAAGTTCTCGACGTGGTCCAACTCGGCCTTGCGGTAGGCGTCGTTGAACCGGCCGGCGCACATGTCGACGTTGCCGTAGTGGTTCACGGTGGCGATGACCGCGTCGAAGTTCACGGTGCCGTAGAAGAAGTCCCACGCCACGTCGCGCTGGAGGGCGCGCAGGAACACGTCGACCGACAGGGTGTGGCTGCCGGTGGGCCACGAGACGTAGACGAAGAACTCGTCACGGCTGAAGCTGAAGCCGCCGAGGTGGAAGGTGCGGAAGCCCTCGGCGTTGGGGCCGGTGCTGTTGACGGAGACGATGTCGGTCATGGAGTCCTCACTTCAGGCAGATGTCGTTCCAGGCTTCGACGGTGTCGTCGCCCTGGATGGTCTGGAGCAGGATGACCGACGGGCTGTCGGCCACGAACTGGTAGGCGGCGTTGGCGGGCAACAGGCACATGTGGCCGCGTTCGAGCGTGATTCGGCCCATCTTCTGGCCGACGGGCTCGCCGCCGAGGGCGATCGAGCCACCTTTGTCGGCCGGCACGGCGGGCGTGTCGAGCTTCACGAGGTGGACGACGACGGTGCCGTCCATGACCAACGGGAACTCGTCGTGGGCACAGGTGCGCCACTCGCTGGTGCCCTCGGCGCGAATGGCCTCGAGCACGTACTCCTGGTTCTTGCCCACGGCGATCTTCTGGTACGGCTTCGCGGTGCTGGCCACCTCGAACACGTTGGAGAAGACGTAGTGCTTGGGATCGTCGTCGACGATCTCGATGCCGCCCTTGACGTAGCTGTCCAGCGACCCGAACACGGTCTGGTACTCCACGCGACCCCCTCGGCCTTGTTCGCTGCGCGTGTTCGCAATGCGAACGAGTGTACGACTTCCGAACAGAGCGTAAGAACGCCCTTGGTGGGTGTCAAGCGCTGAGGGACCGGCACGACGACATCCTTCCTGCGATGATCACCAGCCGTGGGAGCGGGGCAGGAGACGACCGGCGATGTGCTCGACCGACTCGTCCTGCTGACCCACGGGTTGAAGGCCGCCGGCGTACCCGCCGCCCTCGCCGAGACCGTCGACGCCGCCCTCGCGCTGGGCGCGCTCGACCTGGCCGATCGGGCCTCGCTGCGGGCCGGGCTGCGAGCCACCCTCGTGAAGCAGCGCGACGACCTGGGCACGTTCGACCTCCTCTTCGACCGCTACTTCCCGCTCACGCGCCCCGGCACCGCGGCACCGGGCGCCGACGCCGCGCCGGGCGAGGGACACGACCGCGACCGCGGCGCACCCGGGCGGGGCGCCAGCGGCGACGACGACGACGCGGCACCGACCGACCCGTCGGCCGAGCTGCTGGCCCGGCTGCTCGCCGCACTGCGCGCCGGAGACCTCGACCTGCTGCGCCTGCTCGCGTCGGGCCTCGTCGACCGGCACGCCGGCATGGGCGAGGGGCCCGCCACCGAGCGCTACCACCTGTCGCGCGTCATGCGGGCCGCCGACCTGTCACGGCTGCTCTCCGACGCCGCCCGCCGGCTGCGCACCGAGGCCGACCACACCGACACCTTCGCCGCCCGGTTGGCGCGGCGAGAACAGGACGCCCTCATCGAGGAGTTCCGTCGCCTCATCGCCGAGGAGATCCGCAACCGGTTGACCGAGCTCGGCGATCCGGTCGCCATCGTACGGTCCACCCGCATCGACGAGATGGAGGTGCTGCGGGCCTCCACCACCGAACTGCGCGCCCTGCGCGACGCGGTGCGCCCCTTGGCCCGCAAGCTCGCCGCCCGCATGGCCCAGCGGCGGCGCCTGCGGGCGCGCGGCAAGCTCGACGTGCGTCGCACGGTGCGCCGATCCCTGCAGCACGGCGGTGTGCCCCTCGACCCTGCGTTGCGTGACCGGCGGGCGTCCAAGCCCGACGTGGTCGTCCTGTGCGACATCTCGGGCTCGGTCGCCGAGTTCGCCAACTTCACGCTGCAGCTGCTCACCGCGCTGCACGACGAACTGGCCCGCCTGCGCTCGTTCGTGTTCGTCGACGGCATCGCCGAGGTGACCGACCTGCTGGCGACGTCGGATCACGCCGTCGACCCCCGCTTCCTCGTGAGCCGGCCCGGCGTCGTGGTCGCCGACGGCCACAGCGACTACGCCCGTGTCCTGCGCCAGTTCATCGACGAGCACCTCGCGGTGGTTCGCCCCTCGACCACGGTGATCATCGCCGGCGACGCCCGCACCAATCACCGGCCGTCGGGCGAGGCCGCGTTGGCCGAGATCGCGGCGCGGGCCAAGCGGGTGCTGTGGTTCAACCCCGAGCCGAGCGAGCTGTGGAACACGACCGACAGCCGCCTGGCCGACTATCGGCCGTACCTCCACGCCGTGTACGAGGTGCGCACCCTGCGCCAGTTGGCCGACGCCGTCGCCGAGCTGATCTGAGCGTCCAGCCGGTCGGTGCGGGCGGCGCGTGGCCCGGTCGGTAGTCTTCACGCCGATGGCGGACGACGAACTCCCGACGGTCATCAGCGCCGAGGAGTTCGAGAAGCTCGCGCTCGAGCACGTGACCGACACGCCCGACGCCGACGTCGACATCTTCCGGGCCATGATGGGCCTGGCCCGCGTGAGCGCCCGCCTGGCCGCCGATTTCGAGTCCACCGTGCACCGGCCGGCGGGCATCACGTGGCCCGGGTTCCGCATCCTCTTCTGCCTGTGGACCGCGGGACCGTTGCAGACGCGCGAGCTGGCCCGACTGGTGTTCACCACGCCGCCCACCGTGTCGAGCGTGCTGAACACGCTGGAGCGCAAGGGCTACGTGTCCCGGCACCGGCTCGAGCACGACCAACGCCTGGTCGAGGTGCGGCTCACCCCGGCCGGCCTCGATGTCGCGGCCAAGGCGTTTCGCGCCCAGCACCAGCGCGAGCGGGCCTGGCTGGCCGGCATCGACCCCGTGCTCGTCCAGCACTTCGTCGCCGTGCTGGAGGTGTTGGCGGGTCGGCCCCGGCCCGCCACCGGGCGCAAGCCCCGCAAGCGCTGAGCGTCGCTTTGGGTGGCACAGGCGGCCGTCGGTAGCGTCCGTGCCCATGACGACGAGCATGCGCGACAAGTGGGACAACGGCGGGACCGCACTGGGGGCGTGGCTGTTCCTGCGCGAACCACTGGTCGCCGAGGCCGCCGCCCTGGGCGGCTACGACTACGTCTGCATCGACATGCAGCACGGCCTCATGGACTACGAGCAGACCGTCACCATGTTGTACGCCATGGCCCGCACGCCCACCACGCCGATCGTGCGGGTGCCGTGGAACGAGCCGGCCATGATCGGCCGGGTGCTCGACGCCGGCGCCTACGGCGTGATCATCCCCATGGTGAACACCGCGGCCGAGGCCGCCGCCGCCGTGGCCGCCTGCCGCTACGCCCCCGCCGGCGCCCGCAGCATGGGCCCCGTGGGCGTGTCGGCCCGCTCGGGTCGCGAGGGCTACTTCGGGTCGGCCAACAGCAACGTGCTGTGCATCCCCATGATCGAGACGCGCCAGGCCGTCGACAACATCGACGAGATCCTGGCCGTGCCCGGCATCGACGCCGTCTACATCGGTCCGGCCGACCTGTCGATCACCTACGGCCTGGAACCCCGCACCGACCAGGACGACGTCGAGTGGAACGCCGCCATCATGCGCGTGCACGAGGCGTGCGTGCGCCATGGTGTCATCCCGGGCGTCCACGCCGATGCAGCCCTCGCGGCCAAGCGCCACGCCGCCGGCTTCCGCATGATCACCGTGGGCTTCGACCTCGGCAGCGTCATGACCGGCATCCGCGCCGATCTGAGCACCGCCCGCAAGGCCACCGGAGGGTCCTGACCGGTTTCAGGAGCGGTCGAGCACCACGTCGAACGTGGTGGCCAGCTCGCCACTGGCGTCCTTGGTGAACTCGCGGATCAAGCTCTGCTGCACACCGAACACAGCGTCGTTGTCCAGGAACTCGCTCTCCACGTCGAACACGTGGGTGATGAGGTCCTTGTAGCCCGGCTGGCGGATCCACGCGTGCAGGTGGCCGGGGCGCCACCAGTTCCGGTTGTTCTTCTTCAGCAGGTCGCCGGCGGGACCGTCGTCAGGGATGGGGTACGGCACGGGGCGGATCGTGCGGATCTCGTAGGTGCCGTCGGCCGCGGTGCGGTAGATGCCACGCAGGTTCTCTGGCATCTGGATGCCCGGCTGCTGGCAGGCGTAGAAGCGGTTGGTGGCGTTCTGCCAGCAGTCGAGGACGACACCTTCCAGCGGGTTGCCCTGCACGTCGGTGACCTTGCCGCGCACGACCACCCGGTCGCCGTCGTCGGGGTCTACCAGCATCGTCTCGCCCCGGCCCCGCTCGGGCGAGTCCGGGATGTAGAACGGACCGAGCACCGTGTTGTCGGTGAGCTCGGCCGCGCTGGCGTCGTAGGCCAGCATCTCCACCAGCGTCGACACGCCCATGGTGTCGGACATGAGGATGAACTCCTGGCGGACGTCGTCACACTTCTGCCCGACGGCGGTGAGGAACTTGATGCCGATCGACCACTCGTCGCGGGTCAGGTTCACCTCGCGCGCGAAGAGGTGCAGGTGCTTGATGGCGGCCACCGTCACCTCGCGCAGACGCGGGCTGGGTGAGCCGTCGTACCGTGCGATGACCTCGGTTAGCAGATCGTCGAGTGCGCCCTCTTTGGCCATCTCCCCCTCTTTCGTTCCAGCTCCGGGTCAGTATCGCGCGACATCACATGATCGCCGGCATGTCCGTTGCACGGGGCGGAACGGTCGACTGCCGCGCAACCGTTTGGATCGATATGATCGCTCTCGGGGCACCTGTGGCGTTGCGCCGGGGGCACGATCAAAAGGGGAACACCATGGCTGATGGACCGGTCCGGGCATCCGCAGGCGTCGCCGTACAGCACCTCGTGCTGCGGGTGCGCGACATCGCGGCGTCGCACCGCTTCTACACCGAGATCCTCGGCTTCGAGCAGTGCGGTGCGCTCGACCCTGAGAAGTTCCCGTTCGACATGCGCTTCTACCGGGGCGCCCCCGACCACCACCACGAGCTCGCGCTCTGCCAGCTGACGGACCTGGCCGCCGCCCCGCCCGTGGAGGCCCCGTGGCAGATGATCGTGGGCAAGACCCCCGGCATCGACCACATCGCCATGTGCTACCCCAGCCGCGACGCGTGGCTCAGCCAGCTCGAGTGGATGAAGGGTCAGGGCGTCGAGTTCCTCGTCCGCGGCAACCACGGCATGACCCACAGCGCCTACATCGCCGATCCCGACGGCAACGGCATCGAGGTCCTCTACGACCTGCCCCGCGAGGTGTGGGAGGGCGACGTCAACGCTGCCCTCAACTACTTCGACCCGAAGCCGGTCGACGGCGCCGACGCCCTCACCGACGACACCGACTACGCCCGGTTCCAGAGCGCGACGAGCTGACGGGCCACGAGCCCGCCATGAGCACCACCGACGTCCCCGACATCGTCCGGGCCGCCTGCGCCGAACTGACCGTCACCGACCTCGAGGCCAGCCGTCACTTCTACGTCGAACGTCTCGGCTTCCACGTGAGCGCCGAGGAGCCGGGCGTGCTGTACCTGCGCGGCTACGAGGAGTTCGTGCACCACAGCCTCGTGCTGCGCCAGGGCGTCACCCCGGCGTGCGCCCGGTTCGGGCTGCGCGTGCGCACCCCGGCCGACCTGGACCGGGCCGAGGCGTTCCACCGTGAGCGGGATTGCCCCGTGCAGCGCGTGCCCGCCAGCACCGGCGTGGGCGAAGCGGTGCGGGTGCAGGACCCGTTCGGCTTCGTCGTCGAGTACTTCCACCACATGGATCGCGTCGAGCGGCTGCACCAGCGCTACGACCTGCGCCGCGGAGCGAACATCAACCGCCTCGACCACATCAATCTCGTCACCGACGACGTGAAGGGCTCCTACGAGTGGTACTCGGCACTCGGCTTCGGTCTGTCGGAGACCATCGAGGACGATGACGGCACGCTGTTCGCCGCATGGATGTTCCGCAAGCAGACCGTGCACGACGTGGCCTTCACCCAGGGTTCGTCGCCGTGCCTGCACCACCTCGCCTTCGCCGTGCCCGAGTCGCACCACATCCTCGCCCTGTGCGACGTGCTGGGCAGCACCGGCGAGTACGACGCCATCGAGCGCGGCCCCGGCCGCCACGGCGTGTCGAACGCCTTCTACCTCTACCTGCGCGACCCCGACGGGCATCGGGTGGAGATCTACACGACCGACTACTACACGGGCGATCCCGATCACGAGACCCTGCGGTGGAACGTCAACGACCCGAGGCGGCGCGACTTCTGGGGCAACCCGGTCGTGGCCCGCTGGTACCAGGAAGCCAGTCGCGTGCTCGACCTGTCTGGCAAGATCGTGAAGCTGCGCGAGCGGCGTTCGGACGAACAACGGCTAACCGTCGGTGCCGACGGTATGGGGGTGAACCGCTGATGAGCGGACTGTCGGAAGAGACCAAGGCCCTCCTGCAGGAGACCGCCACCGCAACGCTCATGGCCCAGCTGCAGCGCCGGGGCTTCCCGAGCATGTTCTTCACGGGCCTCTCGTCGGGTACCCGCGGGCACAAGATGATCGGCATGGCCAAGACGCTGCGCTACGTCGCGCTGCGCGAGGACCTGGTGGGCAAGTACCAGGGCGGCAACAACGCCCAGCGGCAGGCCATCGAGTCGGTGAACCCCGGCGAGGTGCTCGTGATCGAGTGCCGCATGGATCCGGGCGCGGGCACCATCGGCGACATCCTCGCCAACCGGGCCCGCGTGCGCGGCGCGGTCGGGGTGGTCACCGACGGCTGCGTCCGCGACGACGCCGCCGTGTGCGGCCTGCCCGACTTCGGCGTGTACCGCCAGGCCGCCCACGCCGCCACGCTCGGCCGCCGCCACATGCCCTTCGAGATCGACCGGCCGGTCACGTGCGCCGGCGTGTTCGTGGAGCCGGGCGACGTGATCGTGGGCGACGACGACGGCGCCATGGTCATCCCGATCGCCCTCGTGGACGAGGTCGCACGCGACGCCTACGAGCAGGAGATCGGCGACATGTTCGCCTTCGAGCGCGTGGGTGCCGGCGACAACCTCGATGGCATCTTCCCCTCCATCGGCAAGGACCGCCGCGCCGAGTTCGAGGCCTGGCGCGCCGCCAAGGGCAAGTAGCCGGCGCCGGGTCACCCGTCGAACCGCTAGCGTCGGGCGCAGACCCGGTGGGGCGGGTGTCGTCGACGGGGGAAACCGCCATGCGCTACGGCATCTTCGACCAGATCGAGATCACGGGCCAGCCGCTCGGGCAGCTCTACAAGGAGCGGCTCGAGATGATCTGCGCCCTCGACCACGCCGGCTTCGACCACTACTTCAAGTCCGAGCACCACATGATCCCGCTCGACGCCATCCCGCAGATCGGGCTGCTGTTCGCGGCGGCGTCGCAGTGCACCACGCGCATCCGCATGGGCGCGTTGGTGTACCTGCTGCCGTTCCACCACCCGCTGCGCCTGGCCGAGGAGATCTGCTCGCTCGACCACCTGCTCGACGGCCGCTTCGACCTGGGCGTGGGCCGGGGCATCAGCCTGCCCGAACACGAGCTGTGGGGCCTCGACAGCACGCGCATGGTCGAGAACTACGACGAAGGCCTGGCCGTGCTCAAGGCTGCCCTCACCCACGACGTCCTCAACTTCCAGGGCGACACGTACCACTTCACCGACGTGCCCATCATGATGCGGCCGCTGCAGCAGCCCATGCCGCCGCTGTGGCACCCGGGCAACTTCCAGCACGCGGCGCGCGACGGCATGAGCACCATCGTGGGCGGCCCGGTGCCGATGGTGGCCGAACAGGTCGCCAAGTACCGGGCCGCGTGCCGCGCCGCCGGTTGGGCCGGCGGCGACATCGGTGGCATCAACAACATCATCGTGGCGCCCACCGACGCCGAGGCCGAGGCCATCGCCCGCCGGGCGTGGCCGGTGTTCACCGAGCACCTGACCCCGCTGTTCCGCAAGTGGAACCTGGTGCCACCGAACGACCCGACGTTGGGCGGCAAGGTCGACCTGGCGCTGCAACTCGGGGTGCTCGTGGCCGGGTCCCCATCGACCGTGGCCGAGCGGCTGGCCGCGTTCGAAGAGGGCGCCGGCACCGACCTGTTCATCGGGAAGTTCACGTTGGGTGACATCACCCACGCCGAGGTCATGCGCTCGATCGACCTGTTCGCCACCCATGTCATGAAGAGGTAGCTCCATGCCCACGCTGCACATCGACACCGACCGCCTCGCCGCGGCACTCGACGCCGCCATCGGTGCCGGCCTGGCCGGCGTCGTCGCCACCGTCTCGGTGGATGGTGAGACCGTCTTCGCCGAGGGACGCGGGGTGCGCACCGCCGGCGAGCCGGCACCCATGACCCCTGATTCGGTGCTCGCCATCTACTCGATGACCAAGGCGATCACCGGCGCCGCGGCCATGCAGTGCGTGGAGCGCGGTCTGCTCTCGCTCGACGGCCCCGCCGCCGCGGTGCTGCCCGACCTGGGCGACCTGCAGGTGCTGGAGGGCTTCGCCGACGACGGCACGCCGCAGCTGCGCCCGGCCCGCACACCGGTGACCCTGCGCCACCTGCTCACCCACACGTCCGGCTTCGTCTACGGCGAGCTGTGGAACGCGGCGCTCGGCCGCTACATCGCGGCGACCGGTACGCCGAGCCTGTTCTCGTTGCAGAAGGCGGCGCTGCGCGTCCCCCTCACGTTCGAACCGGGCACCCGCTGGGAGTACGGCACCGGCATCGACTGGGCCGGGCTCATGGTCGAGGCGGTCAGCGGCACCACGCTCGGCGAGTTCTGCACCGCCAACCTGTTCGGTCCCCTCGGCATGACCGACACCGCGTTCACGCCCACCGCGTCCATGCTCGAGCGCCACGCCGGCATGCACGTACCCACGCCCGACGGCATGGTCCCCTTCGTACTTCCGCCGCCCGACGCCCCCGAGTTCGAGATGGGCGGTGGCGGCCTGCACTCGACGGTGGGCGACTACCTGCGCTTCACCAACGCCATCCTGAACGGTGGCGAGCTCGGCGGCGTGCGCGTGTTGCAGGCCGACACGGTCGCCGAGATGGCGCGCAACAGCATCGGCGCCGTCGATGTGGAGCCGCTGGTGACCGCCAACCCGGCACTGACCGGCGACGCCGACTTCTACCCGGATCAGCCGTGCAAGTGGGGGCTCACGTTCCTCATCAACACCGAGACCACGCCGCAGGGACGCCCGGCCGGCAGCCTGTCGTGGGCCGGCCTGGCCAACAGCTACTACTGGATCGACCCGACGAACCGCATCTGCGGCGTGTGGGCCACCCAGGTGCTGCCGTTCTTCCACCCGAGCGCCATCGACGGGTTCCGCGCCTTCGAGTCGGCCGTGTACGGCGTGCGCTGACGGGCGCCGCGACACGCCGCTCAGGACCGGCGCAGGTTGACGATGTCGAGGAGGTCGTCGTGGATGGCGCCGTTCGACGCGACGACGTTGGCGAGGCCGCGGCCGAGGTTCACCGGGCCGCCGTCGAAGTCGGTGATGCGTCCACCGGCCTCGCCGATGAGCACCGCGCCGGCAGCCACGTCCCATGCGTAGGTGGCGTCCTTCTCCACGAAAGCGTCGAGCCGGCCGGCGGCCACGTAGGCCAGCGCTACCGCCGGGCAGCCGATGCTGCGCGCACCGCGGCCGTGCAGGTGCAGCTGCTCCACGCGCTGCACGTACTCGTGGATGATCGCCGGGTCGTCGTTCTGGAGACCGGTGGCCACCACGGCACGGCCCACGGCGGTGGTGTCGCTCACGTGCAGCACGGTGCCGCCGCCCACCTCGGCGGCGAACAGCTCGCCGCGCGACACGTCGAGCACCACCCCGGCCACCAGCGGCCCGTTCGTCTCGCGCACGGCGATCGACACGCCCCACGGCGACAGGCCGCGTGCGTAGTTCGTGGTGCCGTCGAGCGGGTCGACGATCCACGTGAACGGCCCGTGCCCATCGCCGGCATCGCCCTCCTCTCCGAGCACGGCGTGGTCGGGGTGGGCCCCCAGCAGCAGCTCCACGATGGCGGTCTGGGCCGCCTCGTCGGCCCACGTGACGATGCTCGAGCGCGACGACTTCATCGTCACCCCCATCGGCCGCTCCAGCCCTTCGAGCAGCTTGGCCCCGCCGGCGCGCGCCGCGGCGATGGCCGTGTCGAGCAGGCTCACGCGGTGACCGGATCGATCGGTGTCGGGAGGCCGAGCACGGCCTCGACCACCTCGGCCGCGTCGAGGCACTTGTCGTCGGCGAAGCGGTCGCCGGTGAGCATCACGCCCACGGGTACGCCCTCGACCAGCCCGGCGGGAACGCAGGCCGACGGCAGGCCGAGCAGGTTGGCCACGGTGACGCAGCGCATCATCTCGATGGTCGCGTTGGCGTGGTCGAGCGACTCGGCGTCCCAGCCGTGGGTGAAGGGCAGCTGGGCCCACGTGGGCGTGAGCACCAGGTCGGTGCCCACGAACCACTGCTGCCAGTCACGGATGAGCGACTGCCGCGTCATCAGCACCTGCTGGTAGCCGGCCAGGTCGAGCGGCGCCCGCGCGTCGAGCAGGTAGCCAAGGAAGCGGTTGCCGTCCGCGCCCATGATCGGACCGATGACGGGCGCGAGCAACCGGATGTCCTCGTTGATGAACGACAGCCACGTCTGCACGACCTCCTCGAACCGGGGCGGGCCGTCGGTGGTGACCTCGTAGCCGGCGGCGGCCAGCGCGTCAGCGGCGGCGCGAACGCGGTCGGCGACGCGCCGATCGGTGCTGCCGCCGGGCGGATCGGCGAGGAGCGCGACACGCAACGGCCGCGACGGGTCGACCGGCGACGGGGGCGGCGACGGCACCGAGTACGGGTCGCGCGGGTGGCGCCCCTCCAGGACCGACAGGCCGAGGCGCACGTCGGCCACGCGGCGGGCCATCGGTCCTTCCACCGGCATCAGTTGGAACGACGCCGGGCCATCGATGGCCGGGAAGATCGTGCACAGCGGCACGCGGCCGGCCGACGGCTTGATGGAGGCGATGCCGTTGCACGTGGCCGGGTTGCGCAGCGAACCACCGATGTCGTTGCCGAGCCCGATGGGGCTCATGCCGGCGGCCAGCGCCGAGCCCTCGCCGCCCGACGACCCGCCGGCCGTGCGCGTGGGGTCCCACGGGTTGCGCGTGAGCCCGTAGAGCGACGAGTCGGTGTGCACCCGCAGGGCCATGTCGGGGCAGTTCGTGCGGGCGATCGGGATGGCACCGGCCGCTCTCATGCGCTCGACCACCGGCGAGTCGATCGGCGGCACGGCCTCGGCCAGCGCCGGCAGCCCCCAGTTGGTGGACGTGCCGACGAGGTCGATGTTCTGCTTCACCGTGCACGGCACGCCGTGCAGCGGCCCGAGCGACAACCCGGCGGCGACCGCGCGGTCGGCCTCGGCCGCCGCGGCCCGGGCACTGTCGGCCAGCACCAAGGTGACGGCGTTGAGCGCCGGGTTCACGGCGTCGATGCGGGCCAGGTGCGCCTCCACCACGTCGGTCGACGTCGTCTCCCGGCGGGCGATCATGCCGGCGAGCTCCCCCGCCCCGCGCTGCCACAACTCGGTCATCTCGTCCCCCTCGTGTCGACCTCGATGATCACCACCGACCGTAGCCGCGGAGAAGCCGTTCGATGGCGAACGACCGCCCGGTGACCGGGATGTACGATCCCCACCCGGCGGCTGCCGGGGCGCCCGTTCGCCACGGTTCGTCACCATCACTTCTTCGGGGGAAGCCATGACCGAGATCGTGCCTGTCGACATGTTCCTGGACGGCTGGTACCCGGGCTGGAAGCTCGAGCACCTCGAGGACTCGTGGGTCCGCATGAAGTCGGGCCCGTTCACCAAGGAGGACGAGAGCCGCTTCTGGTTCGTCGACTTCCACTGGCCGCGCGGCTTCTCGCCGCTCGGCATGACGCTGGTGACCGGTGCGGCGTGGTCGACCCAGCTCGCCGCCCACCAGCTACCGCTGCCCCCGGCGGGCGGTCTGGTGCAGCGCATGGGTGGGCCCTTCCTGTACGAGGGCGAGGTGCCGGTGACCTCGCAGTGGGACATCGGCCAACGCGCCTTCCGCATCGAGCGCAACATGCCCAGGTTCCTGGGCGCGTTCGAGGAGATCTGGTCGGAGCGCAAGATCGAGCTCGATCACTCGCTCACCTACTTCGAGAGCTACGACTTCGGCGGGAAGTCGATCGCCGAGATCGCCCAGTACGTGGAGGACGCCACCACGTTCCAGAAGCGGGCGTGGGAGATCCACTTCGAGATCATGTACCCGCTGCTGGCCATCTACCTGCAGCTGTACGGGCTGTGCGCCGGGAACGGCATCGACCCTGGCGACATCGCCAAGATGCTCCAGGGGCGCGACTCCAAGATCATGGAGACCGACCGCGCCATGTGGGGTCTGGTGGCCGAGGCGAAGCGTCTCGACATGGCCGCGCACTTCGAGCACGAGCCCGACGCCATCCGCGGCGCGCTGGCCAAGGTCGGCGGCAACGCGTCGGTGTGGCTCACCAAGTTCGACGACTTCCTGCAGGTGTACGGCTGGCGCACCGAAGGCATCGCCGACGTGAACATCCCGGCCTGGATCGAGAACCAGGCGTCACCCCTCGGCCAGATCCGGAACTTCATCAAGATGGACGAGGCCCACGACTTCGACAAGGCGCTCGAGGCCTCGCACAAGGAGCGCGAAGAAGCCATCGACGCCGCCCGCAGCAAGCTGAGCGGCGGGACGCTCGAACAGTTCAACCAGCTGCTCGCCATCAACCAGGTCGCCAACTTCGCGTGGTGGAACGAGGACCACAACTACTACATCGACCTGCGGGCTTCGATCCCGGTGCGCCGTGGGGCGCTCGCCCTCGGCGAGGCTCTCGACGTGAACAGGTACGACGACGCCCTCTTCCTGTTCCACCCCGAGATCCGCGACCTCGGGCACGGCAACGCCACCTGGAAGGACCTCGAGCCGCTGGCCGAGGCCCGCCACGAGTACTACGACGGCTACCAGGCCCTGCGGCCCACCGTGCCCAAGGTGGTGGGCACCATGCCCGACAAGATCGAGGACCCGGTCCTCATCGAGATCTTCGGCATGCACCACCACTACTTCGAGGGCCTCAAGTCCGACGTGAACGCCACGGTCCTCACCGGGTTCCCGGCCTCGGCCGGCAAGGTCGTGGGCAAGGCCCACGTGATGCTGTCAGCCATGGAGCTGTTCGACCTGGAGGAGGGCGAGATCCTCGTCACCGAGGCCACCTCGCCCAACTGGACGCCGGCGTTCGCCATCATCGCCGCCTGCGTGTGCGACGGCGGGGGCTCGCTCACCCACGCGGCGACCGTCAGCCGCGAGTACGGCATCCCGTGTGTGGTCGGCACGTCGGTGGCCACCCAGCGCATCAAGACCGGCGACCTCATCGAGGTCGATGGCACGAAGGGCACCGTCACCATCCTCGAGCGCGCCACGCCGTGACCGTCAACGGCAAGCGCATCGTGGTCACCGGCGCCGGCCGCGGCATCGGCGCCGGCCTCACCGCATTGCTTCGCCAGCGGGGTGCCACGGTGATCACCGCCGACATCGACCCCGACGGCGTCGACGTGGCCTGCGACGTGAGCGACCCTGTGCAGGTCGAAACGCTCTTCGCCCACGCCGGGGCGGTCGACGGCCTCGTGAACAACGCCGCCCTGCTCGTGAGCCGGCGCGCCTACGACGAGATCCCGCTCGACGAATGGGACCGCATGTTCGCGGTGAACGTGCGCGGGTCGTACCTGTGCGCCAAGGCCGCCGCCACGTCGATGAAGGGGCGCGGGGGCTCGATCGTGAACATCGCCTCCGAGACGGCGTTCACCGGCTCGCACGGCTTCGTGCACTACGTGGCGTCGAAGGGGGCCGTCGTGTCGCTCACGCGGGCGCTGGCCAACGAGCTCGGGCGGTTCGACATCCGCGTGAACTGCGTCGCCCCCGGCTTCACGCCCACGCCGGGCTCCGACGTGCTCGGCTCCTACGACCCCACCCGCACGCCACTCGGGCGCGTCATGCGACCCGACGACCTGTTCGGCACCATCGCTCACCTGCTGTCCGACGACGCCGCCTTCGTCAGCGGACAGAGCATCCTGGTCAACGGCGGGCGCATCCCCAACTGAAGGAACGGTCGGTCATGGGTCTCCTCGACGAGCACGACGCCACCGGGCTCGCCGCACTGGTGCGCGCCGGCGAGGTGCACCCGCGTGAGCTGGTCGCCGACGCCATCGCCCGCATCGAAGCGGGCGACGGCGCCCTCAACGCGGTGATCCACCGCCAGTTCGAGCGGGCGGTCGCCGAGGCCGAGCGCGACCTGCCCGACGGCGCGCTTCGCGGTGTACCCTTCCTGCTGAAGGACTACAAGGGCCGCGAGGCGGGCGAGCGCTACCAGATGGGATGCCGCGCCCTGGCCGCCATCGACTACCGGCCGACCACGTCGAGCCCGGTGAGCCTGGCGTTCCGCCGGGCCGGCCTCGTGCCGCTCGGCCGCACGAACGTGCCCGAGATGGCGCTCATGGGCACCACCGAGCCGGCGCTGCACGGCCCGACCCACAACCCGTGGGACCTCGCCCGCACACCGGGCGGGTCGTCGGGCGGGTCGGCCGCCGCAGTGGCGGCCCGGTTCGTACCTGCGGCCCACGCCACCGACATCTCGGGTTCCATCCGCATCCCCGCCGCCCACTGCGGGCTCGTCGGCTTCAAGCCCACCCGCGGGCGGCTGCTCAAGAGCGCGGGCGACCCGCCGGTGGGCATGGATTCCGAAGGGGTCGTGACCCGCTCGGTGCGCGACACCGCCGCCCTGCTCGACGTGCTCGCCACCACCTCGGCGTGGTGGCCGGCGCCCACGCTGCCCGGCCCCCTCGCCGGCGAGCTGGGGGCCGACCCGGGCCGGCTGCGCGTCGGGCTGTGGGTGCGCGCCTTCAACGGTGCCGACGTCGACGCCGGCAACGCCGACGCGGCGCGCCACGCGGCCGGGCTCCTGGCGTCGCTCGGCCACCACGTGCAGCAGAGCGCGCCCGCGGCGCTGTCGGGTGACGACCTGTGGTCGGCGGCCCGCGACGCGCTCGTGGCCAGCGCCGCCGCCGAGGCCGACGCGTGGACCGCCCGGCTGGGCCGCCCGCTCGACGAGGCCGACGTGGAGCCGGGCACCTGGGCCCAGATCGCCGCCGGGCGGGCCATGGGCGCGCCGGCGGTGCTGCACGTGATCGAGCGCCTGCAGGCGGTGTCGAGCGCCGCCCAACCGTGGTGGGACGACTTCGACCTGCTCGTCACGCCCACCACCGCGGGGCCGCCGACCGAGCTCGGCGAGTACACCCGCGCCTACGTGTCGGGCCGGGGCTCGGCCTTCACCCGTCCGTTCAACGTGACCGGCCAGCCCGCGGTGTCGCTGCCGCTCGGGTGGCCGGCCGACGGCCTGCCGCGCGGGGTGCAACTCGTGGCCGCCTACGGCCGTGACGACCTGCTCGTGCGGGTCGCCGCCCAGCTGGAAGCGGCGGCGCCGTGGGGCCACCGCGTACCGCCGGCGAGCGACCGACGGCAACCACCGTCCGTCACGGCGTGACCCTGACGCGCCGACCGACGACACGAGCGACGATTTCCCCCATAGCATCCGGTTGTCGAGCCTCGGGCGGGGCACGCTCGCGGCAAGCGAGCCCTACGTGGAAGCTGATCCATGCGCTCACGGCAGTTCACAACCGAACGGTGCAGAGCACGGCTGCCTGTCGTGGCGGTGGTGCTCGCCATCGCGGTGACGGCATGCTCCGGCGGCGGCGCGGCCACGGTCAAACGGCGCACGTCGACCACGTCGGCCCCCGAGGTGCTGAACGAGAGGATCGCCAACGGCGGCTCCGACGCCGGCACACCCGCCACGCGCTTCACCCTCGATGACGGCACCACGGTGCTGGTGCCCGTCGGCGCGGTGGCGCCCGACGCGACCGTGTCGGTGAAGCGCACGACCCCCACCGGCAGCGGCCAGGGCCCCATGGAGCTGGGCACGTCCACCTATGAGGTGACGGTGAGCAAGGGCGCCATCGCCAAGCCGGTCGTCCTGCAGCTGCCGGCCACCGACGCCACCAGGACCGGCGCCATCGCGGTGCAGTACGACACGGCATCGCGAGCCTGGGTACCGACCAACGGTGACCTCGCCGCCGGCTCGCTCACCATCTACGCGTCGGGTGCCGGCACGTTCGGCTCCATGCGCTGGAGCTGGGCCACCGCCGCCAACATCGGTGCCGAGACCGTGGCCGCCCTCGTCGGCGGGGTCGGCGCGGCCGACGCGTCGCCCTCGTGCGGCGACACCTCCAGCCTGGCCACCCGCTTCGCCACCCGCGCCACCGGCAACGCCGACGTGCTGCGTTGGTGCGGCGGCACCGCCAGCGGCAACGACGGTCTGGGCGTGAGCAACGCCGGCGCCACGCCGCTCGCCCTGCGCACCACCGGTCTCAGCGATGCCAGCACGACGCGACGCCGCAGCCTCACCGATCACATCGTCACCGTCGCCCGCACGCACTGGTCGGTGCCCGTCGGCGAAGGGCTCAACCTGCTGGCGCCCGGCGATCGCATCCAGTTCCGCCTCACGGAGGGTCAGGTGGCCCGGGCCACCCTGGTACCCACGGCGTTCAGCCAGTACTACGTCGCCCTCGCCGGCGCCGTGGCCTTCACCGCCGGTCTGTACGCCGGTGCCATCGATGTGGCCGGCGCGCTGCTCGACCGGGAGGAGCTGCGCACCGCTCTGCTGACCGATCTCGACAAGCCGGGCTGCGCCGACACCGCCGCCAGCACCGTCGGCGAGGCAACCGCCGGCCAGCTCGCCGCCGTCATGCAGACGCTGGCGACCACGTGCGTGTCGCGTGCCACGGTGACGACGCTGGTCAACGCGGCGGCCAAGCAGTCGGCCCTGCGGGCCGCGTTCGCCGCGCTCACGACCGACCTGCCCGAAGCCGACCGCGCCCTCGTCGCCCCGGCGCTCGGCAAGGTCGTGCCCGGGCTCGTGCCCGACACCGCCGCCGGCGAGGTCACGGCCACGCCGGTCGACCCCAGCGCGCCCACCACCACCGGCGTGCCCCCCACCCTGTCCGTCAACACCGTGGTGGTCGTGCCGCCGTCCAATCCGGCTCCGACCGTGCCCTTCATCGCCACCACGACCACCGCGGTCACCTCGCCCGGGCCGACGACCACACCGGCCACCACGGTGGTGCCGACCACCACGACCACCGTGGGGCAGCCGGTCCCGCCCACCCTCGTGTCGGCGCCGCTGAGCTGCAGCAGCCGCAACCGCGGCACGGTGACGCTGACGGCCACCGGCCTCACACCGGCGAAGTCGCACACGTTCGCCTTCACCGCGCCCAACGGTGCCATCTCGGCGGTGACGCTAATCACCCCGGCCAACGGGGTGGCGGCGCGCGTGTTCCAGTGCGCCAGCCAGCGTCAGGGCGTGTGGACCGTGACGGTGACCGACAACGGCACCGGGCTCGACAGCGCGCCGGGCGCGTTCGCCGTCACCCGCTGACCCCCACGGCCCCGGCCTACCCGCGGCCGTGGGCGTCAGCGGCGGTGATGACGACGGTGGTCACGGCAGCATCTCCGTCGTCGGCCCGGCGACGAGGCCCGCCATGAGCTCGGCGATGATGACCGCCGCCGGTTGCCGGGCGGTCACCGCGCCGACCGAGCGACCGGCGTAGAGCGCCATCGCCTCGATCTGGCCCGTGGTGCCACGGTTCGGCGGCATGGTGCCGCGGCGCGGTAGTGGCGTGGAACCGAGATGGCCCACCGGGTCGGGCCCCGGCGCCCGCGCGGCGTCGATGGCCGAGCGCAGCACGCGTTGCGGTGCGTCGGGCCAACCGACGGCGAACACGTCGGTGTACGTGGCATCGTCGGGGTTCGCCGAGATCAGGAGGGCCAGGTAGTCGTCGTGGATGTCGCACTCGTCAGCCGCCAGCAGCCGCGTGCCGATGCGCACTCCGTCAGCGCCGGCGGCCAGCGCGGCGCGCACCTCGGCGTTCGTGCCCAGCCCACCGCCGGCCAGCACCACGATGTCGTCGGCCAGCGCGGCTCGTACGGCCGGTAGCAGCTCCAGCAGGGGCGTGGTGCCGCGCACGTGGCCTCCGGCCTCCACGCCCTGGGCGGTCACGTAGCGGCAGCCGGCGTCGACGGCGGCGCGAGCCTCGTCGACCGTGCCGACCTGCCAACCCACCACGGCGTCCTCGGGTACGAGCGCGGCGTCGGGCCACCCGTAGAACAGCTCGACGATGCCGAGGCGTTCGGCGGCGATGGCCAGGTTGGCCGGGTCGAGGAACGGCACGATGAACCCGGCGCCGAACGGCCGGTCGGTGAGGACGCGCACGGCGTCGATCTGGCGCACCATGGCCTCGGTGCTCGTGCGGCCCACGGCGACCATGCCCAGGCCGCCGGCGTCGCTCACCGCGGCGACCAGTTCGGGCGTGACCACCCGGCCCATGGCCGCCTGCTGCAGCGGTACGGTGCAACCCGCGAGTGCGCAGAAGCGGTTCATGCGTCCACCCGGTGCGGGTACCCGTGCCACTCCAGCAGCTTGCCGTAGCGCACCACGAAGAACTCGCCGGCGCGGGTGTGCACCATCTCGCCGTCGGGGCCGAGGTAGCTCGACCACCACTCCACGGCCAGCGTGTCGCCCGTGGCCGCCCGCAGGGTCTTGTGCACGCGGTACTGCGACCGGCCCGCCCCACCGAAGCCGAGCTGCTCGACGTGCAGCCGGCGGATCTCGGCGAGCCCGGTGGCCACGCGCACGCCGTTGAGGTGCACGACGGCTTCCGGGTGGAACAGGGCCAGCACCCGCTCGAGGTCGCGTGTCGCGTAGGCCGCTTCGATGGTGGCCACCAGCGCCTCGGCCGGTGTGCGCGGCCGCAGCCCCACCAACCGTCGAGCGTGCTCGAACGCGACGGTCGGGTCCGTGGGGTCGACGTGCACGCCGACCATGCCCACGGCCCGAGCTCCGTCCACGCACACCGCGGTGTCGTCCAGGAAGACGACGTCGCCCGGGTCGAGGCCGAACTGCTCGACGGCGGCCAGGTACGGCCGGGGCGCCGGCTTGCGCTCGCCGAGCTCGGTGGCGTCGACGAAGGCGTCGTAGCCGTTCAGCTCGGGACGGGTGTCGACCCACTCGCGCCCACCGATGGCCACCAGGTCGTTCGACAGGATCCCGACGAGCACGCCGGCGGCGCGCGCCTCACGCACGAGGTCGAGCGCGCGCGGATCGAACTGCTCGTCGCCGAGGCGCAGGCAGATGTCGCGCCACATGTCGAAGCGGCCGGCGTACCCCGCCCCCTCGGCCTTGGCCTCCCAGTAGTCGCCCGACGAGAGCTGCCCGGCCAGGTAGCGCTGCCAGTCGGGGTCACCGTCGGGCTCGAACGGCCCCCGCCCGGTGATGGTGCGACCGGTGGCGCGCGCCACTGCGTCGAGCATGTCCCAGCTCGACTTCATCAGCACGTCGCCCACGTCGAAGAGCAGCGCTTTCCCCATGATGCACCGTAGCGTCCGGTGCTCAGCCAGGGGGGCGATCGCCACCGCCACAGGCGTACAGCACGAGCAGACCCGACACGACCGCGGCGATCAGGAACGCCCAGCTGAACGGGTTCACCGTGTCGTCGAAGGCGCCGTCGATGCGGGTGCCGACGATGGCACCCACCGCGGTGGACGCCGTGGCGAAGATGGCCGCTGCGGTGCCGGCCACGTGGCCGACCGGCTCCATGGCCGCCGCGCTCATGTTCGGGAACAGCACGTTGTGGGTGGCCAGCACCGCCACGAGCACCAGCAGGTACGGCCAGAAGCCGGGGCGTCCGTGCGCGACCACCGCCACCACGACGAGCACCACGCAAGCGGCGCTGTAGGCCAGGAAGACGCGGCCGATGAGGCGCTCGACGCCGACGCGGTTCACGACCCGTCCCGACGCCGGCGATGCGGCGCCCATCGCCACCGCGGTGCCACCGAACACGAACGGGAACCAGGACGCGCGCCCGAACACATCGCCCCCGATCCGCTCGGAGCTCGCCAGGTACGAGGAGAACACGCCGAACAGGGGCATGGCCGCCAGGGTGTAGTCGCGGTGCTCATCGGGCGAGCGCGAACTGGTCGAGGTCGACACCGCACACGATCTCGCCGGCGAAGTCGGCCCGGGCCCGGGCCTCCCACTCGTCCTCGCTGATCTCGTCGTCCCCCGGCACCAGGTGCGACAGCACCAACGTCTTCACACCGGCCCGCCGGGCGATGGTGCCGGCCGCCTCGGGCGACGTGTGCGAACTGGCCAGGTGACTGATGATGGCGTCGCGGTTGGGCATCTTGGCCACGCGCCCGGCCACGAAGTCGACGTCGATCGCCTCGTGCACGAGCACATCGGCGCCCCGGGCCAGGCGCACCACGTTGTCGCACGGTCCGGTGTCGCCCGAGAACACGACCGAGCCTGTGGGGGTGTCGAACCGGTAGGCCAGCGCGGGAAACACCGGCGCGTGCTGCACGAGCACCGCACTGACGCGCACGCCGTTGCCGTCGAGCGAATGGATCTCGACCGGCTCCATGGACGGTGCCGCCGTGTCGACAGAGGCCCCGCTGGCGGTGACACCGAGGTCGATGTCGGGCACGTACCCGGGCCGGCACACCCCGATCTCGTGGACATCGACGCACGCGGTCACGTCGTGGCGGCCCTCGTCGGCCATGCGCACGTTCAGGTTGTAGGCGAAGGCGCGGAACAGGTGCTCGGTCATGCTGCGCAGGCCGGGTGTGGGGTCGTCGGGGAACCGCAGCGGCTGGTCGCGACCGGGCGGGTAGGCGGTGATCGGCAACCCTGCCGGGCCGGGCCCGTACACGTGCACCGTGTGGGTCGGCCACATGCCGAAGAACAGGTTGGCGTAGTCGATCACGTGGTCGGAGTGGAGGTGGCTCAGGAACACCGCCTCCACCACCGAGCCGCCACCCGGTGGGCGACGGACCTGATGCATGCCCACGCCGGCCCGCCAGGCCTGGGTGTGGACGCCCTCACCGCAGTCGAGCAGGTACGCCGCAGCGCCCACCACCACGGCGTTGCTGAACCCCGACCGGGTCGACTTCGGGTTCGAGCCGCCCGCGGTGCCCAGCAGCACCAGCCGGTCGGCGGCGTCACTGCAGCGCGGTGCCCGCCGCGGCCGCGGGGACGGGCGGCGAACGGACGACGCCGCATCCGTGGACGCGGCCTCGCGGAGCACCTTGGCGGCTTGGCACATGACGGTCCGACGGTAGCGGGCACTCCCGCCCCGCGCCGGCCCACCGTGGCCGACGACGGGACGGGTCAGGCGTGGATGTGCACGTAGCCCTTGTCGCCGTCGACGGTGATGGTGGCCCCGTCCTTGATGGCGGCCGTGCCGAACATGGTGCCCACCACGGCGGGCACACCGAACTCACGGGCCACGATGGCGCAGTGGCTGAGCACGCCGCCGGTGTCGGTCACGAAGGCTCCGGCGATGGAGAAGAGCGGCACCCACGGGGGCAGGGTCATCTCGCACACGATGATGTCGCCCTCGTCCACGTCGGCCGCCTCGGCCAGCGACCGCACCACCCGGGCCTTGCCCGTGATCACCCCGCCGGATCCGGCCACGCCCTTGATGACGTTGGGGTCGGGGTTGTCCTCGGGCGGGGTGACGCCGAGCAGGCGCACGACCACGGCGTCCATGAACGGGTCGGCCGCCGGGGGCGGCGGCGTGCCCAGGATGGGCGGCGGGGTGACCTTGGCCCACTCGGCCATCTCGGCGCGACGTTCGCTCGCCACCGCCGCGTGGTTCGAGCCGGTCGTCACAGCGTCGCGCATCTCGGCCTGCCGCAGGAAGTGGACGTCCTCGGCCTCGGCGATGGCGCCGCGCTCGGCCAGGCGACGACCGATCTCGAGGGTGAAACGGCGGAACACGGCGATGCCCGACTGGTCGATCCAGAAGGCGTGGTCCTCGGTGAGGGGCAGGTTGTAGCGGGCCGAGTCGTACAGCCGCTCGAACTCGGCCAGCTTGTCGGCGTCGCCGGCGAGCAGGCTGCGGCAGTTGGCCAGCAACCGCTCGCGTCGGGCGACCGAGCGCACGAAGTGCTTCTCGGGGTCTTCGCCGTCGTCGAGGTCGATGTAGCCCACGAGCGCGGTCAACGGGATGGACGGGTCTTCCCGCCAGGTGATGTCGGCCATGTCGTAGACCGCATCGGAGCGCCAGCCGAACTCGAACAGGAACCCGTCGAGGTCGTGCAGGAACGACTGCCCGGCCGCGGTCTTGGCCAGTTCGGTCGGCAGCGCCTTGGGATCGGTGGTCTCGAAGAGCTTCTTGAGATCGGCGTCGTTGCGCACCGTGCGGCTCAGCCGCCAGAGGGCCTGGGTGGCGTCGACCGAGCGGGTCCGGAAGCCCTGCAGGCACTGGTACGACTCGGTGGTGTCGGTGGGCTGCACCAGTTCGTCGTAGAAGTCGCAGTACGCCGCCGCGGCGAGCAGGGCGAAGTTGATGTGGCCGTGCACGTACCACTGGTGGGCCATGTGGTCGCAGAACCAGTCCCACTTCTCCAACAGCTCGCCGTCGGACAGAATGGTCCAGTCGGCCCGCTTGTTCTCTTCGACCTTGTCGATGAGCGGTGGCTTCCACTCGGTCTCCCAACGGGGACCGACGGTGGCCGCCTTGCCCTTCAGCGTCTCGAGGTAGCGCGTGAGGCGGTCGGCGATGACGGCCTCGTCGGCGTGGGGGTGGAACGAGGCGTAGTAGTAGTAGTTGACGAGCTTGTGCTCGACCACGACGGGCGAGTCGTACTCGGCCTGCGCCGTGGTGAAGCCGACGCTGAGCGCCGGGATGATCGTCTCCTGCGACAGCGGGCTGATGGGGCGGGGCGCGTGCATCTTGTCCCAGCTCCAGAACCCCTCGATCTGGTCTGGGCCGGGAAACGCTTCGGGTCCGAATGTCTTGGTCACGTTGGCCTACCCCCTGATGGTCGCCCGTGCTCCCCCGAGCCCGTGCCGTGCTGTGTATTGAACCATCCGGCCGACCCGTTCGGGACGCTGATGTCCCATTCTTCCGAACGGATCGGCCGGCATCACCGGGGTGCGTCAGCCCCAGAGCTTCTTGGTGGCGATGGCGGCACCCTCGGCGAGGGCCCTGAACTTGGGCCACACGACGGTGGGGTGCACCTCGGGAGCGTACGAGGCCCGCGACGAGAACCCGCAGTCGGCGCCGGCGAGCACGTTCTCGCGCCCGACGATGCCGGCGTAGTTGCAGATGTACTCGGCGATGAGATCGGGGTGCTCGACGTAGTTGTTGGCGTGGCCGATCAGTCCGGGGATGAGGATCTTGCCTTCGGGCACACCGACCTCGGCGACCTGGCGCCACTCGTGCATGTGCCGGGGGTTCATGACCTCGAACGAGTACGCCCCGGCGTCGATCTGGAAGGTGTACTCCAGCGCGTCCTTCAACGGGATGTCGGTGAGGCGCGGGCCATGGTTCAGGCCGTAGCAGGTGTGGTGGCGGATGCGGTCGGCGGGGATGCCCCGCAGGGCGTGGTTGAGCGCCTCGACGTGGATGGAGGCCGCCTTCTGGCGGTCGGCGAGATCCTCGTGAGGATCGGCCAGCATGTCGATCAACCACGGGTCGTCCACCTGCAACACGAAGCCGGCCTCGACGATGGCCAGGTACTCCTCGCGCATGGCCTCGGCCACGGCGTGCAGGTACTCCTCGTGGCTCTTGAAGTAGTCGTTCACACCGAACCCGCTGGGGCCGGTGGACGGCATGAAGATCTCGGCGACGTCCTTGCCCTCGCAGGCCGCCTTCAGGTTGGCGATGTCGGTCTGCAGCAGCCCCTGGCCCACGTAGCTGATGGGGCCCTTGCAGATGATGCGGCGCAGCGGCACCACGGTGGACTTGTACTTGTTGAAGTACTCCGCGTAGTACTCCGGGAACATGTCGACCTCGGCCTGCCACGTGGGCGCCATCTTCGACGGCCCCATGTCGACCTCGAACCCACCGAGGCGGTCTTTCACGTAGCCGAGGAAGCTCGACTTGCTCATCTCGCCGTCGGTGACGATGTCGATGCCGCTCTCGACCTGCTTGGCGACGCGGTCGGCGACGGCGGCCGTGACCTCACGCTCGTAGGCGGCAGGGTCGTAAGTGCGACCGTTCTCCTTCTCCTTCATGATGTCGAGCAACGACGCGGGCCGGGCCAGGCTGCCCACATGCGTCGTCAGGATGCGGTCGGTACTGCGCTTCATGCCGGTCCTCCGGAGATGTCAGGTGAAAGATCCTCGCGCGTCACGAGGGTGGCAGGGCAACGTCGGTGCCGTCGGTGACGCACGTGATGTACGTCCAGCAGGCCTGGAACGTGGTGCGGGTCCCGAAGGCCAGATCGATGGCCCGCCGCAGCAGTCGCCCGCGGTCGGCCCGGGCCTGGTCGGAGGCCTCGGCGCCGTCGACCTCGGTGGTGCCGCCGACCCAGCCGAGCACCGTGCCGGCGTCCGCGGCCAGGTACTCGTACCAGTCGTCGACGTCGACGGTGACGCTGGCCTCGCGCACCGATGCCACGATGAACCCGCCGTCGGCCAGCGTGGCGAGGTAGCCGTCGAGCGGGCGGGGTGCCGGGAAGTGACGGTCCCGCACCGTGGCATGGGCCTTCAGCCGCACCGCGTCGTCGAGCAGCGTCCGGTACGCCGCCAGCTCGACGTGCGAGCGCACGATGCCCTCGGCCAGATCGGCGAGCACGCCCACCGTCTCCTGCAGCACCCACTCGTTGGTCCGGGCGCGCGGGTTGCGGATGTCGCTCGAGCTCACGAGAAGACGCCCGCCGGGGCGCAGCGTGCGCCGCCACGCGGCGACCGTTACGTCGAGGTCGTCGTAGAACTGCACCGCGTTGGAGCTCACGATCACGTCGACGCCGGCGCGGCCGAGATCAGGACCGAGCACGTCGTCGAGCGCCAGTACGTGCCCTTGGTCATCGCGCGGCAGGCGGCGCACGGCCACGCCGGTGTCGTTGGCGAACTTTTCGACCGCGACCCGCAGGAACGCCGGTGACGGGTCCACGATCACGGCGCCGACGCGCCGACCGACGTGCCGCAACTTCAGCCGCTCGACGAGCAGCCCGGTGCCACCCGAGTAGTCGACGAGCACGTCACCGTCGCGCAGGGTGTCGGCCAGCTCGGCCACCACGGGGTCCAGGTTGGTGTACCAGCTGTGCTGGTCGACGGCGTCGTAGGCCGACGCCGTCGGGTCGAGTGGGGCCACGGTCCACGACTCGTCGGGCACGGGCGGGAACCTGTCGGGCCATGCGAACGGCACCGCCGCCGGCCGGTCGGTGCGGGTCGGCGCGGTGACTGCGGTGTGCAGCTGCACCAGGGCGGGCAGGTCGGCGGTGCGGTGGCGGCCCCAGCCGCACGCGGTGGCGATGCCGAACCCGCCGAGGTACCGCCGGGCCGCGGTGAGCCGGGCCTGCACGCCGGCCACGCCCTCGTCCAGGTGCACGATGCCGAGGTACAGCTCGGTCTCGGGGCGCAGCTGCAACGGCGCCAGCTTCTCGAAGAACGTCACGTCGAGACGGCCGCCCGGCACCGGCAGGTGCAACCAGTGAAGCGGTCGCGTCATCACCGCCGAGAGCGCGTTGGCGACCTCGACCATGCGCCGGGCGTCGTAGGGGTGGTCGTGGCGCAGGCGCTCGTGGTCGTGGCAGAAGTGGAAGCCGAGCTGCACGTCGGCCGGCACGGCCCGGGCCAGGCGCAGCAGGCGCTCCACGACCGCGTCGCGCACGTCGGTGAACCAGCACGGCAGCAGGCCGTCGAGCATGGCGAACTCGAAGTTGGCGTCCCACTGGATCGCCAGTTGGTCGTGCGGGATGGCCGCCGCGATGCGGCGCACCTCGTCGAGCATGGCCGCCTCGTAGGCGGGCTCGACCGCGCTCTGGTGCTCGGTCGCCACGAACGCGGCGATGGGCGACAGTGGGGTCGGTAGCGACACCTGGAACCGCACGTGGGCCGGGATCACCCCGGCCCGCTTGAGCCGCACGAAGGTGCGGAACGACGCCACGGCTGCGCTGGCGTAGCCGAGGTCGTCGAAGCGCATGGTGCCCGCCGACGCACCGTCGCGCAGCCGGAGCCGAGGCAGCGACCGGTAAGCGTGCGGGCCCGGCGGGCACACCTCGAACTCGGGTTTCGAGCTGAGCACCGGGTACTGCCAGACGATCCAGTCCGACCGCGGGCCGGTCTCGCCGTCGGGTAGGCGCTCCACGCGGTCGCCCAGCGCGCAGGCGAGCTGCTGGAAGACGTCATCGGGGCTGCTGAGCGGCACGCTCCCCACGAGGTGCACGCCACGACCAGCCCGCTCCCCAAACTGGCGGGTCATGGCCGCGACGCTAGGCCCGCGACCGCGGCCGGGGAAGCACGCCGTTCGCCGGCGGCGAACACTGAATCAGTTCCCGAGCAAGTACGCCGAGTGCAGCAGTTCGGGCTTCTCGGTGAGCTCGGTGGCCGTTCCCGAGTAGCGGATGATGCCACCCTCGAGCACGTAGGCCTTGGTGGCCAAGCTCAGCGCCACGTGGGCGAACTGCTCGATGAGCAGCACGGCCAC
>JANMAT010000197.1:0-35626 GCA_031359995.1 Actinomycetes bacterium
CATCGAGGTGCTCGACCACCTCGAGGACAAGGGCGTGCTGCTGCCGCCCCGGCGGCCGCCGTTCGGCCCCTGGGGGCCCGGTGGTCCCGGTGGCCCCGGCCGTGGTGGTCCGCCGTGGCCGCCCCAGGACGACGACGGCCCGCCCGCGCCGCCGTCACCGCCGCCGCGGCACAAGAAGGCCTGAGTCGCGTCTAGGGCGCCGCCGCGGCGTCGTGCCGCCAGCCCGTGACCTCGGGCTGGTCGAGGAGGCGGGCACAGTTGCCGAGCCGCTCGTCGGCGTAGGCGACGAAGTCGACGTGGGTCAGGGTGGAGATGGCCTGCTGCACCACGGCCCACATGCCCTCGCGCAGCTCGCTCATGATCTTCATGAGCTGCAGCCGGGCCCACCGTGACCGGGTCACCGCGCCGAAGTAGGCCTGCAGCAGCGCCTCCTCGGCGTCGCCCGACAACGACGCGTTCACCGCCAGGTTGCCGAGGTCGAAGAAGACGTCGTTCATGCCGGCGTACTCGAAGTCGAGCAGCCACACCCGGCCGTCGTCGAAGAGCACGTTGGCCGGCAAGAGGTCGTTGTGGCAGGGCACCGCCGGCGTGGGTGCGGCGGCGAACGCGCGTTCCACGGCCGGCAGGCGCCGGTGCAGCTCGCGGTACAGCTCGGGCGGGGCGACCCCGTTGGCCTCGGCGTCGCGGGCGTGCCACTCGACGACCCGGAAGATCGGGAACTGCCCGCCGATGGGTCCGCTGCGGTGGAACTCGCGCAGCGCCCCGACCACCTCGGGCAGGTGGGCGGCGAACTCGGCGTCGTCGGTGGCGTGGCGGCCGCCGACGAAGCGCGTGACCAGCGTGCCCATGCCGGGCAGCTCGCCGAGCACGGGCGGGCCGATGCCGAGCCGGTCGGCCCGCGCCGCAGCCTCGGCTTCGCAGGCGCGGTCGATGCCGAGCACCTCGGTGCGCTCGCCCGGCAGGCGCAGCATCCACGCGGTGCCGTCGGGCAGCGTCACCTTGTAGTTGCGGTTGGTGATGCCGATCTCGACCGGCTCGATGCGCAGCGCGAGCCCGCCCCAACCGGGAACGCGCCGGGCGACGGCCTCCACCTCGATCACGGGCCGATCGTAGGGGACCCCGCCGCGGGCCACCGCCGGTGCCACCATGGTCGGGTGCCCTTCGCCGTGCGCCGTGCGACCCCCGACGACATCGACGCGGTCGTGGCCGTGGTGGCCGCCGCCTTCGCCGACTACCCGCACTGGGTGTGGGTCGAACCCGACCCGGCGGCCCGGGCCGTCGCCGTCGCCGCGTTCTACGGCGCCGACCTGCCGCCGCTGGTGGCCCTCGGTGCGACCGACGTCGTCGAGGACGGCGGCGCGGTGGTGGCGGCCGCGGTGTGGTGCCGGTCGGGCGATCTCGCCGGTGACTGGGGCGCCGACGCCCTGGGCGCCCTGGCGCCGCCCGTGGCGGCGCGGCTCGCCACCGCCCTGGCTCTCATGCAGGGGAACGCGCCGACCGAACCGCACCGGTACCTCGACGTCCTGGCCGTCGACCCGGCCCGTCAGGGCGCCGGGCTGGGCACCCGGGCCGTGGCGGCCGGGCTGGCCCGGGCCGACGCCGAGGGCGCCCCGTGCTACCTGGAGACGGCTCGTTCAGCGAATCTCCCGCTGTACCATCGGCTCGGGTTCGAGACCGTCTCCACGGCGCCGCTCGACCACCTCCGCATCTGGGGGCTCCGGCGCTCGGCGCGCCCATTTGTGAGCCCGGGAACGCGCCTCGTATAGAGTCGGCTGAGTATGTCCGACTTCCTGCGCAGCTACCTCACGGTGGCCATCTTCACGGTGACCGCAGTGCTGTTGGCCGGGTCGTTGTTGGGGCTCGGCAGCCTCCTGCGCCCCAAGAAGCCAACGAAGGACAAGGTCACGGCGTACGAGAGCGGTGTCGACCCGGTGGGGGAGGGCTGGTCGCAGAGCCAGATCCGCTACTACGTCTTCGCCGTCCTCTTCGTGATCTTCGACGTCGAAGCCGTGTTCATCTTCCCCTGGGCCACCCAGCTCGAACGCTACGCCGGCTTCGGTCTGGTCGAGATGGGCGTCTTCGTCTTCATCCTGCTGCTGGGCCTCGTGTACGCCTGGCGCAAGGGCGTGCTCCGGTGGGTGTGAGCCGCATGCGCACCACGACGGAGGGGACGAGCTGATGGGCCTGGTCGATCGCGGACGGCTGCCCAAGCCGTTCACCAAGTTGTTCAACCTGGGCCGCTCCTACTCGCTCTGGGCGTACCAGTGGGGTCTCGCCTGCTGCGCCATCGAGATGGGTGCCGCCTTCGGTTCCCCCCGGTACGACGTGATGCGCCTCGGCGTGATCCCGCTGCCGGCCTCGCCCCGCCAGGCCGACCTGGTGGTCATCTCCGGCACGGTCACCGACAAGATGGCGCCGTCGATCAAGCGCCTCTACGAGCAGATGCCCGAGCCCAAGTACGTCATCTCCATGGGCAGCTGCGCCAACTGCGGCGGCCCCTACTGGGACAGCTACTCGGTGACCAAGGGCGTCGACCAGATCATCCCGGTCGACATCTACGTGCCCGGCTGCCCGCCCCGCCCGGAGGCGCTGCTCGAGGGGATCGTGCTCCTGCAGGAGCGCATCCGCAACGAGGACATGGCCGCCCGCTGGCGCGGCGAGCACGACGACGTGGTGCGGAGGGGTGAGCCCATTGTCGTCAACGGATAGCCCGGCCGAGCTCGTCCACGACACGTTGCGCGAGGGCCTGCTGGCCCGGTTCCGCGAGCTTTTGGGCGACGCCATCGTCGACACCCACCTCAAGCCGGCCGACGACCTGTGGCTGCGCATCCGCACCGACGCCTGGCAGCAGGCGGGCAAGGCGGCACGCGACCTCGGGTTCAGCTACTTCTGCTTCCTGTCGGCCATCGACTGGCTGCCGTCGCCGTTCGGCAAGGGCGAGGACGACCCCACCGAGCCGCCGCCCGTGCGCTCCACCGAGATCAAGCAGGGCTACGCCGGCGGGGCCACCCGCTTCCAGGTGTTCGCCCGGGTCGTGTCGCCCACCGAGCACGTGGGCGTCACCTTCAAGGTCGACGTCCCCGTCGACACCCTCGCCATCGACACGTGGGTGCCGGTGTACGCCGGCGCCAACTGGCACGAGCGCGAGACGTGGGAGATGTTCGGGATCACCTTCACCGGCCATCCCGATCTCCGTCACATGTACCTGCCCACCGAGTTCGAGGGCTTCCCGTTGCGCAAGGACTTCCCGCTCCTCGCCCGCATCGTGAAGCCGTGGCCGGGCATCGTCGACGTGGAGCCGATCCCCGCCGAGTTCGACACGGATGGTGACGAGTCATGACGATGCTCGGGGACCGCAACCAGCTGGCCTACATCGCCGCGCAGGCGGCTGATGCCCGGGTCAACGTCGAGCTCGAGACCGAGGGCATGACCCTCAACATCGGGCCCCAGCACCCGGCCACCCACGGCACGCTGCGCATCATCGCCCGCCTCGACGGCGAGCAGGTGGTGTGGGCCGAGCCGTCGGCCGGCTACATGCACCGCGGCTACGAGAAGCTGACCGAGGTCCGCACCTTCCCGCAGGTCACCTCGCTGGTCAATCGCATCGACTGGCTGGGCAGCTTCGCCAACGAGGTGCCGTTCATCCTCGCCGCCGAGAAGCTCATGGAGATCGAGGCCCCGCCGCGGGCCCAGTGGATCCGCACCATCCTGTTCGAGCTCTCCCGCATCGCCAACGTGTCGCTGTTCCTCGGCGACATGGCCGTGCAGCTCGGCGCCATCACGCCGGTCTTCTACGCCTTCCGCGACCGCGAGCACGTGCTCAACCAGATCGAGTCGGCCACCGGTGGGCGCTTCCACCCGAACTTCGACCGCATCGGCGGGCTGAAGGACGACCTGCCCAAGGGTTGGGCCGACGAGACCCGCGCCTGCATGAAGAAGCTGCGCGGGTTCTGCGACCAGATGGAGACGCTGCTGCTCGGCAACGAGATCTTCGGGCAGCGCACCCGCGGCATCGGCGTGATCCCGCGCGACGTCGCCCTCCAGTTCGGCCTGTCGGGCGCCAACCTGCGCGCCAGCGGCGTCGACTGGGACCTGCGCCGCGATCAGACCCTGCCCATGGCGTGGGACAAGATCGACTGGAAGGTCTGGACCCACCCCGACGGCGACAGCTACGCCCGCTACTGGGTGCGCCTGCAAGAGGTGCGCGAGTCCACGATGATGGTCGACAAGCTGCTCGATGGTCTGCCGTCGGGCCCGATCATGGCCAAGGTGCCCCGCATCATCAAGGTGCCCGAGGGCGAGGCCTGGGTGTCGACCGAGAACCCTCTCGGCGAGATGGGCTACTACATCGTGTCGAAGGGTGACACCGGGCCGTTCCGCGTGAAGATCCGCTCGGCCAGCTTCAACAACGTCTCGATCACGCCGTGGGTTCTCAAGGGCACCTACGTGCCCGATGTGATCACCATCCTCGCCAGCCTGTACTTCATCCTGGGAGACATCGACCGATGATGCTCGGCCTCGCGTATTGGCAGGTGACGATCCTGCGCGTGCTCGGCGTGATCGCCGCGGTGCTCCTGCCCGCCGGCGCCTTCGTGCAGGCGTACCTGTTCAAGATGGTCAGCTTCATGCAGAGCCGGCTCGGCCCCATGGAAGCCGGGCCCTACGGTCAGCTGCAGCTCATCGCCGAGGTCGGCAAGTTCCTGCAGAAGGAAGACCTCGTCCCCGAGAAGGCCGACCGGACGCTGTTCAAGATGGCGCCCATCGTGGTGCTCGTCTCCACGTTCCTGCTGTACGCCGCGGTGCCGTTCGGCCCCGACGCCACCCTGTTCGGGAACGGCTTCACCCTCGGCGTCTTCTACGTGCTGGCGGTGTCGTCGGTGTCGGTGCTCGGCGTCCTGATGGCCGGGTGGGCCAGCGCCAACAAGTATTCGCTCATGGGCGGTCTGCGGGCCGCCGGCCAGCTCATCGCCTACGAGCTGCCGATGGTGCTCGCGGTCGTCGGCGTCGTCATCCAGGCCGGCACCATGAACCTGCAGGACATCGTCGTGAAGCAGGGCCACGACAAGATCTTCGGCTTCAGCGGCATCGGCTTCCCGTACGTGCTCACCCAGTTCGTCGGGTTCCTGATCTTCATGATCTCGGCCCAGGCCGAGCTCACCCAGGCGCCGTTCGACATGCCCATCGCCGAGTCCGAGCTCGTCGCCGGTTACATGACCGAGTACTCGGGCTTCCGCTTCCTGCTGTTCTTCATCGGTGAGTTCGCCACCGCCGGCGCCTTCTCCGCCATCGCGGCCATCCTCTTCCTGGGTGGGTGGTCGCTGCCGTTCTCGTGGTTCGGCTGGTCCGACGTGAACAGCGTGGGCAACTGGATGAACGTCGCCGGCCCGCTGATCCTGTTCGCCAAGATCATGCTGCTGGCCTTCGTGATCTTCTGGGTGCGCTTCACCTATCCGCGCTTCCGTGAGGACCAGCTGCAACGCTTCGCCTGGAAGGTCCTCATCCCCATCTCGCTGGTGAACATCATGATCACCGCCATCCTGAAGGTCGCATTCTGATGGCACTGCCTGGTGTCGGACTCATCAAGGGCCTCGGGGTCACGTTCAAGGCGATCGTCGAGACGGTCACCGAGGGCGCCCAGACCGTGCAGTACCCGCACGAGAAGGAACCGCCGGCCGCTCGTTCCCGCGGGGTCATCGCGCTGCGGGAGGACAACTGCACGGTCTGCATGCTGTGTGTCCGGTCGTGCCCCGACTGGTGCATCTACATCGAGGGCCACAAGGAGAAGGCGCCGCCCCGTCGGGCCGGTGGCAAGCCTCGTACCGTGTCGAAGCTCGACCGTTTCGACATCGACTACGGCCTGTGCATGTACTGCGGCATCTGCGTCGAGGTCTGCCCGTTCGACGCCCTGTTCTGGAGCCCCGAGTACGAGTACTCCGAGCCCCGCATCGCCGACCTCATCCACGACAAGGCGAAGTTGGGTGAGTGGATGGAGACCGTGCCGGAAGCGCCCGAGCTCGAAGCGGGCGCGGACAAGAAGAAGAAGTGACGGCCATGCTCTACGCCGCCAACAGCGTGCCCCAACACATCGGTTTCGGGATCATCGCCGCCCTCATGATCGTGGGCGCCCTGCGCGTGGTCACCAGCAACAACATCATCCGCGCCGCCCTGTGGCTCGTGGTGGTGCTGGCCGGTGCCGCCGCCCAGTACATCCTGCTCGCCGCCGAGTTCGTGGCCGTCACCCAGGTGCTCGTCTACATCGGCGCCGTCATGGTGCTGTTCCTGTTCGGCACCATGCTGACCCGGGCCCAGATCGGCTACGAGAAGGACCTGAACAACAAGAACCGCATCATCCCGGGCGTGGTCGCCCTGATGCTGGCGGGCATCCTCACGTACGTCCTGATCGACGCCTACCACGCCAGCCGGCTGCCCGACGTCGCCGTGGTCACCACCCAGCAGGTGTCGGACTCGATCTTCACCACGTACCTGCTGCCGTTCTGGGCGCTGTCGCTCGTGCTCACCGCCGCCGTCATCGGCGCCATCGTGCTGGCCCGGAAGGACTGAGGCGATGCTCATCAACGAGTTCCTGCTGCTGGGCGCCGCCCTGTTCTGCATCGGCGTGTACGGCGTGCTCGCCCGCAAGAACGGCGTCATGGTCCTGATGTCGATCGAGCTCATCCTGAACTCGGTGAACATCAACCTGCTGGCGTTCGCGCTGAAGCACGGCGGCGATGTCGCCGGCCACGTCTTCGCCCTCTACGTCATCGCGGTGGCAGCGGCCGAGGTCGGCGTGGGTCTGGCCATCGTGTTGCTCATCTACCGCAACCGGCGCTCCATCGCGCTGGACGAGCTCTCGCAGATGAAGGGCTGACGGATGCTGTTCGCCGCCGAGACCACCGAAGCCGCCGCGGAAGCGCTCAAGAGCGGCTGGTTCCTGGACCACGCCTGGGTCATCCCGGTCATCCCCGCCGTTGCCTTCGCCATCATCATCCTGTTCGGCAGGCGCCTCGGGAAGCCCTTCGCCCACGGCGCCTACGTGGGCATCGCCTCCATGGCCAGCAGCTTCGTGCTGTCGCTCGGTGCCGTCGTCCAGTGGATCAGCCGGGTCAACTCGGCCGAGGGCGGCGCCGAGGGCGCCAGCGCGCTGGGCCGGACGATCCGGGCCTTCGGGCAGGGAATCATCCCCCACGCCGAAGGGGGCGAGGCCGCCCGGGCCTTCGTGGCCCCGGTCGTCAAGACGTTCACCTGGTGGCAGAGCGGCGGCGAGATCTTCAAGATCGGGTCCCACGCCGACGGCCTGTCGCTCATGCTCATCTTCGTCGTCACGCTGATCAGCACCCTGGTGCAGATCTACTCGCTCGAGTACGTGCGGGGCGATCGCCGCTTCACCCACTTCTTCGGCGCCCTCACGCTGTTCTCCGCCGGCATGCTCGCCATGGTGCTGGCCGAGAACACCATCCAGCTGCTCCTGGGCTGGGAGATCATGGGCCTCTGCTCGTTCATGCTCATCGGTCACTGGTGGGAGGAGCGGGCCAACTCCGAGGCCGCCCTGAAGGCGTTCTGGACGGTTCGCGTCGGCGACGTCGGGCTGCTCGTCGGCATCACCATGCTGTTCTTCGGCTCGGGCAGCTTCTCCATCGAGAAGATCAACGAGTGGGCCCTCACCAACCAGAAGTCCACGCAGCTGCTGTTCTGGACCTGCATCGCCCTGCTGTGCGCCGTCATCGGCAAGAGCGGCCAGTTCCCGCTGCACACCTGGCTCCCCGACGCCATGGCCGGCCCCACACCGGTGTCGTCGCTGCTGCACTCGTCCACCATGGTCGTGGCCGGCGTGTTCCTGGTGGCCCGTCTCTACCCGGTCTTCTGGGTCGGCTTCCACATCGCCGACGGTGGCATCAACCCGCTCGCCCTCATCGGTGGCATCACCATCCTGATCTCGGGCCTGCTGGCGCTGGTGCAGGTCGACATCAAGAAGGTGCTGGCCTACTCCACCGTCGGCCAGCTCGGCTACATGATCATGGGTCTCGGCGTGGGCGCGTGGACCCCGGCCGTGTTCCACATCTTCACCCACGCCTTCTTCAAGGCCTGCCTGTTCCTCGGCGCCGGCTCGGTCAGCCACTCGGCCAGCCACCACTCCTTCGACATGAAGAAGGACATGGGCGGCCTGTGGAAGAAGATGCCGATCACCTTCGCCACCTTCGGCGTGTCGACCCTGGCCCTCATGGGCGTACCGTTCCTGTCCGGCTTCTTCTCCAAGGACGAGATCATCGACAACGCCGGTCACAACGGGTACGTGGCGTTCCAGGTGATCGGCCTCATCGGCGCCTTCCTGACCACCGCCTACATGAGCCGCACGGTGTACCTCACCTTCTTCGGCCAGGCCCGTGGCGCCGCCGCCGGTGAGCACCACGACGAGCACGCCGCCGCCCACGACCCGCACGACGCGCACGAGGTCGAAGCCGAGCCCGAGGGCCACGACGCCCACGCTGGGGTCGGTGCCCACGGTCACGACGCCCACGCCGGGCCGCACGAGTCGCCGTGGCTCATCACGGTGCCACTCGTCGTCCTCGCCATCGGAGCCGTCACGGCGGGCTACCTGAACGCCGCGCCGTTCAAGATCGAGAAGTTCACCGAGTGGGTTGAGCCCAGCGCCCTCGGCAAGAGCTTCCCCGCGGTCAGTCACGCCGCCTTCGAGTGGGTCAAGGCGCTCCCGTCGATCCTCATCGTGGCCTCCGCCCTCGTCATCGGGTTCGGCCTGTCGAAGCTGGTCTACGAGAAGAAGAAGTTCTACGGGCTCACTGGCCGAAACCCCATCGCCGGGGGCATCTACGCCTTCCTCTGGAACAAGTACTACCTCGACGCCCTGTACGGGCAGATCGTGCGCTTCGTGGGCCATCCGCTGGCCAAGCTGGCGTACTGGATCAACCAGAACATCCTCGACGGCGTCATCAACGGCGCCGGGAAGACCTCAGTGGCGACGGGCCGCTGGGTGTACCGCTGGATCGACCAGCGGGGCGTGGACGGCATCGTGAACGGATCGGCCGCCACGGCCAAGGGTGCCGGCGGCGCCCTCCGCGGCACCGAATCCGGCCGCATCCAGCAGTACGCATCACTGTTGTTCGGCGCCGCTGCGGTCGCAGCGATCGCGCTCGTCCTCTACGTGCAGGCCAAGTAGGAGCCCGGGACCCGATGAACCACCTGACCGATCAGAACTGGTTGCTGACTGCGGGGATCTTCACCCCGTTGCTCGGCGCCGTGGTGATGATGTTCATCCCGCGTGCCGAGGAGCAGCTGCACAAGATCGTGGCACTGGCCGCGGCTCTCCTCACGCTGGTGTTCGGCATCGTCACCATGGCGAAGTTCAAGTACGACCAGGCCGACAGCCTGCAGTTCTACGTGGACAAGACGTGGATCCCGGTGATCAAGAGCCGCTACATCCTGGGCATGGACGGGCTGGGCCTGCCGCTCTACGTGCTGTCGATGGCCATCGTGGCGCTGGTGATCATCTACTCCTGGAACCACATCCCCGCCCCGGGCAACCCCAAGGCGTTCCTCGCCCTGATGCTGCTGCTCGAAGTGGGCATGAACGGCACGTTCGTGGCCCAGGACCTGATCCTGTTCTTCGTGTTCTTCGAGATCGTCCTCCTGCCGATGTACTTCATGATCGGCGTGTGGGGCGGCGAGAACCGGCAGTACGCATCGCTGAAGTTCTTCCTCTTCACGCTGTTCGGCTCGGCGTTCATGCTCCTCGGCTTCCTCGGCCTGTTCTTCAAGACCGGGGCGACCACGTTCGGCATCCAGGAGCTGGCCGGCCTCGTGCAGTCGATGGGCATCTCCAAGAGCACCCAGACGCTGATCTTCGCCGGCATGTTCCTCGGCTTCGCCATCAAGGTGCCGATGTTCCCGTTCCACACCTGGCTGCCCGACGCCCACACCCAGGCGCCCACCCAGGGCTCGGTGCTGCTGGCCGCCATCCTCCTGAAGCTCGGTACGTTCGGCTTCATCCGCATCGGCATCCCGATCCTGCCGCTGGGGGCCAAGGCGTGGGCGCCCGTCATCGCCATCCTGGCCGTCATCGGCATCATCTACGGCGCGCTCGGCTGCCTGGCCCAGACCGACATGAAGCGACTGATCGCCTTCTCGTCGGTGGCCCACATGGGCTTCGTGATGCTCGGCATCTCCACCCTCACCAGCTTCGGCCTGAACGCCGCCATGTTCGGCATGGTCGCCCATGGCCTCATCACGGGCATGCTCTTCTTCGTGGCCGGCTCGGTGAAGGAGCGCTACCACACGCTCGAGATCAAGCGACTCAGCGGCATGCTCAAGCAGATGCCGCACCTCGGCTGGATCATGGGCTTCTGCGCCATGGCCTCGCTCGGCCTGCCCGGCCTGGCCGGCTTCTGGGGTGAGTTCCCGGCGATCCTGTCGTCGTACAACCCGGCGCCCGGCCTGAGCGTCACCCTGTTCCGCACGTGCATGGTGATCGCCGCCATCGGCACCGTGCTGGCCGCCGGCTACCTGCTCTGGCTCTACCAGCGCACCGCCTTCGGTGAACCGAGCGCCGAGTTCGCCGGTGGCGGCGACGACCACGGCCACGGGACCGACGGGCACGACGCGGCCGACGACCACGCCAGCGACATCCACGACGTGAACCTCACCGAGTGGATCGCGTGGGCACCGCTGCTCGCCGCCATCGTCGTGTTCGGCGTCTACCCGCAGTTCATGTTCAAGCTCTTCGACCCGGCAGTCAGCTTCGCCCTCAAGGGCGTCGCGGCCATCGGAGGCTGAGCGTGTTCGCCCACCTCCTGGCGGCGAACGCACCGTTCACGTCGCCGAAGATCGACTACCACGCCCTGCTGCCGGAGATCATCCTGGCCGCCGTCATCGTGGTCGTGCTCATCGCCGACCTGTTCCTCGCCGAGCGGTCGAAGTGGATCACCTCCACCGCCGCCGGCCTCGGTCTGCTGGCCACCGCCATCCCGGTCATCACCCTGGCCGTCGACGGCAACACCCGCACCATGTTCAACGGCGCCTACGTGGTCGACGACTTCGCCCTCGTGATGAAGATGTTGTTCCTACTGGCCGGCTACGTGGTGGTGCTGCTGTCCACCACGTACGTGGAGGAGGGCGGCTACTACCAGGGCGAGTACTACGTGCTCCTGCTGAGCTCCATCCTCGGCATGGTCATGATGGCGTCCAGCCGTGACCTGGTGAGCATCTTCGTGGCCCTCGAGTTCCTGTCGATCCCGGCCTACATGCTCGCCGCCTGGCGCAAGCGCGACCTGAAGAGCAACGAAGCGGGCATGAAGTACTTCCTGCTCGGTGTCTTCGCCTCCGGCGTCATGCTCTACGGCATGACGCTGCTGTACGGCGAGTCGGGCACCACGGTGCTCGCCAAGATGTCGCTGCGCTTCCAGGAGGCCAACCCCAACAAGGGCCTCGTGGCCCTCGCCGTGGTTTTCGTGATCGTCGGCTTCGCCTTCAAGGTCTCGGCCGTGCCGTTCCACACCTGGGCGCCCGACACCTACGAAGGTGCGCCCACGCCGATCACCGCGTTCCTTTCGGTGGCCTCGAAGGCGGCCGGGTTCATCGCCCTGCTGCAGCTCGTGGTGGTGGGCTTCCTGCCCATGCGCGACGTGTGGCAGCCGTTCTTCTGGGTGCTCGCCGCGCTGTCGATGACCGTCGGCAACCTGCTGGCCCTGCGCCAGACGAACATGGTGCGCATGCTGGCCTACTCGTCGATTGCCCAGGGTGGCTTCATCCTGATGCCGCTGGCCGTGCTGGGGCAGTCCGACCGGACCCGCCAGGAGTCGCTCACCGCCGTCGTCACCTACCTCGTGGTCTACGCGGCCATGAACCTGGGTGCCTTCGGGGTGGTCATGGCCGTGGCCCGCAGGACCCGCTCCGGTGAGATCAGCAGCTTCGGCGGGCTGTTCAACTACGCGCCGGCACTGGCGGTCGTGATGACGCTGTTCGTGGCCGCCCTCGCCGGCATCCCGCCCGCGGGTGGGTGGATCGCCAAGTTCTACGTGTTCAAGGCGGTCATGTCGGCCAACGGGTGGGGCGTCGCCCTCGGTTGCATCGGCGTGGTCAACTCGGTCATCGCCTTCGGCTACTACGGCAACGTCATGCGCGAGATGTGGATGCGTCCCTCGCCCGATGGTGACAAGACGCCGATCCGCGTGCCCCAGTCGCTCGGCATCGCCCTGGGTATCACCGCCATCGTGACGCTGCTGGTGGGCGTGATCCCGCAGCAGGTCCTGCGCTTCGGCAACCTGTCGCAACAGCTCGGCGGCCCGCTCAGCCGCAAGTGAACCTGACGGAACGCCTGGCCGCTCTCGTGCGGGTCGTCGGCCCCGTGCGCTTCTCCGAGTTCATGGAGCGCGCGCTCTACGACGACGACGGTGGCTTCTACGCCAGCGGCGGTGTGGCCGGCCGCCGCGGCGACTTCCTGACCAGCCCCGAGGTTGGCCCGCTGTTCGGCGCCGTGCTCGCCCGCGCCATCGACACGTGGTGGAGCGAGCTCGGCTCGCCGGCGGCGTTCACCGTGGTCGACGCCGGCGCCGGCCCGGGCACGCTGGCGCGTGCGGTGCTGGCCGCCCAGCCCGCGGTGCTCACCACCGGTGCGCTGCGCTACGTGACCGTGGAGCGCGCCGACGCCCAACGGGCGAACCATCCGGCCGGGGTCCGGGCCCGCGCCGACCTGCCCGACGATCCGTTCGTCGGTGTCATCGTGGCCAACGAACTGCTCGACAACATCGCCTTCGACGTCGCCGTGTTCGACGGCGGCTGGCGCTGCGCCCACGTCGACGAGCGCGACGGCCGCCTGGTCGAGGTGCTGGCACCCATGCCCGACGACCTGGCCGCGCTGGCCGCGCTGCTGCCGCCGTCGGCGCCCCACGGCGCCCGGGCCCCCTTGGCCCTCGGCGCGGTGCGGTGGCTGCGCGAGGCCCGCCAGCTCGTGACGCAGGGCCGCATCGTGGTGATCGACTACGGCGCCGACACCGCCACCCTGGTCGGACGGCCCTGGCGCGACTGGTTGCGCACGTTCCGGGGCCACGAGCGCGGCCAGCACCCACTGCTGGAGGTGGGCGCGCAGGACATCACCGCCGACGTGCCCTTCGACCAGCTGGCCACCGTGGCCCACCCCGACGCCGTGCGCAGCCAGACCGCGTTCCTGGCCGCCCACGGCATCGGCGACCTCGTCGAGGAGGGCAGGCGCATCTGGACCGAACGGGCGCACCTGGGCGATCTCGCCGCGCTGAGAGCGCGCAGTCGCCGGCGTGAGAGCGACGCCCTCACCGACCCCGACGGCCTCGGTGGCTTCACCGTGGCCGAGTGGGCCCGGATCTGAGCGGGCCGGCGTCGGCCGCGGGTACCTCGACAGCGGTCGGCTAGGTTTCGCGATCGCACCTACTGCCACTGGGGGACAGGCATGCGCATCGAGAACATCGAGTACGACGTCAACGGCACCACGCACATCGGCACGCTCGTGGTCGACGAGACCAAGACCGGCCGGCGACCCGGCGTGCTGGTGTGCCACGAAGGACCCGGCCTGTCCGACGTCGCCCGCGACAAGGCCAAGCGGCTGGCCGAGCTCGGCTACGTGGCCTTCGCGCTCGACTACCACGGCGGCGGCAAGGTCCTGGAGGGGATGGAGCAGATGATGGCGCGCCTCGGGCCGCTCATGGGCGACCCCGACACCACCCGCACGCTCGGCAAGGCCGGCCTGAACGTGCTGCTGGCCCAGCCCGAGACCGACACCGCCAACGTGGCCGCCATCGGTTACTGCTTCGGCGGCACCATGGTGCTCGAGCTGGCCCGCGGTGGCGAGGACCTGAAGGCCGTCGTCGGCTTCCACTCCGGGCTCGCCACGGTGCGGCCCGACGACGCCAAGAACGCCAAGGCCAAGGTGCTCGTGTGCATCGGCAACGACGACCCGATGATCCCCCCGGCCCAGCGCCAGGCGTTCGAGGACGAGATGACCGCCGGTGGCGTCGACTGGCGCCTGAACCTGTACGGCGGGGCCAAGCACAGCTTCACCAACCCGCAGGCGTCGGCCCTCGGCATTCCGGGCATCGAGTACCACGAGCCGACCGACCAGCGGTCGTGGTCGGCCATGCTCGACTTCTTCGACGAGGTCTTCGGTCCGCGCTGATCGGCACCGACGTGTCCACCTACGACCCGAACCGCGTCATCGCCGACCTGCGTGAGCTGGCGGCCCGCACCGGTGGCGACGAGGGCTCGCGGCGTCTGTGCTGGACGCCCGAGTGGCTCGAAGCACGTGCCCTTCTCCGCGAGGAGCTGGCCACGCTGCCGGTCGACATCGAGCAGGACGAGGCCGGCAACCTGTGGGCCTACCTGCGGGGCGCATCGCCGGCCACGGTGGTCGTCGGCTCGCACCTCGACTCGGTCCCCAAGGGCGGCTGGCTCGACGGCTGCTTCGGCGTCATGGCCGGGCTCGAGCTGCTGCGCGCCGTCGCCGCCGAGGGCACGCCGCCGTGCACCGTCGCCCTCGTCGACTGGGCCGACGAGGAGGGCGCCCGCTTCGGACGCAGCCTGTTCGGCTCGGCCGCCACGGTCGGCACGCTCGACATCGACAAGGCGCGCGACCTCATCGACAAGCAGGGGCACCGGCTGGAAGACGTGGTGGCCGAGCACGGCGTGCACCTGGACGGCCTCGACGCCTGCCAGATGCGTCTGGCCGACGTGAAGGCCTACCTCGAGGTCCACATCGAGCAGGGCCCCGTACTCGAGAGCAAGGGCCTCGGCATCGCCACCGTCACCGGCACGGTCGGCATCGAGCGCGAGTACCTGCAGTTCTCGGGTCAGGCGGCCCACGCCGGCACCATGCCCATGCCGATGCGGCGCGACTCGTTCCGTGCCGCCGGGCGCTTCGCGCTGGAGCTGGCCGAGATCGCGACCCGACACGACGGCGTGGCCACGGTGGGCTTCGCCCAGTGCTGGCCAGGGGTGGTCACCGCCGTGCCCGGCGAGACCCGCATCACCATGGACATGCGCCACATCGACACCGACGAGCTCGCCGCCATGTACGCCGAGGCGAAAGCGGCCGCCGATGCCGCGGCATCGGCCGAGGGCTGCACCGTGGGTTGGGAGCCCGTGTTCCGCATCCCGCCCATGCCGTTCCACGCCCGCCTGCTCGACGCGGCGCGCGCCGCGGTGCACGCGGTGGAGGGGCACGACGTGGAGCTGCCCAGCGGCGCGCTCCACGACGCGTCGGAGATGGCCCGCAAGATCCCCACGGTCATGATCTTCTCTTCGTCGATCGCCGGGCTGTCGCACACGAAGGAAGAGGACACCCCCGTCGAGCACTTGACGATGGCGGCCGACGCGTTCCACCGCACGGTGCGCCAGGCCATGGCCCTCGTGGCCACGGGCCGGCTCTAGCGCCCCGCACTCCGAGCCACGGCGGGCGACCGCCGTCGAGACCGGGCGGTAGGCAAGTGATCGCTCAAGTGGCGGCACGAACGTGCCGAGAAACCGAGAGCGAGGGAGTGCGAGAGCAACGATTGGAGCGGGCGTTGATGGCGAGCGATCCCAGGGAACCAGGTACACGCAAGGGTGAGGGCGCGGTCACCCGCTGGCTGGGCAACCGGCCGGTGGCGTTGAAGCTCACGGGTCTGGCCGGCATCGCCGTGTTGGCGACCGTGGCGATCGGCATCACCGACATCCAGTCGGCCGGTACGGCCTCGAGTCGGGCTGCGGAGCTGGCCCAGCTCAACGAGTGGACCAAGGTGACCCTCGAGGCTGACATGGCCCACGACGCCGTCCGCGGCGACGTGCTGCGGGCCATCGTGGCCAAGGGCACCCCCGACGGCGCGGCGGCCAAGGCCGACCTGGCCGACCACACGAAGATCCTGTCCGACGGCCTGGCCGCGTTCCGGGCCGAGTCGATGATGGCCGACGTCCGCAAAGCGGCCGACGGGGTCGCTCCCGCCGTCGACGACTACCTCAAGCTGGCGGCCAAGGTGGTCGACGAGGCGGGGTCGAGCACCTCGCTGCCGGCCTCGTTCACCGACTTCCAGGTGTCGTTCTCCGAGGTCGAGCAGAACCTCCCGATCGTGGCCCAGATGCTGCAGACCCACGCCGACGCCGCCAACAAGGCGATGTCCGGCTCGAAGCGCGACGCCCTCACCTCCCTCGCCATCGTCGGCGGCTTCAGCCTGCTGCTGCTGGCCTTCGCGTCCCGCCTGATCACCCGCAGCATCATCCAGCCGTTGCGACGGGTCGCTCTCGTGACCGAGGGCCTCGCCCAGCGCGACCTGACCCGCTCGGCCGGCCTCGACCGCAAGGACGAGTTCGGCACCATGGCCCAGGGCCTCGACGCCGCCGTGGGGGCCATGCGGTCCACCATGACCGAACTGGTCGGCACGGCGAAGGCCCTCGGCGGCGCTGCCTCCGAGCTGGCCGAGGTCAGCGGGAACCTGACCCGCGGCGCGGCCGATGCCGCCGAGCGGGCCGCGGTCGCGGTGAACGCCACCGTGAAGGTCGACGAAGGCGTGCAAACCGCGGCGGCCGGCGCCGACGAGATGACCGCGGCGATCAACGAGATCGCCGCGTCGGCCGGCCAGGCCGCCGCCGTGGCCCAAGAGTCGACCCGGGTGGCCAGCGACGCCAACGACCGCATCGTCGAGCTCGAAGCGGCCAGCGCCGAGATCAACGGCATCGTCCGGCTCATCACCGGCATCGCCGAGCAGACGAACCTGCTCGCCCTCAACGCGACCATCGAGGCGGCCCGCGCCGGCGAGATGGGCAAGGGTTTCGCCGTCGTGGCCCGCGAGGTGAAGGACCTGGCCCACGCCACATCGAAGGCGACCAGCGAGATCACGTCCCGCATCGCCGCGCTCCAGGCGTCGAACACGGCAGTGGCCGACGGCGTCGGCCGCATCCGCGACGTGATCGGTCAGATCAACGAGTTCTCCACCACGGTGGCGTCCGCGGTCGAGGAGCAGTCGGCCACGACCCACGTGATGACCCGGGCCATCGCCGCCGCCGCCGCCGGCAGCTCCGAGGTGTCCCGCGTCGTGGCCGCGGTGGCCGAGGTCGCCAACGCCACCGCCGACTCGGCCCAGGCCAGCCTGGACGCCTCCGAGCACTTGGCGAGCTTCGCCCAGAAGCTCAACGGTCTCGTCGCCACGTTCAAGTACTGAACGCCCCGCCCACCCCTCAGGAGCACGAACCCATGACCGTCAGCCATCAGAGCACCTCCACCGGCGCCGCGGCCGGTTGGGCCGTCGCCGAGGGACCGGTCGACGTCGACGGCCTGTCGGACCTGGGCCGCATGCGTGCCATCACGAGCTACGACCTGCTCGAGCCGACGTTGCGCGACCGGCTCGACGCCATCACCGCCCGCACGGCCGAGCGGCTCGGTCAACCCGTGAGCCTCGTCACCGTCGTGCTCGACACCGCCCAGCTGGTGATCGGCAACAGCGGGCTGGAGGGCTGGATCGTGGCCACGGGCGGCACGCCCGTCGAGTGGGCGTTCTGCGCCAGGGCCGTCATGGCCAACGCGCCCTACGTCGTGCCCGACGCGCAGGTCGACCCGGTGCAGCGGCACAACCCGCTCGTGGCGTTCGACAACGTGCGCGCCTACGCCGGGGTGCCGTTGCGCGGCGAAGACGGCCACGTGCTCGGGGCCCATTGCGTGATCAACAGCGAGCCGCAGCAGTTCGCCCCCGAGCACGTGGCCGAGCTCGAGCAGGCCGCGGCGGAGATCACCACGATCCTGCGCGAGTACCGCCTCGAGGTCTAAGGCGCCTCGAGGCCGTCGCCGGCGGCATCGGCCGCCTTGGTGACGACCTCGGTCGCCTTGTCGCGGGCGTCGCGCAGCAGTTCGCTCTCACCCAGGATCGTGTCCTCGAGGCGCGAGTCGTCGACCGCCAGCCAGGCCAGCAGCCCGACCACGCTGCCCACGACCGGGAACACCAGGAACAGCCACAGCTGCTTGAGGGCGTCGGGCCCGGCGAACACGGCGGCGCCGAAGCTGCGGGCCGGGTTCACACTGGTGTTGTCGATCGGGATCGTGACGAGGTGGATCAGCGTGAGCGTGCCGCCCACCAGCACCGGCGCCATCATCGCCGGAAACCTCGGATGGGTGGTGGCCAGCACCGAGAACACCAGCACGGCCGTGAAGACGACCTCGACGAGGATGGCACCCCAGATGCCGTAGCCGCCGGGGCTGTGCTTGCCCCACCCGTTGGCGGCGAAGTTGTTGGTGGCATCGAAGCCCGTGTGGCTCTTGGCGATGATCCAGATCACCAGCCCGCCGAGGAACGCCCCGCACAGCTGGGCGACGATGTAGAACGGCACATCGGCACCCTTCACCTTGCGGGCGAGCCACAGGGCGATGGTGACGGCCGGGTTGATGTGGCAGCCCGAGGCCCGCCCGATCACGAAGGCCATGACGGCCAGGGCGAGCCCGAAGTTCAGGGCGATGCCGAGCGTGCCGATGCCCTTGCCGTGGAGCACGGCACTGCCGGGCCCGGCCATCATCAGCACCATGGTGCCGATCACCTCCGCAGCGAACGCCTTCAATCCGCGGTCGATCATGATCAGTCCGTCCCCTTCGCGCGTTGGAGCACGGCGCCATCCTGCCCCATGACGCCACCCCGTTCGTGCGATCACCGCTGCACGAGATCTCCACATCCCACGCGGGACTTCTCGACAGGGCCCGTCGTAGCCTGCTCGTGTGGCCCGGCGGATAACTGTCATCGAGGACGACGACATCATCGCCACCGCGGTGGCCGAACGGCTGCGAAGCGAGGGCTTCGCGGTCGATGTCGCCCACGAGGGCCCCGCCGGGGTCGAGCTCGTCCTGGCCACGCGCCCCGATCTGGTGATCCTCGACCTGATGCTCCCGGGTGTCGACGGCTTCGAGGTCTGCCGGCGGATCCATCGTGAGCGGGCCGTGCCGGTGATCATGCTCACGGCCCGCGACGACGAGGCTGACCAGCTCGTCGGCCTGGCCACCGGGGCCGACGACTACCTCACCAAGCCGTTCTCTCCTCGGGTGCTGGTGGCCAGGGTGCGGGCGCTCCTGCGCCGGGTCGAGCTCGAGCGCGGCGACGCCGGCGCCGCCGCGTTGGCGGCACCGGGCGGCGTGGCCATCGACTACGATCGCCGCCTCGTGCACGTCGACGGCGAGCCGGTGCGCCTCACGGCCACCGAGTTCGACCTGCTCTCCTGCCTCGCCGCCCGGCCGGGCGTCGTCAAGACCCGTGCCCAGCTGCTGGCCGAGGTGTGGGGGTACCACGACGGCGGCACCCGCACGATCGACTCGCACGTGCGGGCCCTGCGCCGCAAGCTCGGCGACGACCGGATCCGCACGGTGCACGGCGTCGGATACGCGCTCGGCGAGGTGCCCTCGTGAACCGGCCCCGCCCGCTGCGTCGCGTCAGTTCGATCAAACGCAAGATCGCCATGCTGATCGTGATCGCCACCGCCACCGCCGCCGCGGTGAGCCAGGTCGGTCTGCGGCTCGGCTGGCCGGTGTGGGTCCGCCCGCTGGTCGCCTGCGTCCTGTCGCTGCTGCTCGTGGAGTTCCTGGCCCACGGCCTCACCTCGCCGCTGCGCGACATGGAGCGGGCCTCGGCCCGCATGGCCAAGGGCGACTACCGCGTCCGGGTGCGCGACGACTCCGCCGACGAGGTCGGCCGCCTCGCCGTCGCCTTCAACGCCATGGCCGCCGAGCTCGCCGAGGTCGACCGCCAGCGACGCGACCTGGTCGCCAACGCGTCCCACGAGCTGCGCACGCCGATCACCGGGCTGCAGGCCACGCTCGAGAACCTCATCGACGGGGTCGTCCCGTGCACGCCGGCCACCCTGACTGCCATGCACGGGCAGGTGGAACGGCTGGCCCGACTGGTCCACGACCTGCTCGACCTGTCGCGCCTCGAAGCGGGCGCGGCGCCGCTGCACCTGGGGCCGGTGGCCCTGGTGGAGCTCGTGCACCACGTGGTCGGCGACGTGGGTCGGGCCCTGCCCACGCTCGACGTTCAGGTGCACGTGCCGATCGCCGATCTGAAGGTGCACGCCGACGCCGACCGCCTCGCTCAGGTGCTCACCAACCTGCTCACCAACGCGGCCCGGTACAGCGCCCATGTGGTCGTCACCGCCGAGGAGACCGCCGACGGCGTGCGGGTGCTCGTCACCGACGACGGCCCCGGCATCCCCGCCGGCGAGGAGGGCCGCATCTTCGAGCGCTTCTACCGGGCCGACCGCGCCCGGCACAACGGGGGCGCCGGCCTCGGCCTGGCCATCTCCCGCTGGATCGTCGAGCTGCACGGCGGTCGCATCCGCGCCGAACGCAACGATCCGCACGGCTGCCGCATGGTGGTCGAGCTGCCCCACCCCGACCTCCCCTGAGCGACCGGAGTCCCCGTGTCCCTGCCACCTCCCTCCCCTGGTGCGCCCGCGCCCCTGCGCTGGCCCGACCCTCGTGGTGCACGATGCCGTCGGTGCCGCGCGCCGCCGCCCGGCGGGTGCTCGTCGGGGCCCTGGTCGCCGGCCTGCTCGCCGACCTCGCCGGCCGCTACGGCATCGGCACCCTCGCCGGGGCACTGGCGCTCGGGCTCGGTCCGTTGGTGGTGCTGGCGGTGAGCCGGCCGAGGTCGCCCGTGGCCCGCGGCGCCATCGCCGGCGCAGTGGGGTTCGCACCCTGGCCCGCCCTGCGCGACAGTCACTGGCTGCTGTCGCTCGACGTCGTCGCCGGGCTGGCGCTGGTGGTCTTCGGTTGCACGATCGTGCGACGGCCGACCATCGCCGACAGCTTCGCCGCCCTCGCCCTACGGGCGGTGCAGGCCGGGTACGCCGCCCTGCACGGTCCGGCGTGGATGTGGGCTTGCGTGCGGGCCGTGCATCCCCGTGCCGACCCGCACCGACGGCGTCTGGGTCGGGCGGTGCTGTGGGCCGGCCCCGTGCTGCTCGTGGTCGGTGCGCTGCTCGTCTCGGCCGATCCGCTGATGGCCGACTGGTTCACGGGCACCGTCGACGGTCCGGGCTGGGCCCGCCACGCGGTGCTCGTGCTCGGCGGTGGTCTCGGCCTGGTGAGCTTGCACGCGGTCAGCCGGGTCGACGTCGCACCGGGCCCCGGCCGCGACGTTCTCCGCCGGCGTCAGCTGGAGGCCGCGTTGGTGCTCGGCGGCATGGTCGTGCTGCTCGCCGTCTTCGCCACGGCCCAACTGGTCGCCGCCGCCCGGGGCGCCGCCTACGTGCAGGCCCGCACCGGCCTCACCTATGCGGCGTACGCACGCCGCGGCTTCTTCCAGCTGCTTGCCGTCGGCGCGCTCACCTTCGTCGTGCTGGCGTCGTTGCGACCGGTGCTGGCTGCCGCCGCCGCGCGGGCGCGACGCGTGCTGCGCGGACTCGGCGTGGCCGTGGCCGCCCTCACCGAGGTGCTCGTGGCCGTCGCCGTACGGCGGCTCGCGCTCTACGAGCATGCCTTCGGGCTGACCATGCTGCGCCGGTACTCGACGTGGCGTACCTGGTGCGCCTGTCCGACGACGCCACCCCCGCATTGGTGACCGCGGCGCGCTCGGCGTCGCCGACACTGGCGGCGGAACTGCGGGCCGGGCTGTGCGACCCCGCGCCGCGACATCACGACCGGGGTTCGGGTCTGGCCGCCAACCGCGCCGACCGCCGCTCACGCGAGGCCCTGGACCGACTCTGCGGGACGTGAGCCGACCGTCGAGCAAGGGTCACGTCGGCTGGGCGACCGTCCCGCCTCTGACCGGTGAGCGATGGCACCGCTAGAGTCCGCCCCGGGAGCCAGGCAACGGGGGGACAACCGTGAACGACAAGGCGATCGACGATCTCGCGAGCGAGAACCGCACGTTCCCGCCCAGCGACGCGTTCAAGAAGGACACGTTGGTGGCGGGCACGTTCCTGTACGACGAGGCCTCCCAGGACTACCAGGGCTTCTGGGCCAAGCAGGCGAGCGAGCTCATCGACTGGTTCCAGGACTGGGACACCATCTGCGAGTGGAACCTGCCGTACTCGAAGTGGTTCATCGGCGGGAAGCTCAACGTGTCGTACAACTGCCTCGACCGCCACGTGGCCGCTGGTCGCGGCGACAAGGTCGCCATCCACTGGGAGGGTGAGCCGGGCGACACCCGCACGCTCACCTACGCCGACCTGCTCGACGAGGTGCAGCGCTTCGCCAACGCCCTCAAGGGTCTCGGCGTGGCCAAGGGCGACCGCGTCAACATCTACCTGCCCATGGTCCCCGAAGCGGCCATCGCCATGCTGGCCTGCGCCCGCATCGGCGCCGTCCACTCCGTCGTGTTCGGTGGCTTCTCGTCGCAGTCGTTGTCGGACCGCATCGACGACGCCGAGGCCAAGGTCCTGATCACCGCCGATGGCGGCTACCGCCGCGGCGAGGTGTTCCCGCTGAAGCCGCAGGCCGATGAGGCCGTGGCGTCCACGCCGTCCATCACCGCGGTCGTCGTCGTGCGGCGCGGCAACAACCCGGTCGACATGCAGGCCGGTCGCGACCACTGGTACCACGAGCTCGTCGCCGTCGCCGACCCCGTGTGCCCCGCCGAGCCGATGGACAGCGAAGACCTGCTCTTCCTGCTGTACACGTCGGGCACCACGGGCAAGCCCAAGGGCATCATGCACACCACCGGCGGGTACATCACCCAGGTCGCGTTCACCCACAAGTACGTCTTCGACCTGCACCCCGAGACCGACATCTACTGGTGCACCGCCGACGTCGGCTGGGTCACCGGCCACAGCTACATCGTGTACGGCCCGCTGGCCAACGGGGCCACGCAGGTCATGTACGAGGGCGTGCCGAACTACCCGGGCAACGACCGCTTCTGGGCCATCGTCGACAAGTACCAGGTCAGCATCATGTACACCGCGCCCACGGCGATCCGCACGTTCATGAAGTGGGGACCCGAGGAGCCGGCCAAGCACGACCTCACGTCGCTGCGCCTGCTGGGCTCGGTGGGCGAGCCCATCAACCCCGAAGCCTGGATGTGGTACCACGAACACATCGGCGGCGAGCGGTGCCCCATCGTCGACACCTGGTGGCAGACCGAGACGGGCGCCATCATGATCAGCCCGCTGCCCGGGGCCACCACGACCAAGCCGGGTTCGGCCACGTTCCCGTTGCCGGGCATCGGTGCCGAGCTGGTCGACGACCGCGGCGAGCACGTGGCGCGCGGCGGTGGGTACCTGACCCTGACCCAGCCGTGGCCGGCCATGCTCCGCGGCATCTGGGGTGATCCGCAGCGCTTCGTCGACACCTACTGGAGCCGCTTCCCCGGTCGCTACTTCGCCGGTGACGGCGCCAAGCTCGACGACGACGGCTACCTGTGGCTGCTCGGTCGGGTGGACGACGTGATGAACGTGTCGGGCCATCGCATCTCGACCACCGAGGTCGAGTCCGCCCTCGTGTCGCACCCGTCCGTGGCCGAGGCTGCCGTGGTCGGTGCCAACGATGCCACCACCGGTCAGGCGATCATCGCCTACGTGATCCTGCGCGGCGGGCTCGAGGTCGACGAGACGGTGCTGCGCAACCACGTGGCCCACGAGATCGGCGCCATCGCCAAGCCCAAGGCGATCTTCTTCACGCCCGATCTGCCCAAGACCCGCTCGGGCAAGATCATGCGCCGCCTGCTGCGCGACGTCGCCGAGGGCCGCAACCTGGGCGACACCACCACGCTGGCGGACGCCTCGGTCGTGAACGAACTGCAGCGTCGGGCGGCCGAGACACCCCAGGAGGACTGACCGCCTCCCGCTCCGCTCGCACGACCGTCATGGGGGTCCACTAGCGTGAACGGCCATGCGTAAGGGGCGGAGCGCACTGGCCATGGTCGTGGGCGCCATGGTGGCCGCGGCCTGTTCGAGCGGTCGAGGTGGCAGCACCGAGGCCTCTTCCCCCGCGCCGGCCGTCACCACGGTGACGTCGTCGGTCGCCGGGTCGTTCACGGTGGTCACCACCGCGGTCCCCACGTCGACGTCGGTCGTCACGACCGCACCCACCACAACGGCGCCGTCGACGACGGATCCACCGATCGCCGACCAGGCGCCGCGGGCGGGGGCCACCCGCCTGCACTTCGAGGTCGGCCCGCTCGACATCCAGCCGGGGCAGAACAACATCTCCTTCAGCGCCGGCATGCCCAAGCCCGACCGCGACGGTTGGATCGTGCGCATCGCGCCGAACCTGCGCCTGGCCGACAACACGATCCCCGGTGTCGACGTGATCCACCTGCACCATGGCGTGTGGCTCAACGTCACGGCCAAGGACCGCACCATGCCGACCTTGCCCGAACGCTTCTTCGCCGCCGGTGAGGAGAAGACCGCGCTCGTCATGCCCGACGGCTACGGCTACCGGTACCGCACCACCGACACGTGGGTGCTGAACTACATGATCCACAACCTGTGGCCGAAGCAGACGCAGGTGTGGGTCACCTACGACCTCGACCTCGTGCCGGCCGACGGCGCCGCGGCCGGGGCCCTCACACCGGTGCGCCCGCTGTGGACCGACGTGCAGAACGGCAGCGCGTACCCGGTGTTCGACGCACGGCGCGACAGCGGTGCCGAAGGCACGTTCACCTACCCCGACGACGCCGCGGGCGCATACGGCGGCGGCACGGCCAAGAACCAGTGGGTCGCCGACCGTGACTACGTGCTCGTCGGCACCGCCGGCCACCTGCACCCGGGCGGCCTGCACAGCGATCTGTGGCTCGACCGCAGCGGCGCCACGGCCCACCTGTTCACCTCGACCGCGCACTACTGGGAGCCGGCCGGCGCCGTGTCCTGGGACGTGGCCATGACCGCGACGCCGCCCGACTGGCGCGTGGCCGTGCGCGCCGGCGACACCCTGCGCACCACCGCCACCTACGACACCACCCGCGCCTCGTGGTACGAGTCCATGGGCATCATGGTGGTCTGGGCGGCCGAGGCGCCGGCGTCGGGTGACGCCGCGCCCGACCCGTTCGTGACCCCCGCCGACCGGCCCGGCGTGCTGACCCATGGCCACCTGCCCGAGAACGACAACCACGGTGCCCGACCCGATGCGTCCTACGTCGACGCTGCCCTGCTGCCCAGCCGGCCGGCGACCGCGTCCATCGGCATCGACGGTTTCGTCTACGCCCAGGGCGACCTGCAGCACGCCGACGCCGTGCCCACGGTGGTGCCCGGCGCCGCCATCACCTTCGACAACATCGACGCGCCGCGCGGCAACGGCGTGTGGCACACGATCACCTCGTGCAAGGCGCCGTGCACCGGGTCCACCGGCATCGCCTTCCCGCTGGCCGACGGCGAGGCCACGTTCGACTCGGGGGAGCTCGGCAACGCCGGCCCGCCCACCGCCGGTCGGGTCACCTGGACCACGCCCACCGATCTCGCCGTCGGCACCTACACCTACTTCTGCCGCATCCACCCCTTCATGCGCGGCGCCTTCCGCGTCGCCACCCCCGCCTGACCCGTCGGCCGCCAGGCGCCCGGCACCGGTCTGTCCCAGGGCGTGCTCAGCCGGGGGACTACCCTCGCGGCGTGACCGAGGTGGCAGCCCCACGGGCCGAGCGGCCGTCGGCTCCGAGGCCGCAGTCGTTCGCCGCCCGTTTCGACCCGACCCGCAATGCGATGGCGTTGCTGCGCATCGTGCTCGCGTCGCTCGTGATCGTGTCGCACGCCTACCCCCTGTCGGGCCGCCTCGTCGATCCGATCGGCGGCGTGACCCAGGCGCGCGAGAGCTTCGGCACGTTGGCCGTCGACTGCTTCTTCGCCCTCAGCGGCTACCTCGTGACCGGGAGCTACGTGCGGTTGAGGTCGCCGCTCCGCTACGCCTGGCACCGGTGCCTGCGCCTCTTCCCCGGGTTCTGGGCGTTGCTCACCACGACGGCCTTCGTGCTCGGCCCGATCGGTTGGCTGGTCCTGCACCACTCCCCGCGGGGCTACCTGTCCGATGGGCCGTACGGCGCCGACTCGGCCGTCGGCTACATCGGGCGGAACGTGAGCCTGGTGTTCCGGCAGGCCGACCTGCGCGGGCTGGGTGACAGCACCACCTTCGGCGGCGCGTTCAACGGCTCGTTGTGGACGCTGCGCTACGAGTTCCTCTGCTACATCGGTCTCGGTCTGCTCGGTGTGCTCAGGCTGTTGCGCTGGCGGTTCGTGATCGCCGCCGTCTTCCTCGCCTCGTGGACGGGGCTGCTGGTGCAGGAGCGCTTCCCGTCGGTGACGCTCCCGGAACGTCTGGCCAACGACCACGAGTTGCTGCGCCTCGGCACCTACTTCCTGGCCGGCGCCATGATCCACGCGTTCGGTCGTCACGTGCGGGTGCACCCGGTGCTCGCCGCCGCGGCCGCGGCGGCGCTCGTGTACGCCCTGCCCCACCGTTGGTTCCAGCCGGTCGGCGTGCTCGTGTTGCCCTATCTGGTGTTCTGCGCGGCGGTCTGGATCCCCGTGCACCGCGCCGACCGGCGCGGCGACCTGTCCTACGGCATCTACCTCTACGGGTACGCGGTGCAGCAGGTGCTGGCGTTGGCCCACCTCGACCGGGCACCCCTGGTGGTCTACATCGGTCTGGCCCTCGCCTGGGCCGGCGTGTTCGCCGCGATGTCGTGGCTGGGGGTCGAGGAGCCGGCGATGCAACTGCGCAGCGCCCGACGCGAGGGGGGCCGGTGGCTCACCGGCGGGCGCGCCACGTTCACCGCGTCGGACCGCTGGTGGCTCCTGCGCGCCGCCGGCATCGGTGCCGTCGTCAGCATGGTGGCCACCCTGGCGGCCCACGTGGTGTGGGTCTGAGCGGTCAGTCGCGGAAGTTGTTGAACTGCAGGGGGACGCCGAGATCGGCACCCTTCAGCAGGGTCATCACGGCCTGGAGGTCGTCGCGCTTCTTCGACGTGACGCGGACCTGCTCGCCCTGGGTCTGGCTGGAGACGCCCTTGGGGCCCTTCTCCTTGATCATCCGGTTGATCTCGCGGGCCTTGTCGGACGAGATGCCGACGGCGATGGTGACCACCTGGCGCACGGTGCCCTGGGTGGCCTCCTCGACCTTGCCGTAGTCGAGGCCCTTCAGGGACACGCCCCGCTTGACCAGCCGCTCCTCGAGCACCTGGCGCACGGCCCGCAGCCGATCCTCGGACACGGACCGCAGCGTGAGCACGAGATCGCTCTGCTCCACCGACGAGTTCGTGCTCTTGAAGTCGAACCGGGTGGCCAACTCGCGCTCGGTCTGGTCCATGGCGTTGCGGACCTCCTGGCGGTCGACCTCGGACACCACGTCGAACGAAGGCATGGCCCGATGGTACCCATCTCGCCGCTCGGGCTCGGGACCCGGTCAAGCCGGTGGCGGGGTGAGGCCGTGGCCTTGTAACCTGATCCTCCGCAAAGGGTCGGTGCCCGAGTGGCCAAAGGGAGTTGACTGTAAATCAACCGGCATCGCCTACGGAGGTTCAAATCCTTCCCGGCCCACTTTGCAAGTGCCGCACTCGTGCCCGGCTCCGGCCGGGCACGGTCGCGTCCGGGGTCGCGTCAGCGGCCCGATCAGATCAGGTGCACGACGTCCGCGGCGAGCAGGTGATGCACGGCCAGGCACACCTCGTAGGCGCTGCGGCCGCTGTCACGGACCAGGTCGGCCACGGCGCGGCGCCCGTCGACCATGGCGGCGACCGGCCAGTCGGCGATGCTGATCGTCACCTGCTCGACGCCCGGCGGCGGCAGCAGGCTGAAGCAGATCACCGCCTGAAGTGACGGGATCGATCCGGCGATCGCCTTCCAGTTCTCGAGCCGCTGGCGCGCCTGCGTCAGCGCATCGGCCACCGGTAGGCGCACGGGCGACCCCGACGGGTCGCGGTCGCCGTCGAGGAAGTCGAACCCGGCGTCGGGCACCAGCAGGAGGGGAAAGAGCGCCTCGACGATCCGGTCGGTGAGCCCGGCCGGGTCGTCGACCACGGCGGGGGTGTCGGCCTCGTCGGGTCGGCGGGCGTAGCTGAAGCACCCGTCCACCAGCCACAGGTCGCACGCCTGCTCGCCACCGACCTGGAGCCGACCGGTGACGCGGCTCGCGGTGAACAGCAGCACCAGGTCGTCCAGCGACAGGACCTTGAAGGTGGCGTTCAACGACGACATGGCGACCTCGTTCAGCTCTGCTGCTGGGCTCGGCGGATGGCGTGGCCGACCAGTTCGATCAGCGTCTGCTTGGTGACGTCGCGGCGGCGGGCGTCGGTGAGCACCACCGGCACCTCGGGCGGGATGCCGAGCGCTTCGCGGACCTGCTCGGGCGAGTGCTGGGCCCGACCGTCGAAGCAGTTGATGGCGACCACGAACGGGATGCCGCGCTCCTCGAAGTAGTCGACGGCGGGGAAGCAGTCGGCCAGTCGACGGGTGTCGACGAGCACCACCGCGCCGATGGCACCGTGCACCAGGTCGTCCCACATGAACCAGAACCGGTCCTGGCCGGGCGTGCCGAAGAGGTAGAGCAGGAGCCCGTCGCCGAGCGTGATGCGCCCGAAGTCCATGGCGACCGTCGTGGTCGTCTTGGTGGCGACCATGCTGGCGTCGTCGATGCCGATCGACTTCGACGTCATGGCCGCTTCGGTCGTGAGCGGGGTGATCTCCGAGATCGAGCCGACGAAGGTCGTCTTGCCCACCGCGAAGCCGCCGGCGATCACGATCTTGACCGGCAGAGGGGCCGGTCCGGAGGAGGCCGGGTAGCTGTCAGAGCGCACGGATGCCACCGAGGACCCTTTCTAGGAGCTTGAGATCAGGCCGGTCGGTGGTGTGGGGACGGTGCACGTCCACGAACCCGTCGGTGGCCATGTCGCCGACGAGCACACGGGCCACACCGAGGGGCACACCGATCCGTGCCGCCACTTCGGCGATGGAGATCGGTTCCTGGCAGAGCTCGGCGATGCGCCGGCGTTCGTGGGCGAGGTTGGTGAGCTGGCGTTGGCCCGGGACGGTGGTGACCACCAGGGTCTCGATCGGGAAGTCGTTGCTCTCCGAGCGGACGCGGCCGCCGGTGAGCGTGTAGGGGCGCACGAGCCGCGACTGGCCCCCGGGTGCGGGTAGGGGCGCGGGCACGGGTGCGGCCGCGGGTGGTGGCGTGGGCGCCGCGACCACAGGCGCGGGCGGCGACTCGGCCGGCAGTGCCGGCGGCACCGGCGGGCTCCCGACGGGGGAGCGCGGTGCCAACGGTGCGACCGCGGCCGGCTGCGGGCCCGGGGAGCGTCGATGGCCGAAGGACATGGGAGCTCGACTCAGCGCCGGGGGAGGAAGGCCTGGAGCTCGGCGATGAGCGCGGGGGACAACACGGCCGAGGCCCGCTCGACGAGCAGGGTCATCTCGTAGCCCACCAGGCCGACGTCGGCAGTGGCGCTGGCGATCACGGCCAGGCACGAGCCGTCGGAGATGGAGGTGACGAACAGGAACGCGTGCTCGAGCTCCACGACGACCTGGTTCACCTTGCCGCCGCCGAAGCACCGCGAGGCGCCCCGCGTCAGGCTGGTGAGCCCGCTGGCGATGGCGGCGAGCTGATCGGCGCCGGCCCGGTCGAGGCCGGGTGACAGCGCCATGAGGAGGCCGTCAGCGGACACGACGACGGCGTCGCGGGCGCCCGGCACACGGCTGGCGAAGTTGGCAACGAGCCAGTTGAGGTTCTGGGCATCGATGCTGAGGTTGCTCACGGACGGTCCTCCGGGGTGCTCGCAGCAGGGGTGGTGGGATCGGGCAGCTGGCGGCCCCGCTCGACGCCGGTGCGAAAGCGCAACAGCATCGAGCGCACGTCATCGGCCGAGCGGGCCGGCTGGGCGGCCTCGGTGGCGGGTGGGGTGATCTGCTGGTTCGGTCGTCGCGACGTGCCGGCGGTGCGCTGGGGCAGGCCGGCCGGCGTGGTGGGGTCGGGCGCACCGGCGGTGGCACCGACGCCGTGCGGGGCACCGGCGAGCCCGCCGAGCCCGCCGCCCATCGAGGCGAGCAGGCTGGCCAGCCCGTCGGCCGCGGTGCGGCGGTCCTGCATCACGCCGCTGTCCATCTGCATGGCGGCGGCCGCTCCGGCCAGGCCGGGGGTGAGCGGCGCGGCGGGAACGGCACCGACCGGCGGCGCGATGGGCCCGACCGGCGCCGAGGGTGCGGCGGGTGCGGGCCCCCCCGCTAGGGCGGGCGCGCGAGGGGCCGGCGGCACGGGCACCGGGCCGGGGGCGCCCCAACCGGCGGGCGCCGGCGCCGGGGGTACCGTCGGCACGGGCGCCGGAGGGGCGATCGGTGCCGCCGGTGCCGTGGGGATCGCCGGCGCGGAGAGCTCGTCGGTCCAGCCGTGGTCGGGGGCGAACAGCTCACGGGCCGGGGCGGGCGCGGCCGGCGGTGCGGTGGCGCCACGGGTCGGAAGGCCGGGGGCCATCGGCGCGGCGGGCGCCGGTGCCGCGGCGACCGGCAGCGACGGCGGGGCGGCGGTGAACGTCTCGGCCGGTGCGAACGCGGGCTCGCGGCCGGGCTCGACCGTGCGCAGGGCGCCCAGCAGGCGCTCCCGGGCCGACTGGGGCGAGTCGGCCAACGTGTCGTCGGGCTCGGCGGTGGCCTGGGGCGCGCCGGGCGTCTCGTCGCGTGACGTCGTCACCAGGGTGGGAGGCAGAGCGACCTGGGCGATCACGCCGCCACCGCTCGAGCGGCCCAGGCGCACGGCCACGCCGACCCGGCGGGCCAGGCGACCGATCACGAAGAAGCCGATGCGGTTGGTGAGGGCGATCTCGGTGAGGCCGTTGCTCGAAAGTCGGGCGTTCGTGGTGGCCAGGTCGCCGTCGGTCATGCCGATGCCCTGGTCGATGACCGAGATCAGGTAGCGCTGATCGGCCCGCTCGACCCGCACCCGTACCCGGGTCGTGGGCGGCGAGAAGTTGGTGGCGTTCTCCACCAGCTCGGCCACGAGGTGGGCGAGATCGGTTGCCGCGTGGCCGGCGAGGAACAGGTCCTCCTGGGCCAGCACGTCGACTCGCGTGTAGTCCTCGACCTCGGACACGGCGGCGCGGATCACGTCGACCAGCGGCAGCGACTGGCCCCACTTGCGGGGCGGTTCCTGCCCGGCCAGCACCAGCAGGTTCTCGGCGTTGCGCCGCATGCGGGTCGCCAGGTGGTCGAGCGCGAACAGGTCGTTGAGGGAGTCGGGGTCCTTCTCGTTGTTCTCGAGCTGGTCGATGAGCTCGAGCTGGCGGTCCACCAGCGTCTGGCTGCGGCGGCCGAGGTTCACGAACATCGAGGCGATGGAGCGGCGCAGCTGGGCCTGCTCGACCGCGGTGGCCACGGCCACCTCCTGCACGGCGTTGAACGCCTCGGCCAACTGGCCGAGCTCGCCGCCGGCATCCACCCTGATCGGCACGACGGTCACGTCGACCGGGTGGTCGGAGGTCTGGATCTGCTCGACGAGGGCGGGCAGGCGGACCGCGGCGATCTCGCTGGCGCCCTCGGTCAGCTGCCGCACCGGGCGGGTCAGCGACCGGGACACGAGGGCGGCGAGGGCGATGGCGAGAGCCAGCGCCATGGCCAGGCCGGCACCGTAGGAGATCGCCTTCTGGCGGGCGGTGCTCAGGGCGGCGCGGGCCTCGGAGCGCAGGTGGGCACCAGCGGCGATCTCGACGCGCTTGAGGCCCTCGAGGCGGGCGGTCATGGCGTTGAAGTAGGCGACCGGGTCACCGCTGATGGCCGAGGTCTCCGTGGCCACCGCCCCGAGCACCAAGGTCTCCACGGCCTGGGTGGTGGTGGCGTCGGCTCCGGTCTTCACCTGGCCGTAGAGCGAGCGCTCGGCGTCGGCGGCGTCGGCCACGAAGCGGGCGATGTGATCGTCGTAGGCCTCGACGAGCCGGTTCAGCTGCCCGTAGGTGGCGCGGTCGACGACACCGCGCGCCATGGCCAGCGCCAGCAGCGTGCGCTCCTGCGACAGGGCGTCCTTGGCCAGCGAGAGCTCGACGTAGGCCGAGGCCAGGCGGTGAAGCTCGGGGTTCTCGAGGGAGCGCTCACCGAGGAAGTTGCGCTGGAAGTCGAGCAGCTTGCCGACGGTGGTGCCGAAGGTCTTCTGCAGCTCGTCCGTGCCCATGCCGGCGCGGTCGGCCGCGGTGCGCGTGGTGGCCAGCTTGTTCACGTCGGCCTTGGCCGCCTGCAGGTCGGCGGCCAGCCCGGTGGGCAGGTCGTCGACGCGCTCCACCGCGGCCAGGAACGCCGTGGCCGAGCCGTCGGTGTTCGTGCGGGCCTTGGTCAGGGTCGCTTGCACGGCTGACTGCTTGGCCGCCAGGAACTGGGCCGACAGGCCCGCCTCGAGCTGGAGATCGTGCACGAGCGGGTTGACGGTGGAGGCGAGCTGGGCGTAGCGGGTGACGGCATTGGCGGCGCGCACGTCCCCGAGGAGGGGCCGGATCACGATCACCGCCAGGACGGCGAGCGCGATCGCCGGTGCGAGCAGCACCGCGACCAGCTTCGATCGGATCTTCAAACGACGCAGCATGAATCCTCCACCCCATGGGCGGCATTCGCGGGTTCGTCGTCAGCTCGAACCCGCACCTACCGGAGTTCATCGGCGTCGTCTCGCCGCTCATGAGCGCTTGCAGCAGATCTGGAGAGATTTCCTCAGGAGTTCGTCAAGATCACCCGGTGGGGGTCACCGACACGAGGGTCAGCTCCTGCACCGCCCGGGTGAGCATGATGTAGGCGAGGCGGGCACCACGCGGGCCCGTCGCCACCAGCGCCTCGTGGTCCACCGCCACGACGCCGTCGAGCTCGAGGCCCTTGGCCGCCTCGGCCCCGAGGAGCGGGATCTCGTCGGCCCCGAGGTGGTCGAGGTGGTCGACCGGCGTGAGGTCGCACGCGACGAGGGCGTCGGCCAGCGCGGCGAGCCTCGTGTCCGGGGCGATGATGCCCGAGAGCGGGTGTCGTGACCGCAGGTCGACCAGCGCGGCCACGGCGGCGGCAGCCAGGTCGACCTCGTCGGCCCGCACGCGCCGGGGCGGGTCGCCGCCCAGCCGGGCCGAACGGCTGGCCGGCACGGTCACCTTGGCGTGGGCCAGCAGCTCGTTGGCGACCTCGAGCACGGGGGCGGGCACTCGGTAGCCGATCGTGAGGTGCTCGACGGCGCGGTCGGTGGGACTGCCCAGCGCGGCCAGGGCCTCGTCCCACGAGCGCTGCCCGGCCGGCGCGGTCGACTGGGCCAGGTCGCCCAGGATCGTGGCCGAGCCGCTGGGGCAGCGCCGGCCGATGGCCCGGAACGCCATGGCCGACAGGTCCTGGGCCTCGTCGACCACCACGTGACCCCACGTGCGGGGCGGGCCGTCGAGCAGGCCGGCGGCCTCGTCCACCAGCACGGCGTCGGCCGCGCTCCACGCGTGACGGCGGCCGCGGCTCACCAGGGTGGCCTGCTCGTCGGCGGTGAGCAGACCGGCGGCGGCCTGGGCCAGCAGGGCCGGTTGGTGCAGCACCCGCTGGATCACGTCGATCGGGCGTTGCGTGGGCCAGGCGGCGTTGAGGGCCTTGCGGAGCGGTTCGGCCCGCGTCCACACGTCGTCCTTGCCGGTGAGCAGCTGCAGCTCGCGCTGGACGAGGTTGCGCAGGCCCTGGCGGCGCACGTGCACGGGGGCGGTGCCGGCCAGGGCCCGGGCGATCCACTCGGCCACGATGTCGGGTTCGAGGACCACGGTTCGGGTGCCGAGCGGGACGCGCACCGCCTCGGTGGGCGGCCGGATCCGGGCGTGCACGGCGCCGGCGACCACGGTGGCCATGCGCAGGTCGCCCTTCAGGCGGGCGGCGTCTTCGGTGTCGGTGGCGGTGACATCGACCCGGGGCAAGGTCAGTTCGGCCAGGGTGCGCTGGTCGACGGACCGCTCGCCGAGCGACGGGAGCACGTTGGCCACGTAGGCCAGGAACACGCGGTTGGGGCCGACGACCAGGACGCCCTCGCGTTCCATGCGGGCCCGGTGCTCGAACAGCAGGTAGGCGGCCCGGTGCAGGCCCACGGCCGTCTTGCCCGTGCCCGGCCCGCCCTGCACCACGAGGGCCCGGCCCAGGGGTGAGCGGATCACGACGTCCTGCTCGCCCTGGATGGTGGCCACGATCTCGCGCATGGCGCCGGTGCGGGCGGCACCGATCTCGGCCAGCACGGGGTCGGGGATGCCGCTGGCCACGTCACCGGTGTCGCCCTCGGCCAGCGAGGCATCGTCGAGGTGCTCGTCGTTGTAGGCCTGCACCTCGCCGTCGCGCAGGGTGAACCGGCGGCGCAGGGCGAGGCCGAGGTTGTCGCGCACCGTGGCCCGGTAGAAGGGGGCGGCGATGTGGGCCCGCCAGTCCACGATCACCGGGTCGCGATGCTCGTCCTCGAGGTGGCGGCGACCGATGTGGAACGTGCCCTCGACACCGTCGATGCGCCCGAAGAACTCGGCGCAGGCCGGGTCGGCCAGGTCGGCGAGCGCCCGCAGGGCGGTGGCCTCCACGTACTCCTGGGTGATCTCGTCGGCCGCGTTCGGCGTGGCCAGCACCCGGTGGTACTCGGCGATGGTGGCGTCACGCCGGCGGCGGGCGAGGGCGAGGTGGGCCCGCTCGGCGTCCAGGTCGGGGAACAGGTCGCCGCGGTGGCCGCCGTGATCGGGGTCGGTGGTGGCGCTCATGGCCGACCGGGCCCGGTGGGCCCGCCGCGTTCGCGCTCGTGGAGGACGCACTCCATCAGCGCGACGTCGAGCCACTTGCCGAACTTGCGCCCCACCTGGCGCTCGACCCCGACCAGCTGGAAGCCGCAGCGCTCGTGGAGGCGACGAGACGCCGTGCCGCCCGCCTCGATCCGGGCGAACACGGCGTGGAAGCCGGAGTCGAGGGCGATGTCGAGCAGGTGGTTGAGCAGGAACCGACCCACGCCTCGGCTGTGCTGGTCCCGCCGGATGTAGATCGAGTCCTCGACCGAGGTCCGGTAGGCCGCCCGTTCCTTGTAGGGGGACAACGCAGCGAACCCGATCACCTCCCCCGGTCCGGGGTGCTCGGGGTCGTCGGCGGCCACGGCAGCGATGGCGCTGAACGCACCGGACCGGGCCGCCAACCAGGCCCGCTGGTCCTGGCGCGAGCGTGGGACCAGGTCGAACGTGGCGGTCGTGTGTTCGACCTCATGGTTGTAGATGGCGCGGATGGCGTCGGCATCGTCGAGGGTGGCGGGCCGGGCGTGCACAGTGGTGCGACGCTACCGGCGGCCTCCGGTCGCGCCGCACGGATTTCGTCTGGCCGCAGGCTCCGCGCGGTCGCTATGCTGGAGGGTCGGTTCGCGGCCCTGCCGCGCCCGCCCTCTTAGCTCAGTCGGTAGAGCACAGCCATGGTAAGGCTGGTGTCGTGGGTTCGATTCCCACAGAGGGCTCGAGCACCGGTTCAGGCCGGCTCGCCCTGGCGGCGTAGCTCAGATGGTTAGAGCACACGGCTCATAATCGTGTGGTCGTCGGTTCGAATCCGACCGCCGCTACCAAGCCAACTTCCACATCCCACTGCAAGAGCACGAGGTCACCCCGCGATGAGCAAGGCGAAGTTCGAGCGTACGAAGCCGCATGTGAATATCGGCACGATGGGTCATATTGACCATGGGAAGACGACGTTGACGGCGGCGATTTCGAAGACGCTGGCGGGGAAGGGTTTGGCGCAGTTTACTGCG
>JANMAT010000211.1:0-23781 GCA_031359995.1 Actinomycetes bacterium
GCGATGCGGTCCTTGGCGTACTGCAAGGTCATCTCGAACTCGTGGTCCATCGCTCCCACCGACTCCGCCGCCGTCAGCGTGGCCGCCAACGCCAGCTGCCGGTCGAGCACGTCGTCGGCCGGACCGAGCACCGCCGCAGCCGGCACCACCGTGCCGTCGAAGCGCACCTCGGCGAAGCGCCGGCTGAGGTCGAGCGACTCGAGCGCCGTGACCGTCACGCCCGCAGCATCGGCCGCCACGAGCACCTGCACGGGCCCGTAAGCGGATCGGCACGTGACCAGCAGCCACGACGACGACTCGACGTCCTGCACCGCGGTCTTCGTCCCCGACAGCGCGAGCCCGCCGTCGGCGGTGGGCGTGGCCGCCACCCCGCCGTCGAGATCGCGATGGTCGGCACTGGCCACCGCCCACGACGCCGACCGTTCGCCGCCGACGAGACCCGGCAGCACGAGCGCCTGCAACGCGTCGCTTCCGGCGGCGGCCACGGCGAACGCCGCGACGTTGGTGCCCACGAACGAACCGGGCTGCAGCAGGCGTCCGCGCTCGTATGCGATGAGCGCGGCGTCGACCACCCCGTTGCCCGACACGTTGCCACCGCCGAGGGCCTCGGGCACGAGCATCGAGAACCAGCCGAGTTCGGCGGCCTGCCGGCGGTAGGCCACGCCGAAGGCCTCGTCGCGCTGCACATCGTCGCGTACGGTCGAGAGCGGGCAGCGCTGCTCCATGAACTGCGAGGACACGTCGAGCAGCGCCCGCTGGTCCTCGGTGACGTCGGTGTCCAACTGTCCCCCTCCACTCGGCGTCGACCACGTCTGACCGACCGGCGACCCTTGCGGCATTCTGCCCGGCCGGAGGCCGCGGAGGCGAGACGGTCAGCCGAGCACCTCGGTGCGCCACCGCTCGGGGGTGATGCGCACCACCACCTCCTCGCGGCCGTGCGCGCCACCCTCGAAGGTGTCGGTGGCCAGGTTGGCCATGAAGTTCTCGGTGTAGCTCGCACCGCCCTTGGCGCCGAGGTAGCGGGTGCTCATGGCCAGGATGACGTTGCGCGTACGCTCACCCAGCGGCTCGATCACCACCGGCCCCTCCACCGTCACGTAGCGGTACGGGAAGCCCTCGTCGACCGTGGCCATGCTGGCCCGCCCCTCGGCCGCCAGGCGCTTGGCCTTGGCCGACGCTCCGCCCATGCAGATGTCGACGGTGCCGCCCGGCGTGTACGCGTACCAGATCGGGGCCACGAGCGGGCCGGCGGTGCTGCGGCCGACGGCCAGCACGCCGAGGCGGCGCTCCTGCAGGAACGCATCACGTTCGTCGTCGGTCATCGTCGCCATGGGACCGGACCCTAGCGAGCGGTAAGGTCACGCCGGGGACGAGCGGAGGGGGTCGGTCGTGAGCTATGCCGGGACGCGCCGGGTGATCGATGCCGACAGCCACGTCATGGAGTGGCCCACGTTCCTGAGCGAGAGCGCCGAGGCGACCATCCGCGACCGGCTGCCGGTCATCACCGGCGGGCTGTCGGGACTGGACGTCGTCGAGCGCACCCGCGATGCGGCCGAGCGCGCCGCCCTGGTGGCGCTGGGCGATGACCTCGTGAAGCGCGGTCCGAAGTGGCACGCCGCCCTGGGCGCCACCGATGGCGCCGAGCGGGCCGAGGCCCTCGACCTGCTCGGCTTCGAGCGTCAGGTCGTGTACTCGTCGCTGTGCGCGCCGCTGTTCGGCATGGCCGACCCGGCGGTGCGCTACGGCGGCTACCGGGCCCACAACCGCACGATGGCTGCGTTCTGCGCCGCCGACGCTCGGTTGGTGGGCGTGGCCCTGTGCGACCTCGACGACGTCGACCACGCGACCGTCGTGCTCGACGAGGCGCTGGGCCTGGGCCTCGGGCTGGTGTGGATCCCGGCCCACGCGCCCGGCGGCCGCTCCCCCGGGCATCCCGCCCACGACGCGTTCTGGGGTCGCCTCGACGAGGCCGGCGTGCCCTTCGTGCTCCACGTGGGCAGCGGGCCGCTCCCCATCGGCGACGCCTGGATGAACGACGGCCGGGGCCAGACCACGGCGCGCGGCGGCGCCGAGGTGATCGGCTCCAAGGACTTCATGGTCGTGCACCACCCCGTCGAGCGGTTCCTGTCGGTGCTGGTGCTCGATGGCGTGCTGGAGCGGCGCCCCACGCTGAAGGGCGGTGCCATCGAGATGGGCGCCCACTGGGTGCCGGGCCTGCTGCGCCGCCTGGACGACGCCGCCAGCATCTGGGCCAAGCCGGAACCGCACCTGGCCACCTTCACCCGTACGCCGAGCCAGCAGGCCGCCGCCCAGCTGCGCTTCACGCCGTACCCGTTCGAGGACGTCGGCCAGCTGGTGGCCGAGTCCGACCCGGCCCTCTACCTGTTCTCGTCCGACTACCCCCACGCCGAGGGCGGCCGCGACCCGCTCGGCCGCTTCACCCGCACCCTGGCGGCGAGCCCGACCGACGTTCAGAGCTCGTTCTTCGCCACCAACGCCGACGCCTGGTTGCCGGCGCGCTGACGGGACCGGTCAGCCGATGGCGGTGTCGGCGACGACGACGTCCTTGCGGAACGTGGGCTGACCCTATGAGCCGACGAGGCGACGGGTGGTGGACCTTCGGTCTTGGAGGGTGCGGGTTACCGTCCGGTAATGTCCGGCGATGGCGTTCACCGTGGACCTCGACTCGTTCCGATTCAACGATGCGCTGCGCAAGGGCGTGGAGGGCAAGCGCGTCCTCATCACCGGCGCGGGCAAGGACGGCGGCCTCGGCCAGGCCTTCGCGCTGGCCGCCGGCCTGAACGGCGCCGCCGCCGTCGGCGTGCACTTCAACCGCTCGTACTCCGACGGCTTCGATCTGGTCGCCGCCCTCGAGTCGGCCGGCGTGAGGGCGTTCCCGCTGCAGGCCGACGTGACGAACTTCGGTGACCTCTGGGCCAGCCGCAGCTACGTCATCGAGCAGTTCGGCGGGCGGCCGCCCAACCTGGTGGTGTGCAACAGCGGGCTCACCGAGCGCGGCTACAGCTTCGGGCGGGCCCTGCGTGAGGTCGACGGCGAGTCCACCGCCCAGCGCCGCGCCCGCGTGCGTCAGAGCTTCATCGACAACCTCGACGAGTCACGCCTGGTGCTCGACACCAAGATCGACGGCTTCCTCGCCACCACCCACCTGTGGGCCGGTGAAGCGGTCTATGCCAACGAGCCGCTGCAGCTCGTGTACGTGAGCTCGCGCCAGGCCATCGACCCCGGCGCAGCCGTGCCCGGGTACGCGCTGTCGAACTGGGCGGTGCTGCAGCTGCCCGACGTGCTCAAGGTGAACCTGGGCAAGGCGTCCGATGTGGTGAGCGCACTGTCGATCCTGCTGCCGTTCGTGCGCACCGGCATGACCGGCGAGTACGCCGAGAACCCCAAGGTGTTCGGCCGCTGGCAGCCCCGCATGCTCGAGACGAGCGAGGCGGCCGAGGCGCTGCTGCAGCTGCTGCAGCAGCCGCGCGAGACCACCGACCGCGGCATGTTCGAGCTCATGGTCGAGACCGCCGCCGACGAGATGGTCGAGGTCACCTGGAAGCAGGTCCGCCTCGACATCCGCGAAGAGACCGTCGCCTGGAGCGCCGACCAGCCGTTGCGGTACTGACCCCGCCCGGGCCCTACCATCCCGGTCGATGAGCCGTGGGGGGTGGGGCGTGACCGATCTGCCGCTGTCGGACGTGCGCGTCATCGACCTGACGGTCGCCCGCGCCGGGCCCACGTGCGTGCGCCAGCTGGCCGACTGGGGTGCCGACGTCATCCGCATCGACATGCCCGCCGACCCCTCGCAGCCCGGCGTGGCGGGCGAGGCGCGCCACGGCTCCGACTTCCAGAACCTTCACCGCAACAAGCGGTCGCTGTCGCTCGACCTGAAGCAGCCCGAGGCCCACGAGATCCTCCTGAAGCTCGTCGACACCGCCGACGTGCTGGTGGAGAACATGCGCCCACCGGTCAAGCACCGCCTCGGCTTCGACTACGAGACGGTCAGCGCCCGCAACCCGCGCCTCGTCATGGCCAGCATCTCCGGCTTCGGGCAGACCGGACCCTACGCTGAGCGCGGCGGCGTCGACCAGATCGCCCAGGGCATGGGCGGGCTCATGAGCGTCACCGGCCTGCCCGGCACAGAGCCCACGCGCGTCGGCATCCCCGTGAGCGACCTGTCGGCCGGCCTGTACCTGGCCGTCGGCATCCTGGTGGCGCTGCACGACCGCCAGCGCACCGGCAAGGGTCGCTACGTGCAGACGTCGCTGCTCGAGTCGATGATCGCCATGCTCGACCTGCAGGCCACCCGCTGGACGATGGACGGCGAGGTGCCCCGGCAGGAGGGCAACCACCACCCCACCCTCGTGCCCATGGGCTGCTTCCGTTCGGCCGACGGCTACGTGAACATCGCCGGGCCCGCGGGCCGGCTGCTGTGGCGCTTCTGCGAGGTGCTCGGCGTGCCCGACCTGCCCGACGATCCGCGCTTCGCCACCGGGCCCGCCCGCTCGGCCAACCGCGCCGAGCTCAACGCCATCGTGGCCGAACGCATCGCCGGCCGCACCACGGCCGAGTGGGTCGCCGCCCTCAACGAGGTCGGGGTGCCGTGCGGCCCCGTGAACACCATCGACCAGGTCTTCGCCGACCCTCAGGTGCAGCACCTCGGGCTGGCCACACCGGTCGAGCATCCCACGCTGGGCGAGCTCACCATCGTGCGCAACGCGGTGTCGATGACCGACGCCGCGCCTACGGTGCGCACCCCGAGCCCCGACCCGGGCGAGCACACCGACGCCGTGCTCCACGAGCTCGGCCTCACCGACGACGACATCGCTGCCCTGCGCGCCCGCGGCGCGGTCTGACGAGAGACGAGAGCCATGACCGCGTTCGAATCCGGCACCGACAAGCTCCTCGTCGACATCGACGACGGCATCGCTCGGGTCACGTTCAACAACGAGGCCAAGCGCAACGCGCTGTCGCTCGAGATCCGCCGGGCGCTCCCCCGCGCGCTCCAGCACCTGCAGGACGATCCTGGCGTGCGGGTGGTGATCACCACCGGTGCCGGCGACCGCGCCTTCGTCTCGGGTGCCGACATCTCCGAGTTCGGCGACCTGCGAACCTCGCCCGAGGCCCGCGCCGAGTACGACCGCATGGCCAACGAGACCGCAGCGGCGTGGCAGGGCCTGGAGAAGCCCATCATCGCCATGATCCGCGGCTTCTGCATCGGCGGGGGGCTGCTCACCGCGCTGCAGGCCGACATCCGCTACGCCGCCGAGGGCAGCCGCTTCGGGGTGCCGGCCGCCCGCCTCGGCCTCGGCTACGGCGCCGGCGGTGTGGCCATGCTCATGGGGTTGGTCGGCCCGGCGCGCGCCTCGGAGATCTTGTTCTCGGCCCGTCAGCTCACCGGCGAGGAGGCCGTGCAGATGGGCCTCGTCAACCGGGTTGTCGTGCCCGACCAGCTCGAGGCCGAGGTCATGGGCCTGGCCCGCACCATCCGCGACAACGCTCCGCTGACCGTCACCGCGTGCAAGGTCGCCATCAAGCAGCTGCAGCAGGACCGCGACCAGCGCGACCGCGAACGCCTGACCCACATGATCGAGGACTGCTTCCGCTCCGAGGACTACCGCGAGGGCCAGCTGGCCTTCGCCGAGAAGCGCCCACCGTCGTTCAAGGGCCGCTGATCGCGGCCGCTCGTTCGCGGCAACGGGCTCGTCGCGGTGGTGCCCGCCCGGCGAGCACGGCAGAATGGTGGGGCTCGTGGTGATCGACCTCACTTTGGGGGATGCCGACCCGGCCACGACGGAGGGGATCACCATGTCCGACAAGCCGTCCTACCTCAGCCTGCTCAACGCCATCTCGCTCGGCGAAGGCGAAGCCGAGTGCTACCTGAACTGCTGGGCCGAGACCACCACCGACGACGCCGTGCGCCAGGTGATCGCCACCGTGGCCCTGCGCGAGGGTGAGCACAGCAAGGCCTTCGCCAAGCGCATGTGCGAGCTCGGCTACACCGTCAAGCCGAAGGAGAGCTCCGACGTGGCCGCCAAGATGGCCATCGCCTCGTCGCGGACGCTGTCCGACAAGGACAAGTTCGAGAAGTTCGGCATCGGCACGGCGCCCACCAACGACGACTTCTTCACGAAGATGTTCGCCGACGCCTCCATCGACATCCAGACCGGCGCCCTGCTCGGCCGCTACATCGCCGAGGAGCGCGACAGTGGCCGCATGCTGTCGGGTTGCTACGACCACCTGTGCGCCCAGAGCAACGGCTCGTCGGCCGGGCCCACGGCGGCCGACACCGTCAACGCCGGTCTCGACGCCCGCCTCGGCCGCATCGAGGAGCTGCTCGAGCGGCTCTGTTCGACGATGGCCGCGAACAACTGACGAACCCGCCGGGTCCGCGAAGATCGGTGCCGTGAGCGCGGCACCGATCTCGACCCACGTGGCGCGCCTGGCGCGCCGGCGCCATCGGCTGCTCGCCCTCGTGCCGGTCGAGGTGCTGGTGCTCGCGCTGCTGTCGCGCTCGCACCGCGGCGTGCACGTCGTGCAGAACCTGGTGCTGCCCGGCTCCGGGCTGTACGAGAACCACGCGGTCCTCGGCGCCGCGCTGACCATCGCTGCGGTCGCCGCCGTGTGCGCCTGGTCAGGGTGGGGCGCCGACTGGACGGTCGCCGCCGTGTGGCTCGGCGCCATCGCCCTCACCGCGTGGCTGGCGCCGCGCGGTCACGCGGCCGTGACCGCGGCGCCGCGTGCCGCCGCGCACGAGTTCCCCATCGTGGCGCTTCTGGTCGGCGCGCTCACCTGGCTGCGGGCGACCGTGCGAGGCCTGCCCGGTGTGCAGCGCTGGCGGGCCCGGCGCACCGCCCGCGGCGTGGCCGTCGACCCGGTCACCGCCGGCCACGCCGCGGCCATCGCCGCGCTCGGCCCGGCCATGCCGTCGGTGGTGCTCGACCCCCGGGCGATGCGGCGGGCCCGCCGCATCGCGCTGGTGGCCCGCGGCCGCCGGCGTGACGCCCTCCGGCTCGATCACGCCGGGCTGCGCGCCGCGTTGGCGTTGACCGGGCAGCTCGACGCCGACGGGCGAGCGGCGTTGCTCGCCGACGCCGCCCGCCGAGCCACGGGCGTGCCCGCCAGCGAGCCGAGCTGGGTGCGCCCGCTCGACGCCACGCTGGCCGCCATCGCCCTGCACCGGCTGGGCGCCACCGACGAGGTCGCCCGCTGGCAGGCGACGCTGGCCGGCCCCCTGGGCCTGCGCCGCGGCCACCGGCCGGCGTGGTGCTGGACACCGATCGGGTTGGGCGCCGGGCGCGCGCCACTGTGGGAGCACGCCGCCATGAGTGCGCTCAACCGCGACATGGGCTGGATCGACGACGCCGACTGGGCCGCTCTGCGCACGCGCCTGGTGGGCGCCTCGGCACGGGGCAGCCGGCACCCGTTCGACGAGCGCGCCATCGCCGCGGCGCGCCTGTGGCTCGCCCACGTGGACGACCCCGAGGCGGCGCGGATCATCGACCGACCGACCGTGGCCCATGACCCGGTCGCCGTGGCCCTCGACCGGTTGGCCGCCGCCCACCGGTCGAGCGCGGCCGGTGTGATCTAGAGGTTCAGGCCCTTGGCCGCCACCGGCGAGAGGCGGATGATCTCGGGGCGACCAGCGAGCAGGTCCTTCAGTTCGCGGCCGACGCTCTTCATCATGTCGCTCGTGCCGTGCTGGGCGAGGGCCTCGCTGTCGGAGTACAGCTCGTAGAACCACAGGACGTTCACGTCACCGTCGTCGGTGTTGAGCGCGTACACCTCGGTGCCGGTTTCCGACGACGACACGTAGTCGATCATCTTCCGGAACACGGCGACGAGCTCGTCGCGCTTGCCGTCCTGGGCGGTGATCTTGGCGATGACAGCGGGCTTGGCCATGCCGGCACCGTAGCGGGCCCTGGTGACCGGCCCATCAACCCGCCGGTCGCGCCGCCACCGGCGGACCGTGTCGATGTCCTCAAGATCTGCCGACGCATGCCGGTCGGACCACGGGCGCCGGTTCACTGCAGCCATGAGGCACGCCCTCGCCACCCTGGCCCTCACGATCGGGCTGAGCGCCTGTGGCTGCTGGGCCCCGACACCATCGCGGGGTCCTCGCCGGCAGCACCCCCGGCGGCGAGGGTGCCCTCCAGCGGGAGGGCACGCGGTATGCCAACACGTGCCAGTGGGGCATCGCCACCGGCCCCAGGGGCGCCATCGGCATCCAGATCGGCGCGGCCGACGACACCGGCCACGACATGGTCCTCAACCGGTCGCGCGTACTGGAGCCCTCGCTGGTCTCCTCGGCCGCTCCCGATGCGGTCTCCAGCATGAACGTGGCCGTGCTGCCCGTGGGCGGCATGAGAGGCTCCACGGTGTTCTTCCGGTTCGGGGAGCGGTCGGTGATGGTCGCCGTGACCGGACCGAACGGCAACCTCGGCGTGTGCGAGACCCTCGCCGCGCAGGTCTACGCCGCGTTGGCCGGCTGACCCCGGGGCGAGCCCCTCAGTAGTCCGTGGCGTCAGCGATGAGGGTGGCGTAGAACGCCGAGCCGTCGGGCGTGAGGTGGTAGCCGTCGCCGGCGAACAACTCGGGGTGGTCCTGCGACGCCGAGTACCAGTCGACCAGGCGCACGTTGCGGTAGGCCCGGCTCACCGAGGCGAGGGCGGCATTGGTGCTGTCCTGGTAGTCGCGGGGCACCCGCACGTTCACCACGAGCACGGTTCGCACCGACTTCAACCGGTCGAGCATGTTCTTGACCTGTGTGGTGGTCGCCCCGTTGTTGGTGCCGAGGTGCACCACGACGACGTCGCCGAACGCCTTCTGCTTGGCCAGTTCCTTGACGACATCGATGCCGTCGGCGTAGTTCCGCCCCACCACGGCATCGACGGTGAGCTCGCCGGTGACCTTGCCCTTGAGGGCAGGGGTCGCACCGAACATGATCGAGTCGCCGATGCCGGTGACGCGCCGTTCGGGCGAGGGCACGGTGGCCACGGCGGTGGCCGGCTTGGCGGTGGCGACCGTGGTGCCCTTGGCCACCGCGGCCGGCAGCGTGGTCGCGGGCTCGGTGGTCGTCGACACCGTGGCCGGCACCGTCGTGGCGACGGTGGTCGCCGGCGCCGCCGTGGTCGTCGCGGTGGCGAAGGTCATCTCGGGCAGACGCTGGACCGTCTCGCCCAGCACGTCGGCCCGGTCCTGGCCCGGCGCGAGCGTGGTCACCGGCGTGCGGTTCGGCACCGACCCGGCCAGCACGCCCACGACCCCGCGGGGCGCCACCGAGGTGGGGGCGGCGGCCACCGGCGCCACGGGCCCGGACCGCATCGAGGCCGAGGCCGCCCAGCCGGCCCCGGCCACCAGCCCGCCGACGGCGGCGAAGAGCACGAGGCCGAGGGCCTGGCGTCGCAGACGGTCGGACGTTCGGGACATCACCTCCAAGGCTATCGGCGTTGTCGACGGAAGACGCGTTGGGTGGTCGCCGCGCCACCCGACGCACCACCGTGCCCCCTGGGCCCGGCGCGGGTAGCGTCCCTGCGCCGGTGGGGGCCGGCCCGACACCGAGGGGGAGACCATGGAACTCGACCAGGCCATGACCACGAGCGGTACGTGCCGCTACTACACCGACGCCGACGTGCCCGACGACGTGATGGCGCGCGTCCTGGACGCCGGCCGGTTCGCGCCCAACGGCGGCAACCGCCAGGGCCTGCGCCTCGTGGTCGTCAAGGACGCGGCCAAGAAGCGCCAGCTCGCCGAGTGGTACCGCGTGCCGTGGAAGGCTTACGCCGCCGCCGCCCGCGGCGGTGGCATCGACATCGGTGGGGCCACCTCCCTCGTCGACCACGCCGACCACTTCGCCGACCACCTCGAGGAGGTGCCGGTGCTCATCGTCGTGTGTGCCGACTGGGACTGCATCCACCCCACCGACCACGAGCTCGGTCGCACCAGCGTGGTCGGGGGCGCGTCCATCTACCCAGGCGTGCAGAACATGCTGCTCAAGGCCCGTGAGGAGGGGTTGGGCACCGCGCTCACGACCCTGCTGTGCATCTATGAGCCCCAGGTGAAGGAGCTGCTCGGCATCCCCGAGGGCGTGATCACCGCCGCCCACGTCGCCATGGGTTGGCCGGCCCGCCCCTTCCCGACGAAGCTGAGCCGCATGCCACTGGCCGACATGGTCCACCTCGATTCGTGGGGGACGCCGTTCCCGGGCGTCTGACCGGTCGCCGCCTGGCCCTGCTGATGGCCGACCGGAGCGACCTGAGCGCCGGCTGACGGCCGCTCAGCGCAGGTACCGGGACGCCGCCGCGATGGTGGCGGCGGCGAGCGGTTCGAGCGCGGTGAGGATCAGACGGTCGATGCCCAGCGCCGCCCATGCCCGCCGGTCGGCATGGTCGGCGTCGAGCAGGTCGGGGTTCCACAGCGTCCACATCGTCGCCTCGAACGGCGCGTCGACCCCGCCCGACCGGCCGGTGGGTCGGGCGGCGTGGGCGGCCCGGGCGGCGCGCAACCACTCGGCCCTGTCGGGGTCGCTGCGGCGCACGTTCACGCCATCGCACCGTTGGCCCGCGATGGTGGCCAGCGCCGCGCTGTTCACGCCGACCAGCACGGGCGGGCGCACCTCGGGCCGGGCGAAGCCGGCGTAGACCGGGTCACGGTCGGGCGACCACAGCGTGTCGAGCAGGTCGAGCACGTCGACCAGTGCGGTGTGGCGCTCGGCCAGGCGGTCCTTCACCGGCATGTTCATGGCCCGCTGCTCGGACGCGAACGGTGAGCGCGGCGACGTGCCGGCGCCGAGCCCGAGGCGCAGCCGCCCTCCGCTGATGGCCTGCACCGACGCCGCCGCCGCGGCCAGCACACCGGGCGGCCGGCTGGCGATGTTGGCCACGAGCGTGCCCACGCCGATCGTGCGGGTGCTGGCCGCCACTGCACCCATGAGCGACCAGCACTCGAGCATCGTGTGGCCCCGCAGCAGCGAGCCGTCGAGGTGGTCGAAGGCCCAGAGCGCGCTGAAGCCGGCCTCCTCGGCCGCCTGCGATCCCTCCAGGATCGCCGACCACGCCATGGTGCCCGGGCTCAGTTGCAGGTCGATCAGCACGGCGACAGGTTGTCAGGTGCCAGCGGGTCGGGTGAACGCCAGGGTTCAGCGGATCGGAGCGGCCGTGGCCGGCAGATCGGCGTACTCGCGCCGCAGGTCGCGCTTGAGCACCTTGCCCGACATGTTCCGAGGGAGCGGCTGGTCGCGCACGACCAGGTAGCGGGGCAGCTTGTAGTCGGCCAGCACCCCGGTGCACGCCGCCAGCACGTCCTCGCCGCGCAACGCCTGCCCGCCGGTGAAGGCGATGACCGCCGGCGTCTCACCCCACCGCTCGTGGGGCACGCCGACCACGGCCACCTCGACCACGCCCGGCACGGCGGCGACCACCCGCTCGATCTCGGCCGGGTACACGTTCAACCCGCCCGAGATGAGCATGTCCTTGGCCCGGTCGACGACGTACAGGTAGCCCTCGTCGTCGATGCGGCCGAGGTCGCCCGTGTGCAGCCAACCGTCGCGCACCGTGTCGGCGGTGGCCTCGGCGTTGCGCCAGTAGCCCTGCATCACCTGGGGGCCGCGCAGCACGATCTCCCCCACCTCGCCCGCCGGCCGCGGGCGGTCGTCGTCGTCCACCACCCGCACCTCGGCGTGCACCACCGGCAGGCCGGCGGAGCCGACCTTGCGCAGCGCATCGTGGCCGGGCAGCACGGTCACCGCGGCGGAGCCCTCGGTGAGGCTGTAGCCCTGCAACATCGGGATGCCGCGCGCCTGCACGGCGCGGATCAGCGACTCGGGCACCGGTGCGCCTCCCGACGACGCGATGCGCCACGACGACACGTCGGCCGTGGGCCAGCGCGGGTGGTCGACGACCGACTGGATGATGACGGGCACGGCGAAGAACGCGGTGACCCGTTCCGTCTCGAACAGGTCGAGGGCGCGGCCCGGCTCGAAGCCGGGTTCGAGCACCAGGCGGGCACCGGCCCAGTACGTGAACCAGAACACGGCCAGGCCACCGGTGAAGGCCAGCGGGAACGGCAGGAGCACGCGGTCGGTGGCGTTCAGCTGCACGGCCTGCACCCAGCCCTGCGACGCGACGTTCCACGAGCCGTGGGTCAGCACCGCGCCCTTCGGGTCGCCCGTGGTGCCCGACGTGTAGCAGATGAACACCGGCTCGTCGTCGGCCGTGCGGGCCATGTCCACCGTGGCGCCCGGGACCTGTTCGGCCTCGAGCGCCTCGGCCCGCAGCACGGGCTGGCGGTCGGCCACACCGGCCACCGCCGCCGCCAGCGCGTCCTCCGTGACCACGAGGCGGCAGTCGGCGTCGTTCACCACGAAGGCGACCTCGGCTGCGGTGAAGCGCACGTTCATGGGCACGGCGATCGCGCCCAGCTTGGCCACGGCGATGCACAGTTCGCAGAACTCGACCCGGTTGCCGAGGAGCAGGCCGAGGCGGTCCCCCCGACCGAGCCCGAGCGCCGCCAGGCCTGCGGCCAGCGCGTCGGTGCGCTCGTCGAGCTGGCACCAGGTGAGCGAGCGGTCCCCGAAGCGCAGCGCCACATCATCGGGTCGGCAACGCCGCCAGTAGCGCCCGATGTCGGCCAAGTTCATGCGGATCCCCCCAGGTTCAGCAGCGACCGGGCGACCTTAGATCCGCCCCGAGCGCGAGCCCCACGCCGGGTGACACTCGCCTCGGTCCCCACGGTCACGCCAGACTGGACGCTCATGTCCCAGCCCCTCACGTCGCTCTCGCCCGGCATGGCCGTGCCCTACGGCGGAACGAAGGTCGCCCAAGTGCCCGACGCGCTGGCCGCAGCGTTCCGGTCCGGTGACGCCCTGGTGGTGGTGCAGACCTCGGGCGACCTGCTGCACGTGCCGGCAGCCGAGGGCGCCCTGGTGGACCGGGCCGTCACCGCGGCCAGCGCCGCGTTCGGCGAGCTCGGCCGATGCGGCGACGCCGCCATCGACGCCTTCTTCGAGGGCTTCGCCCGCCGTTTGGCCGACGACGCCACGTTCGCGCCGGTGGCCGAAGCCAACGCCGCCGACGTGGCCGACGCCGCCCGCCGCGGGCGCTCCACCACCCGGTTGATCCTGTCGGCCGACATGCGCGTCGCCATGGTGGACGGGCTGCGGGCCTGGCGCGACAGCGTCACGCGCCGCGACGCCGTGCTCGAAGCGATCGAACACCGGGGCTGGCGGGTGGAGCAGCGCCGGGCCCCGCTCGGCGTGGTCGGCTTCGTGTTCGAGGGGCGGCCCAACGTGTTCGCCGACGCCACCGGGGTGCTGCGCAGCGGCAACACCGTGGTGTTCCGCATCGGCCGCGACGCGCTGGGCACAGCGCGGGCCATCGTCGCCTGCGCGTTGGCGCCGGCGTTGGCCGACGCCGGGCTGCCCGCCGGCGCGGTGCAGCTGCTCGACTCGCCGTCGCGCGCCACCGGGTGGGCGCTGTTCTCCCACGCCGGGATCGGCCTGGCCGTGGCCCGCGGCTCGGGCGAGGCGGTGGCCCAGCTCGGCGCGGTGGCCCGCCAGGCCGGCATCCCGGCCAGCCTGCACGGCACCGGCGGGGCCTGGCTGGTCACCGGCGCCACCGCCGAACCGGACACGTTCACGCGCGCCGTGCGCCACTCGCTCGACCGCAAGGTCTGCAACACGCTCAACGTGTGCTGCGTGCGGCGCGAGCACGCGGCCACGTTCGTGCCACTGGCCCTGCAGGCGCTGGTCGACGCGGCGTCCGCACGCGGCACCGAGGCCCGCCTGCACGTGGCCGCCGGCAGTGAGGCGTTCGTGCCCCCCGACTGGTTCACCACCACCGTCGGCGTGCAACGGGCCGACGGCGTCGTGAACGAACCCCGTGCCGACATCATCGCCGTGGACGAGCTGGGCACCGAGTGGGAGTGGGAGGCCAGCCCCGAACTGAGCCTGGTCGTGGTCGATTCGGTCGACCACGCCGTCGAGCTGTGCAACACGCTCGGCCCCCGACTCGTGGCCAGCCTGATCGCCGCCGACCCGGCCGAGCACGATGCCTTCTACGCCGCGGTCGACGTGCCCTTCGTGGGCAACGGGTTCACCCGCTGGGTCGACGGCCAGTTCGCGCTGGGCCGGCCCGAGCTCGGTCTCAGCAACTGGCAGCACGGGCGGTTGTTCGCCCGCAGCGCCGTGCTGTCGGGCGACAGCGTGTTCACGGTGCGCACCCGCGCGGTGCAGACCGACTTCGACCTCCACCGCTAGCCAGGAGCACCATGCGCCTCGTGATCGACACCGATACCGCTTCCGACGACGCCGTCGCGCTCATGCTGGCGTTGGCCGAGCCGGGCGTGACCGTCGACGCCATCACCGTGGTGGCGGGCAACGTGCCGTTGCCGCAGGCCGTCATCAACGCGCTCGTCACCTGCGACGTGATGGGGCAGACCGACGTTCCCGTGCACGTGGGTCGCCCGGGCCCGATCATGCGGCCGCTCGACACGGCGCAGGACGTGCACGGCTCGAACGGCATGGGCGACATCGACCTGCCGACCCCGAGCCGAGGGGCCCACGCCGAGCATGCCGTGAACGCGCTGGTGCGGCTGGCCAACGACGCGCCGGGCACCCGCACGCTGGTGACGCTCGGGCCGCTGTCGAACATCGCCACCGCGCTGCTGCTCGACCCCGACCTGCTCGGCAAGTGGGAGCACGTGTGGTGCATGTACGGCGTGGCCGACGCCACCGGCAACGTGTCCCCCTCGGCCGAGTACAACGTGTGGGCCGACCCCGAGGCGGCGCGCGTCGTGCTCGATCATGCCGAACCGGGCCAGGTCACCTTCGTCGGCTGGGACGTGAGCCGTCACTACGCGGTGATGACGGCGTCCGACCAGGCCGCGCTGCGGGCCGTGGGCACCGACCGCGCCGCCTTCGTCAACGACATCAACGCCGCCGTGGCCCGCTTCTGCGAGGAGGTGACCGGCTTGCCCGGCTACGACCTGCCCGACCCGATCACCATGGCGGCGGCCCTGCGGCCGCAGCTCATCACGGCCAGCGAGGACGCGGCCGTGTCGGTCATCTCCAACGGTCCCGGGCGGGGCACGCTGCTGATCGACCGGCGCCCCGGCGCCCGTCCGGCCCCCAACGTGCGGCTGGTGACCGCGGTGGACGAGGCCGGCTTCAAGGCCATGGTGCTCGACATGGCCGCGGGGGGACGGCCCCTCGCCTGAGGCCGTCCGGACGACGCCGTCCGCTTGACCACTCTGCGTGGTCACCCGGTGATGCACCGCAGTCTCTGGGCGGTCGGAATTGTCGACCCGGCGACAATCCGGCACTTCCCGGGACAGGGGTTTGGCCGTCCGTTTACCCTGGGTGAAGGTGCGGCGCACACCGGCGAGGGCGGAGGGCTGTGGTGACGAATCGGGAACCTCGATCGGCCAGCGTTGGACCGCGCCCCGAATTTTCTGCCCGACGGCCCTCGACCGCAGCCATCACCGCTCGCGAGGATTGACGGGTGGCACTTCTGCGTCGTCGCCCTGCCGATGCGCCCCTGCGCGCCGCGCCAGCCGTCCGCCCGCCCATCGGGCCCGCCCCCGTCGGGCGGCCGAAGCTGGGCGAGATCCTCCGCAGCGACGACCTGATCACCGAGGCCGATCTGGTCAGCGCCCTCAGCCACCAGGAGGCCTCCGGGCGCCGCCTGGGGGCGATCCTGACCGATCAGGCCGTGATCAACGACCGGATCCTCGCCGAAGCCCTGGCCAAGCAGTTCGAGATCCCCCTCGCCGACCTGCGCCACGAGGTGCCCCAGGTCGAGGCCACCTCGCTCGTCAGCGAGACGGCGGCCCGCGACCTCACCCTCATCCCGCTGCGGCTCGAGAGCGGCAAGCTCCGCGTCGCTCTGGCCGACCCGATCGACGAGCGCATCGCCCAGCTGCTGGCGGTGCTCCCGGTCGACGAGGTCGAGTTGTACCTCGCCCCGGCCGAGGAGATCCGTTCCTCGATCAACACGTCGTACCGCGCCCTCGCCCAGGTCGGCGAGCACGTTGAAGCGTTCCGCGTCTCCGAGGACGAGCGGGCCGGCGCCGAGCCGGCCGGGCGGGTCGAGTTCGACGAGGAAGCGCCGGTCATCCAGATCGTCAACAAGGTCGTCACGCAGGCCCTGCGCGACCGCGCCTCCGACATCCACATCGAGCCGTCGAGCGAACGGCTCCGCATCCGCTACCGCATCGACGGGGCGCTCAACGAGGTCCTCGCCCTGCCCGTCAACATGGGCCCGGCGCTCGTGAGCCGCATCAAGATCATGGCCAACATGAACATCGTGGAGCGACGCCGCCCGCAGGACGGCCAGTTCCAGATGACGATCGACGGGCGCGACGTCGACGTGCGCGTGGCCACCTCGGCCACGATCTACGGCGAGAAGGCCGTGCTCCGGATCCTCGACAAGAGCCGCTCGCTGTACACGCTCAAGGACCTCGGCATGCCGTCCGAGATCCACCAGCGCTACTCGCAGATCGCCCGCTCCCCCTTCGGCATGCTCATCGTGAGCGGCCCCACCGGCAGCGGCAAGACGACGACGCTCTACGCCACGCTCACCGAGATCAACCGGACCGAGCTGAACATCACCACCATCGAGGACCCCGTCGAGTACGTGTTCCCCTCGATCAACCAGATCCAGATCAACGAACAGGCCGACATCACCTTCGCCACCGGCCTGAAGTCGATCCTGCGCCAGGACCCCGACGTGATCCTCGTCGGCGAGGTCCGTGACGTCGAGACGGCGCGCATCGCCGTGCAGTCGGCCCTCACCGGTCACTTCGTGCTGTCGTCCATCCACGCCACCGACGCGTCGTCGGCCCTGTACCGCCTGCTCGACATGGGCATCGAGCCGTTCCTCGTGGCGTCGTCGATCGTGGGTGTCGTGGCCCAGCGCCTCGTGCGGCGCATCTGCCCCGGCTGCCGCACCACGTTCGAGCCGCCCGAATCGGACCTGTTCTTCTACGAACAGCTCGGCGGCGTACCCAAGGACATCTGGTACCACGGCGCCGGTTGCAACCTGTGCTCTGGCACGGGCTACCGCGACCGCATCGGCGTGTTCGAGGTGCTCCCCATCTCCGACGAGATCCGCCAGATGATCGTCTCGTTCGGCACGCCCCAGGCGCTGCGGAACCTGGCCATCGAGCAGGGCATGCGGCCGTTGCGATCCGAGGCGCTCCGTCTCGTGAACGAGGGCGTCACCACCATCGCCGAGATCATCCGCACGGTCTACGTGGTCTGAGGGAACGAGCATGACCGACCTGGCGAACCCGATCGACGACACCAGCACCGGCGGGCGACCGCAGAAGGTGCCGTGGTGGCAGATCCAGATCACGCGCAACGTCAAGACCGAGGAGCTCATGAACTTCTCGCGTCAGTGCGCGTCGTTCCTGCGCGCCGGCATCCCGGTGCTCGACGCCCTCTCGGTCATCGCCGAGGACGCCCGCAAGCACATGAAGGCCTGCCTCGAGGACATGGGCGTGGCCCTGCGCAGCGGTGCCAGCTTCGCCGGCGCCGTGGCCCGGCACCCCGAGGTGTTCCCGCCGTACTACATCTCGATGGTGCGCTCGGCCGAGCTCACCGGTCGCCTCGACGACGTGCTCGATCAGCTTGCCGTGTACGCCAGCCGTGACATCGAGGCCAAGCGCAAGGTGAAGTCGGCCATCACCTACCCGGCCGTCATCTGCGTGCTGGCCATCGTCACCGTGATCGTGCTGGCCACCTACGTGCTACCCCAGTTCAAGAAGTTCTTCCGCGAGCTCAACGCCGGGCTCCCGCTGGTGACGCGCATGCTGCTGAGCACCACCAACTTCCTGGGCCAGTGGTGGTGGGCCCTCATGTCGGCCGCGATGGTGATCTTCCTGCTGCTGCTGGCGTTCGTGCGCACCGAGCCGGGCCGCTACCGCTTCGACGCGTCACTGCTGCGTACGCCGGTGATCGGCGGCCTCGTGAAGTACGTGATCGTCGAGCGCTTCTGCCGGATCCTGGCCGCCATGGTGCAGGCCGGCGTGGCACTGCCCGATGCCCTCACGGTGGCCATCGCCAGCTCCAACAACAAGGTGTACCAGGAGGGCCTGGGCCAGGCGCGCGAGGAGATGATCCGGGGTGAGGGCCTGGCCCGCCCCATCGCCGACACCCACCTGTTCCCCGCCGCCGCCAACCAGATGATCCGAGTCGGCGAGAGCACCGGCACGCTCGACGCCCAGCTGCAGTCGGCCGCCGAATACTTCGAGCGTGAGCTCGACTACCGGCTCAAGCGCTTCACCGACCTGTTCGAGCCCGCCGTCATCGTCGTCATGGGCATCGTGGTCGGCTTCGTCGCCATCGCTCTCGTGACCGCCATGTACGGCATCTTCCGGCAGGTGAACGTCAAATGACGGATGCGCCGGCCCGTACCGATCGCGGCGTGACGCTGGTCGAACTGATCCTTGCCGTCGCCCTGCTGGGAACGGTCGCCGTCACGATCCTGGCCGCGTTCGGCACGCTCATCAAGGCCTCCGACACCGGACGCAAGAGCGGCGACCTGTCGACCACCTTGGCCGCCGTGGCCGAGGCCACCGTCGACAACACGCGCAACCCCTACCTCGTCACGTGCGGCACCCCACCGTACGACCCGACTGCGGGACTCGTCGGGGCGCTGCCCCGCACCCTCAGCCCGGGCACCATCTCCATCGAGGACGTGAAGTACTGGGACGGCGCCAACTTCGTGATGAAGGAACAGTGCACGACCGCCATGCTGAACGTCGTCTACTGGCATCTTCAGCAGGTGACGATCCGGGTCGCCACCACCGACGGCAACTCGGCGCGCCGCATCACGGTGGTGAAGCGCGGATGATCTCTACCTGGCTCCGCCGCGCCCGGCGCGATGACAGTGGTTTCACCCTGCCCGAGCTGATCGTCAGCATCGTGGTGCTCGCGTTCATCATGGGCGCCATCGGCCTCACCCTCGTGGTGGTGCTGAAGAACTCCAACGCCGCCGCCGACCGGGTCACCGCAGGCGGCGGCGCCCAGACGCTGTCGGCCTGGTTCCCCGGCGACGTCCAGAGCGCACAAGCCGTCGGCGGCGGTGACTCGCGCCCGGGCACCTCGAGCGGCTGTGGGGACGACCAGCTGACCGAGAACGTGGTCACCCTTCGGCGTGCCGACGGCAGCGGCGACCTCGTGTCGTACCGCCTCAAGGACGTGGGCAACGGTGAGCTGCAGCTCTGGCGCGTCACCTGCATCGCGCGGGCGTGGCATCGCAACATCATCGTGCAGGGCATCACCGACAAGACACTGGTGAAGGTCACGGGCACCGACCTCGCCGGCGTGGCCCTGCCCGCCGAGTTCACCGACGCAAACACGATCGGCACGTTGGCCCTGCAGGCGTCGGTGGGTCGCAACGACGCGGTGCAACTGCTCGTGTCGGGCACACCGCGTACGCCGGGGCTGCCCACCCCGTGCAGCCTGCTATCGGGTGGCCCTCAGAGCGTGCAGCTCGACACCAACGACACCCTCACCGATGCCGTCACCTTCACGCTGAACACCTCGGGTGCGTGCGGTGGGGCCACCGTCCCGCAGCTGGCCATCGAAACTGGTCGCACCACGCTCACCCTCGACCTCGAAGGCGGACCGAACACGTGGACCGTGGTCGTGCCGCCCGGCCCGCGGTGGCGTGACGGCGTCCACGACGCCACCCTGCTCAAGGATGGCTCCCCGTCCGGGTCGTTCACGGTGGACGCACTGCCCCAGCCGTGCCGCATCACGTCGATGAGCCCTGACCAGCTCGAGCTCGAGTCGAACCGAAGGCTCCGCGACGACCAACCAATCCAGCTCGCGCTCTCCGGCGGATGCGGCAACATCGCGATCTCCATCGGTGATGTCGACCCGGCCATCAACCGCACCGCGGTGACCCGTCGCGGCGGGTACGAGTTCACCCTCCGCCGACAGGACGGCCCGTGGGGGGACACCGCGTCGGTGGAAGTCTTCTCGAACGGCACGTCCATCGGCTTCGCCACCCTTCACTTCACCGACGGGCCGTGTCGCATCGTCGGCGGCACGCCGGTGGTCCTGGTGACCGAGGCCGAGCCGCGGGTGTTGCGTGGGCCCCTGGCAGAGACCGGCTTCCAGGTGTTCACGACCGGCACGTGCGCCTCGCCCCTGGTCGCCCACGTGCCGGTGAACGACACCGATGTCGCCGACGTGCCGTTGGCCGAGAGCGGCCCGGCGACCTGGCAGGGCACGCTGACCGCGGCGGGGTGGACGCTGACACCACCCCCCAAGACCGTGGTGGTGACCTCGGCCGGCCTGCCCGTGGCCGACCCGTTCCCGCTGGCCGTGTCCGACTGCGCCTTGGTGGACGGTTCGGGCAACCCGACCGTCCGGCTCGACGACGGCCACGACCGGCTCGCCAACGGTCAGAAGCTCACGTTCACCACCACCGGGTCGTGCGGGCCGCTCATGTCCGTGACCTTCCGACCGCCGGGCAACGGCGCGCAGCAACGTCCGGCCCAGGACATCGGCGGCGGTTCCGGCAGCACCCGCCGGTGGGAGGTCGACCTCCCCGACCAGCTCGACTGGAACCGGGGCGGGCAACCCGTCACCGTCACCGTCTTCAACAGCGACCCAGCTGATCCGGCGGCATTCGCCGGCACGTGGCAAGTGAGCGCCGTCTGATGCGTAGGCGGGTGCCCTCCTCCTCCCACGACGACGGTGTCGCCCTCGTGATGGTGCTGCTGTTCGTGATGGTCAGCGGTGTCCTCATCACCGCGCTCCTGAACCAGTCGTTCACCACGTTCTCGGCCGCACGCGTAGCCGCCGACGTCGAGAACCGGATCTACGCCGCCGGTGGCGGCCTCGACTGGGGCATCCAGCAGGTGCGCCAGGGCAGCCTGCTCAACGCCGTTCCCCGCTGCGCCACGTTCGCCGCCCCCGCGGATGCCCTGACGCTACCGGGCTCGCCGGGCCTGAACGGCCGCACCCTGACCGTCACCTGCCGCGTCACCGACGGCCAGGATGTGGGCGCCGGTGGCTGGGCCGTGTACATCACGCGTGCATCGGGCGGCATCACCACCCCGGCCGCTCCGAGCGGGGCTCGGACCATCCGGGGGCCGGTGCACAACCCCGGAAGCTGGTCGATCGACGGAGCCAGTGAGCTCCGGGTCGAGGCGGCCGACGCCATCGGCCCCGCGGCGGCGTGCGCCCTCCCTGCCGGATTGGTGATCGCAACTGCCCCGCCGTATGCCTACTCGTGTGGCGCGATCGACACGGAGCCGCTGCCACCCGTCCCGGTGGATCTCACGGGCGACCTGGCGTCGCTGCCGGCCCAGCCGCCCGGCGGCAACGGCGCCGATACGGGCTGTCGGGTCTTCAGCCCCGGAGAGTACGCCCAGGTGCCCGACCTTCTACCCCGCTCCGCCGGGGTCAACTACTTCCGGCCCGGCATCTACCACCTGACGGCACCGGGCGCCTTCTCCATCGATGATGCCGATGTGGTCGGCGGCATTCCGACGCCGGGCGACGCGGCGGTGCTCCCGATCGACACACCCGCGTGCCCTGCCGAGCCGAACACCAACGGCCGCTACGGGGTGGTTCTGGTGCTCGACGCCACCAGCCGGCTCGAGGTCACGAACCATGGACGGCTCGAGCTTCACCGCTACGTGGACGGGTCGGGATCAGGTCTGTCGGTGTTGCAGACGACCTCGTCGCTGCTGCTGCCCTCCGTTGACGCGGCCCCCGGCGAGTTCGCTGACCTGGTCCTTCACGGCAACGTCTACACGCCAGCCGCCGCGGTGCGGGCCGCGAGCAACGGCGACGTTCGCTTCACGGGCGGGGTCGTTGCGACGAGCCTGGAGCTGGCCTCCACCTTCCCCATCGGGAGCCCTCAGGTCGAGGCCACGGTGGGAACCGGGGCCCGGACCGTCGAAATCGTGTCCCGTACGAATCAGGTCGGCACGGAGCGCGACCTCACCGCCAGTGCAACCGTGGAATATGCAAATGACGGTGCTCGCACTCTACTCGTGAGGGCCTGGACGGTGTCACCATGACGCCACGGTCATACCCATCCCCCGGGGCTCGGGGTTTGCGCGCCCGGCAATCCAGCACCACCACCCTGCAGAAACAACAAGGAGACCGCCCATGAGGGCACTACGCGACCGGCGGAAGCGGAACGACGAGGGCTTCACCCTCATCGAGCTCCTCCTCGTCATCATCATCCTCGGCATCCTCGCCGCCGTCGTCGTGTTCTCGGTCCGCGGTGTCGGCAACCGGGGCAAGGAGTCGGCGTGCAAGGCGAGCAAGAGCGCCCTGGCCACCGCGGCCGAGGCCTACTACTCGAAGAAGGGCAACTACCCGACGGACCTCAAGCTGCTCAAGGACGAGGGCTTCGTCAGCGACTTCGGTGGCGTGCTCGTGGCTCCCGCGAACGTGGTGCTCAACGGTGGCGGCGAGGGCAACACGTGGACCATCACCTACAACCCGACCGGCGGTACGAACGGCGAGTACTCACTCGACGGTGCCCCCGTCTGTTGACGGACTCTTGACGATGTCGCGGCGGGCGGGATGACCGCCCGCCGCGCCCGGCAGGCAAGATACAGAGCATGGACATCGTCGGCGGAGACCTCGACCGCTACATCAAGTACGCGTGGAGCTCGGGCGGGTCCGACGTGCTCCTCTTGGCCGACTCGCGTCCCCTCGTGCGGATCGACGGCCTCATGGCGCCCATGGCGGACGAGCCCGTCCAGGACGAGGGGGCGATCCGCAAGCACCTCGAACAGCTCGTGAGCGCGGCCAAGCTGGCCGAGTTCGACGAGGAGGGCGAGATCGACTTCACGATCGGCTGGGACCAGAAGGCCCGCCTGCGCGGCAACGCCTTCTACCAGCGGGGCATGCCCACCATCGCCCTGCGCCTCATCCCCGAACAGATCCCCACCTTCGACGACCTCGGCGTGCCGCCGGCGGTGCGCAACCTGGCCGAGCTGCACCAGGGGCTGGTGCTGTTCACCGGGCCGACCGGCTCGGGCAAGTCGACCAGCCTGGCGTCCATCGTCCACTGGATCAACGCCCACCGGCCCTGCCACATCCTCACCATCGAGGATCCCATCGAGTACGTCCACCCCAGCCAGACGGCCGCCGTGAGCCAGCGTGAGGTGGGCACCGACACCAAGACCTTCGAGCGGGCACTGCGCTCGGCACTGCGGGAAGACCCCGACGTCATCCTCGTCGGCGAGATGCGCGACCCCGAGAGCATCGCCATCACCCTCACCCTGGCCGAAACCGGCCACCTGGTGCTGTCGACCCTGCACACCAACGATGCCGCCCAGGCCCTGGACCGCATCGTCGACGTGTTCCCGGCCGAACGGCAGGCCCAGGTCCGCATCCAGTTGGCCGGTTCGCTGCAGGCCATCGTCGCCCAGCGCCTGGTTCCCCGTGTCGGCGGCGGCATGGTGGCCGCCTTCGAGGTGCTCATGGCCACGACGGCCGTACGCAACCTGATCCGTGAGGGCAAGAGTCGTCAGCTGCGCAACAACATGACGCTCGGCCAGTCCGAAGGCATGCAGACCCTCGAGATGTCGCTCAGCGCTCTCGTGCACGCCGGGCTCATAGCCTACGAAGACGCGGTCGCCGTTGCGCTGGTGCCACACGAGGTGGAGCGACCACGACCACCAGGAGCGACCCGGCAGCGATGAACCCGACTCGGCGGAACGGTTCAGAGCGCAGCGATGGCTTCACCCTGATCGAACTGCTGCTCGTGATCATCATCCTCGGCATCCTGTCGACGG
>JANMAT010000214.1:0-11060 GCA_031359995.1 Actinomycetes bacterium
GCGCCGGCCGAGGGCATCACGATCTCGAGCAGGTGGAGCGGGTCGGCCACCACGGGCGAGCTGAGCACGTCGTCGATCGTGATCGGCTGGCCGTGGAAGAAGGCGTCGGGGTTGGCGCAGGCGTTGTCGCGCTGGTGCACCGCGATCTTGGCGAGCTGCTCAGGGGTGCAGCCGTGCTCGTACAGGTAGCGGTTGGCGATCATGGCGTAGCCGACGTTGGCACCGACGTTGCCGTAGGGGATCTCGAACTCGGCGAACGCCGAGGTGTCACGGCCCAACGACTGGCCGCTCTGCTTGGGCCGATCCGCGCTGCGCTTCTGGCGCCGGGCCGCGGTCACGCAGAGCACGGCGCGGGCCTGCCCGGCATGGATGGCGGCGGCGGCGCGCCACACCATGCCGGCGCCGGTGGCACCGCCCAGGTCGACCGTGGCGGCGTACGAGAGCCGCAGACCCATCGTCTCGCCGATGGTCGACGGCACCAGCATGGGCACGCCGCCCATGGGGTGGCAGACGAGGCCGTCGATGTCGGCCAGCTGCTGGCCGGCATCGGCGATGGCCGCGGTGCCGATGCGCGCCAGCATGTCGATCGTGGTCTCGCCGTCGGTCCATCGTGTCGGCTTGCGTTCGGCGACCCCCGTCACCGCCGCCCAGCCGCGCACACCTGCTCGCGTCATGTCGGTTCCCCCGGCGCGGACCTTAGCGAGCGCGAGGGTGTCGCTCCCACTGGCGCCGCGGGCCAGGTCGGCGACGCGCCGGTGACCCTGGCCAGGGTGGCGCGGCCGATGGGGGCGTAGGTCGGCTTGTCGTCGAGCCCGATGGCCAGGAGCATGAGACCGAAGAGCGCGGCCCAGCCTTTGCCGCGATGTTCGAGGGCGACGTCGACCCCGCCGTACGCGGCCCGGAAAGCGGGCATCGAGGTGGACGGCAGCAGCATCCAGGCCGCGGCGAGGTCGGTGGCGGGATCACCGGCGCAGATGTCGCCGAAGTCGATGATGCCGACGAGCACACCGTCGTCCACCAACAGGTTCGCCGGGTGGAGGTCGCCGTGGAGCCACACCGGCGGCGCGGTCCAAGCCGGGGTGGCGCACGCCTGTTCCCACACGCGCCGCACCGCGACCGCGTCGATCTCATCGGCCAGCTGCACCAGGCGGTCCTCGACCGTGGCGGCCCGCTGTGCCAGTGGCACGCCCCGGTACGGGTTGTGCGGTGCGTCGGCCGGTGCCGGCCGGTGCAGGGCCCGCAGGAACCCGCCGAGCAGCGCGGCCGACCGGTCGGCGTGGCGGAGCACGGCGCGGTCGCCGGGCTGGCCGTCGATCCACGGCACGATCGACCACGGCCAGGCGAAGCGGTCGGACGGCCTGCCGACGCGTACCGCCGACGGAACGGGCAGCGGCAGCGACGGCGCCAAAGGAGGGAGCCACCGCTGCTCCCGAAGGGCCAGCGTCACGGCGACGGCCCGGCGGGGCAGGCGGACGATCAGGTCGGGGCCGAGCCGCCACATGGCGTTGTCCCAGCCCGCGTCCAGGCGTGACAGCGGGAGCGCGGCCAGGTCGGGATGCTGCTCTTCGAGCACCGCCTGCACGAGGGCCGCGTCGATGTCGACTTCCGCATCGGGTGACACCATCGGGTCAGCCTTCCAGGTCGCCAGCGCCGGACCGCCCGGGAATTGGCGGGGGCGCTGCGTGTATCTCAGTGGATCCTGCCGCGTCTGTCTGGTAACGGAGCGCACCAACGGCGAGCGGAGCCCGGTGCGCCAGACCAGCGGAGGATCGCCATGGACCACATCGAGCTCGTCGGAGCGCGCCCCACCGGGGGCGCACCGGTCGTGTGGTCCGTGCGATGACGGGCCGTGGCGGGCCGCGCGCCGGTCAAGGCGGCCGATCGCGCAGCCGGCCGATGTCGTGGGCGTTCGCTCCACCGTCGGGCGGGACGAGAAGGTCATGCACCTCGCTGAGACCGGCGCGTGTGATGAGCCGCTCCTCGTCGACCATGCAGGCCCCGTCGGCGGCCCGGTCGTCACGGCCCGTGTGGACGCCGGCGACGTGGCACGGGTCGACGGCCAATCGGTACGCGCGCCGCCGGGCCGACACGGGTGACGACGTCCTCTGGACACCCGCAGCGTGTCGCTGGGCTGGCACAGGTCGAGAAGGCCTCGGCCGAGCCGCACGGCGGCTCGTGGCTGAGCCGGCTGCTCGGCCGCTGAGCTGACACGCCCCGTCACCGTCCCGGGGTATCGGCCCATACCCGAATGGGTACGGTGCGGGTCACCGAACGATCGTCCGAGGAGACCTGATGACGCGAGTCGTGGTGATCGGCGGGGATGCTGCCGGCATGTCGGCAGCCGCGCAGGCCAGCCGGGGCGCCGAGAAGGTCGACCTGCTCGTCTTCGAGAAGGGTCGGTACACGTCGTTCGCGGCGTGCGGTCTGCCGTACTTCGTCGGCGGCGTCGTCACCGATGCGTCCGCCCTCGTGGCCCGCACGCCCGAGCAGCATCGCGCCAACGGGATCGACGTCCGAACCGCCCACGAGGTGGTGGCCATCGACACCGACTGTCGCGAGGTCGAGGTCCGCTCGCTCGACGACGACCGCACGTTCCGTGAGCCGTTCGACCATCTGGTGATCGCCACCGGCGCGTCGCCGATCCGACCGCCGTTCCCGAACATCGAGGCGCACGGCGTGGTCGGCATCCAGACCATCCCCGACGCGCTCGCCCTCGACGAGATCATCCGCACCAGGAAACCCCGTCGTGCCGTGGTGGTCGGCGGCGGTTACATCGGGCTGGAGATGGTGGAAGCTCTGCTGCGCCGCGGCCTGACGGTCACCGTGGTGGAGAAGCTCGCCCAGCCGATGACCACGCTCGACCCCGACATGGGCGCACGGGTCGCCGACGGACTGCGCCGGCTGGGGGTCGACCTCCGGCTGGGCGTCGGGGTCGAGAGCTTCGAAACCGATGCAGAAGGGTGGGTGCGGCGCGTGGTCACCGATGCCGGTGCGGTCGAGACCGATGTCGTCGTGCTCGGCCTCGGCGTGCGACCGAACGTGCGCCTGGCCGCCGACGCAGGCATCGCGGTCGGCCCCAGTGGTGCCATCGCGACCGACGCCCGCATGGGCACCAGCGTGCCCGGCATCTGGGCGGCGGGCGACTGCGTCGAGAGCGTCCACCGCGTGAGCGGGCGGCCGGTGTCGATCGCCTTGGGCACCCACGCCAACAAGCAGGGTCGGGTCGTCGGGCTCAACGTCAGCGGCGGCCACGCCCGCTTCCCCGGGGTGATCGGCACCGCGGTCACCAAGGTCGAGGCTCTCGAGGTGGGCCGCACCGGTCTGAACGAACGTGAGGCCACCGCGGCGGGCTTCGACGCCGTCGCCGACGTCATCGAGGGCACCAGCCGGGCCGGCTACTACCCCGACGGCGCACCTCTGGCGGTGAAGGTGGTGGCCGAACGGGGGAGCGGTCGCATGCTCGGCGCCCAGATCGTGGGCGGGACGGAAGCGGCCAAGCGTGTCGACGCGCTGGCCGTGGCCGTGTGGAACGAGATGACGGTCGACGAGTTCAGTCAGCTCGACCTGGGCTACGCGCCGCCGTTCTCGCCGGTGTGGGACCCGACCCTCATCGCGGCACGGCGAACCGGCGAGCGCGCTCGCTGAGCTAGGCGACCACACCCTGCTCGCGCAGCCGGGCGATGGCGTCGTCATCGAGTCCGAGCACGGTGGCGAGCACGTCGTCGGTGTGCTGGGCCAGCAGCGGCGGTGGCCGCATGGGGGCCAGTTCGGTGTCGTCGAACTTGAACGGGGTGCCGAGCACGGCCACGGTGTGGTCGCCCTCGGGGATCCGTTGCACCATTTGGCGTTCGGCGACCTCAGGCGACTCGAGGGCCTGGTCGATGGTGCGCACCCCGCCGGCGGGGAGGTGGGCCATCTCGGCCAGCCACGCCTCGGCCGGGAGCGTCACCAGCACCGCTTCCAGCTCCACCTTCAGCGCGTCGCGGTGGCGGGTGCGGCCGCTCGGCGTCACGAAGCGCTCGTCTCTCACCAGGTCGGGTCGGCCCAGCACGGCGCAGAGGTCGGCGAAGAGCCGGTCGGTGGCCATGGCGAGGTAGATGGGTGCGGTCGCGGTGAGGAACAGATCGATGGGCGAGCTCTCCACGTGGCGGTTGCCCGAACGCTCGGGCACGATGCCCGTGGTGAGGTACGCGAGGCCCACGTTGCCGAGCGCGCCGATGGCGGTGTCGAGCAGGCACAGGTCGATGAAGTCGCCGCGGCCGTGGCGGGCTCGCCCGAGCAGGGCGGCGCAGATCGCCGAGGTGGCGTGGGCCCCGGTGAGGGTGTCGATGATCGAGATCGGGTGGCGGGTGGGCCCGCCGCCGATGGGGCCGGTCAGCGCCATCATTCCCGACTCGGCCTGCAGCACCGGATCGAGACCGGGGCGCGACGCGAACTCGCCCCGCGCGCCGTAGGCCGAGATCGAGACGTAGATGAGCGCCGGGTCGGCGGCGCGCAGCCGGGCGGGGCCGAGGCCGAGGCGGTCCATCACGCCGGGGCGGAAGTTCTCGATGACGACGTCGGCCTTGACCGCCAGTTGCCGGGCCAGATCCTGCCCACCGGCGGTGGCCAGGTCGATGGCGATGCTGCGCTTCGAACGGTTGAACGCGAGGAAGGCGGGGCCGCGCCGATCGCCACGCGGCGACCGGGTGCGCATGTCGTCGCCGTTCACCGGGTGCTCGACCTTGATCACGTCGGCGCCCAGATCGGCGAGGTGCTGGGTGCACAACGGACCGGCGATGATCCTCGAGAAGTCGAGGATGCGGACACCCTCGAGCGGCGGTGGGTTCCCCTTCACCGCGCCAACCTAGCGAGGTCCTACGGTGGGGGCGCCCACCCGCTCGACGAGGACGACGCCATGACCGACATCACCCGCATCCAGCCCCACGGCCTGTTCGCCAGCCCGACCTACTCGCACGTCGTCAACGCCCGCGGCGGCGGCACGGTGTACATCTCCGGTCAGGTCGCCGCCGGACCTGACGGCGCGGTGGTCGGCGTGGGGGACGTGGGCGCGCAGACCGCGCAGGTCATGCGCAACCTCGAGATCGCCCTGCAGGCCGCCGGCGCCACGTTCGCCGATGTCGTGAAGATCGTGACGTACGTGGTGGGCTACCAGCCCGAGCAACGCGCCGCCATCGCCGCCGCTCGAGCGCCGTACTTCCCTGCCGGCGAGCCGCCGGCCAGCACCCTGGTGGGCGTGAGCGCCCTGGCCGCACCCGACTGGCTCGTCGAGATCGAAGCCGTCGCCGTCATCGACTGATCTGCCTTCGACCCGTCGTCGAACGACAAGAGCCCGCCGGCGGGCGGGCTCTCGTGCGGTCGGATGTGGGTCCCCGAGCCACGTGGCGCCGGACGGTCGACGCCACGTGGCCGGTTCACCGGGACCGGTGATGCAGGGCGCGGACCGTCAGGCGTTGGCGTGCTGGCGGGCTGAGCGGGTCACGAAGCCGCGGTAGCCGTCGGCCACGATCTCATCGCACTCCTGGCGGTACACGCCCACGCCGCCGATGTAGGGCATGAGCATGCGGGGCTTGCCGGGCACGTTGGAGCCCATGTACCACGAGTTGGCCAGCGGGTAGAGCGTGGCCTCGCCCGCCTCGGTGTTGTGCTCCACCCAGGCGTCCTCGGCCTCGGTGGTCGCCTCGATCGAGTCGGCACCGGTCTCGCGCAGGTGTGTCAGGCAGGCACCGATCAAGTCGACGTGCTGCTCGATGGAGATCATCATGTTCGAGAACACCGACGGGCTCGCCGGGCCGGTGATCGTGAAGAAGTTCGGGAAGCCGGCCACGCAGAGGCCGAGGTAGGTGCGGGTCCCGTCGACCCACTTGTCCTTCAGCGTGACGCCGTCGCGACCCTGGATGTCGACCGCCACGAGAGCACCCGTCATCGCGTCGAAGCCGGTGGCGAACACGAGGGCGTCGAACGTGAACTCGGCGTCTGTCGTCTTCACGGTGGACGGCGTGATCTCCGTGATCGGCGTGCGCCGCAGGTTCACGAGCTTCACGTTGTCACGGTTGTAGATCTGGTAGTACCCGGTGTCGAGGCAGGGGCGCTTGGTGCCGACGGGGTGGTCGAAGGGGCACAGGTCTTCCGCGGTCTGCGGATCCTTCACGATGGCGCGGATCTTGCTGCGGATGAACTCGGCGGCGGTGTCGTTCGCCTCTTTGTTCGTGATGATGTCGTTGAACGCGAGCAGCAGCGCTACGAGGTTGCCCTGGTCCCAACCGACCTGGAACTTTGCGTTGCGTTCCGCCTCGCTGACCTCGAGCGCCGACTGCGTCGGCTCCTCGGCCACCACGCCGAAGCCGGACGTGCGGTTCCCCTGCCGGTGTTCGGGGTAGCGAGCTTTCATGTCCGCCACCTCCTTGGCGTCGAGCGGGCGGTTGCCTGCCGGCATGCTGAAGTTGGGCGTGCGCTGGAACACGGTGAGCTGCGTTGCCTGCTCGGCGATGAGCGGGATCGACTGGATGGCCGACGAGCCGGTGCCGATGACGCCGACACGCAGACCGGTGAAGTCGACGCCCTCGTGGGGCCAGTGGCCGGTGTGGTACGTGGGGCCCGCGAAGCTTTCGACGCCGGGGATCTCGGGCAGCTTCGAGTGCGAGAGGCAGCCCGACGCCATGATGTAGAACTGGGCGCGGATCGTCTCGCCTTTCGACGTGGTGATCGCCCACCGCATCGTCGCGTCGTCCCACACGGCCTCATCGACGCGCGTCTCGAACTCGATGTCCTTCCGGAGGTCGAACCGGTCGGCCACGTGGTTGGCGTAGGCCAGGATCTCGGGCTGGGGCGAGTACTTCTCGCTCCACGTCCAGTCCTGCTCGAGCTCCTTCGAGAACGAGTACGAGTAGTTCAGGCTCTCCACGTCGCAGCGAGCGCCCGGGTACCGGTTCCAGTACCACGTGCCGCCCACGCCCGCCGCGGTCTCGATCACGTGGGCCGAGAACCCGAGCTCGCGCAGGTGATGAAGCATGTACATGCCGCCGAAGCCGGCACCGACGATGACCGCGTCGTACTGACGCGACCCGGCCGATCCGTTTGAAGCCATGGTCTATTCCCCTAGGAGGTGAGTGGGTGGGTGGAGAAGGGACAGGTCGTGGCCCGCGCCCTCAGGCGAAGGCCTTGCGCAGGTGCAAGGCGGCCTCGTCGGCGGCGGACGACGCCGCCTCGAACACGGCGAGCATCTGCCAGAACGCGTGGATCATGCCGTCGTAGCGCGTGTGGGTGACGGGCACGCCGGCGGCGGTGAGCGCGGCGGCGTAGGCCTCTCCTTCGTCGCGCAGCGGGTCGAACTCCGCGGTCATGACGTGGGCGGGCGGCAGCCCGGCCAGGTTGCCGGCCCGCAAGGGGCTGGCCAGCGGATCGGCGCCGTCAGCGGCCGTGCGCAGGTAGTGGTCCCAGAACCAGACCATCATGTCCTTGGTCAACAGGTACCCGTCGCCGTTGTCGGCGTAGGACACGGTCGAGTAGTCGTGGTTCGTGACCGGGTAGACCAGCAGCTGCAGGCGAATGGCGGGCCCGTTGGTGTCGCGGGCCCGTAGCGCGACGGCGGCGGCCAGGTTGCCGCCGGCGCTGTCGCCACCGACGGCGATGCGGCTGCCGTCGACGCCGATCTCGGCGCCGTGGGCGGCGATCCACTCGGTCGCCGCGTAGCACTCGTCGAGCGGGATCGGGAACTTGAACTCGGGCGCCAGTCGGTAGTCCACGGAGACCACGACGCAGCCGGCACGGTTGGCGACGGCCTTGCAGATCGCGTCGGTGGAGTCGGGGTTGCCGATGACCCAGCCGCCGCCGTGGAAGTAGGCCAGGCACGGAAGGGCGCCGGAACCGGCGGGCACGTTGGGCGTGTACACCCGCACCGGGATGTCACCGTGCGGGCCCGGGATGGTGCGGTCGACCGACGAGGCCACCGGATCGCCCTCGCCACCCAGCGCCACGAACCCCTCGGCGGCGACGCGCGCGTCGACTGGGGCCATCTCGTTCATCGGCGGTGCGCCCGCCTCGGCCATCTGCTGCAACAGCCCTGCGGCCGCCGGGTCGAGTGCCATCGGTGCTTTCCCTCCGTGTGTGGTCCATCGGTGCTCGGAGACGCGGCGATGGAGCGACCAGCTCGCCTCGTGCCCCAAATACGAACAACACGGCACGCAGGTCGTCCACGCCACGACGTCGACAAGGTCTCGGGTGTGCTTCACCCGTCCCCAAGGTGGTTGTAACACACAACCAACGGTCGTAAAGATAAAACATCGCAAACCCATGTGCTCGCTTTGCATGTTACTGGCCGCTCGCTTAGTTCCTGGGCCTTTCTCAATTCGCGCGCCCTGTCGTGGGGTCACGCGTCTCGGCGAGCTATGATTCGCACGCGCTACCGGCCTGACCTGGGCCGAGGAATTGGCGCTTGCATCTGGCGCGCTCGCCCGTGATACAAATAGCCATCCGGTGCCTGGGGGCCCGGCAACAAAAGACGGTTTGGGGGCCGCTGACGCGACCGTCCACCCGGACGGCCGTACTTCGAGCTGGCCGGTGTGCCGAGGGCGCGCCGGACTGTCGTGCTCACTCGTGCCTTACCGCGGGAGCAGGCGCACACCGGAACGGCAGCATCGCCGGTACGCGTGGACTCCCGCTCACCACCACCGAACACATGACCAGGGGGAGTCGCAATGACGTCCACAGTGACGAGGAGAGAAGGACCGCGCCGTCGTGCCCGGTTCGCCGCGGTGACGATGGCGTTCTTCGCCTTCGTAGGCGCAGCCTGCGGGAGCAGCAGCTCGAAGTCGGAGTCGAGTCCGACGACCGCGGCCAGCGGCGGAGCGACGACCGCCGCCGGCGCGGCGACCACCGCGGCCGCCAGCGGCGGAGCGACGACGGCGGCCGCGGCCGCCAGCGGCAAGACCGGCGATCCGATCAAGGTCATGACCGAGACGGCGATCGACACCAACCTCACGCCCTACGAGAACATCCGTGACGGCTCCAAGTACTTCGCCCAGTGGGTGAACGACAAGGGCGGACTCATCGACGGTGACGGCACGGCGCACAAGCTCGAGGTCGTGTTCTGCGACGACAAGTACGACCCCAACGAGGCGGCCAACTGCGCCCGCAAAGCCGTGAGCGACAAGCTCGTCGCCAACATCGGCGGGTTCACGATCGACGCCAGCCGGGCCATCCCGATCTACGAGGAGGCCAAGGTCGCGTGGTTCGGCGTGTGCTGCCCCATCGTCGACCAGGAGAACAAGTCGCCGATCTCGTTCCCGCTCGGGTTCGTCGGCGGTTTCCCGACCGCCGCCGCCCTCAAGATGAACAAGGACGGCTGCAAGAAGGTGGCCGACGCTGCCGGTGACCTACCCGTGGCCGAGGTCTTCCACGGCCTGTTCCTCAACGGGTGGAAAGCGGCGGGGCGGACCGACGAGGTGAAGCAGATAAAGCTTCCGCTCGCGCCCGGTGACTACAGCTCCCAGCTCGCCCAGCTGTCGGACGACACCGACTGCTTCTTCGGCAACATCGGCGAGGCGAACTGGCCCTCGGTGCTCACGGCGGCCAAGAAGCTGGGCAAGAAGCCGCGTTGGTACGGCCCGCAGGGCAACCTGGACGCCAAGGTGGCCAAGGACTACCCGGCCGAGACCGAAGGCTCCATCATCATGGGCGTCTACCCCGACCTCACCGCCAAGGTGTTCGACGACTACCGCGCCGCCCTCGACAAGTACAAGGCGTCGGACAAGATCGACTGGAACTCCCTCGGTGGCCTCGGCACCTGGACGGCCTACGTGGCCTTCGCCGACATCATCAGCCACATGAAGGGTGAGATCACGGCCCAGACCTTCCTGGCGGCCGCCCAGAAGACGACGGCGCTCGAGACCAAGGGCATCCTGCCCACCATCGACCTGACCAAGGAGTGGACGGGCGGCGGCGGTCAGTTCCCGCGCATCTTCAACCGGGTCATCTACTCCGCGAAGATCACCGGCGGGAAGATGACGCCGCTCGAGGGCACGGTGGACGTGACCAAGCCGGTCGACGGCATCCCGGCGTAGCCGGAACGGACACCTCAGCAATCGGCGCCGGCGTCGCGGACCTCGCGGCGCCGGCGCAGTCTCGGTCGGAGTCGGACGTCAAGGAGCACGCATGGAAGTCGTGAAGTTCGCGCTTCTGGGGTTGGGTCTGGGCGCGTTGTACGCGCTGGCCTCCCAGGGTCTACTGGTCATCTACCGAGGTTCCGGGGTGCTCAGCTTCGCCCACGGTGCCGTCGGCATGGTGGGCGCGTACCTGCACTGGGAGCTCAAGGAGAAGCACGGGTGGCCGGCGCCACTGGCGTGGCTCTTCGCCATCGCGGCGTGCGCGCTCATCGGGGTGGCCGCCCACCTGGCGGTCATGCGCCAGTTGAAGCGAGCTTCACCACTGGCCCGCATCGTGGCGACGTTGGGCATGTTGATCATGATCCAATCGCTGGCGGTCATCCGCTACGGGGCCCGCGTGACGCCCCTGCGGTCGGAACTGCCCGAGAACCCGGTCCACATCGCCGGCATGAACATCTCGGTCGATCGCTTCATCCTGCTCGGCATCGCCGTGGTCATCACGGTAGGTCTGTACTTCTTCTACGGCCGCACCCGGTTCGGCATGGCCACCACGGCGGTGGCCGAGAACCAGCGGGCCGCATCGTCCATCGGGCTCTCGCCCGATCGCATCGCCGCGTTGAACTGGGCCCTCGGCTCGGCCCTCGCCGGCGTGGCCGGCATCCTGCTGGCCCCCATCGTCTCGCTCCAGGTCGCAGTGATGACGAACGTGGTGCTCGCCGCCATGGCCGCGGCCCTCGTGGCCGGGTTCCGGAGCTTCCCGATCGCCCTGGCCGGTGGCCTCGTGCTCGGCGTGTTGCAGGCCGAGGCCGATCGCTACATCCACACGACCGGCGCGGCGCAGTCGCTCCCTGCCCTCGCCATCGTGGTGCTCATGGTGATCCGCGGACAGGCCCTGCCGCTTCGCGACTTCTTCCTGCAGCGGCTCCCTGCCGTCGGCAGTGGTCGCCTCCGACCCAA
>JANMAT010000216.1:0-38368 GCA_031359995.1 Actinomycetes bacterium
GCGGAAGCTGCCGTCCATGCGGCATCCGCTCATGGTGTTGGCCCCCATGTCGCACAGGTTCTGCATGCCCGACGCGCACCAGCGGCACCGACCGCACCCGGGCAGGAACGACAGCACGACGTGGTCGCCCACCTCCCACCCTGGTGTGTGCGGGCCCACCTTGCTGACGATGCCGGCCCCCTCGTGGCCGCCGGCCAGTGGGAAGAGGCCCGGCGTCAGGTCGCCGGACGTCATGTGGTCGTCGGAGTGGCACAGACCCGACGCCACCATCTTGAGCTGCAGCTCCCCCTGCCGCGGCTCGTCCATCTCGATCTCGGCGATCTCCCACTTGCCGGGAGCCTGCCGGACGATTGCCCCTCGTGTCTTCAAGCTGTTCCCCCAATGGTTCCGGTCGGGCCAGGTGCCCGACGCGCTGGTGGTGGTGGTGCTCAGTGCGCCGCGCTGGCCGCGCTCTTGCGCAGGGTGAAGCCCTCGTAGCCGGCGGCGGCCACTTCATTGCACTTCTCTCGGTACACGCCGACGCCCCCAGGGTACGGCATGAACACGCGTGGCTTGCCGGGGATGTTGGCCCCCAGGTACCACGAGTCGGCCAGCATGAACATCGTCTGGGCGGCGATCTCGTTGACGTGGGCGACCCAGTCGGTCTCGGCCTGGGCGTCGGCCTCGATGAGGGCCAGGTCGTTGGCCTCCATGTGCCGGATCACGCCCGAGATCCACTCGACGTGCTGCTCGATGGACACCGGCATGTTGCTGAGCACCGACGGCGAGCCCGGGCCGGTGATCATGAACAGGTTCGGGAAGCCGGCCGACGACACGCCGAGGTAGGTGAGCGGGCCGGCGGCCCACTTGTCCTTCAGCTTCTCGCCGCCTCGGCCCTGGATGTCCATCTTGTTGTACGTGCCGGTCATGGCGTCGAAGCCGGTAGCGAAGATGATCATGTCGAGCTCGAAGTCGCCGTCCTCGGTGCGGATGCCGCGCGGGGTGATCTCCTGGATCGGCGCATTGCGGATGTCGACCAGTGTCACGTTGTCGCGGTTGTACGTGTCGAAGTAGTCGGTGTCGATGAGGGCCCGCTTCGAGGTGAAGGGGTGGTCGACGGGCACGAGCTTCTCGGCGACCTCGGGGTCCTTCACGATCTCGCGGATCTTGGACCGAATGAACTCTGACGCGGTGTCGTTGGCCCGCCGATCGACGACGAGGTCGCCGAACGAGCCCACGACGAACCGGAACCCACCCTGGGCCCACCCCTCCTCGAAGATGCGCTTGCGGTCTTCGTCGCTCACCGACAGGGCCGAGACCTCGCTCATGTCGTACGGGAAGCCGCCGGGCGACCAGCGGGCCTTCTCGTAGACCTCGTCGTAGCGGGTCTTGATCTCGTCGAGCACGGCCTTGTCGACGGTGCCGTGACGGGCCGGGATGGTGAACTGCGGCGTGCGCTGGAACACGTACAGGTGCTCGGCGGTCTTGGCGATGACCGGGATCGACTGGACCCCGCTGGAGCCGGTGCCGATGATGCCGACGCGCTTGCCGGTGAAGTCGACGCTCTCGTGGGGCCACGAACCGGTGTGGTACGAGCCACCCTGGAAGCTGTCGCGACCAGCGATGTCGGGGATCTGCCCCGACGACAGGCAACCGATGCCGGTGATGAGGTACTTGGCCGTGACCCGGTCACCCTGGTCGGTGCCGACCACCCAACGGTCGAGGCTCTCGTCGAAGCGGGCCGACGTGACGCGAGTGTTGAACTTCATGTTGCGGCGCAGATCGAAGCGGTCCGCGACGTGGTTCAGGTAACGCAGGATCTCGGGCTGCTCGGGGTACTTGCCGCTCCACTCCCAGTCCTGCATCAGCTGCTTGTCGAAGGAGAAGCAGTACATGTACGACTCGGAGTCGCAGCGGGCGCCCGGGTAGCGGTTCCAGTACCAGGTGCCGCCGACGCCGTCGCCGGCCTCGAACACCTGGGTGCGCAGACCCATCTGGTCGCGCAGGCTGTAGTTCATGTAGAGGCCGGCGAAGCCGGCGCCGATGACGACGGCGTCGAGATCGGCGGTGATCGGGGTGGCATCCATCCGTGGTTCTCCTTGTCGATCGTTCAGGTCAGCCGGCGACGGCGGCGCGGCGCCTGGCGTGCTGGGCGGTGCAGGCCCGTACGGCCTTCACGGCCTGCTGGAAGCCCCGCTCGCTGCCGGGCAGGAGCAGGAAGCTGAAGAAGCCGTGCATCTGCCCGTCGTGACGCTTGAAGTCGACCGGCACGCCGGCCTCCTTCAGCCGCTGGGCGTAGTCCTCGCCTTCGTCGCGCAGCACGTCGTGCTCGGCCGTCATCACGACGGCAGGCGGCAGACCGGCGAAGCTGGCGGCTCGCAACGGTGAGGCGTCGGGCTCGGAGCGGCGCGCCGCGTCGGGGGCGTAGTGGTCCCAGAACCACACCATGGCGTCGCGGGTGAGCACGAGCTGGTTCTCGTCGGCTACGTAGGACGCCCGATCGAACTCGGCGTCGGTGACCGGGTACACGAGCACCTGCAGCGCGATGTCGGGACCGCGGCGATCGCGGGCCCGCAACGCCACGACCGCGGCCAGGTTGCCGCCGGCGCTGTCGCCGGCGACCATCAACGGCACGTCGGCCCGGCCGGCGATCTCGTCGAGGTGCGTCGCCGTCCACTGCAGCGCGGCGTAGCTGTCGTCGACCGCCACCGGGTAGCGGTGCTCGGGCGCCAGGCGGTACTCCACGAGCACCACCGCACACGACGTGCGCTCGGCCAGCTTGCGGGCCAGAGTGTCGTACTCGTCGATGGTGCCGATCACCCAACCGCCACCGTGGTAGTAGACGATGACACCGCGAGCTCCCTGCGGCGGCACCAGCACCCGTACGGGTATCGAACCGCCGGGCACGGCGATCTGGTGGTCCTCGGCGCGGGCCATGGCCGGTGCGGGGCCGGCCATGTCGGCGAAGGCCTTGCCGAGGGCGCGTGCTTCGTCCGGCGTGCCCTCGTGCAACGGCTTGCCGCCCGCGGCGGCCATCTGTTCCAGGATGGCCGAGGTCGCGAAGTCAAGTGCCATGCACACCCCCAAGGTGTCGTGTACGTGCTCTGTGCTGTGCCCGGTCCCCCAAGACCTGGCAACGCACATGAGTGTACGAAGGGCACGCCACCATCGACGAAACGCCTAAGTCCACGATCAGTTAGTTCTCGCCCGGGATCAGGGCCGGAACTGCAGCGCGCGCGGGCCGAGGTTCGCCGGCTGGCGGACGCGTCGGTAGGCATCCTCGACCCACTCGCACACGAGACGGCGCGTGTCGCGCGGGTCCACCATCTCCTCGATCTGGAAGCGGTTCAACGGACCGATCGGGCCGCGGGCGCTCTCGATGCGGGCGTTGAGCTCGGCCCGAAGGGCCTCGGGGTCGGCCGCCTCGGCCAGCTGGCGCTTGTAGGCCGCCTCGATGCCACCCTCGGGCGGGATGCCGCCGACGTCGGCCGCCGGCCACACCACCCGCACCGAGGGCGTCGCCTGCGGTGTGGCCCAGTTGTTGCCGGCCACGCCGAAGCTGCGCCGCATGAGCACCGTGAACATGGGCACCTTGATCTGGGCCATGGCCACCATCCACTCGCCGCCCTTGCGGATGGTGCCGGCGATCTCGTGCTCGATGCCCACGGCGAAACCGGGGTTGTCGCACAGGTTCAGCAGGGGGATGTGGAACAGGTCGCACACGTCGAGGTGGCGGCGCACCTTGTCGCACCCGTCGGCGGTGAGGGCACCTCCGTTCACGTGGCGGCTGTCCGACGCGATCACACCGAGCGGGTGGCCGTCGAAGCGCACGAAGCCCACGACCTGGTCGGTGCCCCACAGCGGACCGACCTCGAAGAACGACCCACGGTCAGCGAGCAGCCCGATGGCGCGCCGCACGTCGAAGGTGGTGGTGCGCTTGCGCGGCACCAGGTCGAGCAGCTCCTCGTCGCGACGGTCGGCCGGATCGTCAGGATCGGCCGGCAGCACCGGCGGCGCCTCGTGCACGCTGGTGGGCACGTACGACAGGAAGCGCCTGGTCTGGGCGACGGCGTCGTCCTCGGTCTCGGCCAGGTTGTCGACCGAACCGTTGCGACAGTGGATCCGCCAGTCGCCCAGGTCCTCCTTGGTGACGTCGTAGCCCATGGCGTGGCGCACCACCGGCGGCCCGGCCACGAACAGCTGGGCGATGTCGCGCACCATCACCGAGAAGTGGCCGAGCACGGCCTTGGCCGCGCCGATGCCGACCACGCTGCCGAGCAGCACGTTCACCACCGGCACCGTGGCGAGCTGCTCGGTGTACTGGGTGCTGCCCAGGTGCGGCGGCAGGAACGAACCGCCGCCACCACTCACTCGGGGCCGGCCGGCGGTGATGGCGCCGCTCGATTCCTTCGCCGCGCTCTCGCCCTCCGCCTTCTGCTCGGGCACCATGGCGGCCACGCTGCCGCCACCCGACGAACCGTCGAGCAAGCGCACCGACGGCACGCCCATCTCGATCGACAACCGGTCGAGGTACATGCTCTTGGCCCCGATGGCACCGTCGGCGTGGCCGCCGCGCGACGTGAAGTCGTCGGCGCACACGATCGTGGTGCGGCCATCGACCTTGCCCCACCCGCCCACGTGGTTGGCCGGTGTGAAGGCGGCCACGTTGCCGTCGGCGTCGTAGGAGGCGAAGCCGGCCAGGCTGCCGACCTCGCGGAACGAACCGTCGTCGAGCAGCAACGCGATGCGCTCCCGGCAGGTGAGCTTGCCGCGGTCGCGCTGGCGCACCACGCCCGGGTCGGCGGAGCCGGGCGCGAGGCGGAAGTGGGCCAGTCCCTGCAGGGCCTTCACCTCGTCCATGAGCGGCTGCCAGGTCTCGTCGGGCCGCTTGGTGCGCGCCGCGCCGGCGGCGCTGGCGTCGCCGGGCGTGATCGCCACGACCACCTGGCCGATGTGCACGGGGTCGCCCACGGCCAGGTGGAGCACGGCCCGCACGGTGCCGGCGCACGGTGCGGTGAGGTTCGTCTCCATCTTCATGGCCGACAGCACGAACAGCGTGTCGCCGGCGGCCACGACGTCGCCGTCGGTCACGCGCACGTCGACCACGGCGCTGACCACGGGCACGACGACACCCACGTCGCCGTCGTCGACGGTGAGCGACGGACCGGTGGCCGCGGCCGCGGTGGCGGGCGTGCGGGCCGCACCCGTGACGGTGCCGGCCCGCTCGTGCAGAAAGCCCAGCGCGTGGCCGTCGGCAGCGACCCCGACGGCCATCAGCTCGGGCACCTCGGCCAGCAGCGTGGTGCGGGCGTCGCCGGCGCGCACGCTGTCGTCGACCAGGATGGCCCGCAGCTGGGGCAGGTTCGTGGGCAGCCCGGCGATGTGGAACTCGTCGAGGGCGCGCCGCGTGCGGTCGAGCGCGGCCGTGAGCGCCGATGCCGGGCTCGACGTGCCGATCACCTTGGCCAGCAGCGGGTCGAACTGGGGCGGCGGCGCGTAGCCCAGGTAGCCGCAGGCGTCCACGCGGATGCCGGCGCCCGTGGGCTCCTTGTAGGCGCTCAACGTGCCCACGCCGGTGGCCACCACGCGGGCCTGCACCGAGAAGCCGCGGGGCGCGCCCACGGCGGACTGGTCACCCAGGCCGAGCGAGGCCAGCGTGGCCCCGGCGGCGATGTGGAACTGGGCCTCCACGATGTCGATGCCGGTGACCTGCTCGGTGACGGTGTGCTCCACCTGGATGCGCGGGTTGCACTCGATGAACCAGTGCTCGCCGGTCTCGGGCGACACCAGGAACTCGACCGTGCCGGCGCTCACGTAGTCGGCCGCCTGCACCAGGCGCACGGCGTCGCCCAGGATGGCGGCGCGCACCGCGTCGGGCAGGTTGGGCGCCGGCGCGATCTCGACGACCTTCTGGTTGCGCAGCTGCACCGAGCAGTCACGCTCGTGCAGGTGCACGACGTGGCCGTGGGCGTCGGCCAGCACCTGCACCTCGATGTGACGGGGACGCACGACGAGCTTCTCGAGGAACACCGAGCCGTCGCCGAAGGCGGCCTCGGCCTCGCGCCGGCAGCCCTCGAAGGCGTCGGCCATGTCGGTGTCGGTGCTCACGGCGCGCATGCCGCGCCCACCGCCGCCGGCCGAGGCCTTGAGCATGACCGGGTAACCGACCCGGGCCGCGCTGGCGCTGGCGTCGGCCGCCGACGCCAGCGGCTCGACGCTGCCGGGCACGGTCGGGATGCCGAGCGACTGGGCCAGTTGGCGGGCGCTCACCTTGTCGCCGAACAAGGCGAGGGCGGCGGGGGAGGGGCCGATGAAGGTGATGCCCTCGGCCGCGCAGCGTTCGGCGAAGGCGGCGTTCTCGGCCAGGAAGCCGTAGCCGGGGTGCACGCAGTCGGCCCCGCTGGCCCGAGCGGCGCGGATCACCGACTCGATGTCGAGGTAGGCGGCCACGCCGTCGAGGCCCGGCCCGCCGATGGGGCGCGTCTCGGTGGTGAAGCGCGTGTGCAGCGACAGCGCGTCGACCGGCGCGTGCACCGATACCGACGTCATGCCCAGGTCGGTGGCCGCCTTGGCGATGCGGATGGCGATCTCGCCCCGGTTCGCGATCAACACCCGGCTGTGCGGTGCCATGACATCCCCCGTTCGGCGCCGGCCCCCGAACCACCAGCGCGCACCGAGACTGATGCACCCGCGCCGACCGTGTCCAGCTCACGCCTACGCTCGGGTGATGGCGTGGGCGCAGCTGGCGATGACTGACGTGCAGGGCTTCGTGGGCAGCGGTGCGCCGTGGCGCGCGTTCACGGTGACCGTGCCCGGCACGCCCGAGCGGTTCCCCTGGTACGCCGTCGACCTCGACGTGCTGCAGGCCGCCGGGTGGACCGTCGTGGAGGGCGGCGCACTGAGCGCGCCGGCGGGCTCGTACGACGAGCGGGAGCCGCACCCCTACGAGCTCGGCCCATGTTGGGTGCAGGTGGGTGCCGGCTGGTCGGCCACGTTCGCTCGGGCCGGTGACGGCGCCACCGTGGTCGCTCGCATCACCCACGTCGACTGCGGGCCTCACGGCCCGGTCACACCGGCGGGCGCGTGCCCCGACGGTCCGCCGTGGCGGTTCGTCGCCGGTGCCGAGCGGGGCACCGCCGCCAGCCCGTGGCGGGCCGCCGTCGTGGCCGAGGCCGCCGCCCTGCGGGCCGGCGCGGCACCGTTCGCCCGCACGCCCGAGCGACGGCCGCCTCCGGTGTACGAGCCGATGCGTCCCCTCGAACCGTAGGTTCCGGGCAGGCGAGTTGGACAGATCGGCGTCAGCGGGTCCAGGCCGAGGCGATCGTCCGCCGCGTCCGCGCGGTGGCGGTCGAGGTCATCCAGCTCACCCAGAGCTGCCGGTGGGCCCGGTCAGAGCGCCCGGAGTCGAAGGCCTCGGATCGGATCGAAGTGCTTGCGGTTCCTCGTCACGAGACCGAGCCCGTGCTCCAGTGCAGTCGCGGCGATGAGGGCGTCGGGAAGGCGGACTCCGAACTCTCGCGCGATCCGACCTCCGCGCTCGGCCACAGCCCGGTCGACGGCCAGTTCTCGGAAGGGCGCCAGCAGCTGGCCCGACAGGTTCGTGGCCGTGTTCCCGGCGAAGAGCTCGGCGCGGGTCACTACCGAGTAGTGGAGCCGATGTCGGCCCGGCACGAGGGCGACCGCACCGCGGAGGTGGTCGATGAAGACGTCGGTATCGACCAGGAGATCAGCCACGTCGCCACTCGTCGCGCGATGGCGCGCTGGCGGCCGGTGCCGCGCCGAAGGTGGCCGTGAGAGCCGTGGTCGCGTCGGCGTCATCGGTCAGGTACTGGTCGAGAGCGCGGCGGATGATCACGGCCATGGTGACGCCCTCGGCATCGGCCAACTGGTCGACCTTCCGGCGCTGGTCCTCGGTGAGGTACACCTGTGTCCGGGTCGATGACATACAGCAAGTATATACAGCATGGAAACTGGAGGCAACGCTCGGGACAGCCAGCCACCACCGCACCGAACCGATGCCGCGTTCGGTGTCTCGTAGGCTTTGGACATGGGACAGCTCTCACTGGTGGCCACGTTCGCCGTGGCCGCGACCAGCCTGGTGGCGTGCGTGTCGGCGTCGATGAACGCCAAGCCCACCGGTCGCGATCTGCGCGCCGCCGCGGCCCGCGGTGACGCCGGCGAGGTGAAGCAGCTGCTCGACGCGGGCACGCCCATCGATGAGGTCGATGAGCGCGGCCGCAGCGCACTGCTGGAGGCGGTGGAGGGCGGCCACACCGAGGCCGCCACGGTGCTCATCGACCGTGGCGCCAGCGTGAACGTGCAGGCGGCCAACCTCGACACGCCGTGGCTGCAGGCCGGCGCCCTCGGCCACACCGACATCCTGCGCCGCATGGTCGATGCGCACCCCGACCTGAGCATCCGCAACCGCTACGGCGGCAACGCCATGATCCCCGCCTGCGAGCGCGGTCACGTCGACACCGTGCGGTTCCTGCTCACCACCGGCATCGACGTCGACCACGTGAACAACCTGGGGTGGACCGGCCTGCTGGAAGCGGTGATCCTGGGCGACGGCGGCGCGGACCACCAGCAGATCGTGACGCTGCTGCTCGACGCCGGCGCGTTGCCCGACCTGGCCGACAAGGACGGCGTGACCGCCCTGGCCCACGCCCGCCAGAAGGGCCAGCGCGAGGTCGCCGCCATCCTCGAAGCCCACGGCGCCCACGGTTGACCGCCTCTGGGTCCGCAGAGCGTCACCGGTGGCGCCGAGCCGACCCAGAACGCGACGCGACGCGACGCCGGGCGCTCAGCGGGCGAGGCGGGCCAGCAGCTCGGCCTCGCGCTCGGGCGGCAGGCCCGGCGACGCCGGCTGGGGCTGGTCGAGCGCCCAGGCCAGGGTGTCGGCCACCGTCTCGTGCAACGGCCGCAGCCGCAGCCCGGCGAGCAGCGCGGCCGACGGATCGGCCGCCAACATGAAGCGGTCGGCGTCGCCGCCCGACCACATGGGCAGCACCACGCCGTCGAGCCCCTCGGACCGCAGCACGTCGGCGTCGACCCATCGCAACGTGGTGCCGACCGGCGCCACGAGCGACGCGACGGCGTCCAGCAACTCGCCCCAGGTGATCGGCTCGACCGGACCGACGGCGTGGAACGTGCCGCCGCGCGCCGCACCCACCATGGCCACGATCCACGCCGCCATGTCGCGCCCGTCGATCACCTGGGCCGGGTCGTCGGCCGGCCCGGGAGCGAGCACCTCACCGCCGCGCGCCAGCCGGGTCACCCACCAGGGGAAGCGCCACGTGAAGTCGTCGGGCCCCACCACGTAGGTGGGCCGCACGATCAGGGTGTCGGGGCCGAAGCGCTCGACCGCGGCCCGCTCGCACCGCACCTTCAGGCCGCCGTACGTCTCGCCCGTGACCTCCTCGACCGTGGGGTCGGCCAGCGTGGCCAGGGCGGCGTCCTCGCGGTAGCCGGCCGCCGGGCGGTCGTAGGCCGACACGCTGGACACGAACGTGTAGTGCCCGGCCCGGTCGCCGAGGCGGTCGGCCAGGGCGTGCACCTGACGGGGCACGTATCCGCACGTGTCGACCGTGGCATCCCAGTGTCCGTCGGTCAGCGCGGCGAGGTCGCCGTCACGGTCGCCGAAGCGGTGTTCGACGTCCGGGAACAGGTCGGCGCCGGTTCGGCCCCGGTGGAAAACCGTCACCTCGTGGCTCGCGGCCAGGGCCGCCGCCACGATGTGGCGCCCCACGAACCGCGTGCCACCGATCATCAGGATCCGCATCGGCGCCACCGTAGAGGGCCGTCACCGACCCCGAAACCGCACGTCCGGGCGAGAAAATCGGCCGATCGGTCGTGTATCGTCGAAGGACCCGACCGAAGGAACCACCTCGCAATGGCTATCCGCGCCAAGCTCACGACCGCCGAAGAACTGGAAGCCGCCCGCAGTGCCGCGCCGGCGCCCGGCGAGAAGGCCAAGCGCGTGGTCACCGAAGAGGAGAAGGCCAAGCGCAAGGAGCGGGTGGCCAAGGCCAAAGATGCGCTGGCCCGCTCGGTCACCACCAAGGGCGAGCAGGTGGCCCCCGCCCGGGCCGCCCTAAAGGGGTACCTGCAGCGGCTGAACGAGCCGAACCAGCCCGACGACGAGAAGTTCGAAGCCCTCCTCGAGGGGCCGTTCAAGGCGCCGCCGAAGAAGAAGACGAACGACCGCCGCTTCTGACGGCAGGCGGCGCCTTTCCTCCGTTCGTCATCGCCCGGGTACCGTGGGCGAGGGGACAACCGAGGGGGCGTCATGGTGGACATCAGTGGGGACTGTGCCGCCGGCTTCGGCGCGGTCAAGGACGCGTTCGCAGCCAACTTCGAGCGCGGCGCCGACGTCGGCGCGTCGGTGGCCATCGTCCGAGACGGCGAGCTCGTGGCCGACCTGTGGGGCGGCAGCCTCGATGAGGCCGGCACCACGCCGTGGCAGCGCGACACGATCATCAACGTCTGGTCGACCACCAAGACCATGAGCTGCCTGTCGCTGCTCGTGCTGGCCAGCCGCGGTCTGGTCGACGTGGACGCGCCGGTCGAACGCTACTGGCCCGAGTTCGGCGCCAATGGCAAGGGCAACGTGCTCGTGCGCCACCTGCTGTCGCACACCGCCGGCCTGCCCGGTTGGCAAGCGCGGCTCGAGGGTACCGACCTGTACGACTGGGACAAGGTGTGCGCGCTGCTGGCCGAGCAGGCCACCTGGTGGGAGCCGGGCTGGAAGTCGGGCTACCACGCCGTGACCCAGGGCAACCTGGTGGGCGAGGTCGTGCGCCGTGTCGATGGTCGCTCGGTCGGCACGTTCTTCGCCGAGGAGATCGCCGGGCCGCTCGGCGCCGACTTCCACATCGGCACCGGACCCGAGCACGACCACCGCGTCGCCCCCGTGATCCCGGCGCCGCCGCTGGTGTTCGGCAGCGCGGATGGCAGCACCGCACCTGACCGCGATTCGATCCCGTACCGTGCCGCCAACCCGCGGCTCGTGGCCGAGCAGTCGTGGGACGTCGCCTGGCGTCGGGCCGAGATCCCCGCCGCCGGCGGCCACGGCAACGCCCGCGGCGTGGCCCTGGCCCAGTGCGCGGTGTCGGCCGGCGGCTCGGCCCGCGGTGTCGACCTGCTCACCAAGGAGACGATCGACCGCATCTTCGATGTGCAGGCGGCCGGGCGCGATCTGGTGCTCGGCATCGGCGTCACCTTCGGCGTGGGCTACGGGCTCAACTCGCCCAAGAACCCCATCAGCCCCAACACAAGGGTCTGCTACTGGGGCGGTTGGGGCGGATCGCTCGTCGTGAACGACGTCGATGCCGGCTTCACCTTCGCCTACGTGATGAACCGCATGGGTGAAGGCACCGTGGGCGACGACCGTGCCCACACCATCCTGCGGGCGGCGTACGCGTCGCTGGCCGCCTGAGAGAACGAGGACCGCACCATGGAGACCACCGGACGGGTTGCCGTCATCACCGGCGGGGCCAGCGGCATCGGCCGCGGCATCGGCCGCGGCATCGCCCGAGCCTTCGCCGGCGAGGGCATGAAGCTGATGCTCGCCGACATGGACGAGCCGCTGCTCGCCGCCACCGCGGCCGAGCTCACCGAACGCGGCATCGAGGTCGCCACCCAACGCTGCGACGTGTCGAAGCTGGAGGACGTGGAGGCGCTGGCCGCCGCCACCGTGGCGCGCTTCGGCGCCGTCCACGTGCTGTGCAACAACGCCGGCATCGGCATCCCCACGGCCACGCACAACATCCGCCTCGAGGACTGGCGTTGGATCATCGACGTCGACCTGTGGGGACCCATCTACGGCGTGAAGGCGTTCCTACCTATCATGGAGGCACAGGGCGAGGGCCACATCAACACCACCGCCTCGCTGGCCGGGCTCATCGCCGGCGGCTACATGGCCGCCTACAACGTGGCCAAGCACGGCGCGGTAGCCCTCATGGCCTCGGTGGCGCGCGACCTGAAGGGCCGCAAGAGCCCCGTGACCGCGTCGGTGCTGTGCCCCGGCCCGATCAACACCGACATCAGCCGCCACTCGGTGAGCTACCGGCCGAGCAAGGCCAAGCCCGGTGCCGACAACGCCAAGGACGGCCGCGCCGCGTCGAACGTGCAGAGCGCGCTCGACAACGGCATGGACCCCGATGACGTGGGCCGCATCGTGATCGATGGCATCCAGCAGGAGACGTTCTGGCTCTTCACCCACCCACAGTTCGGCAAGACGCTACGCAAGCAGCTCGAGGCGATGCTCGACGGCGGCATCCTCACCAAGGCCTGAGATGGCGCCGAACAAGGTCCTGGTGGTCGGCGCGTCGGGTGTGGTCGGCCTGCATGCGCTGCGGCACTTCGCGTCGCGGACCGAGTTCGAGGTGGTCGGCCTGGCCCGCAGGCCGGTGCCGGTGGACGGCGCCGAGCTCGTGGCCGTCGACCTCGCCGACCGCGAGGCCACGGCCGCCGCGGTGGCCGGCATCGCGGGAATCACCCACGTCGTGTACGCCGCCCTGTTCGAGAAGCCCGGCCTGGTGCCGGGCTGGTACGAGCACGACCAGATGCAGCGCAACCTCGACATGTTCGTGCACCTGCTCGACTCGGTGCTGGCCCAGGGCACGCTGCAGCACATCACGCTCCTGCAGGGCGCCAAGGCCTACGGCGGTCACGTGGAGCCCATGCGCGTGCCCGGCGTGGAGCGCGCACCGCGCCACCCGCACGAGAACTTCTACTGGCTGCAGGAAGACCACATGCTCGCTGCCCAGCAGGGCGCGTCGTGGGCGTTCACCATCCTGCGCCCGCAGATCATCTTCGGCGAGGCGTTCGGCAGCAACATGAACGCCATCCCGGCCTACGGCGTGTACGCCGCCGTGCTGCGCCACGACGGCGAGCCGTTGCACTACCCGGGCGAGGGCAGCTTCGTGACCGAGGCGGTCGACGCCGACCTGCTGGCCCGCGTCATCGGTTGGGCCGCCACCGCCGATGCGGCGCGCGACGAGACGTTCAACGTGACCAACGGCGACGTGTTCGTGCTGGAGAACCTGTGGTCGGCCATCGCCGACGCCTTCGGCATGGAGGTCGGCGACAAGCGATCCACGTCGCTGGCGGACGAGATGCCCAAGCGGCAGGACACGTGGGCCGCGCTCGTGGAGCGCTTCGGGCTGCGCTCACCGGTCGACCTGGAACGCTTCGTGGGTCAGTCGTTCATCTACGCCGATCTCATCTCGGGCCTGGGCCGCCCCGCCGGCACGCAACCGTCGTTGCTGAGCACCATCAAGATCCGCCAGGCCGGCTTCGCCGACTGCGTCGACACCGAGCTGATGTTCCGTCGGCTCATCGCGTCGTTCCAAGACCAGCACCACCTGCCGCCGCGGGTCTGGTGACCCTTCCACCGATCGCTACCAGAGGAGCACCCATGACCAAGCCCGGATCGCAGGAATGGCTCGACCAGGTCGTCGAAGAGATCGTCGAACCCGGCCAGCGCATCGTCGACCCGCACCACCACCTGTGGCCGGTCGGCGGCGCCCTGCCGTACGGCCTGGACGAGCTCGTCGCCGACCTGGAGAGCGGGCACGACGTGCAGCGCACCGTGTTCGTCGAGTGCCACGCCGCGTATCGCGAGGGCGGGCCGAAGCACCTGCAGACCGTCGGCGAGACCGAGTTCGTGGCCGAGAACGCGTTCCGCGATCCGAAGCGGCGCATCGGTGCCATCGTGGCCCACACCGACGTGCGCGACCTCGACCACCTCGACGAGGTGCTCGTCGCCCACACCGAGGCGGGCCAGGGCCTGTTCCGCGGCATCCGCCACGCCGGCTCGCGTGACCCGCACCCCGAACACCTGCGCATCGCCGGTCGTGCGCCCGAGGGCCTGTACGCCGACGAGAACTTCCGCAAGGGCGTGCAGCGTCTGGGCCAGAGCGGCCTCAGCTACGACACGTGGCACTACCACCACCAGAACCGCGACTTCGCCGCCTTCGCCCGCGCCGTGCCCGACACCCAACTCATCCTCGACCACTTCGGCACACCGCTCGGCGTGGGCCGCTTCGCCGGCCGGCGTGACGAGGTGTTCGCCGAGTGGAAGGTGACCCTGGCCGAGATCGCGAAGTGCGACAACGTCGTGGCCAAGATCGGCGGTCTGGCCATGCCCGACAACGGGTTCGGCTGGGACCGGGCCGAGCGCCCGCCCAGCAGCGACGAGTTCGTCGCCGCCCAGGGCCGCTACTACGCCCACGCCATCGAGTGCTTCGGCCCCGAGCGGTGCATGTTCGAGTCGAACTTCCCGGTCGACCGCATGTCGCTGTCGTACCCGGTGCTCTACAACGCGCTGAAGAAGATCGCCGCACCGTTCTCGGCCACCGAGCGCGACGCCATGTTCTACGGCACCGCGTCGCGCATCTACCGGCTCGACTGAGGCGGGCGTCGACCCGACGCTCAGCGGGCGAAGAACACGCCTGGGCTCACCAACGGGCCGCCGGGCTGGTCCTTCGTGAAGAACCACTCGCCCAGCGTCTTGTAGTTGGGCTTGAAGATGATGATGTGCTGCGTGGCGGTGTGGATGTCGCGGAAGCACTGCGACAGCAGGTTGCTGGTGAACACCGAGCGCGCGCCGGCCTGGTGGAACACGAGGTCCACCGCGCGCGCCGCTTCGTGCACCGAGTGCACCATGGCCAGCTGCAGGTTGACCGTGGCGTCCCTGCTCACGCGGCCCTGCTCGGCCTCGGCGTAGGCCCGCGCCACCGCGTCCCACACGAAGCAGCGGCTGGCCCGCACGATGGCCTCGGCTTCAGCCACCGCCATCTTGGCGCCGTCGCGCCCCATCAGTTGCGCCAGCACGCCGTAGCCCTTCGCCTCGGTCTCGATGGCCGCTTCGATGGCGGCGCGGGCGATGCCGAGCGCGTGGGCGCTGTGGCCCAGCAGCATGAAGATGCCCTTGTACAGCGGACCCGGATGGTTCGCCGGCGCCGCGGTGCGCAGGGTGACCCGCTCGTCGGGCACGAGCACGTCGGTGGCGACCAGATCGTGGCTGCCGGTGCCGCGCATGCCCATGCCGTCCCACGTGTCGTCGATCGTGACCTCGTCGCGCAGGAACAGCACGGAGCGCGTGTCGGGACCGTCGGGGCCGAACGCCGGCCGACCTCCCTGCACCACCACGCACAGGCCGCTGAGCACGGCGGAGTGCAGGCTGCCGCTGGTGAACTTCCAGCGACCCGACACACGCCAGCCGCCCTCGACGCGCTCGGCCTGACCGCCCGGCGTCTGGTTGCCGGCCATGACCGCCCGCGGGTGCTCGGCCAGGATGCACCGGGCCACGGCGGGCGCCAGGCCGGCCCAGCCGATGCCACTGTTGATCATGGCCAGCCAGCCCACCGAGCCGTTGATGCGCGACAGCTCCTCGACCATGTCCATCCAGGCGACTGCGTGCATCTCGAGGCCGCCGAGCGTGGCGGGCATGAGCGCGGTGAACACCCCGGCGTCGTAGAGCTCGTCGACCAGCCAGCTCGGCAGCGTGCGCTCCTGCTCGAGCTGCGGTGCCCAGGCACGGATGCGCTCCTCGAGCGCTCGCACGCGGTCGATGACGGCGGTGTTCGGATCGGTGACGGTCATGGCCGGTGCCCCCTGGTCGGCGTCTCGACCAAGGTATTCAATGTCTTTACAAAATGCAAGAGGGCTAACATGCGACGTGGCCGACAACGACTATCAGCGTTTCGTGGCAGGGATCCTCGGCCGGGCCGACACGACCGGGTTCGAACATCCCTCGGCCATGCAGACCGTGTTCTCCCTCACCACCACGGCCAGCATGATCACCTACGACCTCGAGGCCGCCGTGCACCGCCCCCTCGGGCTCAGCTGGGCGGCGTACCGGCTCATGGTCGTGCTGTTCGTGTCGGGGCCCGTCGACCCGACCACCGCGGCACCGCGTGCCGCCATGAGCCGGGCCACCGTCTCGTCGTTGGCCAACAGCCTCGAGCGAGACGGTCTGCTCGTGCGCGAGCCGGCCGACCATGACAAGCGCAGCGTGGTGCTGGCCCTGACCGACAAGGGCCGGGCCCTGCTCGACGAGGCCAAACGAGCCAACAACGAGCGCGAAGAGGTGTGGTGCGGCGTGCTCACCGAGGACGAGCGACAGCAGCTCGTCGGGCTGCTGGCCAAGTTGGCGGCCCAGCCGGCCGAGACCGACGTGCGCCAGCGCAACTGAGTGCTGCGGTACCGTCGCCGCCGTGGCGTACTGGTTGATGAAGTCGGAGCCCGAGGAGCTCAGCTACTCGATGCTCGTGAAGAAGAAGCGCGCCGGCTGGGACGGCGTGCGCAACCACCAGGCCAAGAACTTCCTGCGCCGCATGGTGGCGGGCGACCGGGCGATCTTCTACCACTCGAGCACCACGCCGCCGGGTGCCGCCGGCATCTGCCGCATCGTGAAGACGGCCGAGCCCGACCCGACCCAGTTCGATCCGACGAGCCACTACTACGACCCCACGTCCGACCCCGACAAGCCCCGCTGGGACTGGGTCACCGTGGGGCCAGTGCGCAAGCTGCGCTACGTGCCGCTCGACGAGCTGCGCACGCTTCCCGAGCTGGCGAACTGCCGACTGCTGGCCCGTGGAAACCGCCTGTCGGTGATGCCGCTCACCGACGAGGAGTTCGCCGCCATCGTCCGCACCGCCGACGGCGGCTGACGGCCGCCCGCTCATGAGAAGACCTCGCCCGCGAACCGCAGGATCGCCGGAGGGAGAGGTCAAGGACGTCTCGACGACGCGGGCAGCGGGCAGGGTGATCAGCCTCGGGGTCGCACCGCCATCGGATCCCACTCGGTCGGCGCGGCCGGGCGCACGGAGCGGGCCAGTTCCAGGACCCGACTCAGCGTGGCGCCCCTCGACAGCAGTGTGATGTGGGCACCCGCGCCGTTCCACCACGTCACCTCGTACCACGCCTGTGCGCCCGTTGTGTCGCCTCCGTCGGCGCCGATCGCCCGCACCACCGCCGTGCTGGAGCCGACCGCAGCCAACTGCACCGAGGTGGGCTGCCCGGCGGCGACGGCCGGATCAGCGGCCAGGGGGCTGGCGGCATCGACGCGCAGCTCGACGTACCAGTCGTCGCGCTCGTACCGGGCGCGGTAGCTCGTGCGGGTGACCGGCGTGCCCCGCCCGACGCCCACGAGCTCGAGCCCCGCCGGAAGCCGGCGCGGCAACGCGGCCACCCCGTGCGCGGCCAGGCTCGTGACCACGGCAGTGAGCGCGGCACGATCGAGGCCCACGGTGGAGACTCCCGTCAGCCGCCCGGCCGTCTCGAACGTGACGTGGGTGGCCCCGTCGGACGACTCGGCGATGACCACCGCAACGCCCCCGATGTCTGCGGTCGTGTGGGAGCGGCCCGCCCAGCGCGGATCGTCGCCGTCGCCGGCCACGAGCACCTCGGTGCGGCGATCGCCGGGCGTGATGTACGAAGCAACCCACCCTCGGGGCCGATCGTCGAGGCTCACGGTGCTCACGCGCGCCGGGGCCCGCGCCGAGAGCACGTCGGCGTCGCCGATCACCAGCGCCGGCAGCCCGTCGAGCGCGGGATCATCGACGGCCGACGAGGCGATGGGCACCGCCCCGTCGCCCTCGACCGAGGGCGGCGTCACCACGACGGTGCTCGGGGGTCGGTAGAGCGAGAGGCCATCGACGCTCGCGGCGCCGGGCCCGCCGCCCTGGAACGCGGGCGCGATCTCAAACCCCACCAGCAGGCCGAGCATGACCGCGATCACGGCCGGCAGCACGAGGTTCGAGGGGGTCAGTGGGCGCACGGGAGCCATCCAGATCTGCACAGGGGTCGCCGGGTGCGACTACCCCGGCGCCGATCGGTGCGACCCCTGTGCGCAGGTGAGGCCCGACAGACCGTCGCCCTCGACGAAACGAAAGGATCCCCATGAAGCGCAAGCAGCTCCTCGCGGTCGTCGTCGCTGGCGTCGCGGCCGTCGCCCTGGCCATGCCGAGAGCCGAGGCCAACACCATCCTGCCGGTGAGCGGTTTGGCGCGCACGGTCACCCAGAAGCGGTTCCTGCCCCAGGCCGGCTTCGCCACGGCGAACTTCACCGTCGAGAACATGTCGGGCGACGCCGGGCCCGTCGTCGTCGTCTCGTGCCAGCTGGAGATCCGAAAGACGCCGACCGGCGCCTGGACGATCCTCACCGGCGGGTCCGACTCCGTGACCATCGGCGGCTCGCTGCGTGAGGCGACCGGCACCATCGAGATCGAGGCGCCGGTTCGGGCCACGTCGCGGTTCAGCCTGCGGGTGCGGTGCACTTCGACGGCCGGCACCGAGGAGCCGACCATCGTCAACGCCGACTCGCTGAACGATCCCGACGCGCTGACGATCGACAACTAGGTCAGGGCGGCAGGTCCCAGCCCGCATGGGCCGGTTCCGATCGCCGGGTGGGGCCACCGGACGACGCATCCCGTCGTCCCGGTGGCTTCGCCGCGTCCTGGTTTCGGCCGTCGTCATCGGCGCGCTCGTGCCGTCGCTGCGGGCCGAGGCCGATACGGCGCTGGTGCTGCCGGCCTCGCCGGATCGCTCGCTCGTCGTGCTGCGCGTGCGCATCCGGCCCGGGCTGCGGATCGTGACCGCCGATCTCACGATGGAGAACATGGAGGTCATCGACCAGGTCTGGTGCGAGCTGTGGGCCGACAACGTCGAGACCGCCGGCGCCGCCGGCAACTTCCACCGCGTCGACCGCGATGCCGTGCTCATCGGCGCCCACACGTCGCAGGACGCGGTCGGGGTGCTCCACCTGGAGGCCACCGTGAAGTCGGTGCTGCGCTTCAACGTGCGCGTCGTGTGCGGCCACAAAGGTCGAGGTTCGGCCGCGGTGCTGCTCCCGGGCGCGTCGCTCGAGGTGGTCGACGCACTGTCGTCCACGCTGGTCAAGGGCGGGGTCACCAAGGCGGCGCGCAAGGCGCCGGCGACCACCGTGACCCCACCGGTCACGGCCGCGCCCAAGGCGAAGGTGGCGGCGACCACGGCCAAGACCGCCGCCAAGACCGCCGCCACGTCGGTGACGACGGTGGCCAAGAAGAAGGCGGTGTCGCCGACCACGACGGTGGCCAGGAAGAAGGCGGTGTCGCCGACCACGACGGTGGCCAGGAAGAAGGCGGTGTCGCCGACCACGACGGTGGCGAAGAAGAAGGCGGTGTCGCCGTCCACGACGGTGGCCAAGAAGAAGACATCGGTGACGACCCGGCCGTGACGGTCAGCCGGCGGCGGGTACGAACCGCCACGGTCCGGGGGGCAGGCCCGAGAACCGCACTTGGCCGCGCTCGTTGCGCCGGCCGTCGTGGGCCGTGCCGCGGGTGTCGACCAACGTGGCGCGGAGGGACGCGCCGTCGGCCGGCCAGACCCGCACCGTCACCACGAGCTCGTGGCCCGACGTGTCGGTCGCCTGCGCGTCGACGCAGAGGCGCGTCGACCCTTCCGCACGGAAGTACGGAAGGTCGTCGAGGTCGAACGGGCCGACGTCGAGCAACCAGTGCTCGGCCACCGAGGTCACGCGGTCATCCCCACGAGGCCGGCCTCGGCGTCTCGGGCCCGGTTCTGCGCCATGGCGAACCCCCTTGCGGCTCCACCAGGACACAGGGGTCGGTGCTGGACGGCGCCGGCGTCGGCGCTCAGTCGGGTGTCATGGTGGTCCGCCGGCCGCACCGGCTCGGATGGTTCGTGGGGACCTTGGCCCACACCGTCACCGTGTGCGCCGTCTCGTCGGCTCCCGGCGTCCACGTGCATGCCGGGCAACGCGTCGGCTCGGCCCGCTGGAACAGGTTCTCGCAACACGGGCACACGACGCGCACGACTTCGTCGTGGTCGCCGCCCTCCACGGTGGGTGTCACCAGCCAGTTGACGCGCTTGACCCGTACGGTCGTCTCGTCGCGCGGGCGCAGGCAGCGGTCGCCGGGGCACCGGGACCCCTCGTACAGCGTGCCGCAGCTGCTGCACCGGCAGAACTCGACCTTGCGGCGCATGAGGCGGCCCTCGGTGACCAGCAGCCGGTAGAGCATGCTCTCGGCGAAGGCGCCGCCCTGGAGCACCCCGCGTGCGGTGCCGGTGACGGCCTGATCGATGAACGGGCGCAGGTGGCAGCGCGCCGGGTCCCACTGGTGCAGGTCGTGGTCGGGGTAGCAGCAGCCGCGACCGCACGCGCCCTGGCGGCACGAGCGGCGGTGGTGCCCGCAGTCGCAGCCGCCGAGCAGGTCGACGGTGAACAGCGACGGGAGCTCGACCAGGTCGTCGGGTCCGAGGCCGGCGCGGGGCACGGCGAGACCGAGCGGGCGACCGATGGCGACCAGCGCGGCCTGCACCATCCGCATGACCTCGCCGACGGCGGCCGGCCAGCAGCCGTCCCAGCCACCGACACCGAGCTGGCGGCGCCAGCCGGCCCCGATGGCGATCACGAGGTCGACAGGGTTCTCGGCGGCCGCCCCGGCGACCTCGGCCTCGACGAGATCGAGCAGCCACCGCGGCGGGGCGTGACGGGGCCCGCTCGGCGCAAGGGCGCGCAAGGCCAGTGCGGCCTGGGCGGCGCGATCCCGACGGGGCACGAGGCCCTGGGCGATGGCGTCGGCGACGAGAGCGTGCACGGGAGCACCCGCCCGACCCGGCCGCGCCACCGACCACAGGTCGTCACGCTCGGCGCGACCGTCGACAGTCTGCGTGGTGGATCGGTTCGATGGAGAGATGTGGACATCGATGCTCATGGAAGCCCCTTCGCCCGAGGCCTCCACCACACCACTGTCGTGCGCTCGCGACCACGGCCTGTTGCGACTATGGGATGCGCACACGCACGCAAAGAGTGGCTACTGTAATTCCACACAAGACATTCGACGGCGAGGGACGCGTGGGCGAGTCCATCTCACTGATGCTCGATGACATCGATGACGCCGACCGGGCGCGGGTGCTCGAACGCTGCATTCGTATGAGGTACGCCGCGGGCGCGTACATCTTCCATGGGGGCGAGGCCGGTGACTGTGGCCATCTCCTGGTCACGGGCATGGTCGCCGTCCTGGCCGGCGGGTGGCGGGGCGAGCCCATCATGCTCAGCGTGATGGGTCCTGGTGAGATCTTCGGGGAGCAGGCCTGGGTGCATCCCACCCATCGCCGTACGGCGACGTTGCAGGCGTTGACCGTGGTGGAAACCTTGGTGTTGCGCCGGGACGACTTTGAAGAACTGAGTAAGCGTTACCCTTCCATCAATCGTTTCTTGATGGGGATGTTGTCGGCCCGGGTCGATCGTCTGACGCACCAACTGGTCGATGCGAGCCAGCTCTCGGCCACCGTGCGCATCTATCGCGGGCTCCTCGATCTGGCCCACAGTTTCAATGTCGTCGACAGCGGTGATCCCATCCCGGTCACGCAGCAACAGGTGGCATCGGCGGCCGGCGTCCGGCTCCGCATCACCAACGACGTGCTCGGCGGGGCCAAGCACGACGGCGTCGTCGAGACGGCGCGCCGACGCATCGTCGTGCTCGACTGGTCCGAGCTGCGACGGCGGGCCCATCGCGACGACCTGTGACCCGCCGTCGTCGGTCTGAGCGTCGCTACCAGATGGCGCCGTCGATGCGGGCCTGCAGGACCTCGTCAGCGCTGAGCCCGAGCTCGGCGAGCACCTCGTCGGTGTGCTCGCCGTAGGCCGCGGCCACCGCATCGAAGCGATGCCAGCCGTCCACGTCGAACGGCACCGGCGACCCGACGAAGCCGTCGGCGAACGCCCCGAGGTAGCCATTGGCCCGCACCTGCTCGTCGCCGGCCAGGTCGCCGATGCGGTTCACCGGTGCCACCCACACGCCGCCGGCGCGCAGGGTGGCCCACCACTCGGCCGTGGTGCGGGTGCGGAAGTGGGCGTCGAGCAGAGCGAGCAGCGCCTCGCGGTGCTGGGCCCGCTGCAGAAAGGTGGCGAAGCGGTCGTCGGTGTCGAGCCCGATCACGCCGGCGGCGGCCACGAACGTGGACCAGTGGGCATCGAGCAGCACCGCGACCGCGATCCAGCCGTCGGCGGTGGGGAACGTGCCGAACACCGGGTTCGGGTTGGCCCGCCGTTGGTACCGGGGCATGCGGGCGCCGAGCGAGCTCACCATGCCCACGGGCAGCAGCTGCAACCACAAGAGCGACTGCAGCTGCGAGGTCTGCACCACGCGGCCCTTGCTGTCCTGGCCGCGGGCCACCAGGCCGGCGAGCACGGCCGAGGCCAGGTGCGTGCCGGTGAGGGTGTCGCTGAGCGCACCGGGCGGATAGCTCGGCTGGTCGGTCTCGGCGGTCAGATCCATGAGGCCGCCGTAGGCCATGCCCACGGTGTCCTGGCACGGGTCGTCGGCCAGCGGACCGTCGAAGCCGAAGCCGCCACCGCGGCCGTAGACGAGGCGCGGGTTCACCGCGAGCAGCTTCTCGGGATCGGCGCCCATGCGCATGAGCCCGTTGGGCCGCAGGTTGGTGACGAACACGTCGGCGCCGGCGACCAGACGGTGGAAGAGCGCCCGGCCGGCGTCACCGACGAGGTCCAGCGCCAGTGAGCGCTTGCCCCGGTTGAGCGCGCCGTACAGCCAGGCCTGGCCGCGCTCGTCGAGGGGCACGCCGTAGAGGCTGGCGAAGTTGCGCACGTAGTCGGGTGTGCCGACCTGCTCGATCTTGATCACGTCGGCGCCGAGGCCGGCCAGCACCAGCCCGGCCGTGGGGCCCTGCATGTACATCGTGATCTCGACGACGCGGATGCCGTGGAGAGGGCCGTGCTCCCCGCTGCCGGTCACGGTCAGAGACCGATGACGACCACGGGCGGCTCGGCCAGGTCGTGTTGCTCGGCGCACAGCTCGCGGTAGCGGGCGAGGGTGCTGTGGGCGTCGCTCACGCGCACGATGTTGCCGTCGGCGTCCATGTTGAGGTTGGCACCGTGGATGGTGAACCACACGTCGGTGGCCTCGGTGTTGTCGACCGGTACGTGCAGGGTGTGCACCGACCCGGCCGGCTCGAACAGGTACGACCCCGGCGTGTTCACGTCGTTCGGGTACTCGAGGTAGTACCAGCGCCCGGCGAGGGTGAACGCGTGCACCGCCCCGGTGTGCCGGTGGGTCTGGATGGTGGTGCCCGGCGCGAACTTGATGCGCAGGGTCCACACCCCGTTGGCCAGATCGACGTTCAGCAGCTGCAGCAGGTTGCCGTCGCCCGTGGCGACGAAGGGCAGGTCCTCGGGGTGGCGCAGGATCGCCTCGGGGTGGGTGGCCACGTTGGTCATGGGTGCACCGTAGACCGAGCCCCGCCGGGGCCCGGTCCACGGCTTCGTCGCCGTCAGTCGTCGTGGCCGAGGCCGGGGACCCGGATCACGATGAACTCGTTGTCGTCGGCCAGGCCGGGGTTCCGACCGGTGTTCGGGAGGTTGTTGTCGCAGCCGATCAGGATGCGGCCGTTGTCGAGCGGGTGGACCGCCTCCACCGACTCGCACGCAACCCGGAACGGGTTGCCGAGGCCGATGTCACCGGTGTGGATCGCCGGCAAGGAGACGAGCGCCGGATCGGCGATCGCGGCGAGGTCCACGACGCGTGTCGAGGCCAGGTAGCCGTCGCCGCGCACGACGTCGCGGTCCACCGCGTACACGCCGCGGAACACCGCGGTCACCCCGCTGCCGGCGTCGCGCTCGATGAGCACCAGGCGGTGACCGTCGATGGCGGCCATGTCGGCCACCATGTCGTCCGGCTTCTCGGTCTTGTACTGCCAGGTCCGTCCGGTGAAGCGTTCACCGCGGATGCTGAACTCGAAGATCATCCGGCGTGACGCCGTGACCGGGTCGGCCTTGTCGGCGTTCGTCGGACCCTCGAGTGCGGCGTACAGGTAGCGACCGTCGGGGCTGATGGCCATGGCCTCGATGCCACGGCTGTTCGGATGGGTCGCGGTGGCGGTACCGGCCAGCACGGCCGGGTTGTTGGGCGACCGCACACCACCGGGCACGGCGAACGGCGGGTCCAGGAGCACACCGGTCGACGAGAAGTGCAGGATCCACGGACCGAACTCCTCGCCCATCCAGTAGTCGCCGTCATTGGCGCGCTGCAACGACTTCTTCGGATCGCGGAACGAGATGAAGTTGCGCCGGCGTCGTGCGGGCGCCGCGCGATCGTCCGCCACGACGGCGTGGGCAGGCAGGGTCCTCGGTCAGATGCGGTTCGGGTCCTGTGACGCATCCGGTGTCCCCGAGCGCTTGCCGGTTCCTTGACGGAGCCGCCGGGTTCACCACCTGACGGGGTCCGCATGATGGGTCCATGCGCACGACGACCTCCCCCCGCACCACCACCGCCGCTTCCCCCGTGGCCTACGGCCTCCGTCGCCCGACCGTGGTCGACGCCCGCGCCGCCCTCGAACGGGTCTACGGCCAGGGCGCCGACGCCCGCTGGACCGAACTGGCGACCGTGGCGTCGGCCGGCACCGGCACCGCCGTGACCGTCGCGTCGATGGTCGAGGTGATGCTGGCCAGCGAGGAGGGCGTCGTGCGACTTTGCGGTCAGGCCGTGAAGATCCGCCTGCACAGCTTCACCCACCTGGCCGCTGCCAGCACGCTCGTCTCCTGACGGATCGGCGCCGCCCGACCCTCGTCGGGCGGTCACCCGCACGGGCTGACGCCGCCCGCTTTCTCCGACCATGGCTGTCGCTGCGTCGCTACACTTGACCCGTGGAGAACTTCGAAGTTCCGCTCGTCGTCGGCCCGCTCAGGTCCTGGCCAGACGAATGGCTCGAACGGGCCGCCCGCCTTTGCTCGGTGACGCTGGACCACCACCGCGCCGGGGCTTTGGTGGGCGACGATGTCGCCTCGCTCGAGGCCGAGCTGGCCAACTTCGTCGGCGAGCAACGCCGCCGCCAACTCGTCGGATAGGCCGCACCGTGCTGGCCGGTCGCTGAACCGACCAGCACGATCCGTACCTGGTGGGTTCAGGGGTTGCGCACCTCGAAGAACGGGCCCTCGCCGAAGCCGGCCATCTCGGTCTTCGTACCGTTGACGGCCGTGTGGCTGACGAGGACCACGAGCTTGTACACCGTGTCGTCACCGGCGGGCGGGGGCACCGACAGCGGGGCGACGTTGATCGTGGCGCTGTAGTCGGCGCTGCCATCCACGGGAACGGTCTGGGTGGCGCCGATCTGGCCCTCGAAGCCGGCGCCGATGGACTCGACGAAGGCGCGGACGGTCCAGGAGCCACCCAGGAACAGCGCAGCGCTGCCGTCCAGATGCCAACCGATGGTGATGGTGCAGCCGGCATCGGTGTCGATGACCCGGCTGGGCATGCCCTGCGGGTCGATGAGCGCGACCGACGTGATGCTGGCATCGAGGGTGAGGACGGGAACGTCGAAGGTTTCGGACATGGCGGGGTTCCTTTGTGTGTTCGGCAGAAGTGCTTCTGCGCTCACACAGACGGAGACGCCGTTCTGGTGATACCGCGATCCTCGTGATCTCCGGCGATCAGCTCAGACGCGACCTCGGCCCTGGCCGGCGACTGAGCCGACGGCCCATCCACACCACGTTGGCGGGGATGAAGAAGGCGCGCGACGAGTACGACGCGTCCTCCCACGAGAGCTTCGAGATCGGCGAACGCCACGCGAACATGCGGTACACGAGGAACACCACGATGAGGCTGTGCAGACCGATCATGGCCCACGGGTAACCGTCGGTGCCGACGAGGCCGAACAGCAGCGACGTGAGCGGGGGGCCCAACAGCGCGCCGACGCCGTACAGCAGCACGAGCAACGAGGCCGCACCGTTCACGTGCTGGGGTTCGACCCAGTCGTTCGTGTACGCCGCGGCGATGGAGTACAGCGGGAAGCTGAACCCGCCGAGCACGGCCATGGCGGCGAGACCCTGCCAACCGTCGGGCCCGGTGGTCAGCAGCCACACGCTGGCGCCGATGGCGCCAATGGCCACGACACCGCCGACGAAGCGGCGGTCGAGCTCGTCGGACGCCGTAGAGATGGGCCACTGCAGGAGCACGCCACCGACGGCCGTGGCGGCCACGAAGCGACCCGCCTCGCCGGCCGACAGCCCGGCCCGCGTGGCGTAGATGACGCCCATGGCCACCAGCGCTCCATGGGTGACGCCCACCAGCAGGCAGGCGCCCACGCCGGTGGGCACGACCTTGGCCAGCATTCGCAGCGGCACCTTGGCGGCGCGCTCCAACGGCGGCGGCGTGGCGTCCTCGGACAGGGCCACCGGCGCGACGGCCAACGACGTCAGCAGCGCCGACACCGCGAACGCGGTGACCATGCGCGTGTCCACCGAACCGACGAGCACCTGGCCGACGCCGTAGCCGCCGCTGGTGACCACCATGTAGACCGCGAGCAGCCGGCCGCGGTTGTCGTTCGTGGCGAGCTGGTTCAGCCACGACTCGGCCACCACGTAGAGCCCGGCGATGCACAGGCCACTCACGAACCGCAGGGCGATCCACGCGATCGCGGAGTCGTTGAGGCCGACGGCGATCATCGTCGCCGACAGCAACGAGGTCAGCGCGGCGTACACGCGGATGTGCCCCACACGCGCCAGCGCGGCGATGGTGATCTTCGATCCGGCGAGGAAGCCGCCGTAGTAGGCGGCGCCGAGGAGCCCGAGGGCGAGGTTGCCGTAGCCGTTGATCTCGGCCCGCACGCCCACCACGGTGGCGAACAGCCCGCCCCCCGCCAGCAGCAGCCCGAGACCCACGAACAACGACCACGTCGCCCACGCCAGCGAGACGCCGACGGGGCGGTCGAAGGTGTCGCTCGCGGTCGGTGGCGCCACGGCTCAGCCGATGCGGAGTCGGGCCCGGCGGTGGGCCTCGTTCCAGTCGCGCACGACGATGCGCCGCCGCGCCAGCTCGAGCACGCCGTCGCGCTTGGCGCGAGCCAGCACGGTGTTGGTGACGCGCAGCTTGGCACCGGCGAGCGAGGCGAGCTGCCCCTGACTCACCGGGATCGGTGCATCGGTGCCCTTCACGCCGAACGCGATGGCGACGTCGATGAGGCGTCGGTAGATCCGTTCGGAGGCGGGCAGCGCGGTCTCGGTGAGGCGGTTGCTGAGGCGCACGACCTGGGAGGCGAGCAGCTGGATGAAGAAGTCGTTGGCCGCCGGGTTCGTGCGCCGGAGCTCCTCGAAATCGCCCCGGCTCATCACGAGCGTCTCGGTGGTGGTGATGGCCTGCACGGTCGCGCTGCGGCGGTGGTCGGGGCTCAGGAGCGCGAGCTCGCCGAACACGTCGCCCGGGCCCAGGATCATCAGTGTGATCGGCTCGTCGAAGCCGGCGCTGGCCAGCACCGCGACGCGACCTGACTCGATCATGTGCAGCGTGTCGCCGGCCTCGCCGGCGTGGAAGACGTACGCGCCCGCACCGAAGCGCGCTCGGGTGCAACGCTGCCGGAACCGGCGTTTGTCGTCACCCTCGAATGAGTCACCCAGCTGCAGCGCCATGGTGTCGCTCCCCGTATCTGTGCCCACGCGCAGCGTAGCCACGGACCGTGCACGGGTGCGTGTCGGATTCGCGCACTGGGTCGTGGTCCCCGAGGGCCCGTCGGAGTTCCATGAGTCCGACGCACGAAGCGAACGGAGCGGGCCCATGAATCAGACGAGGTGTTCCAGGCAGTCCACGTTCTCCGCCGAGCAGGCTCTCGGCCGTCACCGGCAGGGCGACGGTCAGGCGATCGGTGAACTGATCCGAGAGTTCGATCCCATGATGCGGGCGGTCGCCCGGCGGTACCTCACCGCCCCTGCCGACGTCGACGACGCCGTGCAGGATGCCTGGGCGTCGTTCGTCCGGGCCCAGCACACGATCGCCCATCCCGAGCGGCTCGCCGGCTGGCTCTGCGTGACCGCGGCCCGGGCCGCGCTCGGCATCTCGCGGCGGCTGCGCCGCAGCGAGGCCGTCGATGACGACCGGCTCGCCACCATGGCCTGCCCGTGGACCGACGACCTCGACGGCATCGACGACGTGCGCCGCCGTCGTCAGGTGCGCCGGGCCCTGGCCCGGCTCAACGCCCGCGATCTGCTCCTCATCGAACTGCTGATGAGCGGCGAGGACATCTCGTACGCGACGATCAGCGCTCGCACCGGGTGCGCCATCGGCAGCATCGGCCCGACGCGTCAGCGCGTGTTGGCCAAGCTGGCCCGCGACCCCGCAGTGCGCGACCTGGCCGCCGACCGGGCCGGCTGACAGGTCCGACGGTCAGCGACCGGCCAGCCGGGCCACCACGGGGGCGAACATCTCCATGTTCCGGTCGCTGACCGTCACGTAGCTGAAGCCGTAGCGCGCCCGGCGGGCTTCGAGCGTGTCGCAGATCTGATCCACGGTGCCGTAGTAGGCGTTGGGGTGGTCCTTGATCTCTTCGACCGACAGGCCGAACATCTTGGCCAGACCGCCGGCCGCGCCATCGGCGTCGTCGGTGACCGCGGTGAAGTACGCACCGATCTCCAGCTCGATCTGATCGAAGCGGTCGCCGGCCCCCTCGCGGACCCACGAGACCTTGTCGTCCATGTTCTCGGCGGTGGAGCTGCCCACGCCCTCGGCACCGATGACGCCGGCGCGGTTGTTGAAGTTGAAGCTCACGATGTCGGCCTCACGCCCGGCCACGCGCAGCACCTTCGGCGAACCACCGCCGATCATGAGCGGCGGGTGCGGCTTCTGCACCGGCGCCGGCGTGCCCTGGTACCCGAACACGTGCACGTGCTCACCGCGCACGTCGATCTCGTCGCCCCCGAAGTGGGCCTTCACGAGGCGGATGACCTCTTCGAGGCGGGCGATGCGCGTCGGCGCCGGGTCCATCGTGAGGCCCATGGCCTCGTACTCGCCGATGGTCCAACCGGCACCGAGGCCGAGCTCGAGGCGGCCGTCGGAGAGCAGGTCGAGGCTGGCCGCTTCCTTGGCCAGGACCGCGGGGTGGTGGTAGTCGATGCACAGCACCCGGCTACCGACGCGCAGGGTGGTGGTCGACGCCGCCGCCGTGGCCATGGCCACCCACGGCGCCAGCACCTGGGGCGACACGCCGCGGGTCTTGGCGATGGTGCCCGGACCGACGTAGTGGTCGGCCACCAGCAGCGAGCTGTAGCCGAGGTCCTCGGCCTGACGGGCGCGGTCGCGCCACTCGGTGGCTGACGTGGCGCTGGACGACTGGATGGCGAAGCGGAACGGGCGCGGGCTCATGGCCGCCGAGCATGCCAGACGGCGGTGCCCGGCGACACAGCCGGCTCAGCGCAGCACGAGCCCCGGCATGTCGGCGGCGCGCCACTGCTCGAGGGTCTTGAAGAAGGGGATGGGCCCGGCGCCGTAGGTGTGGGTGAAGAACCCGTGCGGGTTCCCGAGCTTTCCCTCGTTGTTGTAGTAGCCCGGTGTGCAGTCGCTGTAGAACTTCACACCCAGCCGGGCCTTGTCGCGCATCTCGGCGACCCAGGCGTCCTCGGCCTCGATGGTCGTCTCGACGATGGTCGCGCCCCGCTCACGCGCCTGGGTCAGCACGTGGGTCACGTGCCGGGCCTGCTCGTTGAGCGCGTGGGGCACGCTGACGGTGACCGCGGTCTGGGTGAACCCGAGGAAGAAGCAGTTCGGGAACCCGTTGGTCTGCAGGCCGTGCAGCGTCCGCATGCCCTCGGACCACTTCTGGGTCAGGCTCATGCCGTCACGGCCGATGATGTCGTAGCCGGCCCGGCGCGTGTAGCTGGTGCCGACCTCGAAGCCGGTGGCGAAGATGAGGCAGTCGACCTGGTACTCGACCCCGTCGACCACCACGCCGTGCTCGGTGAGCGCATCGACACCGTGCCCGTCGGTGTCGACCAGGGTGACGTTGGGACGGTTGAACGTGGGCAGGTACTCGTCGAGGAAGCATGGCCGCTTGCAGAAGCGGCGGTACCACGGTTTCAGCTTCTCGGCCGTAGCCGGATCGAGCACCGTCTCGTCGACGCGGCGGCGGATGTCCTCCATCTTCTGCATGTCGGTGAGCTCGGTCAGCTGGGCTCGCTCGGCCGGTGTGAGTCGACGGCCGAGCTTGCGGCTCGCCGTCTTGGCCGCCGTGCCGGTGAGCTTGCGGAAGATGTCGGTCCAGCCGTCGCTCACCAGGTCGACCTCCTGGTCGCCGCCGCTCACCAGGACGTTGAAGTTGTCCATGCGGGCCTGCTGCCAGCCGGGCTCCAGCGAGGCCGCCCACACCGGGTCGGTCTCGCGGTTGTTGCGCACGTCGACGGCCGAGGGCGTGCGCTGGAAGACGTACAGATGCTCGGCCCACTCGCCGAGGTGCGGGATGCACTGGATGCCGGTGGCGCCCGTGCCGATGATGCCGACGCGCTTGTCGCGCAGGTTGACCAGGTTCCCGTCGGAGTCGCCGCCCGTGTAGGTGTAGTCCCAGCGGCTGGTGTGGAAGGTGTGGCCCTTGAACTCGTTGATGCCGGGGATGCCGGGGAGCTTCGGCCGGCTCAGCGGGCCGTTGGCCATGGCCACGTAGCGGGCGCGCATGCGGTCGCCGCGGTCGGTGCTGATGATCCAGACGGCGTCGGCCTCGTCCCACTGCATCTCGGTGACGCCGGTCTGGAAGAGCGCGTCCTCGTAGAGGCCGAAGTGGCGCGCCAGGTTGCGGCTGTGCTCCAGGATCTCGGGGGCGAAGGAGTACTTGTGCTTGGGGATGTAGCCGGTCTCTTCGAGCATGGGCAGGTACACGTACGACTCCACGTCGCACATGGCGCCGGGGTAGCGGTTCCAGTACCAGGTGCCGCCCACGTCGCCGGCCTGCTCGATGAGGCGGATGCGCCCGAAGCCGGCCTCCTTCAGGCGGCCGCCCATCAGCAGGCCGCCGAAGCCACCGCCGATGATGGCGATGTCGACCTCGTCGAAGACGGGGTCGCGGGTGAAGCCGGTCTCGACGTAGGGGTCCTGGACGTAGTGGGAGAAGTCGGCCTTGACCTCGATGTACTGCTCGTTGCCGTCGTCGCGCACCCGCTTGTCGCGCTCCTCGCGGTACCGGGTCCGGATCGCATCGGGGTCGAAGTCGATGTCCCCGATCAGCGCGGCGATCTCCTGCTCCATGGCTGCCCCCGTTCGTCCCCGGTACGGCGGTCCAACCTATCGGGGCCATCCGGCGCGATCGTTGTCGATCCGGGCGGGCGTCGTTCGTCATCAGTGCGGGGGCAGGTCAACGGGGCCTGCGCCGCTGACGAACGGAGCACGATCATGAGCAAGTTCCTGCTGGCGTACAAGGGTGGTTCCACGCCGACGAGCGAGGCCGAGGGGGCCAAGGTCATGGAGGCCTGGATGGGCTGGTTCGGCCAGCTCGGCGCGGCCGTGGTCGACGGCGGCAACCCCTTCGGCGCCTCCACCGCGGTGGCGGCCGACGGCTCCACCACCTCGTCCTCGGCCGGGCTCACCGGGTACTCGCTGGTCAGCGCCGACAGCCTGGCGGCCGCCGCCGACCTGGCCAAAGGCTGCCCGGTCCTGGCCGTCGGCGGCTCGGTGGAGGTCTATGAAGCCCTCGACATGTGACTGACCCGCCCGGTCGGGGCTCGGACCGGGCACACTGGGGACCTCATGGCCACCCTCGCCGACCTCCTGCCACCGCCGGGGGCCGATCCGTCGGAGGTGCTCGAGGTCTTCACGGCATGGGCGGCCGCCTCGGGGCGACCGCTCTACCGGCACCAGGAAGAAGCTGCTCTGGCGCTGGCCATGGACGATCACGTGGTGCTGGCCACGCCTACCGGCTCGGGCAAGAGCCTGGTGGGCATGGCCGGCGTGGCCCTGGCCCTCAACCAGGGCCGCAGGGCGGTGTGGACGGCGCCGATCAAGGCGCTGGTGGCCGAGAAGTTCTTCGATCTGGTCGAGCTGTTGGGCGCCCGGCAGGTCGGCCTGGCCACGGGCGACGCGTCCATCAACGCCGATGCCCCGGTGCTGGTGTGCACCGCTGAGGTGTTCGCCAACCACGCCCTGTCGGTCGGACCGCAGAGCGACTTCGGCTTCGCCTGCCTGGACGAGTTCCACTACTACGCCGACCGCGACCGCGGGTGGGCGTGGCAGGTGCCGCTGCTCGAGCTCACCGGGTGCCAGATGCTGCTGGCGTCGGCCACCTTGGGCGACATGACCACGATCAGCGCCGATCTGCAGGCGCGCTCGGGGCGCGCCGTCATCGAGGTCACCTCCGTCGATCGGCCTACGCCGCTGTACCACCAGTGGCGGCTCACACCGGTCTCCGAGAGCGTGCTCGACGCCGTACGTGACGGCCTGAGCCCGGTGTACGTCGTGCACACCACCCAGGCCAACGCCATCGAGCGGGCCCAGGGTCTCGTGAGCCTGCAGGTCACGACGCGGGCCCAGCGCGAAGCCATCGCCGAGGCGTTGAAGGGCAACCGCATGGGCCGCGGGTTCGGCGAGACGCTCGAACGGCTCATCCGCAACGGCGTCGGTGTGCACCACGCCGGCATGCTGCCCCGCTACCGCCGGCTGGTCGAGCGCCTCGCCGCCGAGGGTTTGCTGCCCGTCATCTGTGGCACCGACACGCTCGGCGTCGGGGTCAACATCCCCATCCGCACGGTGCTGATGACGGCTCTCACCAAGTTCGACGGCACGCGCGTGCGGCTGTTCACCGCACGTGAGTTCCACCAGCTCGCCGGACGCGCCGGTCGGCCCGGCTTCGACCCTGATGGCCATGTGTGGGTGCAGGCGCCCGATCACGTCATCGAGAACCACAAGGCGCTGTCGAAGGCGGGCGACGATGCCAAGGCCAAGCGCAAGGCCACCAAGGCCAAGGCGCCCGACGGGTTCGTTCACTACGAGGACGCCTCGATGAACCGTCTCATCGCCGCCCGGCCCGAACCGCTGGCGTCGCGCTTTCGCGTCACCGCCGACCTGGTGGCCAGCGTGCTCAGCCGGCCCGACGGGCCGGACGCGCTCAAGCGGTTGCTGAGCACGAACCACGATCCCGAACCGCGGCGTCGCCAGCACAAGCGGCGGGCCATCGCGGTGTATCGCAGCCTTGAAGCGGCCGGCGTGGCCGAGCGCCGCCGCGACGCCAACGGCCGATGCCTCGGCGTGCGCGTCGGCTCGTTGGTGGAAGGGCAGGACGAGCGCAGCGCCCTGCGCTTCTCGGCGCCGCTGATGCCGTTCGCCATCGAGGTGCTCAGCACCCTCGACATCGACGACCCCGCCTACGTGCTCGACGTGGTCAGCGTGGTGGAGGGGGTGCTCGACGATCCCCGCCAGATCCTCTACGCCCAGCAGAGCGCGGCCAAGGGCGCCGAGATCGCCCGGTTGAAGGCCGAAGGTGTGCCCTACGAGGAGCGCATCGAGCGCCTCGATGGCATCACGTGGCCGCAACCGCTGCACGAGCTGCTGGAGGCGTGCTTCACCACCTATCGCCTGGCCCACCCGTGGGTGGCCGACGAACCGTCGCCGAAGTCGATCCTGCGCGAGATGCTCGAGAGCGGCGACAGCTTCACCACGTTCGTGCGCCGCTACAAGCTCGAGCGCAGCGAAGGCCTGGTGCTTCGCTACCTCACCGACGCATGGCGCACGCTCGACCGCTCGCTTCCCGACGACGTGTACATCGCGGCGTTGGAGGACGTGGTCGACTGGCTCGGCGCCCTCATCCGCGCCACCGACGCCACCCTGCTCGACGAGTGGGCCCGGCTCGCCGGTGGCCCGGTGCACGAGCACCTCGCGCCCGACGCGCCGATCGTCGGCCCGAGCGGCCCGCCGCCGGCGTGGCGCACCTCCGTGCGCACCGCCGCGTTCGGTTGGGTCGAGCTGCTGGCTCGCCGTTCGTACGCCGCGCTGTCGGCACGATGCGGCTGGAGCGAAGGCCGCCTCGCCGAGGCCATGGCGCCCTATTGGGCCGAGTACGACGCCGTCGGCACCGACGCCGACGCCCGCTCCACCCGCTGGTTCAGTCTGCGCGAGGAAGCCGACCGCTGGACCGTCACCCAGCAGCTGCCCGATCCGTCGGGCGACGGCGAGTGGCGCCTGGTGGCCATCGTCGACCTCGCCCTGGCGGCCGCCGAGGGTGCGCCGACCCTGCAGATGGAGAGCGTCGGCCGGCTCTGACCCGCGGCGGGTATGCCGAGCCGGGTCAGCGGGAACCGCTGCCCCGGAGGTGGGACGAGATGACGTCGACGGATGCGGCCCGCGGGCCCACAGCTCATGCCCACGTGGGCGGGGAACGGCTGCGCGACACGTGGCCGTTGCACTGGGCGCACGCCGGCCATCTGGTGGCGGCCTACGTCGTGATCACCGCGGCGTTCGTCGGCATCGGTGAGCTGCTGACCCATCCCCTGAAGGGGTCCGGGCTCGTGCGCACCGACTTGCGCATCGAACAGTGGTTCGCCGACCATCGCACGAGCGGTCTGAACCGGGCCAGCTTCTGGGGGTCGCAGCTCTCGGAGACGGGGACGAAGATCGTGGTGACCGCGCTGGTGGGCATCGTCGTGCTCGTGCTCTTCAGGCGCTGGTACGAGGCGCTGCTCATCGCGGTGCCCCTCGTCCTGGAGGCGGCGGCCTTCCTCACGATCACCCTGATCGTCGGGCGCCCCCGCCCGGCCGTGCCCCGCCTGGACGGCTCACCCGTCGGGTCGAGCTTCCCGTCGGGCCACACCGCGGCGGCGGCATGCTACGCCGGCATCGTGGTGGTGCTGGTGCTGCACCACCATCGTCGATGGGTGTGGACCGTCGGCCTCGCGGTTGTCGCCGCCGTCACCGCCGCGGTCGGGTGGGCCCGCTTGTATCGCGGCATGCACCACCTCACCGATGTGGTGGCGGGAGCATTGCTGGGCACGATCGCCGTCGTCGTCGCCACCGCCATCCTGCGACGGGCCGAACGCGAGCACGAGCGCAGTGCTGGTGACGGCGCGCCGGTGCCGCAGGCGGGGTAGACCAGCACCGTGGTCGTCGTCGGAATCCTCGTCGCGGTGGTGGTCGTCGTCGGGACGGCCGTCTGGTGGGTCACCCGGTCGGCGGTGCGCGCCGACCCGGCCGACGTGCGCGTCGCCGACCAGACCGTACGCGCCGCCGTCGTCGAACATCCCGGCGTGGCTCAGCTGCTCCGGCGGCGCATCGACCCCGCGACGGCGTCAGGCCTGGCCCTCACCTTGGCCGCCGCCGTGGCGGTGCTCGGCGCGCTCGGCGTCGGCACCATGTTCGAGATGGTCCAGCGCAACGCCGGGCTGGCCCGCCTCGACTCGTCGGCCGCCCGCTTCGGGGCCACGCGATTGAGCCCGGCGACGGAGCAGCTGTTCAAGGTCGTCACCCAGTTCGGCGGCACGTGGGCCATCGTGGCGCTCGCCGTCGTGGTCCTCGTGTTCGAGCACCGTCGCGTACCCAGCCGCAAGGTGGTGTGGTTCTTCCTCGTCGCCATCGGTGGCACGGTCGCCATCACGAACCTGGTGAAGGTGCTCGTCGATCGGGCGCGTCCCGACATCGCCCGGTTCGTGGGGGCCAGTGGCCCGTCGTTCCCGTCGGGCCACTCCTCGAGCGCGGCGGTGGCCTATGCCGCCTTCGCGTTGGTGCTCGGCCGCGGGCAGCGCCGGCGCGTGAAAGCGATCCTGGCGGGCGTCGCGGCGGTGATCGCCGCCGCCGTGGCGACATCGCGCGTCCTGCTCGGGGTCCACTGGCTGACCGACGTGATCGCCGGTGTGGCTCTCGGATGGGGTTGGTTCGCGGTGAGCTCCATCATGTTCGGCGGGCGCCTGCTCGAGTTCGGCCGTCCCGTCGAGCAGCTGCAGGCCCAGGCCGACGACGTGGGCCGGCGCGAGAAGACCTCGACATGACCCTGGCGTGGGTGGCGGCTTGGGGCCTCGTCGTGGCCCTCGGTCTCGTCGTCGGGTCGGTCGTGTCGGGCCGGACCGGTCACGCGGCGGTGGCCGTGCTGCAGGACGGTCTGCCCTACGTGCTCGGCCTGGCCTGGGTCGTGGCCGTGCTCGCCGTGCTGACGGGCCACTGGGCGCTGGCGGTGGCCGGCGCCGCCCTGGTCGCCTACCACGTGAGCGTCCTCGTGCCCCGCGTGCTCCCCGACCGGACGCCGCGGTGGGTCGCCTCGGCCGGCCGTGTTCGCTTGCTCGTGGTCAACGTCTTCATAGACAACCAGACTCCGGGCGAGCTCGCCCAGGTGCTGCTCGACAGCGCCGCCGACGTGATCGTCATCGCCGAGTGGAACCCCACGTTCGCGGCCGCCTTCGACGCCGCCGGCGGTGCCGCCGCCTTTCCCCACCGTCTGTTCGACCCGGCCGACGACTCCGACTATGCGGTGGCGGTGCTGACAGCCGCTCCGCTGCGGACGCCGTCGCGCATGGTGCGACGGGGCGAGCTCACCGCGGCCCAGGCGGTCGTGGCGGTGGGATCGGGCGATCTCACCCTCGTGGCGCTCAACCCCATGGCGGTCGTCGATCCGGATGGCTATCCGAAGTGGGACGAGCAGCTCGACACCCTTCACGACCACCTGCACACGTTGCGCGGGCCCATGGCCGTGGCCGGGGATCTGAACACCACCACCTTCCGGCCCCGGATGCGGCGGTTGCTGTCACTGGGTCTGCGCGACGCCCACGAGTCGCTCGGCCAGGGTCTGTCCCCGTCGTTCAAGCTGGCGGCCGACGGCGTGCTGGCCGCGCCCGGCGCGGTGGTGCGCCTGGACCACGTGCTGACCAACCGCCACGTCCGGGCCGTGTCGGTCGACGACCGACCGAGCGCCGGTAGCGACCACGTCCCCTTCGTCGTGGAACTGGCCGTCAGGCCGGCCGCCGGGCGACGACCGGGTCGTGGAGCGTGAGGCGGCCCATCAGGCGGGCGACGGTTCGGGGACGCAGACCCACAGCGCGTGGGGTTCCAAACTCACCTTCAACCGCTCAGCCTTCGTGCGGGCGCCGCCGTCGATCTCGTAGCGCATCGGCTTGTCGATGTCGACGGTCACCTTGTGGCCGCGGGTCACGCTCACCATCGGCGAACGGTCGGGGTTGTGGGCCACGACACGGGCGAGCACGCGCACCCACTCGGTAGCCGACTCGGCGGTGACCACACCGATCTCGAGCAGCCCGTCGTCGGGCTTGGCATCGGGGAACACCTTCAGGCCGCCGGTCACCGTGCCGACGTTGCCGAACAGCACGCAGCTGGCCTTGCCGTCGAACCACAGTTCGCCGTCGACCTTGATCTTCATCGGGCGGCGCGCCTCCTTCACGGCGTCGAGCGCGCTGCGGATGTAGGCGACGCGACCGAGGCGGGCCTTCGTCTGCTTGTCGACACCGGCCATGATGCGGGTGTCGAAACCAGCGCCGGCCATCACCGCGAAGTGCTCACCATTGATGACGCCGAGGTCGATCGGGCGCCGGTAGCCGTGCAGCCCGATCTCGACCGCCTTGGCCAGGTCGATGGGGATGCCGAGGTTGGTGGCCAGCAGGTTGGCCGTGCCCGCCGGCAGGATCGCCAGGGTGGCCCCTGTGCCGGCGAGCTCGTCGGCACATCGCTGCACGGTGCCGTCACCGCCCCAGGCGAACACCAGGTCGGCCCCGGCCTTGAGGGCCCGGCGCACGCACTTGGGTGTCTTCGCGCTCTTGTCGACCTCGTACCAGAGCGGGTCGGTGACACCGCCGGCCTGCAGCACCTCGCGGAGCTCGGCCAGGCCGCCTCCGAGGGTCTTCTCGCGGTGGGCGACGACCGCGACCGACGTCATGACGGTGCTCCGGAGCGGGTAGGGACTGGCGGTGAGGTGCGCATGGGGAGAGGTTTCCCCGGCGACCGGTCGCACAAACGTGGTGGGCCGTGCCGGCCGACGATGAACGTGCGTGCGGTGCCGGCTCGGCGCCGGCGAGGATCACCACGTCCACAGGACGGGCGACGCCCTTGAGGGCGATGCCCGTCTGGCGGCCGACACCGTCGATGCCCGCGAGCACCCGCAGCTCCTCGGAGCACACGATCTGACCCGCCGCGGCCGCAGTGCAGTAGCGGCGGGCCACGTTGACCGCGTCGCCGGCGAAGACCTGCTGCTCGAGCGGACCGAAGTGAACCGTTGCCGCGTGCACCGCGCCGACGTGCAGGCCGAGGCCCAACGCGAGGGCGGGAAGTCCACGGCTGGCGAGCGTGGCGTTCAGCCCATTGCCGGCCGATCGCATGGCGCCCGCGGCCGCGACGGCACGTTCGGCGTCGACCTCCGCCAGGTCGAAGACGGCAAAGATCTCGTCGCCCGTGAACTGGGCGACCCACCCGCCGTGCGCGTCGACGATGGGCGCCATCGTCGCGTAGTACGTGCACAGCAACTCGTGCACGAGTGCAGGGGTGAGGCGGGCCGCCAGCGGCGTGAATCCGCGCAGGTCGCAGAAGAGCAGCGCGGCGTGCAGCTCGGTACCGGGGGTCGACGCCAGTGGTGGTGTCGTCGACACGGTCATCGTCATCGCCACCCCCTCTTCCACGCCCGGGGC
>JANMAT010000044.1:0-9466 GCA_031359995.1 Actinomycetes bacterium
TCGGCGAACGTCTCCGACCGCACCCGCAGCTTCGGGCCTTCCACCTCGGCGGGATGGGTCACGTACCCGGTCGCCGACGGCCTCGGGCCCGGGTGCTCGCCGGCCAGGTCGAGGCTGTTGGGCTCGTAGTTCGCCCGGCCGGTGGGCACCAGCGTCTGCATCATCCCGTCACGCTGGAAGTTGGCGAACGGGCACTTCGGGGCGTTCACGGGGATCTGGTGGAAGTTCGTGGTCCCGAGGCGCGACTTCTGCGTGTCGAGGTAGCTGAACAGACGACCCTGCAGCAGGGGGTCGTCGGTGAAGTCGATGCCGGGCACCACGTTGGTGGGTAGGAAGGCCACCTGCTCGGTCTCGGCGAAGAAGTTGTCAGGGTTGCGGTCGAGCACCATGCGTCCCACCACCTTGAGCGGCACGACCTCTTCGGGGATCAGCTTGGTGGGGTCGAGCACGTCGAAGGGCAGGCTGTCGGCGGTGGCCTGGTCGAAGGTTTGCACGGCGAGGTCCCACTCGGGGAAGGCACCGTCGTCAATGGCCTGCCACAGATCGCGCCGCAGGAAGTCGGGGTCGGCGCCCGCGAGCTTCACGGCCTCGTCCCACAGCGTCGACTGCAGGCCGAGGCGCGGCCGCCAGTGGAACTTCACGAACGTCGACTCCCCCGCGGCGTTCACGAACCGGAACGTATGGACACCGAAGCCCTCGATCATGCGGAACGAGCGCGGGAGGGTGCGGTCCGACATGGCCCACATGATCATGTGGGTCGACTCGGGCATCAGCGAGATGAAGTCCCAGAACGTGTCATGGGCCGACGCCGCCTGGGGGAACCCGCGGTCGGCTTCCATCTTCACGGCGTGGATGAGATCGGGGAACTTCAGCGCATCCTGGATGAAGAACACCGGGATGTTGTTGCCCACCAGATCCCAGTTGCCCTCCTGCGTGTAGAACTTCACCGCGAACCCCCGCACGTCCCGCGGCGTGTCGACCGAACCGGCGCCACCGGCGACGGTCGAGAAGCGGCAGAACACAGGGACGCGCTCGCCCTTCGCCTGGAACAGGCTCGCACGCGTCAGCTCCGGGATGGGCGCAGTGCATTCGAAGAAGCCGTGGGCGCCGAACCGCGGGCGTGCACGATGCGCTCGGGAATGCGCTCGTGGTCGAAGTGGAAGATCTTCTCCCGCAACGCGAAGTCCTCGAGCAGTGTCGGGCCCCGCTCCCCCGCCCGCAGCGAGTTCTGGTTGGCGCCGAGCGGCACGCCGTGGTTGGTGGTGAGCGCGTCGCCGCCCCGCTGGTGCAGCTCGCCACCGGCGCCGAGCTCGGCCGCGGGCGCGGCCTGCCCGTTGGTGCGAACCTTCGGGCGGGGTGCTGCCTTCTTCGTCGCTTTGGTCACGTCGATCTCGTCTCTGTCGTGCGCGTCCCGTACCGGAACACCGTTGGTTCCCCGGCACCGTCGGCCTCAACCCATCGCCGCCCGGTGTTTGGTCGGTGTCGTGCCGAGGGCATCTCCTGCTCCATCACTCACAGAGGAGCACACATGTCGATCGACGAGAAGGTCACCAAGGACCTTGTGAAGACGCTGGAGAACGGCAAGGAGGGCTTCGAGAAGGCGGCGAGGAAGCTGGCCGACTCGAACGAGTCGGAGCTCGCCACCCGGTTCAGCGCCTACGCCCGCGACCGGGCCCGCATGTCGGGCGAGCTGACCGCGTTGGCCCACGCCTACGGCGACCCCGTGGACGAGGACAGCACCGGCGCCGGCGCAGTGCACCGGGGATGGATGGCGGTAAAGGACGCCCTCAGCGGCCACGATGCGAAGGGCGTGCTCGACGCCTCGCTGCAGGGCGAGGACCACGCCGTGTCCGAGTACGAGAAGGCGATCGGCGAGGATCTCTCGCCGGGCCTGCGCGAGATCGTGGCACGCCAGATGGCCGACGTGACCAAGGTGCGCGACGAGGTCCGCACCCTCCAGGCCGCCCACAGCCGCTGAGGCAGCCGGTGACACCCTCGACCGGGCCCCAGGGCCCGGTCGAGGCGTGTCAGGTCGCTCGGACGGAGCCCTGGAGCCGCACCAGCACGGCCTTCGCCGCCGGTGTCTGGGCATCGGGACCATGATGGTCGAGCGCGATCAGCACGTTGGTCTCCGGGTAGTACGCCGCCACACACCCCGGTGGTGTCGGATACTCAACGACCCGGTAGCCCAGCCCCGTCGATCCGGGCCGTCGAGCACGCTGACGATGTCGACGCGGTCGCCGTCGCGGAGGCCGAGCCGCACCATGTCGTCGGCGTTGACCATCACGACCCGGCGGTCGCCGGAGAGCCCGCGGTAGCGGTCGTCGTGCCCGTAGATGGTCGTGTTGTACTGGTCGTGGGACCGCAGCGTCTGCAGCAGCAGAACCCTGGCTCTGCGGCACGGGCGGCCACGTGGGTGGCGGTCAGCTGGGCGCGCCCGTCGGGGGTGGCGAAGCGGCGCTCGTCGCGCGGCGGCTGGGGCAGCACGAAGCCGCCCGGCACACGCACGCGCCGGTTGAAGTCTGCGAAGCCGGGGATGACACGGGCGATGTGGTCGCGCACGCGGTCGTTCTCATCGCGCATCGCCGCCCAGGCCACAGGGTGGTCGGCACCGAGCAACGCGGCGGCGAGATCGCACACGATGGCCACCTCGCTGCGCAGGTGCGGCGACGGGGGCTCGAGCACGCCGGTCGAGGTGTGCACTGAGCTCATGGAGTCCTCGACGGTGACGAACTGCCCGTCACTCGGCCGTGGTCGTCGAGGGTGACGCCACCGGCGCCGGCCAGCCAGTGGACCGATCCGTCCGGCCAGGCTACGCGATGCTCGATCCGATACGTCGACCCGCTCGGTCACGGCGCGGTGGACGGCGCGCAGCCGTCCTCCCGATCGTCGGCATGCAGCAAGGAGACGTGCATCTCGAAGGTCCGGTCGAACTCGCCCTGAGCGAGACCGAACAGGCCCTCGAGTCGCTCGTCCCAGATCAGCGACCATCTTCCGCCGGCTCCGTTGGGGCGGCCGGACCAGCTCTGCATGTGCTCGGCTTGGCGCTCGTCAGTTGGCGACGCCGCAGATGTCGAGCGCCAGCGCAGCCAGCGTGCGCGGTGACGAGCACCTCGTGGACGGGGACCGACTCCCGGGGGCCGTGCGCGAGCTCCGTATCGCCGGGGCCGTACTGCAGCGTCGCTACACCGCCGATCCCGGTCAGCAGTCGGAGGTCGCTCCCGTAGGGGGCGCCGTACACCTCGGGCGCCCGCTCGCTTCCGGTGACGATGCAATGCGCTCGACCCACACGACCTACGAGCTCGGCATCCGCCGCGATCGATCCCGACGCGAACTGACCACCCCACCACTCGACGAGCACCGGGTGGGTGCGCAGCCAGGAGTCACGTTCGCACGCCTCGGCGACCGCCTCCTCGAGAGCCTGACGTGCCTGGGCGACCGGCTCGCCGATGGCGACGCCGAGACGCCCCTCCGCCACAAGCAGATCAGGTACCGATGACGCCCAATCGCCCGCGTGGACCACGCCGATCGAGATGGGGTGAGCCAGCGGCCACCGCGTCATGCGTGGGTCAATCACCTCGTGCCGGCGGCGCTCCAGTTCAGCGAGGGCCTGCCAGATGGGCCAGAACTTCTCGATGGCACTCGTCCCGGACGTGCGGCGCGCGGCATGGGTGGCCTGGCCGCAAACGCGCAGACGGAACGTGAGGGCCCCGGAGTTGGCGGGAATCATTGCGAGCGACGTCGGTTCGGGGATCACGCAGGCGTTAGCACGCCACCCGCGCCGCAGGGTGGCGAACGTGCCGAGCCCACCGTCCTCCTCACCCTGCACCGATGCGAGCACGAGGTCGCCACGGAGTCGTACGCCCGCAGACCGGATCGCATCGGCGGCCCACATCGCCGCGATCAGACCCGCCTTCATGTCGCACGCACCCCGGCCAAACAGCCGGCCATCGCGTGTCTCCGCCTCGAACGGCGGGTCGACCCATGCCCCCGAATCGCCGATCGGGACCACGTCAATGTGCCCGTTCAGCATGAGTGACGGGCCGTCACCGGTGCCCGGTCGGCGTCCGACCAGGCCCCAGGCTTCGCGCCGATCGACCTCCATACCGGGGAACTCCGGGTCGGCTCGCAGCTGGTCGAGATCGATGTGCCAATGGTCGACGTCGAGACCCGAGCGCGCGAACACGTCGGCCATGAACCCTTGGGCGTCGTTCTCGGCGTCGGTACCGCTGACGCTCGGAATGCGCACGACGTCGCCGACCAGGCGCATCATCTCGGGTTGCAGGCTCTCGACAGCGTCGAGCACATCGTGCAGGCGCCCGATCATCGTGAGAGGCGTCGATCGAACAGGCCGAGGAACATACGACGGCACGATAACTGACCGGCCACGGGCTCTCGTCAACGCCTGGCTCCGGCAGGAGCCTCGAGCACCCAGGCGTGCGCATTCTGCGATCGCCGGTCCTTCGCATCCACCCACGGCAGTCTGCCGAGGTGCGGACCCGGGGTAGCTATGGTCGCACATCTTGGGGCTGTACGCTGTCCAGCGAAGGTTTTCGCCCTCCGATCAGGTTCACCGAGCCGAGATGGCCACGGACCCCGGCTTCGACTTCTGACGGTGTCCAACCGCTCCCACCCATGGCCTCCGCACAGGGGGCACAGTCCGTTCCCTCGGTCGACGGTCGCCGCGGCAGGAGTCAGGGCGAAATGCTTCACAACCGCACCGGCGTGGACCCGCCCGATCTTCCCGCCATACCGTGATCATCACCCAGGCTTCGGCGACCAGCGCCGAACCGCCGGAAGGCCGATTCTTCCTTGGCGGCAACGATGAGCGCCCGGGCGTCCTCGTCGAGGCAGTAGCCGTGCTCGCGTCGGGCGATGGTGCCCTCGGCGTGCTCGAGCACGCCGGTGGCATCGGTCAGCCGCAGCAGGTGCGCATACGGTGACGTCGCACGAACCGTTACCGCCATGACTCGCCCTACGCGGCCAGCCGGCGCCCGACGAGCTGCCGGGCGAGCTCGGCGTAGCGTCCCGCGACGGTCGGCCAGGCCAGGCCGAGCGCCGCGTCTCTCGCGGCCCTGCGCATGGCGTCGGCCTGACGCGGGTGGAGCAGGATGGATCGCAGGGCGCCGGCGATCGCGGTGGCGTCGCCGCGGGGGACGACCAGACCGCTCCCGTCCGCCAGCGCTTCGACGGCGTGGGGGAACGCGGTGGCCACCACCGGTTTCCCGGCCGCTTGGGCCTCGACCAGGACGCCCGACGTGACCTGCTCCGACGAGTCGTAGGGGAGGAGCACGATGTCCGCCCCGCGCACGAGCGCCTGCAGATCGCTCGTCGTCCGGTACTTGTTGGCGAACACCACCTGGTCGCGAACGCCCAAGGCACAGGCCAGGGACATGAGCCTCGACCGGTAGGCCTCGCCTTCGCGCTCGAGAACCTTCGGGTGGGTGCCACCGACCACCAGGTAGGTCGGTCGGGGCACCAGGTCGCCGAGTGCAGCGAGGGCGGTGATGCCGTGCTCGATCCCCTTGCCCGGCCCGATCAGTCCCCACGTCAGCACGACGGGGGACGGAGCGAGGCGAGCGGAGGCACCGACGAGGTTCAACGCGGCACCGTGTGGGATGACCACGATCGGAACGCCGCCGAGATCGGTGATCGTGTCGGCGATGCGATCCCGGGCGGCGAAGCTCTGCACCACCAGCGCATCCGCTCGGTCCGCGATGGCGTCGAGCACGTAGCGCTGGTGATGGCTGGGCGCGGCGAGGGCGGTGTGGAGCACCACGATCTTCGGCACCGGGCAGCCCTCCAGGAACTCGACGACCTCGTCGCCGTCGCGCCCCCCGTAGATGCCGAACTCGTGCTGCACGACGACCGCATCGCGCCCGGCCACCACCGCCAACGCCTCGTGCAGGCCGCCGTCATCGCCCTGACGCCACTGCCCGGCCACTCCCGCTGGCTCACCGGGGTCGTCGGGCCAGCCGGGCTCGTCGTGCGCCACCACTCGCACGACGTCGGCGTCGACCCCGTCCAGCGCTGCCAGCGCGTCCCGCAAGGCACGCGTGAACGTGGCGATGCCGCAGCGCGTCGAGGGGTAGGTGCCGAGCAGTGAGACACCCACTGTCCCCGGTGCTTCCCTTGTCGCGCTGTTCGACGTTGAGCGTGTCATGGCTACCCCCTCCCGTTAACGCCATCGAGACGGCCCGAACGGGAACGCATCGACGGCAGACGAACAACCGGTCCTTTGACAGAGCCAACTTTGTCCCCGTGCGAAAAACCCTGACCAGGGCACAACGGATCGCGCCGACGAGCCCGTCGCTCGTACGTCGGATCCTGGGGACCCAAAACCACGGGCGGCGGGCCGGGAACGTCGCGTCGATTGGATCTCGATCGGTGTACCCGGCCGCGCCGGGGCCGAAACGCACCGAGGCTGTCCACACGTGCCACGGTCGGTTGCCGCAGCGATCGTTCGGACCGAGCGTTGCGCCGATCGACGGCGCTCAGCAGCTCCTGCTTCGACATCGACGATCGGCCGGCGATGCCCGGGCGTCGAGCCTCCTCGTACAGCTGCTTCCGGGTCCGTCCCCCCGGGCCCCGGTGGGAGCGCAGACCGCCGCGCCGCTACGACAACACGTCGTCGATCGACGTGCGGCTGGCCACCGTCGCTTCACCGGCTCGTGCCCGCTCCTTGTTCACCGTGCGAGCGGCGATCTCCTCGGCCGTGGACTCGTCGCGTCCGTGCTCGAGCTGACCGTCCTTGATGTGTTCGTACTGGCGCTGACGCTTGTTCGACCACGCGGAACGGGGCATGGGTTGCTCCTCCGTCTCGGCCCCGCCGGGCGGCCGGGGCGGCTGGCGCCGGGGCCGGGCGGGGAGTGGACACTCCGGTCTGCCCGGGACCCGCGAGCCTCGCGGCCGAAACGGCTGCGAGGCCCGGTTCGCCTTCGAGGGCCACGAGGCCGTACGGAGCCGCGACGGCGCCCACCACCGGCCAGCTGGGCTGCGCATGATTGACCCGATCGACGGCGGGGTACGCAAGGGCCCATGTGCACGCGCTCGGTCTCGCGATCGTCATGAGGCGCCTCGCCAGTCCGTCGCGTCGAGCGACCACGGGATGCGTGGCGACCTCTCACCTCGCCCCCGGGGCTCGGTGATGAGGGGACCGCGCCACACGTCCCGGTCCAGTCGCCTGCTCCACGCGGTGGGTGACGTGACGTCGCGGGCCGGAATGGCGGTGGCCGTGACGGCCGTCGTCGCTGCGTTCCTGCTCATCCTCCTGGAAGCCGGCCGGCGGGCGTCGTGGCAGATGATGTTCGCCACGGCCACGGGTGCCGTCACGATCGTCATGCTCTTCGTTATCCAACACACCCAGCAGCGACAGCAGACGGCGATCCAGCTGAAGCTGGACGAGCTCATCCGGTCGTCGCCCCGGGCCGACGACATGCTGGTTCACATCGAGGTCGCCGGCGACGCGGAGCTGAGCGAGCGCGAGCGCGACCAGGTCGCGCGACACACCGCAGCCCGCGACGCTTGAGGCACGGGCGACGACGGACCGGGTCGCTCGAACGGATGTTGCGGTTTGACATCGCGGCCCGCCCGATCACCCCAAGACAATTGGGAGGTCACGTCTCGTCGGAGGAGTTGCCGCGGAGCTGTGCCTCCGGATCGGCGGCACAGCGTGACTCGGCGTTGGGCGCAACCAGCGCACCGGCGCGCCGCCCTCCAATCGGTCCGATCCAGGTCCGGCATTCCCCGCGGCGTTCGATTGAACCGTCCGGGTACAGCAGCACGACGCGCGCCCGGGCGGTGAGCAGGCCCGTCGGCTCGACGGCGGTGTGGATCAGATCACCAGCACCCTGACGCGGCCCGAGTCCTGGCGAACCCTTGCGGCACACGCAGACCGAATCTCGAACGACGTCAGTTGGTTCCGGACCACTGGACGAGCACGAACGTGGCGTCGTCCGACAAGGTGTTCTCGTGGTGCTCGAGAACGGCGCGCGTCAGCTGCCGTACGACCTGCTCCGGCTCGAGCTCGTTCGAGGCGCTCCTGCCTACGAAGTCGGCCAAGCCGATCACGCCGAACGTGTCACCTGATTGCGAATGGGCGTCGATGACACCGTCGCTGTAGAAGAGGATGCTGTCGCCAGGTTCCAGCGGTTCCATCGCCGTCGTCACGTTGAGCGGTTGGCCGAGAAGGCCGTTCAGTCCCCACGGCAGCGTCGGACGGCACGAGAGAGCACGCACGACCTGACCGTTGCGGACGAGCAGCGGGAGTGGGTGGCCCGCATTCGTGAAGGTGAAGAAGCCGGTGTGGAGATCGATGCGCGCCAGTTGTCCGGTGGCGAACGAGAGGTCCTGGAACTCCGCGGCCAGTGCGCGGTCGAGCTCGCGGTGCATCATCTCCAGCGTGTGCCCCTCGCGTCGGCTGTGGCGACACGAGCCCACGGCCAAGGCAGCGATCATGGCGGACCGGAGGTTGTGGCCCATTGCATCGAACACGGCGACATCGCACGTCGATCCGTTGACGGCGTAGTCGAAGCAGTCGCCGCCGACCTCGTACGCCGGTTCCACGAGCCCGGCGATCACCACCCGGTCGGTTCTCAGCACCAGGGGCGGCAGGAGGTCCCACTGGAGGCTTGCGGCGAGCGAGAGAGAGCGGCGTCGCCGGCGCACGTTGTAGACGTCCGTGGCCTTGGTGTTCACGGCGATGAGGTAGCCCGTGAGCAGGCCAAGGTCGGTGCACGCCTGCACGGTCTCGTCGGTTGAACTCGGTACCGTCAGCGCCAGGACACCAGTGCGGTCAGAGCCCTCGATGACCGGCACCCACACCCTCACGCCATCCTCCCGGCCGGCGAGGACCGGTCTCTGTGTGAGGAACGCCCGCCCGGCCATCGTCCCGAGAACGGTCTCGCTCGCCGGCGGCGCGGTGGCGTGGGCCGCGGGGTCAGGCACAGGCTCGAGCGAAACCTGCGCGAAGTCGACGAGGTAGAGCACCACGTCCGAGGCGTTCAGCAGACGGCCCGCCAACTCACGTACGATCTGCGGCACCGAGTCCGGGTCCACGCCACGGGCCACCTGGAGCATCGCGCTGAGATCCAGGCCCCTCATCACCTCGATGCTAGGCGCACAAGCCGAGACACTGGCGCTCGTCGCCCAGCCCAGGGAATGCTCCGCCTGATCGCGCACAACGTCAACCGCTCGCCACCGCGGCCACAACCTCCGACAGCGGCCGTCCCGATTGCTCCTGGACCCGAACACGGCGGCAACCTCCAGTGATCGCGCTCAGCGAAGTTCCCCAGGTGTGCTCGGCGGGTTCCAGTCATCGTCGCTACGCCTGAGCCAGTGGAAGAACGGGGGGTCGGTCACCCGCAACGGGGTCACGAGGGTCGTGGAGCCGGTCATCAGCCGGCAGCCCGCGCGGGTCGACTCTTTGCGCTACCTCAGTGCGCACGAGCGGGTGGTCCTCGCCGAC
>JANMAT010000069.1:0-3648 GCA_031359995.1 Actinomycetes bacterium
ACGTGCGGTAGACGCCGTAGCCGGCGACTCCCACCGCGTCCGTCGATGCCGTCCAGGTCACGACCACGTTGCGGCCATGGATGTCGGGGCTCGTGGTGGCGAGCACGCTGCCCGGCACCGTGGGAGCGACGATGTCGTCCACCTGGGTGACGCTCGCGTTGGCCGGGGCCGACGTCGTGTGGTTGCCGGCGGCGTCGAACGCCTCGACGGTGTAGATGTACGAGTCAGCCTTCAGGCCGATGTCGGTCACCGTCGTGGTACCCACCGGAACCGGGCCGATGTCGTGCGGTGGGCCGGGGGTCGACAGGTTGCGGTGGACGACGTAGTGATCCACGGCCACGTCATCGGAGGAGGCGGTCCAGGTGATGGTCGCCGTGCCGGTGCTGTCCTCCGGGTTGCCCGTCTTCGTCGTCGTGACGACCAGGTCGGCCGGAGCCGTGGGAGCGGTCACGTCGGCCACGATCACGATGATCGCCGGCGTGGCGTCGGACTCGTTGCCGTACATCAGGCCCCGGCCGGAGGTCAGCTGGGCGATGATGCCGACGCCGGCACCGCGGGGTGTCGCCGTATCGAAGGCCCGCACCGTGATGGTGTGCGACCCGAAGGGCAGGTCGGCCAGCAGGTGGCTGGTGGCGGTCGGGGCGGCGTTGGCCACGGGAGTGCCGTTGTCGTAGATGCGGTAGCCGGCGACGTACCAGTCGTCGGTCGACGGCGCCCAGTTCACGGTCACGTCGTTCGTGCCCAGGGCCAGCGTGGCGGTGAAGCCCGCCGGGGTGGCCGGGTTGACGAGGTCGGCGGCTTCCAACGGGCTGGAGCAGCCGGGCGCCGACGGGCCGGGGATGGCGTTGTCGGCGTTCTCGTAGATCGTCGCTTCGGCCAGCAGCAGGGGCTTGGTGCCCAGCCAGTGGATGCGGGTGTCGGCGTCGGCCATGCGATCGACGTCGGCCTGGTCGAGACCGCTGTAGGTCGCTGTCCAGTTGACGCCCGTCGGGTTGCCGACCGTGTCGTAGGTGAGCGTGCCGTCGCCACCGCCTCCGGCGCGCAGGGCACGGCGACCGTTCAGGTCCCACAGGCCCACGCCGTGCACGGCGATCATGCGCTGCTCGATCTGGGCGAGCGGGATCGGGTTACCGTCGGCGCCCAGGGCGGAGCCGTGGACCTCGACGATGCCGTCGCTGTTGCCCACCGTCGGGGCCGAGGTCGTGACCGGGCGGTTGGCCGACACACCGGCGACCGTCGTCTGGTCGATCGTGCGGACGCCATCGGGGTTGGTTCCCGTGATGGAGGCCGGGTCGTAGGCGATGGTGCGGATGATGTCGCCCACGCGAATCTCGGGCGTGACGCCCGCCCAGCAGGAGCCGCCGGGGTGGTTCACCTCGGCAAAGCCCTCGGCGTTCGGGATGATGCCGTCCGCCGAGCTGACGATGAGCATGTTGCCGTCGGGCCCCGTGCGCAGCAGCTGCACGTCGACCAGGTCGGTGGGCAGGTAGCCACTGGGCGACACGAAGTCACGGGACGGGAAGACGATGATGCTCGTCGGCAGCACCGGCGGCTCGTTGATGGTGACCGGGAAGGTGCCGGGCGCCAGGTGCGAGGTCGCCGTCACCGGGTCGGTCGTGTTCGAAAAGCCGGACTTGTTCCCGACCTCGTCGAGGGCGACCACCTGGTAGGTGTAGCTACCCGGCGGGACGTTCTTGTCGAGGTACGTCGTCGGGGCCGGGGCGGAGCCGTCGGGGTTCGAGACGGTGAAGATGTTCTGACCGTTGCGGTAGATGCCGTAGCCGGTCACACCGATGTTGTCGGTCGACGCGGTCCAGGCCAGCGACACCGTGTTGCTGTTGGAGATCAGGGCGCTCAGACCCGTCGGGTCGGTCGGCGGGGTCAGCTCGCTACCGGGCGGCGGCGGCAGGACCTCGATGGGCGCCAGGCAGGGCGCCGAGGGCCCCGGGAACGTGAGGGCACCGTTCTCGAAGATGGTGCTCTCGACCGCGGGCAGCGCCACGGCGCCCAGCCACAGCGCCCGCGACTCGGCGCCGATGGCCAGGTCGACGTCGTGCGGCGTGAGGCCGGCGTACGTCGCCGTCCAGCGGAGGCCGTTGGGGTTGGTGTCGGGGTCGATGGCATCGAAGGTCAGCAGGCCGTCGCCGGGGCCGGGGATGCTGGTCGCCCGCAGGGTGCGCCGACCGTTGGCGTCGAACAGGTTGCCCGGCGACACCAGGCGCTGCTCCACCTGAGCGACGGGGAGCGCGTTGCCCGGGGGAACCAGGCCGGGGGCGTCGCCGGCCGTGCCGTGCACCACGACGGTGCCCGCAGCGGCGCCCACCACGGGGCGCTTGTCGATCACGTTGGCGACGACCGTCTCGTCGATGAGCCCGGCGTCGGGGCCGGCCATGACCTCGAGCTGGATCAGGTCGCCGGGGCGGATGTCGGGGGTGTTGCCCACCCAGCACACCCCGCCCGGATGGTTCACCTCGACGGTGCCGGCGGCATCGTTCGGGGTGGAGAGCTCGCTCACGATGGGCGGCAACGCGTTGCCGGCGCCATCGGCATAGACCACCGGGTCGTGGAACACCCGCACGATCACGCGGTCGCCCGGGTACCCGAACGCCGACACGAAGTCACGCGAGGGGAAAGCGATCACGCTGCGCGCCGCAACGGCACCGGGGGCAACACCCACGGGATTGCTGAAGTTCACCGCAGAGGATGCGGGGCTCGTCATCGTCGTGACGATCGCCGCGGTCGGCATGATGCCGACCACCGCAGAGCCGATGATGGCCCACTTCTTCGGGATTCGGGAGGTGACCCTCCGCCAATTGACCATTTTGATGTCGCCGCCTTTTGTGCCGTAGAGCCGCTGTGCCCGTGCCAAAGCCGGGGAGCCCATGCCGCGGGCTCCTTGGATTGCCAGTGGAGCGATGATGCGTGGCCCGACCTCTTGGCGGACTTCGGAAAACCCTTGAGAAGTCGTCGGTGCCCGAATGTGCTACGACCATGGTCCAACCCCTGCCTGACGTGAAGTGTTCTTCGTGTCCCTCTGCGTGACATCACCTCAGTTCTCGCAGGTCGGAGCCGATAGAACCGACATGCGTCGCGCTCGAACCCTCACGTTGCTCGGCCTGATCCTCGCCCTGAGCGGGGTGACCGCGTGCCGTGGTCGTGCCGATGGGGCGCCACCCCGCGACTCATCGGTGCCCTCGCCGACCTCGGCCATCACGTCGGCTCCCGCGGCGCTGGCCGCCGACCCGACGACATCGGCGGGGACCACGAGCTCGGGCGTTGACGACCCATCGACGGGCGCGTCGGTCGCCACCGTCGTGGCGACGCCGCCGGCGCTGGAGCAGGCACTGAACGACACCGACGCCGCGGTCGTCGCCGCCGACGCCGCCCTGCGGGACGTCGACGCGGCGCTGGCCGAGGCCGACCCGACGACCGCGACCTCCTGACCGGCGGCGACGACGACCAACGCCGCGGTCGAACCTCCCCGATCGGATGAGCGTCCGTGTGGGTCGGTTGACAGCGCACCACGTTGCGTGAGCATCCTTCGAGGGTGCAGGAACGGATCTCGGCGGGTCCCCTCACCCTGAGGCGGTGGAGCGTGGACGACGCCGACGCACTGTCGGCCGCCATCCTCGACAGCGTCCACCACCT
>JANMAT010000072.1:0-43370 GCA_031359995.1 Actinomycetes bacterium
CTTACGGCGGGTACCAGTCGATCACCGGTGTCCAGGCCGGCGTGTTGACGCCGTGGCCCAGCAACGTCGCCCCGCCCGCGCTGGTCTGTGCGACGCCGACGCTGAACGGAGCCCCGTACTCGGTGGCCAACGGCGGGAGCATCCAACTGTCCGGCAGCCTGCCGGCCAGTGTGACCACGCCCACCACCATCAGCTGGACCGCCGGCACCGGGCTGCTCGGGACGCCGACGGGCACCGACCTGAACGGCAGCCTCCCCGGTGCGACGACGACCACCCCGACGTTCAACGCCGCCGGTCTGGCCGCCGGCGGTGTGTACAACGTGAACTTCCAGGCGGCGAACCCGTGTGGCGTCAGCGTTGTGAGCAGCACGATCACCGTGGTGGCTGCACCGCCGCCCACCGTCAACCCGATCCAGAACCAGACGGTGACCGCGGGCGCCACCGTCACCGTCAACGCCTCGAGCGCGTCGCTCCCGGCGCCGACGTGGACCTGGGCTCGTAGCGGTGGAACCGGACCGGCCGTGGCCTTCACCCAGACTCCGGCGGCGGCAACCCCGTCGGCTGCGTCGTCGATCAACTTCACAACGGCACCCGCTGCGGGCACGTACATCTTCAGCGTGACGGCGACGAACGCCAACGGCACCTCGTCGGCGACGTCCGTGACGATTACAGCGACGGCATCGGTGCCGACGACGATCACCTTCGGTGGGACGTTGGAGTACCGCATCTCCAAGCAGCGCCTGGTGATGACGGCGACGTCGACCAACGCTTTGGTCAACAGCATGGTGTTGCAGCCGTACCTGACGGACACCGGAACGATCTTCGACCCGGCGACGTTGGGGGCGAACCTGACCGTGTCACTCATCACGCCGGGAGCGTTCACCATCACACTGGTCGGTGCACCGAAGCCGGCGTGCAACCTCAACCCGGCGAACTTTGCGACGCCGTGTGTGCAAACGCCGATCACGGTGAAGGGCTTCACCGCCGGAGTGCTGACTGACACCAGCGCCGCGACGGCCCTGCAGAAGATCAGGCAGTAAGCGCGGAGCGATCCGCTTGTAAGGGAGGCGTCGGGGCCCCGGAAACGGGGCCCCGACATCGCCGAGAGATGGCAGCGGAGGAGGGGCGCACTTGGCCCTTCCACCGCTGCCATTTGCTCTTCGGAGCTCGACGTCATTTCGGTAGCCACGTCCCCGTGCATTTTCAAACAATATGGGTCCCGATTTATCGATCGAATTGTGTGACATTGCCGACCGAGCGGCGATGTAGCGATCGACCCGCTCGACCAACCTCCTGAGGACGGCCCTTTCATGAACGCCCGCAAGCTCACCATCGTCGGCATCGGCGCAGTCGTCTGCGTCGTGGGCCTCGGTTCGATCGTCTACGCCCGCAGCGGGTCCTCCGGAACGCGCCGCGCGGGCGATGCCAAGGTCATCGGCGCTCGCCGCGGCGGTGCATCGAGCCCGACCTCGAGCGTCGACGCCAAAACGAGTTCCCCATCGACCGAGGGCGGCGCGACGAGCACCTCGGAACCGTTCGGTCAAGGCGGTGACCACGGCAGCAGCACCACCGGTGCCACCGTCGCGGAAGGGACGAAGACCGACACCACGGCCGAGGCCACGTCGGCATCGAGCCGGGCGACGTCCTCTGGACCCGATGATGCCAGCTCGACTGCGACGACCGGTCACCAGGAGTCCACGTCCACGTCCACGGTCGCCGGACCGGCCGACTCCGCGACGACCGCCGGCACCGTCGCCGTGAGCCAGGTCACCGAAGCCAGCACCAGCGCGCCGACGGTCGCACCGGTCGAGACCACGGTGCCGGCGACGACCGCTCCCCAAGGCGGTGGCGGCGGGGGTCACGGCGGCGGGGGCAACGGCGCCGAGGTCATCACCATCAGCAAGTGCTTCACGAACGCCACCGCCCACGGCTTCGGGGCGATGCTGATCAAGGCGGCCAGCTCGAACCCGGCGGCCCAGTTGTCGGCCTACCGGTCCGACAGCAGCCTGATCGGCGAGGTGCAGAACGGCGGCGGGAGCCGGTACGGGGGCACCGTGATGGAGATCCAGCAGTACGACCCGGGCACCGTCACCATCAAGAGCAGCACCGGCGCCAGCGCCACGTGCCAGACCGGGCCGTTCCCGGTACAAGCGGGCTGAGTGGCGTCTACGACCGCGAGGTCCGCTGACGGGAGTGCCGCCCGCCAGCGCGACCCGCAGGACCGGCCTGCCGGGCCCGCCCGGCAGGCCGGTGTCCGTAGCCGGCTCGCCTGGCGCTCGTCAGCGCCAGGCGAACACCGGCTGCTCGTAGTCGACGACGCGCTCCAGCGTGCCTTCGATGGCCGCCCGGCGGAACTGCAGGATGACCGCGCCGGTGGGAGCGTGGATGAGATCGCCGCCCACGGGGATCTGCACGACCGGCCTCGGAGACTCGGGGATGGTGACGAACCGCGGTGAGTCGGGTCGGCAGATCTCACGGAACGCCAGGCGATGCACCGACCGCACCTCGGTGGGGTCGGGGTGCAGCTCCGGGTCGGCGCCGCCCCAGAACACGAACGGCGTCATCACGTACCCCGAGCGCGTGGCGTAGTCGTCGAGCTGACCGAGCAGGTGCTCGCGGCCGAGCACGAGACCGATCTCTTCACGCAGCTCCCGCAGGGACGCCTCGAAGGCCGTCTCGCCCTCGTCGACGCGACCACCGGGGAAGGCCCACTGGCCGCCGTGTGAGCGCAGCGTGGCCGCCCGCCGGGTCAGCAGGATGGCCGGCCCACCCGCGGTGCCGGCCACGCTGCCGGTGAGCGGGTAGTCGTCGGCACCGGGGATGCCGCCGAGGCGGTCGGGGAGCGCCGGGTTGTGGTCCTCACCGTGCACCGCGGCATCGCTGTCGACCACCACGACGGCGACGGCGGCATGGCGGCGACCGTCGAGGTCGAGGGCCAACCGGTCATGGCGGGCGAGGTTGGCGGCGAGCTGCGCGCGCAACTCGTCGCCGAACACGGGGGTGGTGGTCACGCGTCGGCGGCGTCGAGCTTGGCGAACGCGGCGCGGGTGGCCCGCATGCCCGACACCGCGCGCGGGAAGCCGGCGTAGCCGGTGAGGTGCACGAAGACCTCCTCGATCTCGATGCGCGTGAGGCCGTGGTGCAGGCCGCCGGGCACGTGGAAGGCCAGCTCGCCCTCCTGGCCGAGGGCGCCGAGCATGGCGATGACCACGAGGCTGCGATCGCGCCGCGACAGGCCCGGCCGCGACCACACCTCGCCGAACGCCCACCGGAAGGCCACGGTGCCGACGTCGCCCAGGAAGTCCTGCAGCATGCCCAGATCGACGGCCGCATCCGCGCTGGCCCGGCCCCCGGTGAGCGTGCGGCGCACGTCGATGGCGCGGCGGTCACGCTCGTCGTCGTCCAGGTGCTCGGCCGCCGCGCGACCCTCCACCCGCTCGGTGCCGTCGAGGCGGTTCCACACGTTGTCGAGGTGGCGCACCGAGGCCATCGCCGCGGGGAAGCCGGCGTAGGCCGCCACGTGCAGCAGCGCCTCTTCGATCTCGACGCGGGTGAGCCCGTGGCGCAACCCGATCTCGGTGTGCAGCTCGAGCTCCTCGTCACGGGCTTGGGCCATGAGCACCGACACCACGAGCAGGCTGCGGTCGCGGCGGGAGAGCTGGGGGCGGGCCCACAGCTCGCCCATGATGTAGTCGACCGCGTAGGAGCCGAGGGCGCCGTACTTGCGCTCCATGGCGCGCGCACCCCGCACGGGGTCACCCTGCTCACCGTTGAAGCGGTGCATGACCTCCAGGGCGCGCGCCCGTCGTACCTCGTGATCAACCGACTCGACCATCGTGGGTCCCCCTTCGACTGGGGCGACCCTACGACCCGATCAGCGGTTGGAGCGAGTGACCGGCTGGGGGCTCGGCCTGAGCGCAGCGATGGCACCCATGTCGGGCGTCTCCTTGAGCGCTTCGGCGTTGGCCGAGGCCACCTCGGCCACGAGCTCGCTGCGCAGCACGCGCACCGACTTCGGGGCCCGAACGCCGAGGCGCACGATGCCGGGACGCACCTCGAGCACCTCGATCTCGATGTCGTCACCGATCATGATCGTCTCGCCCACACGGCGGGTCAGCACGAGCATGACGTCACGCTCCCAGAGCCACGGGGTGGCGCATCGGCCAACCCTGGCGGTCGAGGATCATCTGCCGAGCCACGCCCTTGCCGGCGTTCACGACGATCGGGGCGGCGAGGTTCAGCCAGGCCTGGCGGCCTTCGACATCGATGTGGGCCACCACGAACACGGCCACGTCGGTCGGTTCGGTGGCGCCGATGGCGGCCATCTCGGCATCGGGCAGGTCGGGCGCGTAGCCCGGTGCCAGGTCCCACGGTTCGGCCACGAGCAGGCCGATGCCGGGCTCGTCGAGGCTCCGCATCACGGAGAACACGGCGTCGGGTGCGCTCAGCTCGATCACCCAACTGCGCAGCGCGTCGAAGCCGGGTAGGCCGTCTGGTGTGGTGATCACCGGCGGCTCGGGGGTGTCGCTCATCGTGTGCTCCTGCTGCGTCGTGCTGCGCACGGGGTCGGCGTCGTGCTGGCCCATCGGTACCCTGGCGGCCGGCCTGGTCAACCGGCCCACGGTCACCGGAGGAAGTCGACGAGGGACTGCTGGATGGACTTCGCCGTGGCGCCCAGGGCCGCTTCGTAGGCGGCCTGCTGGCGGTTCACGTCGGTGATCGCCTCGGTCAGGTCCACGTCCTCGGCCTTGCTCAGATCGGCCTGGATCGTGGTCTGGCGGCTGCGGTTCGAGTTGAGCACGGTCTCGGCCCGGTTGGTGGCCGCTCCGATGCGGGCCCGCGCCGTGGTGACCGACGTGCGGAACGTGTCCATCTGGTCGATGGCCACCTTCATGCCGGCGCTGTTGTTCGTCTTCAGGTCGTTGATGAACGTGTCCAGCATGCTGAACGCGTCGGTGCCGGCCGCCTGGAACACGTCGGACGCCAAGACGTTGAGCTGGATGGAATCGGAGTCGGAGACCGACCGCATGATCTGCTCGCTCGGCGTACCGGTGAACGTCCAGGCCCCGCTCACCATCGCCACCGCGTCGGAGCTGTTGTAGCCGGCGAACAGGGGCTGGTCGAGGTAACGGGCGTTGGCCAGGCCGACGAGCTGGTCGCGGATCTGGCGGACCTCCTCGGCGATGGCCGAACGACCCTCGTTGTTCATGGTGCCCGTGCTGGCGCCGACGGCCAGTTCCTTCAGCCGGGCCACGAGCGAGTTCACGTCGCTCAGCTGGGCGTCGGTGATGTCGAGGCGGCTCTGGGCCTCGCCGGCGACGCTCTCGTACGACTTGAGCGAGGTCAGCTCGCTGCGCAGGCTCAGCGCCGTCGCCGCGCTGCCCGGGTCCTCTGACGGGCGCGTCCACGCCTTGCCCGACGACAGGCGGGCCGACGCCCGCTCGAGCGCGCTCGAGCGGGTCATCAGCCGCGACTGGGCGCCGAGGGTGCTGCTGAGGAAGGTGGTGCGGATCATGGGTCAGTTCCTCACATTCGGATCAGCGTGTCGAGCAACGAGTCGACCGTGGTGATGATGCGTGCGGCAGCGGCGTAGGCCTTCTGATCGGCGATCAGGTTGGCCATCTCCTCGTCGAGGTTCACGCCGGTCACGGCGAGGCGCTGCTGGTTGGCGGTGTCGGACAGGTTCTGGGCGTTGGTGTTCGATCGGTTGAGGTTGGCGACCGTGCCCCCGACGTAGGTGACGAGGTCGCGGGCGTTCGGGTCGACGGTGCGGCGCAACAGCGCCAGCGAGGTGGCGCCGTTCCCGTTCTGGGCGCCACCGGCGGCGTCGGCCACGGCCAGGCCCGACGGGTTGACGATGAGCACCGTCATGGCCGTGCCGTCATCGGCCAGCAGGGCCGCGCCGTTCACGCCCGCGGTCGTCTTGTTCAGCTGGTGCTGCGTGTTGATGGCACTGACCAGGCTCGCGACGAAGTTGTCGAGCTTGGCCCGGTAGCCGGGCAGGTCGTTGGTGAGCACCGCCTGCAGCCCGCCGGCGGTGCCGCCCACGGTGATCGGACCGGCGGGATGCACCACCTGGCCCGCGTTGAGCGGGTCGAGCGAGAGCTTCGACACGAAGTCGCCGTCGACGACGGTCATGCCGTTGACCGACACGCGGACCTTGCCGTCGGGGTACATCGTGGCCGTGGCGCCGAGCGACTTGGCCAGCTGGTCGATGGCGTTGTCGCGTTGATCAGCGAGGTCGGGCGGCAGGCCGGTCGGGGCGATCCGGTTGAGCGCGGCGATCTGGTCCATGGCGCCGTTGGCCGTGTCGAGCTCGGCCTGGAGGCGCTGCGTGGCGTTGACGCCGAGGTTGTCGAACTCGGTGCGGGCCTGGTTCACCCGGCCGGCCAGGTCGTTCAGGTTCGAGAGCACCGCCGTGCCCATCGACGCGTCGCCCGGCTTGCCGGCGAGCGTGGTGAACGAACCCCACAGACGTCCGAGCGAGGCGGTCACGCCGTTGTCGGGTTCGCCGAGACCATCCTCGACGCGCTGGCCGAACTCGGTCCGGATGCCGAGGCTGTTGGCGTTGGAGGCGGTCGTGCGCACCCGGGCGTCGAGGTACCCGTCGCGGCTGCGGCTGATGCCCTGCACGTCGACCCCGGAACCGAGGGGGCCGTAGATGGTCTGGCGCGGGAACCCGGCGCGGCGGTCGACGCGCTGGCGCGTGTAGCCCTCGGTGCCGGCGTTGGCGATGTTGTGGCTGGTGGTCTCGATGGCGGCCTGCGAGGTGCGCAGGCTGCTGAGAGCGATGGACAGGGAGCTGACGACGGTCATGGCTGGCTACCTCGGCTCACAGGGACCGCTGGAGGCGGGGTCGGGCGGGCGCCGCGGCCGTGCGGCCGTCGGCGGAGTACGTGTTGTTCGTGCCGTGGACGTCGCCGAGCACGGCGTCGAGGTGGCGCATGCTCACGCCGATGTGGCGGCGGATCTGGCCCGACGTGCTCTCGACCTCCGCCGTGAGCGCAGTCAGGCGCCGGCGGTAGGCGGTGAGCGCGGTGGCGACGCCCTCGGGGCTGTTGGCGGCGATCGACGCCAACGTCATCTCCATGCCGGGCACGCCGGACTCGGCGGCGAGGCGGGCCACGAGGTCGTGGCGCAGATGCTCGATCTCGGCCAGTTCGCTGGCGGCCATGTCGACCTCGGCGGCGGCCGCCTCGACGAAGCGGGTCTCGTCGGACGCGGCCACGAGGCGCAGCACCGTCAGGCGCCACAGCAGGGTCTCGGTGAGCGCCACGACACCGCCGACGCAGGCGACGAGCTGCGACAGCGTGTGGGCCGGCAACGCCGCGAGACCGGCGGCACCGAGATCGGTGCGGCTCAGTTGAAGCTGGTCGTGGTTCACGGGCGGGCCTCCGGGAGGGTGCTGGGGCGGTTGCTGGTGCTGGCGGTCATGGGTGGAGCGCTCCGTCGCGCAGGAGCTCGATGGCCGCCTCGACCACGGTCGGGTCGAAGGCGGTGCCGGCGCCGGCGGTCAGCACCTCGGGGCGGTACCCACCTTCGAGCACGGCCTGGGCGACGGCGGTGACGCGCGACGCGGTCGGGATGTCGCTGCCGGCCAGCCCCTCGGGGAAGCCGCTGCCGTCCCACTGCTCGCGGCAGTGGCGCACCGCATAGGCGACGAGGGGACCGGCGGTGGCCATGAGGTACGTGGCGGCCTCGAGCGGATGGGTCGTGCCCGTGTCGTCGCCGCCCTCGGCCGGCACGCGGGCCAGGCCCAGGTTGGCGACGTGGGCGACGAAGCGGATCTGCATGCGCTCGGGGCCTTCGAACCCCATGCCGGTGGCGATCTCGAACGCGATCTGGGCGACCTTGGCCGGGTTCAGCTCACTGTGCATCTGCGCCGCCATCTCGGCGAGGCGCAGGGTGACCTCGAGCTCGGAGTCGGTGGCCATCGTGCCGACGAGCTCGGCCGCGGCGAGCACCGTCGAGGTGTTCTCCAGGGCGGCCGCCGTCTGGGCCCGGGTCGCCAGCTCGCGCAGGGTCGAGAGGTCGCCGGAGCACTCGGGTCCGGCGTGGCCGACGGCGAGGAAAATCGGCGTCTGCGGGTCGGGCGTGTAGGCCTCGGTCACCATGGCCATGGCCCAGGCGATGCGCTCGGCGGCGTCCTGCTCGAGCCCGGGGGCGAGCAGCAGGTAGGTGCCCTCGTCGAGGTCGAACAGCTCGCCGTGCGTTTCGCACGCGGCGCGGAACGCCACGGCCAGGCGCCGCAGGAGCAGCGACACCGCCTCGGGGCTGAGCCGGGTGCAGGCGTACTGGAAGTGGACCACCGCGAACGACATGACGCGCACGGCGTTGCCGAGGTCGTTGGCGGCCAGGCGCAGCTTGAGCGCGGCGGCCGACGGCAGGCCCGAGGTCGGGTTGGTGGTGGACTCGGCGCCGCGGTTGGCGCCGCCGCGTACGACGCGCGCCTCGTAGGCATCCACGAGGCGCGTCGACAGCTCGGCCGACTCGGGGCCGGGCGGGTAGTCGAGGGGCTGGAGCGGGTCGAGGGCGAGTCGGTTCAACGACGACACGTCGCCCTCGGCGACGGCGGTGAACGCGCCGTTCTTGACGGCCTCGGCGGCCATGGCCTCGCCGCCGGGGTGGGTCAGCACCAGGACGCGCATGCCGGCGGTGACGGCCTGGTTGAGCAGATCGGTCATGCGGTGCCTGGGCAAGCGGGTGGAGACCACGGCGACGCTGGCGCCATCGGCGGTCTCGGACACGGTGAACCCGGCCCCGGACAGCGCATCGCCGGCCGCGGTGGTGGGCGCCATCAGCCAGGCGGTCGGGCCGCTCAGGAACCCGAAGTCGATCGGTGCCGAGACAGCCGCGTCGAAGTCGACGGGGGGCGCTTCGTCAGTGGTCGTCGAGCTGTCCATGGTCACCGTGGGCCTTCATCTGGGTGTCGGCGGGAAGGTCCGTTGTTCAAGGCTGTGTGCGGATCGGGGGGACGGGCGTGCTCGCCGCCGTCGGTGTGTCGACGTCGAGGCCGAGGGTGGCGCGGATCTCCATGGCGACGGTGACGGCGTCGAGCCGGACCGTGCGCACGCCACCCATGTAGCCGAGGGGTACGCCCCAGGCGTGGGCGACCGACAGCGCCGGGAGCAGGAAGCGCGGGCCGGCGGCGCTGACGACGGCGGGGCGCAGGCGGGCGAGCTCGTGCCACACGCCACCGATCACGAGATGGAGCTGGCGACCGTGCAGTCCGGCGGTGATCTCGGCCGGGTCCTCGGTGGCAAGGGCGGCGATCTCGTCGTCGATGTCGTCGACGACAGTGGGCCGGTCCTCGTCGACCTCGAGCACCGGTACGCCCAGCGTGTCGGCCAGCGCGTCGATCGACGGACCGGCGATCAGGGTGCGACCGTCGGGCAGCGGAGCGAAGAGCGGGCGCAGCGCGAGCATGAGCGCGGCGGTCCACTCGGCATCGTCGCGAGGGTCGAGGGCGGCTGCGGTCTGCACGAGGCGATCGGGGACCCCCACGGCGAACAGGGCCTGCGGTGACCAACCATCGCCCATGGGCCCGGCGGCGGCGACGATCGGCTCGTCGCGCAGCAGGGTGCGGAACGTGGCCGGCCGGGGAGGTTCGACCGGCGCGGGCGCCGGCGGGATGGGCCGCCCCACCGGCCGGGCCACCGGCACCGGAGCCGGCTCGATCACGGTGGCCACGACCGGGGTGGCCGACGACTCGACCGGCGCCTCGACCGGTGCGCCGACCGGCGCCACGGTGGCGGGTTCGGCGGCGGGGGCATCGTCGGGCACCGGACGGGCCTCGATGGTCTCGGTCGGCTCGACGGGCTCGACTGCCGTGGTCGGCTCGGCGGGGTCGAGCGGCTCCTCGTCGGGGGCGCGTTCCACGTGCACGGCCGGCGCCGTGAACGCCGCGACCGTGCCGGCCAGCCGGCCGTCGTCGTCGGTCCCGAGCGGACGGGCCCGCCAGTTCGTCGTGCGGCGAGCGGGGCGCAGGGCGTCCAGGCCGGCGGAGCGGAAGCCCGGGCGCAGGCCGAGGGCATCGAGCTCGGCCCCGGTGTCGTCGGCCGGCGTCTCGCGGGTGTCGCCGTCGGTCGTTGTGTCGGTGGGGGCCAGCTCGGGCGTGACCGGTTCCGCAAGCACATCGGGGGGCACGCCGGCGAACAGGTCGACGCCGGCGTCCTCGTCGATCGTGGCGTTGTCAGTGGCCAGGGCAGCCAGGGCGGCGGCCGCCGACAGCACGAAGCCGGGTGCGACGCGGGGCGGGTCCGGCTCGGTGGGCACCGCCGGGCCGCCCAGGTCCGGCAGGGCCTCCAGCGCGTCGCGGGCGGCGACGATCGACACCACCGGGGGCGGCGACGCCGGTCCGAGCTCGGCATCGCCGAGCACCGGCTCGGGCGTCTGCAGGATCTCGAGCCACTTCTGCATGCGCGAGCCCGGATCGGGGCCGGGCTCGACCGTCTCGGTCCCGACGGCGGGTTCGGGTTCGGCCACGGCGACGGGTTCGGTGTCGAACGACGCCGCGGGCCCGACGGCGGGAGTGGGGGCGACCGCCGCGGCGACCGGGACCGCCGGGGCGACCGGGACCGCCGTGGTGACGGGGACCGGGATGACGGGGACCGGGATGACGGGGACCGGGATGACGATCGCCGGGGTCGTGGGCACGATGGCGACCGGGGGCGGCGGCGGGGGCGGGGGCAGCGGTGTCGTCGCCGGGGCGGGCGGCGGTGGGGGAGGCGGCGGGGTGGTGGTCCGGGCGACGGGCGCCAGGTCCGCATCGACCGACGGCTCGGCGGAAGGTTCGGCCGGGCCGGCGTGGTAGCCGGCGATGGGTGCGATCTCGCCCTCTGGCAGCGAGGTGTCCTCCACCCAGCGGCCCTGCTCCTCGTCGAAGCGCATGGCTCGGGGCGGCATCTCGGCCAGGGGCCCGGTCGATCCCGGGGGCGCCACGCGGGGCGGCAACGACACCGGATAGGGCGGTACGACGACGGGGTGGTCGGCCACCAGGGGCCCCCCACCTCGGGGCCGCGCGGTCTCACCGTTGGCCCGGGCCGCCGCCCGCGAGGGCAGGGGTGGGCCGGCCAGGTCGAGCTCGACCGCGGGCGGCCGCTGGTCGACGGGCGAGGGTGCCGCGGCCGCGGGCACGACCGGCAACTCGTCGCGCCGGGTGGTCACGCGGTCCTCGACCCCGGGCGTGTCGGGAACGGCGTCGTAGCCTGGGGTGGCCCGCAGCGCGGGTTCGATCAGCTCCTCCCACGCCATCGAGTCGGGCACGCCGGCGGCGCGGGCGGTGGAGAAGAGCTGGGCGATGGTGACGTCCTCGTCGACGTCGCCGATGCGGTCGAGCAGACGGGTCGCGAAGTTGCCGTCGTTGCGCTGCAGGCGCTGGAGGAGCTCTTCGGCGCTGGCCATCTCAGGCCCCGCCTCGTCGCGTCCGCCGCTGGTGGCCACCAGCTCCACCAGCTCGAGCGCGAAGAACCCGCCGACCCCGCCCCGACGCAGCCGGCGCACCGACTGGACGGAGAACCCGGGACCCAGGGCCGCTTCCGCGGCCGCGTCGGCTTCCGCCACCGTGCGCGCTTCGATGGTCACGGTGGACCCCGAGCGCGTGATGTGCGGATAGGTGTTCTTCATCGTGTCCCGTCTGTGGGCTTCCTGCCCAACGCGACCGTGTCGGCTGGGGGCCCGCTACGGCCCGCGTCACAGCACGGCACCTATTACTTCGGTCGTGGTGACCGTGAGATGAGCGGGAAGTTCGCGATAGGCGACGGTGGCGATGTCGATGCCACCCGCGGAGAGGAGGCGGTGGAGGGGGCGGCGCAGTCCGGGGGCGCACACGAGGACCACCGGGTCATGGCCGACCGAGCGTTCCCAGGCCTCGGCGACGGCGCCGCGGAGGCGCTCGACCATCTCGGGTTCCAGCGCCAGGTGGGCGCTGCCGTCGATCTCGCGGATCGACGCCAGGAGCTGGCCTTCCACCGACGGGACCAGGAGCAGGGCGGCCACCCGGTTGTGGGGAGCCAGGCGGGACATGATCTGGGCACCGAGGGCGACGCGGCACTCGTCGGCGAGCTGCTCGGGGGCCTTGATGGTGGCGACGCTGCCCGACAGGGTCTCGACCACGCGGCCGAGGTCGCGGATCCCGATGCGGTCCGTGAGCAGGGCCCGCAGGACCTGGTGCAGGGTCGACACGGGCACCCGGTCGTTGCCGATCTCGTTGGCCAGCAGCGGCTGCTCGGTACGCAGGCCCTCGACCAGGTCGGCGACCTGCTGGCGGGTGAGGAGGTCGGGCGCCTGGTTGCGGGCGACCTCGGCGAGGTGGGTCACGATGGCGGCGGAGCGGCTCACGAGCGTGGCCCCCATGGCCGCGGCGGCCTGGCGCTCCGACTCGGGCACCCAGTAGCCGACGAGGCCGAACACGGGCTCCACCACCCGCTCACCCAGCGCGGCGAGGGTCACGTCCTCGTTGCCGTACGACGGGTCGGGGAGGGCGAGCACGCACCCGGCCGGGACCCGACCGCCACCGATCTCGACGCCGGCGACGGCGATGCGGTACTCGCCGGGCGCGAGGCTGGCGTCGTCGGTGGTCGACACCTGGGGCAGCACGAACCCGAGCTCCAACGCGAGCTGACGACGCAGCTCCCGGACGCGGGCGAGCAGGTCGCCGTCGGTCGCCACGTCGACGCAATCGAAGGCCAGCCGCAGCTCGAGCGGCTCGATGCGCATCTGGGCGATGAGGGCGTCGGGGTCGTCGGGGCCGATGCGCACGACGGGGTCGGACATCGGGGTCTCGATCACGACGTTGCGCTTCAGGCGGCTGGCCAGGACCCACAGCCCGATCGAGGCGACGAAGAACGGGATCTTGGGCATGCCCGGCAGCAGACCGATGGCCAGCGCGGCGCCGGCGCCGATGCGGGCGGCCATCGGGCTGCGGAACAGCTGGGAACCGAGCTCCTTGCCGAGGTCGTCCTGATCGCCCTTCACCCGGTTCACGAGCATGCCGGTGGCCAGCGAGAGCAGCAGGGCGGGGATCTGGGCGACCAGGCCGTCGCCGACCGTCAAGAGCGAGTAGGTCTGGGCGGCGTCGCCCAGTGCCATGTGGCGCCCGATGATGCCGATGCCGAACCCGCCGAAGAGGTTGACCATCACGATGATCAGACCGGCGACGGCGTCGCCCTTCACGAACTTCACCGCGCCGTCCATGGCGCCGTAGAAGTCGCTCTCCAGCGCGATGCGGCGGCGGGCGGCACGGGCGCCGGCCTCGTCGAGGAGGCCGGCGGCGAGGTCGGCGTCCACCGCCATCTGCTTTCCCGGCATGGCGTCCAAGCTGAACCGGGCCGCGACTTCGGCGGCGCGCTCGGAGCCCTTGGTGATGACCATCAGGTTCACGATGGTGAGCACGAGGAAGATGACGAGGCCGACGACGATGTTCGAGCCGACCACGAAGCGGCCGAAGGTCTGCACCACTTCGCCGGCGTAGCCGTGCAGCAGGACCATGCGGCTGGTCGACACGGTGAGGGTGATGCGCGCCGCCGTCGTCACGAGCAGCATCGTGGGGAACGACGAGAAGTCGAGCGGGTCGGCCAGGCCGACCACGGCGGCCAGTGTGACCACGGCGACGACGATGTTCATCGCCAACAGCACGTCGATGACGACGGTGGGCAGCGGGACGAACAGGCACAGGACGAGCCCGACGATCAGGATCGGCAGGGCGAGCGCGGAGCGACCCTTCATGCGGCAGTCCGCTTCGGCTGCAGGAAGGCCGGGAAGCGGCCCCGCCGCCAGTAGGCGGTGATGAGCACGCCGACGACCTCGTCGAACAGCTGTGTCGGGATGAAGGCACCGAGTTTGCACTGGCGGTACAGGGCGCGCGCCAACGGCCGGTTCTCGACGATCGGCACGCCGTTGCGCACCGCTTCACGACGGATGCGCGCGGCGGAGCTGTTCACGCCCTTGCCGATGACGCGTGGTGCCGCCGATCCCTCGCTGTAGCAGAGGGCCACGGCGTAGTGCGTGGGGTTCGTGACGATGACGTCGGCCAGCGAGATGGGTGGCAGCGCACGGCGGCGGGCGAGCTCGTAGGCCTTGCGTCGCCGGTTCGCCTTCACGCGGGGGTCGCCTTCGGCAAGCTTGTGCTCGTCGGTGATCTCCTGCTTGGTCATCTTCAGCTCGGCCTTCAGCTTGCGCCGGATGTTCAGGTAGTCGAGAGCGGCGATGATGGCGAGCAGGGCGGCCGCCTGCCACAGGAACGCCTTCAGCGCCTGGCCGAACCGGCCGAGCGTGTCGGTGAGGCCGTGGCCGTCCTGGGTGGCGCTCCACAGCGACCGGACGGGTCCCCACGCCGAGTAGGCCAGCACGGCCAGCTTGAGCACGGCCTTGAGCAGGTTGGGTGCGGCCTGCTTCGGGTTCAGGCGACCGAAGCCGCGCTTGAGCGACAGGTGCTTGAGCGACGGCTTGGCCTGCTTCGACCCGATGACCACGCCACCCTGGACGATGATGGTGACGATGCCGGTGGCCGTCCCGATGAGGACCAGCGGGAGCGCGCTCAGGCCCATGCGCCTGGCGCTCTCGAGCAGGCGGCCGGTGAAGAGTGACTTGCCGTCGCCGAGATCGGCCAGGCTGCGGTGCAGCTCGGTCATCATCGTGCGCATGACCTTGGGCACGAAGGTGGTGCCCGCGGCGACGACGGTGAGCAGGGCCACGGCCGGAGGGACCTCGGGGGAGCGCGGCAGCCGGCCGTCCCGTCGAGCGTCACGACGACGCTTCGCGGTAGGCGCTTGGTTGCGTCCGTCGCGCTTGGCCACTGCGGGGTGCTCCTGAGGGGGGGTGAAGGGGGGAAGCGGGCGGATGACCCGATGCGCTCCCGGGCTCACCGTGGTGGCTCGGGAGGGCCGATGGCCCGGCGCGGCGGCCGCGGCGGCGCGGGGCGATCGGCGCTCGCGGTCAGCCGGCGAAGACCCGGAGCACGCCGCGCACGGTGTCGAGACCGTCGGCGATGGCCCGGTCGGCGGTGGCGGGGAAGACCACCACCAGGCTGCTGATGAGGAACATGACGGTGAGGAGCTTGATGGGCAGACCGAGGAGGAAGGCGTTCACCTGTGGGGCCACGCGGCTCACGAGGCCGAGCGTCAGCTCGATGAGGAACAGCACGGCGGTGATCGGCAGCGCCAGCTCCACGCCGGCCTTGAACACGCGGCTGACGACCCGTGCCGTGCTCGGCCCGACGATGGAGTACGAGTGGAGGTTGCCGTCGAGGGCGACGGCCTGCACCGAGGCGTAGAGCACGCGGGCCGACACGCCGAGCCCGCCGAGGATGATGATGAGCGTGGTACCGGCGTGGTTCACGATCTTCGAGATCGGACCGGGCGAGGTCATCGATTCCTTGTCGAACAGCGCGCCCACCGTCATGCCCGACGCGGTGTCGAGCATGGTGCCGGCGATCTGGAACGGCTGCACGGCCAGGCCCAGCAACCATCCGAGCGACGCCCCGATGAACGCGTTCATCACGGTCAGCACGACGAGGTCACCGACGGGCAGCACGCCGTGGACGGGTGTCCCGATGAGCACGCCGAAGGCGATCGACGGTGTGGCGCGCGCCATCTTCGGGATCGACCGCGGCACGAACCCGCCCGCGGCGACGAACGCGCCGGCGCGGATGGTGCCCAGCACCAGCCCGAGGGCCCAACCGATGGGGAGATCGAACGTCTGCACGGTCCGGTCCGCCCGTCAGGTCGTGGGACCGATGCGGGCCCAGAGCGTGATCACGAAGCCACGCAGCTCCTGGAGCATCCAGGGGCCCATGAACAGGAACACGAGGGCGACCGCGGTGAGCTTGAGCAGGAACGCCACCGACTGCTCCTGCACCTGCGTGATCGTCTGGATGAGGCTGACGAGGATGCCCACCGCGAGCGCCACGGCCAGCACGGGACCGGCAACCTTGGCACCGGTGGCGAACATCGTTCGCAGCACGTCGACGACGGCGACGTCGTTCATGGGAGAACCTCCACTAGGTCACCGACCTGAGCAACGAGCCCACGAGCAGGGCCCAGCCGTCGACGAGGACGAAGAGCACGAGCTTCACGGGCAGCGAGATGACGACCGGTGGCATCATCAGCATCCCCAACGCGGAGAGCACCGACGACACGAGCAGGTCGATGAGCAGGAACGGCACCCACACGAGGAAGCCGATCGTGAACGCGGCGCGCAGCTCGGAGATGATGTAGGCCGGCAGCAGCACACGGGGGCTCACGTCCTTCGGCGTGGCGGGCTGGTCGCCCGCCAGCCCCTGCATGAGCGACAGGTCGTTCGTACGGGTGTGCACCAGCAGGTAGTCGCGCAGCGGTTCCCAGCCGGCCTTCACCGCTTCGACCTGGGTGATCTTGCCCTTGAGCGCGGGCTGCAGGGCGACGTCGTTGATCTTGCCGAACACCGGGCCCATGGCGAACAGGGTCAGGAACGCGGCGAGCCCCGTGAGCACCTGGTTCGGTGGCGTGGTGTTGAGGCCGAGCGCCTGGCGGGTGAGGCCGAGCACGATGAGGAAGCGGGGGAAGGTGGTCGCCACCATCAGCAGCCCGGGCAGGAACGCCGCCATCGTCGTGATGACGATGATGAGCACCGGGTTGTTGGTGCCGTTGGGGCTGGTGACCGACACCCGCACCGAGCTGTCGCCCGGCGTGGGCACAGTGGGCGTGACCACGCTGCCCACGGTGGGCGCGGCGATGCTCGGCGTCGGTGCGGCACTGGTGGCCGTGGTGGCGGCGCTGGCACCCGTCGGCGGCGTGGTGGTCGTGGCGGCCGAGGCGGTGCCACCGCCGCTGAACCACAGCACCATGACGGCGACGGCCGCGGCGATGAGCCCCGCGAGACGTCGGGCGGCCACCACCTGCGGGCGTGGACGGGGTGACGACACGGTCACCGCCCCGGCTTGGTCGACGCGAGCTCGTCGAGGTCGTAGTTGCGCACGGTACGGGCCCGGGCCCGGTCGAGGATGCCGCGGCGATGCTGCTCCTCGGCCACGGCGGCGGCGATCAGGGACGGCTGGCCGACGCGACGACGGGGGAGACCGGCGCGGGCGACCGCGGCGTCGGCCTCGGCGAAGGTGGGCACGTGGAGGGCGGGAGCCATCGGCGCCGCTGGCGCAGCGGGTGCCATCGGCGCGTCGGCCGTGGGCGCCGGCGTGACGACGGATGGGGCCGGCGCGGGGGCGGAGGCCGGGGCCGGGACGGCCAGGGCGGGGGGAAGGGCGGCGGCGAGCGCGGCCGGGAACGCCGGTGTCTCGCTGGATCCCAGCTCGGCCACGACCGTGGTGGACGACGCCGTGATGGTCACGAGGAAGCGGCGGTCCTCGGTCTCCAGCACGGCGGCCATGACGCCACGCGAGATCGAGGTGCGCGAGGTGACCCGTAGCGTGTCGGCGCCGGGGCGGCGCTTCAGCTTGCGGCGGGTGACGATGAGGGCGATGGCCAGGATGACCGTGGCGATCGCCAACCGGGTCATGACCGTTGCGGCGGGAGGATCTCCGTGATCCGCACGCCGAGATCGTCACCGACGACCACGACCTCGCCCCGGGCAACGAGGGTGCCGTTGGCCAGCACCTCCACGAGTCCGCCCGCCGGACCGAGCTCGATGACCGAGCCGGTGCGCAGCTGGAGCAGCTCGTGCACGTTGAGTCGGGCGCGGCCGAGGACCACGACGATCTCGAGCGCGACACCAGCGATGACCGCGAGGTTCCCCGGCTCCGCACTGGTGACCCCTTCGCCCAAGGGGGTCAGCTGGACTGGCGCAGGTGTGGGTGTCTCATGCATCGTGCGTCTCCTCGACATGTCCATCGTGGACGTGGCCCATGAAGCTGGATCCGATCCCACCTTGGTGGCTCGGTGGGAGGCCCGGCCCATCCTCGAAGGGATGCCAGTCGACCGACAGAGCGAAGCGTCGACCGCGGCGACCGAGGTGGCCGGTGAACAGGGGGCTTCCGGCGATCACCGCGGTGGCGGGCCGGTTCATGCGGTGGTCGAGCACGATGACGTCGCCGACCGAGAGCGCGGCGATCATCGGTGCGGGGACCGGCGTGGCGTTCAGGCGGGCCTCGATGGTGACGGGCAGCTGACGCACCAGTAGCTCCATGCCGTCGCCGGGTCCCTCGAGCGAGGGGTCGCGCTCGTTGGCGGCGGCAGCCAGCCTGGCCAGCGCCGGTTGCAGCGTGGCCAGCGGCAGCACCACGGTGATGTCGCCCACGATGCCGGCCACGGGCACGTGCATCGAGTAGGTGAGCACCAGCACGATGTTGTTGGGTGCGGTGATGGCGACGAACTGCGGGCTGAAGTCGAGGCTCTGCAGCGACGGTTGCACCTCGATGAACTGGCCGAGGGCCTCGCCGAGGGCGCTGGTGGCCGACACCGCGAGGCGCCGCAGCGAGGGCACCTCGAGCTCGGTGGGCCGGCGGGGTGGTGCCATGGTGCCCCGGCCGCCGAGCAGGCGGTCGGCCAGCGCGAGGGCGATGGATGTGTCGGCCTCGATGAGGGCGGCGGCGGGCAGCGGTGGCACGGCGACGGAGGCGAGGACCGTGTAGTTCGGCAGCGTGCGGACGTAGTCCTCCCACGAGACCTGGGTCGTGCGCAGGACCTCGACGCTGGTGGAGGTGCGGATCGCCGATCCGATGGTGCCGGCGAGCCGGCGGGTGAACGTCTCGTGAAAGACGTCCAACGAGCGGATCTGATCTCGCGACAGCCGGCTCGGACGCCGGAAGTCGGCGCGTTCCCAGCTGGCGGAATCAGGTGTTCGGTCGTTCATCGTGGCTCCGGACGTCGCGCCCGTCCTGGGCGCTGCTCCGACCGTGGTGGCTCCGACCGGCGAGCGGCCCGTCCCTCGCCAGGGACGGGCCGCCGGAGCTGCGGTCGGGTTCGCCGGTCAGCCGGCCGCGGTCGTGGCCGGTTCGGCCACCGCAGTCGTCCCGCTCGGGCCGGGCTCGACCGCGGCGGCGCCGTCGGCCGTCGTGGTCGCGGTGGTCGGCGGGGCCGGCGTCGTGGCCTTGGCCAGCACGACGATCTCGACCCGGCGGTTCTTGGCGAGGGCCTCTTCACTGTCGCCGGTGTCGACGGGGTGGAACTCGCCGTAGCCGGTGGCGGCCAGACGCTCGGGCGGGATGCCCATGTCGTTCGCCATCGTGCGCAGGACCGAGATGGCACGGTCGGCCGACAGGTTCCAGTTGTCGTACCCGACGCGGGCCAGTGGCCGCTTGTCGGTGTGGCCTTCGATGATGATCTTGTTGGCGATGCCGCGGAACTCGGGGGCGAGGGCGGCGATGATGTCCTTGCCGCCGCCGGTCATGGCGGCCGAGCCCGACGGGAACAGCACGCCGTCGGTCTGCACGGTCACCACGAGGCCGCGGGCCTCCACGCGGATGGTCGTGGCCGACGCCGGCACCTGGGCGCCGGACAGCTGCGCCTCGAGCCGCTTGGCCACACCCTGCAGCTCACCGGTGGTGAGCTCGCTGTCGCCGCCGGCGCCACCGGTGCCGTCGGTCGAGCCGGTGGCGCCGCCCGCGGCGGGGTCGCTGGTGACGGTCGTGTCGCCCGCCGTGAGATCGGCCACGGTCTCGGACGGCGCGGTCTCGCCCGGGCTGGCATCCGCCGGATCGGTGACGACCGACGCGGCGGGGTTCCCGAAGTCGCCCAGGCCCTGGGTGAACTTCTTGAACTTGTTGAGGTCGATGGTGGCCAGCACCCAGAGCACCAGGAACAGGGCCATCAGCACGGTCAGGAGGTCGGCGTAGGTGACGAGGAAGCGGGCGTCGCCGTGGCCGCCGCCACCACCGTGACCGCCGCGACGCTTCTTCTTCCCGCCTCCTCCACCGCCGTGGCCGGACATCAGGCGGCCTTCTTGCCGCTCGTCCGCGCTGACGGGGGCAGGAACACCTCGAGGCGCTCCAGCATGGCGCGACCCGGCAGGCCGTGGAGGATGGTGCACACCCCGTCGACCATCATCTCGTAGCCGAGCATCTCGGTCTCGTGCATGCGGCCGAGCTTGTCGGCCAGCGGCGTGAGCACGACGTTGCCCAAGGTGAGGCCGTAGAGCGTTGCCGTCATGGCGACGGCGAGGCTGTGGCCGATCTTGTCGGGGTTGGAGAGCTCACCCAGCATGTTGATGAGGCCCATGGTGGTACCGGCCAGACCGAGGATCGGGGCGTAGCCGGCGCCCTTCACGCAGATCTCCTTGTACCGGGTGTGGCGCTCGGTCACGGCGGCGACATAGCCGTCGAGCTCCTCCCGGATGCGGCCCTCGTCGGCGCCGTCGACCAGCAGGGTGAGGCCGTGCTTCAGGAACGGGTCCTCGATGCTGGCCAGACGGCCTTCCAGGGCCAGGTGGCCCTCCTTGCGGGCCACGTCGCCGAGCTCGACGAGCTGGGCGATGATGCCGCTCAGGTCGAGCGGGTTCTTGAGCATGGCCTTGATGACGATGCCGGGCATCTTCATGACGTCGCCGAAGGTGAAGCAGGCGACGGTCACGCCGAAGGTGCCGAGGAACACGAGCACGATGGAGGGGATGGCGATGAGGGCGCCGATGCTGCCGCCTTCCATCACGGTGCTGGCGAGCATGGCGACGAAGGCGAGGATCATGCCGATGGGAAGCAACATGGCTCAGCCCCCCATCCGCTGGTCGCGGGCCTGCTTGAACGAGACCACCTGGGCGGTGTCGGCGTCGTCGCCGATAGCGGTGGGCTTCACGGGCTTCACGGGCATCACGAAGAACGAGCTGAGCTCGTCGGCCGCGGCCAGCACCGTGGAGCGGAAGCGCACAACGGCGGCGGTCACGTCGGTGGGAGGCTCCTGCACGAGCACCCGGTTGCCATCAGCGAGCGTGATGACGGTGTCGTGGCCTGTTCCCTCGACGAACACGATGAGGTCCGGGTTCATCCAGAGCTCCTCACCGCGAATGCGGTGCAAGCAGATCATTGTCGTCTCTCCTTAGACGTTGATGGCGGAACCGTGGCGCGGTGAGCGACACGATCGATGGCGTCCATGTCCACGCTCGGTGTCGGCCGTGGCGGTCGGGGTTCAAGGCCGGGTCAACCGACCAGAAGATCGCGTCGGGAGCGGCCACACAACGACCCCCGGGCGCGCACCGACCGCCGGGCCCAGGGCCCGGCGGCGGTCACGGGGGTCACGGCGCGGACGGCGACACGGGTGTCGCCGGCGGCGGCGCGGGGATCAGCGCTTGATGTTGACGAGGTCGCCGAGCATCTCGTCCGAGGTCGAGATGACCCGGCTGTTGGCCTGGAAGCCGCGTTGGGCCAGCACGAGGTTCGTGAACTCGTTGGCCAGGTCCACGTTGGAGCCCTCGAGCGATCCGGGCGCCAGCGAGCCGAGCGCACCGGTGCCGGCCCAACCGAAGCGCGGCTCGCCCGACGTGAGCGACGCGGCGAACTGGTCGTCGCCGACGCGCAGCAGGCCTTCGCGGTTGGCCACGTCGGCCATGGCGATGATGCCGAGCACCTTGGTCTGGCCGTTGGCGTACAGGCCGTTCACCGACCCGTCGGCGCCGAAGGTGACGCTGGTGAGCTCGGCGCCGGCCGAGCCGTCGTGCGTGGGGATGTCCATCGTGGAGGACCGGTCGTACTGCGTGAGCGGATGGGTGGCATCGCCCATGTTGAACGTGATGTTCTGGGCGGCGGCACTCCCGAACACGACGCCGTTCAGCGTGAACGATGCCGGTGTGGTCAGCGTGCCCGTGTTGTCGAAGTTCACGACCGGCGGGACGGCCGGGGTGATGTCGATGACGGTGCCCGTGGCGTCCTTGTAGCTGATGGACGCGGTCCAGTCGCCGGGCGTCGCCTCCTTGGTGAGCGTCACCGACACCTCGTGACCGCTGCCGAGCGAGTCGTAGATGGTGGCCGTCGTGACGCTGGTGCCACCCACGGGCAGCCCGGCCTTCACGTTGCCGGCCAGCGTGGCGTTCGTCGTGGCCGCCGGCTGCAGGGGCCCCGTGGGGACCTGCAGCGAGCCCGTGGGCCCGCCGGTGGGGATGTTGCCGTTGGCGTCGGCCGCCCATCCCTTGACCCGGCTGCCGTCGTTCGTGGTGAGCGTGCCGGTGGAATCCCAGGCGAAGGCGCCGTTGCGGGTCAGCAGCTGCTGGCCGTCACGGTCGATCACGAAGAAGCCGTCGCCCTGGATGGCGAGATCGGTCTGCCGTCCGGTCAGCTGCAGGGCGCCCTGCGTGAAGGCGGCGGACACACCGGCGATGCGGGTGCCGAGGCCGATCTGCAGCGGGTTCACGCCGCCCTGGGCGCCGGTGGGCAGACCGCCGCCGCGGATGGTCTGGGCCAGGCTCTCGGAGAACGAGGCGCGCGACGCCTTGAAGCCGGCGGTGTTGACGTTGGCGATGTTGTTGGACGTGACGTCCATCATGACTTCGTGGGCCCGGAGGCCGGAAACCGCGCTGTACAAGGCACGGATCATGGTGGTGGTTCCTTTGGTCGGAGCGGATCAGGACGCGAGCCCGGAGGGCTGCAGGGTGCGGAAGAGCTGGTTGGCACTGGCGAAAGCGGTGATCTCGGCGACGACGTCGCGGACGGTGCCCGTGGCCGCGACAGGGGCCGACGCGGCCGCGGTGATGGCCTTGGTCGAGGTTGGTGTGGTGCCGGACGAGCTCGACGACGAGGTCCCGCTGGTCGCGGTGCTCGGCGTCGTGGCCGTGCTCACGGCCGCGCTCGCCCCGTCGGTGGCGGTGCCGGCCGACATGGTCTCCATGTTGGCGAGCGGCATCTCCTTGCCGCTGGCCAGCACGAGCACCGGGCCCGTGGGGGTGAAGCGGGCCGACGACACCGTGCCCGTGAGGGCGGCGCCGGCGGCGTCGGTGCCGGTCACGTTGCGACCGATCACCTCGGAAGCCATGCGGGCCTGGTCGAGCGAGTTGCTCGACGTCTGCGACGCCTGGATCTTCTGCAGGCTCTCGACCTGGGTGAACATCGCCACCTGGCCGAGCATCGCCGACGGATCCGACGGGCTGAACGGGTTCTGGTACTTCAGCTGGGCGACGAGCAGCTTCAGGAACGCGTCGGAGCCGAGCTTGCCGAGCGCGTTGTTCGCCGAGCCCGACGTCTTGGCCGAGGAGTTGGCGGCGACGAGGGCGGAGTTGACGTTCGTGGTGGGAACGACCGAGTCAGGCATGTGGACCTCTCAGGGGGACGGGACAGGAAGGTCGAGGGTGAACCGTCGACGTGTCCGTGATCCGCCGTCCCTGGCGGTCGTGGGCTCGGGCTCGTCATCGTGACGCTGCCCGTTGCTGCTCTGGGCGTCGGCTTCGCGCCCGTCGTATTCAAGGCCGTGGCGCCGCATTCCCTCGGCGACGTCTCGGTGCCAGCCGGCGCCGAGCCGCTGGTTGGGGTCGTCGAGGACGTTGACGCGCACGGACTCGCCGCTCAGGCGCACCGACACGCGCGTGGCGTCGTCGAGCTCGACGGCGAGCCGGGTGGTCGTGGTGTTGGGTCGGTCCGACCGCAGGGCGGCGTCGAGCGCCCGGGCGATGGCCTCGGATCGCACGCCGGCAGGTACGGCGGTGAGGCGTGCCTCGGCCGGTGCCGCGGCCGGTCCCGGAGCCCCGGCGACCGGCGACGGCGTGCCGTCGTGCTCACTCGAAGACCGCTCGTCCCGCTTGCTGCTGGCGGCGCGCGTGGTCGTGGCCGCGCTGGCGGGCGCCGCGGCTGTGGTCTCGTCTCCCTGCGGGGGCGACGACTCGCCTCGGGCCCCGTGGTCGGGTCGACCGCCCGCGAGGTTCGGTGCGGTGGCGACCGCGTCGGGGGTGACGGTTGCCGCGGCGGCCGTGGTCGTCGCCGTCGTACCGGGGGTGGTGCCGGCGGGCGTCGTGCGTCCGTCGCCGCCGCTGCCGCCGGCCACGGCGGCCGGCGACGTGGTGGGGTCGTCGACCGGCGTGGTGGGTTCGGGGGCGGCCGACGCCGTGGCGACGGCGGTAGGCGCCGACGAGGCGCTCGCCACGGTCGTGCCGGTCGTGCCCGCGGTGGTGGCCGCGGCCTGTTGGTCCCCGGTGGGGGGAAGGATGGTCGCAGGGAGTGCCGGTGCGGAGGGTGGGCCGGTGGTGTCGACGCCCGCGGTGCCGCCGTCGGCCAGCCCGACGGACGATCCCGACGCGACGGGCGCGCTCGACGGCGAGCCGACGGTGGCGGTGGTGGCCGGGCCCGTCGAGGACATGGTGGCGGCCACTGGTGCGGCGGCTCGCGCCGCGTTTACCTCGGCGCGATGGGTCGAGACACCCGCCGTGTCGGCGCTGTCGCTCGGTTCGGGGGGCGCGGTCGAATCGATCCGCCCGACCCGTTCGGCCCGTTCGGCCCGTTCGGGGCGTTCGGGGCGTTCGGGGCGTTCGGACCGTTCGGGCCTCGTCCGGTCGATCCGCTCGGGACGATCGGCGCGTGCGGTCCGCTCGGGCCGGGTCGCACGATCGGCGCGGGCCACATGATCGGCGCTGCGGTGCCGGGCCGTGCGGGCGAGGGTGTCCTCGCGGTGGCGCGCCTCGAGCAGCCGCGTGAACGATGGATCGCCGCTGTTGGTCATCCCCGACCGTGACCGGTCGTCGACCGTGCCGGTCGTGGGCGGACCGAGGGGAAGGATCTCGGGCATCAGAACAACTCCCGTGCGGTGATGGTCCGGTACTTGGCGGCCACGGCCTCGGCGTAGCCGGCACCGGGGGTGCGGCCCTCGGCCAGCCCTCGCCGCAGGCCGTTGGGGCCGACGTTGTACGCGGCGAGGGCGTGGTCCACGCGTCCGAACTCGGTGATGAGGCCGGCCAGCATGCGGGCCGAACCGTCGAGGTTCTGCAAGGGGTCCTTCGGGTCGACGCCGAGGCTCTTGGCCGTGCTCGGCATCAGCTGGCCGAGCCCGACGGCACCCACGGGCGACACGGCGTCGGGCTGGAACGAGCTCTCGGTCCACACGAGCGAGGTCAGCAGGTCGGGGTCGACGCCGTGACGCGTGGCGGCGTCCCTGATCGCGCTCAACCACGGCTGGGCCGCCGGCGGCAGCGCGCTCTTCGTGCCGACCGCCGTGGACACCGCAGCCGTCACCGATCGCTGGGCGGCGATGTTGGTGACGCTCGTGCCCTCCACCGTGCTGGGGGTGGGCGACACGCTGGCGCTGTCGCCGATCTCGGCGGCGGTGCCGGGAGTCGCCGCCTGCTGCTCGGCGGCGGCCTTGGCCGCGGCGGCCCTGGCCGCGTAAGCATTGGTGAACGCCGCCACCGCGGCCGGCGGTTGCTGGACCTCGGCGATGCGGCTGAGGACGGCCTGCAGGCCAGAGGGCATCATGTCGGTCTCCCGTGTCGGGCCGAGACGGATTCGTCGAGGGTGCGTTGGGCGGTGCGCTGCTCTTCCAACTCGGTGGCCGCGTCGCGGCGGTCGGCCAGGCGTTCAGCCATCATCCGGGCGGCCCGGGCGGCGCCGGCCTGTACCCGAGCCTGCTGCAGCGTCTGCTCGGCGCGTGCGGCGACGTCGGAGGCGGTGCTGGCGGCGGTCATGAGCGCGGCGGCCGACCCGGCCGACGCGGCCAGTGCGGCACCGTTGAGCGCACCGCCGTGACCGGCGATCGGATGGATCTTGGTGCGGGCGTGGGCCTCCTGGGCGCGGTGCGCCGCGGCGATCGCCTGACCTTCGGCGAGGGCGACCACGCCGGCGGCCTGGTCCTCGGCGATCTGGCGCACACGCACCACGACACGCGCCCGGCTCTTCATCGGACGGCTCCGGTCATGTCGGGCACCGAGGCCATGATCTGGGCCATGGTGCGGAACGTGTCCGTGATCGGAGCGACCTCGTCGGTGCGTTGGCGGCACATCTCGATGAGGGCCGGGGCCAGCGCCAGGCCGCGGTCGGCCTCGGGGTTCGTGCCGGCCACGTAGGCGCCGACCTCGACGAGGTCGCGCACCGACTCGGCCGCGGCCAGCGCCGCCCGCGCTCGCTGGGCCAGGTCGACGGCGACCGGCTCGAGCACCTTGGTCGCCAGCCGGGAGATGCTGGCGAGCGGATCGACGGCCGGGTAGCGGCCGGCGAGGGCCAGGCGCCGGTCGAGCACGATGTGCCCGTCGAGGATGCCTCGCACGGTGTCGGCGATCGGATCGTTGTGGTCGTCGCCATCGACGAGCACCGTGTAGATCGCCGTGATCGTGCCGAGCGGCCGGGGTCCGGTGCGCTCCAGCAGCTTGGGCAGTGCGGCGAACACCGACGGCGTGAAGCCTCGCGCCGCCGGGGGTTCGCCGGCGGCGAGGCCGATCTCGCGCTGGGCCAGGGCGAACCGGGTGAGCGAGTCGCACAGGAACAGCACGTCGGCTCCCTGGTCGGCCAGGTGCTCGGCCACCGCGGTGGCGTAGCGGGCCGCCCGCACCCGAACGAGGGCGGGCTGGTCGCTGGTGGCCACGACGACGGCCGAGCGGGCCAGTGCGGCCGGACCGAGATCGTCCTCGAGGAACTCGCGGACCTCACGACCTCGTTCGCCGACGAGGCAGATGACGACGGCGTCGGCCTCGGCGCCTCGGGCCATCATGCCGAGCAGCGTCGACTTGCCCACACCCGAGCCGGCGAAGAGACCGACGCGCTGACCGCGCCCCAGCGTCGTCAACGCGTCGAGCACGCGCACGCCCACGGGCATGGGCTCGGTGATGCGGCGGCGACTGAGCGCATCGGGGGGCGGGTTGTCGAGGCCTCCGCGCCGGCCGACGATGCGGCCCTTGCCGTCGATCGGGCGACCGAGGGCGTCGACGATCCGGCCGAGCAGAGGCGAGCCGATCGGTTGGCCGGCGGTGCCGGTCGGTTGCACCGCGGCGCCACGCGACAGCCCCTCGACGGAGCCGAGCACCGCGACGCGCAGGCCGGTCTCGCCGATGGCGACGACCTCGGCGGGCAGGATCCCGTTCGGCGTCTCGATGTTCACCGCGGCACCCACGGGCAGGCGAAGGCCCCGCACCTCCACCTCGCTGCCGACGACGCGGCTCACCCGGCCCTGGACGGGCGGCATGATCTTCACGGCCGCGCTCCGGGCTCGGTGCCGTCGGCGAAGCTCTCGTCCTGATCGGCGTCGCGCATCTCGGTGAGCGTGGTGCGGGCGGCGTCGAGCAGGCGGGGCCACGTGAGCTCGGCGAAGACCCACGGACCCTCGATCACCAGCTCGCCCGGCGCGAGGCGGGCATCGGCCCGCCGCTGCACCGGATGGCCTCCGGCGCGCATCTCGAGCACGGGCTCCAGGAGCTCCATGGTGCTCGGGTGCACGAGCACCGTGAGGGGCCCGTCCTCGATGAGCTCGAGCGCGGCCTGCAGGCGTTCGAGCACACCCTTGGTCGCGGTGTCCGGCAGGTGGCCGAGCACCCCTTCCACGAGGGCCTGGGCCAGGTCGACCAGACTCGTGCCGAGCTCGGCCCGGGTCTGGGCGCACGTCGCCGCGTAGCCGATGACGGCACGGTCGACGGCGGCGGCCATCTGGGCGGCGAACTCGGCGACCTCGGCCCGACCGGCGGCGCGGCCTTCGTGCCAGCCGGCGAGGTGCCCGTCCTGCCACGACGAGTCGAGTGCGGCGGCGGCGTCGACGCCCATCTCGGTGGGCCCGCGCAGGCGCACGGGCGCGATGTCGAACAGGGGAGCGCGCAGGACCTCAGCCACGACGCACCTCAGATGAAGTCACTGCCGCCCGCTTCCCCGCGCACGAGCACGATCTGGCCGGCTTCCTCGAGGCGTCTGGCCACCCGCACGACCTCCTGCTGGGCCTGCTCGACCTCGGTGCGGCGCACCTGGCCGATGCCGTCGGCCAGCTCGGCGATGGCCTCGGCGGCACGCTGGGAGAGGTTCTTCTCGATCTTCTCCTTCATGCCGCCCGGCGCGTCGCGCAGGGCGAGGGCGATGGTGCGGGCCTCGGCGGCCCGCAGGATCTCCTGCATCGAGCGGTCGTCCATGTGCACGAGGTCCTCGAACACGAACATGAGGTCGCGCACCTCGGCGGCGAGCGCCGGGTTGATGCGCTCGAGCGCTTCGATCACGCCCTTCTCCGTCTCGCGGGCGACGTTGTTCAGCATGGCGGCGAGCGGCTTGACGCCACCGAGCGTCTTGACGGTCTCGGTGGGGCCACCCCAACCCACGCGACGGGCGAGCACCTGCTCGACCTCGTGCACCACCTCGGGATCCGCACTCTCCAGCGTGGCGAAGCGGGCGGCGACGTCGGCCCGGGTGACGGAGTCCAGGCCCTCCATGACGCGGGCGGCCAGCGTGAGCGGTAGATGCGACAGCACGAGAGCGATCACCTGGGGGTGCTCGCTCGACAGGTACTGGATGACCTGATCGGGACGGTGCGACCGCAGGAACTGGAACGGTGCCTGTGCCGACGCGGCCATGATCGTCTCCAGGATGGCGTCGGCTTCGGAGCCGTGGGACTTGCGCAGCAGATCTCGGGCCCGGTCGAAGCCGCCGTTGACGGCGAACGATTGGGCGTGGGCCTCGTCCCGCAGTCGGCTCATGAGCGTCTTGGCCTCATCGGACGGCACGTTCTGCAGGTCCTTGATCTCCCGGATGATCGCCATGACCTCTTGGGGCGAGAAGTGTCCGAGAACGCGCGCCCCCGCCTCGGTGCCGAGGGACGCGATGACGACCGCGACCTTGCGCGCACCGACGAGCGATGGATCGAGGCCCCTGGCCAGCGCGCTGGCGCCGGCGGCCTTGTCCATGAGGTCGGTCATCGGGAGGTCCTTCGAGGTGAGATGTCGGGCGAGCGGGTGCTGCGGGTGGTGCGGGTGGTGCGGTTGCTACGGATGACCGTGGGTGCTGCGGTGGGCGAGAGGCCCGGGCTCGTCAGCCCTTCGTGAGCCAGGAGGACAGCAGGGCGGCGAGCGACTCGGGTGTCTCGTTGGCCATGCGGTCGAGGTCGGCCCGGATCGACGCCGTCTCGGCCTTGTGCTGCTCGGCGTTGGCCTTGGCGTCGGGCGTCCAGTTCATGGCGGGCAGGCTCTCCAGGACGGTCTGCTCATCGTCGTCCTTCGTCGCCCCCTTGCCGACCTTCTTGCTCTTCTTGCTCTTCTTGCGCTTCATCAGCAGGACGACCATGAAGAGGAAGATGCCGCCACCGACGCCGGCCAGCACCGGGATGGGCAGGCCGCTCGTGACCGGCGTGACGGTGGGCGCCACGGTGGTCGTGGTGGGCACGGCACCGGCCGACACCGTCGCCACCTTGATCGTGTCGCCGCGGGCGGCGTCGAGCCCGGCGGCCGCGCCGATCAGGCTCGACACGTCGGCCGACAGGGTGGTCGGGTCGACGGCGCTGTTCTCGTCGAAGGGCACCACCACGGCGACCGAGAGCCGCTTGACCGAACCGGGCGTCTGCACGGTCTTGATGACGGTCTTGCCGCCCTCGTAGGTGGTGGTCTTCTCGTCCTTGTTGTACGTGCCGTTGCCGTTGGCACCGCCGGGTAGCGGCCCCCCGTCGACACCCACGGTGCCACCGGTCGGTGAGCCGGTACCGGTCCAGGTCTCGTTGAGCGTGTGCTCGGCCGCCGGCACCTGCTTGGTCGGGTCGACGGTCTCGTTCTCGACCTGCGTCTCGTCGAAGTTCAGCTCGGCCCGCACGACCACCGAGGCGTCGGGGCGCAGCGTGAGCTGGCGGGCCAGGGCGGTGAGGCGGTCGGACTGGGCGGTCTCGAACTCCTGTGTGGCCTTCATGGCCTTGCTGGTGGTGAGCGTGCCGCCGGCGCCGGGGTTGTCGCCCGGCGTGTGCAACAGCGTGCCATCGGTGGAGGCGACGGTGATGTTGTTCACCGTGAGGCCTTGAACCGACGACGCCACCAGGTTGGCGACCGTCTCGACCTCGTCGGCCGACAGCGGGCGCTTCAGCGCCAGCACGACCGACGCCGTGGACGGCACCGCGTTCTGGCTGGCGGCGCCGGCGTAGATCGGCTGCTCGGGGAGCGTCAGGTGCACCTGGGCGGTGTCGATGGCGTCCATCGCCATGAGCGTCTTGGCCAGCTCGCCCTCGAGCGCCCGCTGGAAGTCGATCTTCTGGCGGGCGTCGCTGGTGGCCAGGCCCTGGTTGTCGAGGAGGCTCCAGCCGGCCGGCATGGTGCGGTCACCGATGCCCTGGGCCGCCATCTCGATGCGGGCGGCCACGAGCTGGTCGGCGGGCACCAGGATGCGGGTGCCGTTGCCCTCCATCTTGTGGGCGATGCCCTTGGCATCGAGCTTGGCCAGCACCGACGACGCCTGGGCATCGTCGACGTTGGCGTACAGGACGCTGTAGGTCGGCGTCGTGACGCGGGTGTAGGCCATCGAGCCGCCGATCACGACGGCAACCGCCATCGTGACCAGCAGGACGCGCTTGCCGACCGGCACCTTCTTCCAGAAGGCGAGGAGCTGTTGGGGGAACTTCATCGCATCAGACCTGGATGTTCATGATCTGCTGGTAGGCCTCGAGCGCACGGTTGCGCATCTCGACCATGACCTGCATGCCGAGGGTGGCCTTCGACGTGGCCGCCATCACCTCGTGGATCTGGACGTTGCCGCCGGCGGCGAACTGGGCGAGGGCCGAGTCTGCTCCCTGCTGCAGGTTGGAGACGTTCTCGATGCCGCGGGCGATCGCATCGCCGAAGCCGGAAGGGCTCTTGGTGCCACCGGCGGAACCCGCCGCGCTGGCACCGATGCCGGTGATCGGGGTGACTGCCATCACTACCTCCCGAGGCCCGTGGCCGATTCGAGGGCCTCACGGGCCTCTTTGTGAACGGTGATGTTCGCCTGGTACATGCGGGAGGCGAGGATGAGGTCCGACATCTGGCCGGCCAGGTCCACGACAGGTGCGGCGACGTAGCCGTCCTTGTTGGCCAGCGGGCTGTCGGGCTGGAAGAGCATGGCGGGATCGCCGGCCTGGTTGTACACCTGGCCCACGGCTACACCTCCGCCTGACGGCGCCGACGGATCGATCGTCTGCGCCACCACCACCCGGGCCCGGAAGGGCTTGTCGAACGTCGACACCGTGTTGATGTTGGCGAGGTTGTGCGACACCGTCTCCTGCCAGTAGTGGGCGAAGCCCATCCCGGTGAGAGCGATGTCGATCGAGGTGAACGGGCCGCTCACTTGTTGCCCGTCGCGATCTTGTACAGGCCGACCTTGTAGTTGAAGCCCGAGGTCAGCGTCTGGCGGGCCAGCGCGGTCTTGGTCATCTCGGACATCTCGGTCTCGAGGTGCACCGTGTTGCCTTGGCTGTCGGGGATGGCCAGACCGGCGGTGACCCGCGGGTCGGCATCGGGAACGGGCTGCCCGCCGCGTATCGCGGCGGACAGGCTGTCCTCGAACGCGACGCGCTTGGCCTGGTACAGCGGCGTGTTCGTGTTCGCCATGTTGTCGGCGATCGCGTCGGTGCGCATCTGGAGACCCCCCAGCGCGTACTCGACGGTTCCGAGAAGCGGATCGATCATGACAATGCGGATCCTCTGCTTGGCATCCATGCACTGCCGTCTCCGAGTCCGTTCGGAGTACTGAGAACTTCGGCGTTCCTCAAGGGAACCTGAGACTCGCGGCGGCCTCTTGAGGGAGTCCTGAGTCGGGCGACGTCAGCGGGCCGGAAGTTACGGATCGTGTCGGCACGCCGGCACCCGCGTTCCAGGCCCGGATGGTGTCGCGCCGGTCACAGCACCCCGGACGCGCAACGGACCGCCGCATGGTCGCGGCGGTCGTTCAACGGGTCTGATGGGGGAGTCTGCGGCGGTGCTCAGGCGTCGCTGACTCGGCCTCGCTGGGCTCAGCCGACCCACATCATGCGCATCAGGCGCTCGACGGGGGCGAGCGACTCGGCCATGCGGTAGCTGGTCACGGCGCGACTGTGGGTCACGAGGTGACGGCGCTCGTCGGTCACCGCGTCGAGCTCGTCGAGGGTGAGCGCGTGTCGCGTGGCCAGGCGGTCACCGAGCTCGCGCAGCTCCTCGAGATGGCGGTCGACGTCATCGGGTTCGAACACCAGCTCGACGTCGTCAGCCGAGGCCTCGAGCGCCCGCGCCCATGACTCATCGGAGTCGTCGGCGAGGGCGGCCTCGAGGGCATCGCGCCAGGCGTCGAGCGTGAGCGTCGCGGTCATCGGCAAACGCTGGCTTCCCATGCCGAGCCCAGCCCGTCGACCGTCGAGCGCACGAACGCGCACCGGCGACTGTCCTTGGCCAGGTTGGCGGCGACGAGCTCGTCGATGCAGAACCGGTAGAGCGCCGCCAGGTTGCCCGCCAAGCCGGCGACCTCGGCGTTGTCGCTGTCCACGGACAGCATCCCGGTGAGCTCGAGCAGCAACGCCTGGGCCCGCAGGCTCTCGGCGTTGAAGGTCTCGATCCAACCGGTCTTGCGGGTCTCGGCCGCCCGGACCATGCGGTCGCAGGCGGTGACGATGCGCGCGTACGCCATGCGGACGATCTCCGCAGGACTGGCGGTCGCGGTGGAGGACGCGGCGTAGGCGCTGTAGCCGGGTGTGGCGAGGGCAGGCATGGGGAATGGGCTCCTTGACGCTCGGCTCAGCCGAGTCTGGCGACAAAGCTGTTGAGCGACGACATCTGGCCTTGCAGGCGGGTGAGCACGGTGTCCATCGATGCGAACTTCTTCTTGAGCAGGTCTTCCTTCTGCTTCAAGGTGTCGTCGTAGCGATCGATGCGGGTCTGGAGATCCTTCACCTGGCTGTCGAGGCCGGACTTGGCCGTGACGACGACACCGTTGGTGACGGTGCCACCGACGCGGGACAGGGCGCCGGCCAGGCCATCGGTGATCTGGAAGGTACCGGTGAGGGGGCCGTTGGCCATCTGCGTCGTCGTGACGCCGACCGACAGAGCCGCACCCTTGTAGACGATGGACGCGCCCTGGCCGGTCACGGCGGTGCCGTCGATCGTGGCCAGTGCATCCGTACCGGCGGTCGCGCTCCCACTGAGTCCGAGATCGCTCCCACCGGAGACCGAGAAGGTGTTCCGGGAACCCGGTCGCTTCTCGGTGAGGCTGAACACGCCGCCATCCGCGCCGGCCTCCATGCTGAGGCCGGAGCGGTTCATTGCCAGCGTCAGGTTCGCCGCCGTCGCGGCGTAGCTCGCCCCGGCGTTGAAGGTGACCGTGGCGGTGCCGTTGGGCGTCGTCACGGTCATGTTGATCGTCGAGCCGGCCGGCGGCGCTGGGACCGGCACGCCCACGAGGGCGCTGGCACTGGCGATCTGGGTGATCGAGATGGCGTGCGGTCCGGGCGTCGAGGTCGACAGCACGGACGTGACGCTCACCCCGGGTATCGACGACGAGCCACCGCGCCCGAGGCTGGCGGTCACCCCGGCCGGATCACCGGTGAGCGATGCCCGGAGCTTGGCCTCGTCGAAGGCGATGGAGCCGTCGCGGTTGAGCGAGATGCCGAGGGTCGATGCGGGTCGCACCTTCCCGTCGGTGCCGGTGATGCCCGCGGCGATGGCGTTTCGTGCGGAGTCGGCCAGGGCAATCGCCGTGCTGTCGCCGGCCAGTGGGCCACGAGCGGCGGCGGTGGCCGCCGTTGCCGTGGTGCGTTTGACCGCCGCGATGAGACCGTTGGTCGCGTCGACCATGGCCTTGACCTTGCCGACGACCGAGTCGTCGTCGCGAGCGACCGCGACCGACACCGGCGATGCCGTGGGCTGCTTGAGGGTCAGCTCTACGCCGTTCACGAGGTCGATCACGATGTTCGAGGCGCGCTTCACCGTGACGCCGTCGACCTTGACGGTCGCGTCGACACCGGTGGTGGCCGTCGTCATGCCTGTCCACCCGCTGCCGCCGGCGGTGAAGTTGGCGGCGGCGCCGCTCTTCGTGGCCGTCAGGATCATCTGGTAGTTGCCGCCGGTGGTCTGAAGCAGCTTGGCCCTGACCCCGACGGCGCTGGCGTTCACGGCGTCGACGAGACCGCCGATCGTGCCATCGGTCGACGAGAAGGACGTGGTCGTGCCTCCCGCCGTCAACGACAGCGTGCGGCCTCCGTCGGAGGCGGCCGTGTCGGCGAAGGAGTCGGTGCTCACCATCGAGTGGGTCGTCGCGAGGTTCACCACCTCGATCGAGCTGGTCGACGATGCGGCGATGCCGGTCACGCGCACGCCGATGGATGCATCGGCGGACGAAGTGGCGGTCATCAGCTTCGACAGTGAACCGACGGGCGCGAGCGCATCCGCGGCGTTCTGCATGGAAGTGATCTGGTTGCCGATCTGGGCCCAGGCGCTCTGCTTGGTCTGCAGCGAGGAGACCCGCTGCTTCAGCTGGTCCTGGGGGATGCGCTCGACGGCCATGAGCTGGCTGACGAGCGACGCGGTGTCGATCGTGTTCGATATCTGTGGCATCGTCGCTCACGTCCCGTCATCTGCGACCTGAGCCCCGCCCGCCGGTGGCGGGCGGGGCGTCGGTCATGGTGATGCCGCGTCCGGCGTCGTCAGCCCCGCAGGAGGCTGAGGATGCTCTGCGGGGCCTGGTTGGCCTGAGCGAGCATGGAGGTGCCCGCCTGGCTGAGGATCTGGGAGCGGGTGAAGTTGACCATCTCGGTCGCCATGTCCACGTCGCGGATCCGGCTCTCCGAAGCGGTCAGGTTCTCCACGGCCACACCCAGGTTGGCCACGGTGTGCTCGAGACGGTTCTGCGACGCACCGAGGCTGCCACGGACCTTCGACACGTCAGCGATGGCCGTGTCGATGGCCGTGATGGCCGCCGTCGCACCCGAGAGCGACGTGAGGTTGATCGAGAGGGCGGCGGAGAACACGCCGGTCGCGGTCGGGTCGAGCGAGAAGTTCTGCGTGATGGCGCTCAGGGTGTCGCTGGCGTGGGCACCGACCTGGAAGGCCAGGTTGGTGGTGCTGTAGTCAGCGAACACGGCGTTGCCCGAGAAGGTCGTGCGGGCGCCGATGCCCTTGATCTCCGCCACGAGGGAGTCGACTTCGGCCTGCTCGGCCACACCCTTGTCGCCGGTGCCGCCGTTGGCCGCCTGCACGGCCAGTTCACGCATGCGCTGCAGCATGCTGTGGACCTCGGTGAGGGCGCCTTCTGTCGTCTGGATGTAGCTGATGCCGTCCTGAGCGTTGCGCTGGGCCTGCGTGTTGCCCCGGATCTCGGCCCGGAGGCCTTCCGAGATCGACAGACCGGCTGCGTCATCGGCGGCGCGGTTCACGCGGTAGCCGGACGACAGCTTCTCGAGCGACTTGCTCATGTTCTCGTTGCTCACCATCAGGTTGCGCGAGGCGTTGATGGCGGCGATGTTGGCGTTGATACGCATTGGTGGTGTTACCTCCGTGTAGGTCCACGGACCTTGCGGTCCGGGGTGCCGGTTCCCTCCGGCAGCGGGGGTGTCGGCCCACCGACACGGGGTTCAAGGGCCGTGTCGGAATTCTTCGGGCCGGGGTTCGTCAGGCGGCTGCCCGACGGAGCTCTTCACCCACGGAGCTCAACTTTCTCCACGCCCGGCGCAGGGCCGCCCGGGCCTCGGCTCGACCGTCGAGACCGAAGTCCACGGCGATCTCTGGGAGCTCGTCGGCACCGCCGCCGTGCACGCCCGTACGGGCGCACCAGACGTCGGCTTCGAGCTCGCTCAGACCATGTGCGGCGAAGGTCTGCTCCAGGAAGAGCTCGACCTCCACCGCGTCGAAGCGGTGGTCGCGGTCAGCGACCAGGATGTCGGCCATCGTGGCGTCGCTCTCGTTGCCCGCGGGGGCGTCGAGGGCGAGATCGGGGAGATCGCAGTGGCGCTGGGCCCGCTCGATCTCGGCGAGCGACGACCGCGGCGCGACCACGAACAGGCCGGCGTCGCGGGCCATGGTCTTCAGCTCGGGGTCGCCGCCGGCAGGCAGGTAGACGGCGCGGCCGTCGTCGAGCATCGCCTGCAGGAGCTCGGTACCCGACTCGCGGTCGGTCGCCCGGTGGGCCTGCACGAGGCGGGTCACGCCGGCGGCGAACGCCATGTCACGGGCGACGGCGGCCGGGTGGCGGAGACGATCCCCGGGCGTGCCGCGGAACCAGCTGAGGAGCTGGCGGAACTCGACGGAGATGCCGGTGATGGCGGCGATCTCGGCCTTGATGGCGTTGCCGACCTCGCGCATGGCGACCTTCGACCATGCCGCCGTGCTCGGTCGCCGCGAGGCAGGTCCGGCGTAGCGGCGGGAGGCCAGCTCGAGGATGCGCTGCAGGGCGACCTGCTCCAGGTCCTCCACGTCGATGGCGACGGCGTCGTTGACGAGCTGGCGGCGGTACTGCCCGACGACCTTGTGGACGAGGCCGCGCTGGGAGTACATCAGCTCGCCTCGGGCGGCCTCGCCGTCGTACAGGGCCCGGCTCGCCGATCGGGTCAGGCGGGGTCCGCTGAGGCGGGGCACCAGCACCGAACGGGGCAGCTGGTCGAACCAGGCGAGCTCGTCGGGCGTGAGCACGTGGCCCTCGGCCGTGTGGAGCTGCCACTCGGCGGGGGGCACGTCGGCGCCGGCGTCGTCGGCGACGACGACGCAGAAGCGCCCGTCGGCCTCGGCCACCCACGTGTCGCGGCTGCCGTCGTCGTAGCCGACGCGAACCTTGTAGGTGACCCACGTGGCGCCCACTGGGAACAGGCCGGGCTCGTGGCTCACCTCGGCCGCCCAGGCCCGTCGGGTGATCACGACCGTCGGGAACCGGTGCAGACCGGCCGCCGGGTAGGCGAGGCGGTTGCGCAGGGCCGCGGCGGTGCGCATGCGGGCGAAGATGTCTTCGAGCTCCACCAGGCGGTCGCGGGCGGGTCCGGCCCAGGCGGGCAGAGTCCCGCCGTCATCCGGTCGGTCGATCACGGGAGCGGTGGTCAGCGGCACGCTTGGGTTATCGACGGGCTAAGACACCAGCTTTAGAACTTCAAGCTGTTTGTCACGTTCGGGTTCAGGCGGGCTCTGGGAACCCTCAACGCGGGGCGCGACCAGGGATTTCAGGTCGCTGGATGCTCACGATCCGTTGACGATCCGCGGGTGCCTTGACGAACTCTTGAGGACTTTGCGGGCTCGATCGGGCATCTGGCCCGCACGATCGCCACACTGGCGGCGATGTCCCGCCCGTCCGTCTGCTGGTTCCGTCGCGACCTCCGCCTGGCCGACAACCCCGCCCTCGCCGCCGCGGCCGCCGACGGGCCGGTGGTCCCGTTGTTCGTCCTCGACCCCGTGTTCCTCACCCGCGCCGGCGCACCCCGGTTGGCGTTCCTGCTCGCCTGCCTGCGCTCGCTCGACGCGTCCATGGGCGGCGCGCTGGTGGTGCGCCACGGCGACCCCGCCGCGGTCGTACCCACCTTCGCCGCCGACCTCGGCGCCGTCCGTGTGGTGGCCGCCGACGACGGCGGGGTCTACGGCCAGCGACGTGACGCCCTGGTCGCCGCGCGCCTGCGGGCCGACGGGCGCCACCTCACGCTGACGGGGTCGCCCTACGCCGTGCCGCCGGGCCGCGTGCGCAAGGGCGACGGCACGCCCTACGCCGTGTTCACGCCGTTCCGGCGGACCTGGGAGGCGACCGGCTGGGACGCGCCGCAACCGGCGCCGTCCGTGGACTGGCTCGGCGCCCCGGCTGTCTCGTGCGACGGCATCCCGGCCCTGGCCGCGGTGGAGGCGCTGCCTGAGACCGTGCGGGCCGCCCTGCCGGCGCCGGGCGAGGCGGCCGCTCACGATCGTCTCGACGTCTTCCTGGTCGAGGCGCTGGCCGGCTACCGGGAGCAGCGCGACCTGCCCGCGGTCGACGGCACCAGCCGTCTTTCGGCCCACCTGCGCTTCGGCACCGTCCATCCCCGCCAGGTGCTGGCCCACCTGGGCGACGGGCCCGGCGCCTCCACGTTCCGGTCCGAGCTGGCTTGGCGCGAGTTCTACGCCGATGTGTGGCGCAACCGGCCCCGGTCGGGCTGGCACAACCTGCAGCAGCGGATGGACGCCATGGCGCTCGACACCGACGCCGCCGCCCGCCGACGGTTCGCGGCGTGGGCCGCGGGCCGCACCGGGTACCCCTTCGTCGATGCCGGCATGCGCCAGTTGCTGGCCACCGGCTGGATGCACAACCGGGTCCGCATGGTGGTGGCCAGCTTCCTCGTGAAGGACCTGCACCTGCCGTGGCAGTGGGGCGCGGCCCACTTCCTGCGCCACCTCGTCGACGGCGATCTGGCGTCCAACAACCACGGCTGGCAATGGGCGGCGGGCACGGGCACCGATGCGGCGCCGTACTTTCGGGTGTTCAACCCCGTCAGCCAGGGCCAGAAGTTCGACCCGGCCGGGGCCTACGTGCGCCATTGGGTGCCAGAACTGGCCGTGGTGGCCGACCGGTACGTCCACGCCCCGTGGACGGCGCCCCAGGGCCTTCCCCTGGGCGCCGAGGGCCCCATGGTCGACCACGCAACCGAGCGTGACGAGGCCCTCGCCCGGTACGCCGCCACCGGCGCGGCCTAGCGCCGGTGGCGCTCGTTCGGGTGCCGTTCGCCGCGTCGGCGTTGGCAGTCGATAGGATCGAGTGCCAATCAGCCTCGACGGGGAGGTGACAGCGAACGATGTTGGACGAGCGCAAGACGGCGATCCTGAAGGCCGTCGTACGGGAGTACATCGAGACGGCCCAGCCCGTGGGCTCCGGTCACGTCGCCCGGGCGCAGGACGTCCGCGTGTCGCCCGCCACCATCCGCAACGAGATGGCGGTGCTGGAGCAGGAGGGCTACCTCATCCAGCCCCACACCTCGGCGGGCCGCATCCCCACCGACAAGGGCTACCGCTACTTCGTCGACCACCTCACCACGCCCGGCCACCTCGACGCCGCGCGCGCCGAAGAGGTCCGCGAGTTCTTCACGACCACCCACCGTGCCGTGGAGCAGATGCTGGCCGATTCCAGCCGTCTGCTGTCCCGGCTCACCGACTACGCGGCCGTCGTCGTGGGCCCGGCCACCGAGGCTGCGCACGTGCGCAGCGTGCAACTCGTCGGCCTGTCGACGCGCGTGGCCACCGTGGTGCTGGTGCTGTCGAACGGCACGGTCGTCAACGAGACGCTCGAGCTCCCCGAGGACACCACCGAGGTGGGGCTCGCCGCCGCGACGGCCCACCTCACCAAGCACCTCGTCAACCAGGTGCTCGCCGGGGTGGCCACGCCGCCCGCCGCGGGCGATGTCACCGTCGACCTCCTGTGCCAGCGGGCCATCGAGGCGCTGTCGCCCCGCATCACGCCCGAGGAGACGCCGATCTACGTCGGCGGGGCGGCCCGCATGGCGGCGGCGTTCGACGCCGTCGACATCGTGCGCAACGTGCTGGCCACGCTCGAGCAGCAGTACGTCGTCGTCACGCTGCTGCGTGACGTGATCGGTCGCGGCCTGTCGGTGGCCATCGGCGCCGAGCACGGTGTGGAACCTCTGGCCGCCTGCTCGGTCGTCGTCGCGCCCTACCTGGTCGACGGTGAACCCGTGGGCACCGTGGGCGTGCTCGGGCCGACCCGCATGAACTACCCCCATGCCCTCGCGGCGGTCGAGATCGTGAGCCAGCAGCTCGGCGCCCGGATCACCGAAGTGGAAGGCTGATCGGCCATGGCCGACTACTACGCCCTGCTCGGCGTCGCGCGGGCGGCGTCGGCCGACGAGCTCAAGCGCGCCTACCGCAAGAAGGCCCGCGAGCTCCACCCCGACGCCAACCCCGACGATCCCGACGCGGCGGAGAAGTTCAAAGTGGTCGCCCAGGCCTACGAGGTGCTGTCCGATCCGCAGACGCGGGCCCGCTACGACCGCTTCGGTGAGGCCGGGGTCGGGGGGGCCGCATCGGGCAACGCCGGCGACATGTTCGGCGGCGGCGGCGGGCTGGGCGACATCTTCGAGGCGTTCTTCGGGCAGGGCTCGCCGTTCGGTGGTGGCGGAGGCGGTGGTGGTGGTGGTGGTGGCCGCGGTGGCCCCGCCGCACCGCCGCGCGGTCAGGATCTCGAGGTCGTCGCCGAGCTCGAGTTCGAGGGCGCGGTGTTCGGCACCGTGCTGCCGGTCAAGGTGCGCACCTGGGTCGGTTGCACCGAGTGCGGCACCACCGGGGCGGGCATGGGCACCAAGCCCGTCACGTGCGTCGAGTGCAGCGGCACCGGACAGGTGCGCCGCGTGCGCCAGAGCCTGCTCGGTCAGATGGTCACCGCCGGGCCGTGCCCGCGCTGCGGTGGGGCCGGCCAGATCATCGTGACGCCCTGCACCGAGTGCAACGGCGAGGGCCGTCGCATCGAAGAGCCCACCTTCTCCATCGACGTGCCTGCCGGAGTCGACAACGGGTCCACGCTGCGCCTGAGCGGCAAGGGCGCGGTGGGGCCACGCGGTGGGGCGCCGGGCGACCTGTACGTGCACCTGCGCGTGCGGGCCCACGAGCGCTTCCAGCGCGAGGGCGACGACCTGGTCGCGAACCTTCCGATCTCGGTCGCGCAGGCCGCGCTCGGTACGCACCTGCGCTTCGAGACGCTCGACGGCACCGAGGACCTCGTGGTGCCGCCCGGCACCCAGCACGCCCGGGAGTTCCGCCTGCGGGGCCGGGGCGTGCCGCACGTGCAGGGACGCGGTCGCGGCGATCTGCGCGTGGTCATCGAGGTCGAAGTGCCCACGAAGCTCTCGCGCACCGAGGAGGACCTGCTGCGCCGCTTCGCCGAGGAGCGCGGCGAGTCGGTCGTGCCGCCCGACCAGAGCCTGCTCGGCCGCATCAAGTCGGCTTTCCGGTGAGCGCGCCGGCGACACCGGCTCCTCGTTGGTCGGCGTCGGCCCACGCCTTCGTCGACGATCTCGACGCGCCCGAGCTCGACGACGACGATCGTCACCACTTCGAGCGGGTGCTGCGGTTGCGAGCCGACGAGCTCATCACCGTCAGCGACGGTCGCGGCCGGTGGCGATGGGTGAAGCTCGGTCCCGCCCTCGTGCCGGTGGGCGAGATCGCCTTCGACGCGGCGCGCCAGCCCGCGCTCACCGTGGCATTCGCGGTGTTGAAAGGTGAGCGCAACGAGCTCGTCGTGCAGAAGCTCACCGAGCTCGGGATCGACCGCATCGTGCCGGTGCTGGCCGAGCGGTGCGTCGTGCGGTGGGACGCGGTGCGCGCGCAACGTCAGCACGAGCGCCTCGTCCGGGTCGCACGGGAAGCGGCCATGCAGTCGCGCCGCTCCTGGTCGGCCCAGGTGGCGCCGCTCACGAGCCTGGCTGACGTGCTCGCCGGCGGTGCGGCCATGGCCGTCATGGACGGTGGTCGTGCATCGTTGACGAGGCCGAGCATCGTCGTGGGACCCGAGGGCGGATGGTCCGCGAACGAGGTCGCGGCGGCGTCCGCTACGGTCGTGCTCGGTGACCACGTCCTGCGCGCGGAGACTGCGGCCATCACTTCGGGTGCGATCCTGGCCGCATTGCGAAGTGGCTTGGTGTTCTCTTACGCGACGTAACCATTCCGGCATGTCAGAAGACGTCGCTGAGCTGGGCAAACCCTCTAGGTTGGCCACCCAGCGTGCTCTTGATTCGGTCAAGCCCGCTCAGCGTGGCCAGGTGACACATACGGTGAAGTTGTTCCCAGAAGGACAACGTGATTGGCGGAGATCATGGACGAAGAAGTGACTGCTGAAGAGCTGTCGATGACGCCTTACGGGCGCCGCGTCGGCGAGCGATTGCGTGCGATCCGGCGCCAGAAGCGCCTGTCGTTGCAGGAGGTCGAGGCCTCCTCGCGGCAGGAGTTCAAGGCGTCGGTGCTCGGCGCCTACGAGCGGGGCGAGCGGGCCATCTCGGTACCCCGGCTCCAGCGGCTGGCCCGGTTCTACAACGTGCCCGTCGACCAGCTGCTGCCGGCCGACGACGGCCCCGCATTCCTGGGCGAGGGTGGCGACCCCAGCGCCCGCGGTGAGTCCGGTCCGGTGAAGATCGCCATCGATCTGACCCGGCTCGAGGAGCTGCGCGGTCCCGAGTTCCGGATGCTCGGTCGCTACCTGCGCATGATCCAGGTGCAGCGCCAGGACTTCAACGGGCGGGTCATCACGATCCGCAACGACGACATGCGGGCCATCGCCTGCATCCTGGACACCACCGCGGAGATGACGCCGGCCAAGCTCGACGAGCTCGGCCTGCGCTTCCAGCGCCAGGGCTGAGACACCGGCCTGCGGTCCCGTCGTTCGCGCTCGCGGCTGGTGGTCATCGGCCACCAGTCGCGGTGAGCGACCAGCGGACGCCGTAGCCTCGGACGCGTGACCGACGCGTTCGGCGTGTACCTCCACATCCCGTTCTGCGCGAAGCGCTGTGACTACTGCGCCTTCGCGACCTGGACCGACCGTGACCACCTGCGCGACGCATACGTGGACGCGCTGGTCACGGACATCGAACGGTCGGTGGCCGCGGGCATGCCCATCGCCACGACCGTGTTCGTGGGCGGCGGTACCCCTTCGCTGTTGCCGGGTCATGTGCTGGGCCGGGTGCTCGACGCCGTGCCGAAGGTGCCCGGCGGCGAGGTCACGGTGGAGTGCAACCCGGACACGGTGACGCCCGAGCTGATCGCGGCCTACGTCGAGCACGGCGTGAACCGCGTGAGCCTCGGCGTGCAATCGATGGTGCCCCACGTGCTGGCCGCGCTCGGCCGCACCCACGACCCGGCCAACGTCGCCCGGGCGGTGGACCACGTGCGCCAGGGCGGCATGCCCACGTTCAACATGGACCTCATCTACGGCGCCGTCGGCGAGACCGTGGCCGACTGGGAGGCCACGCTGCACGCGGCGCTGGCGCTCGAGGCACCGCACGTGTCGGCGTACGGCCTCACCGTGGAGCCGGGGACCCCGCTGGCGGCCACCCCCGAACGACACCCCGACGACGACGACCAAGCCGGCAAGTACGAGCTGGCCGACGAGGTGCTCGGCCGCGCCGGTCGGGCCAACTACGAGATCTCGAACTGGGCCCGGCCCGGTCACGAGTGCGCGCACAACCTGCTCTACTGGGCCCAGGGTGACTACCGCGGGTTCGGCTGCGCCGCGCACTCGCACACGTCGGGTCGGCGTTGGTGGAACCTGCGCACCCCCGAGCGCTACCTCGAGGCGGTGCAGGCGGGGGAGAGCACCGAAGCGGCGGGGGAGACCCTCGATGAGCCGACGCGTCGCTTCGAACGGCTGGAGCTCGCGCTGCGCACGCGTGACGGCGTGCCGGCCGAGGTGCTCGACGCCGGCGAGCTCGACGGGCTCGTCGAGGCGCGGGGTACCCGGGTCGTGCTGACCCGCTCGGGCCGCCTGCTGGCCAACGAGATCGCCCTGCGCCTCAAGGTCGACTGACCCTGGCGAGCGGCGAACCGTCTGGGCCGCCCGGTGGCGCGGCTGCTATCGTGGAAGCGCTACGGGCGCGTAGCTCAGTTGGTTAGAGCACTACCTTGACACGGTAGGGGTCTGCGGTTCGAGTCCGCACGTGCCCACCACA